>JBHGBC010000166.1:0-13428 GCA_041946805.1 bacterium
TGCGTTTCTGGGATCCGGACCAGCCGCTGCTGGAGCCGGGGACGTTCGTTTATCCAGTCAAGCAACGCTGGTTCGCTTCGGATACCCAGATGGCCAACGATCCTTGTTTTGTCGATGGCGGGGAGGATCCGGACAACCAAAGCATCTACTACCACTACGGGCTGGACATCGGCGGTTACGACCATTGGGTCCCGGTGCTGGCGGCCACGGACGGGGAGGTGATATCGTCCGCCGGCAAGGTAAGCGATCGGTTGACGGAGAATGACAAAGCGGCGGTCAGCCCCCGTTATGACGTGGTGTACCTCAAGGATCCGCGCGGCTGGGTGTACCGCTACTCGCATTTCTCTGCCATCCTGCCGCACGTCCAGGTCGGGCAAAAGGTCAAGATGGGCGAGTGGATCGGCATCCTGGGCAAGGAGGGCGCGTCGGGCGGGTGGTCGCACCTGCATTTCGACATCCAAGGGACCGAGGGCAGCGAACGCGGCTTGATCAACGGTTATCCGTTCCTGGTGGAAGCCTATCTGCGCGAGCACCCGGGCGCGCTGCTGGCCGTGGCCCGGCCGCATAAGTTAGTCAGGGCAGGGGACGAAGTGGAACTGGACGGCTCGAACTCGATTTCCGATGGCCACACCATCGTGTCCTACGAGTGGCAATTCCATGATGGAACCACCGCCACCGGCCCCAAGGTCAAACGGGTTTATTCCAAACCAGGGGCCTATTCGGAAATCCTGCGGGTGAAGGACAACGCGGGGAACGAAGACGTGGATTTCGCCGTCGTGCACGTCCTGGCGGGTGAAAACACGAAGGAGCTTCTCCATCCCTCCATCCATGCCACCTATTACCCCACGGAAGGGATCGCGCCGGGGGATGAAGTCTACATGAAAGCGCGCGCGTTCCGGGTCCAAGGCGGCCAGGAACAATGGGATTTCGGCGACGGGAGCACCGGCGAAACCTGTTCGCTCAACGATTTCGCTTCGATCTCGCACCACTACGCCAAGCCAGGATTGTATATCGTCACGGTCAAGCGGGATTCTGACAATGGAACCTCGGCCACGGCCCATCTCAAAATTTTCGTGGAAGAGAAAAAGGCCAAGTCGAAGTAGGATGATTTCGTGCGCGGCGTGAAAGCCATCGCCAGTGTCCAGGCGCTCTCCGGGGCGGACCTTGGTGTCCGCCTTTTGTTCTGTGGGATCCTTTCGCCTCTATGCTACCCTTGATTTAAGTTACGCATCATGCCGTCACTCCGGATTCTCTTGCCGCTCCTGGCCAGCCGCTTTCTGAAACAAATCCACCCTCGCCGCTTCAGGATTTGGGCCTGGGAGTTTCAGACTCCCGGATGCCCGGATTGGCCGGTTCCAAAATAATTGATCAGGTAGACGGAGATATTTTTGGAGTATTCTTGCAATTATATATAATGCCAATATAATGGGCCCAAATTGATCCCGGTTGGGAAAGGAGAACGCATTATGAAAGTACGAATGATTTTCAGCCTTCTGGTCCTTTTCGGAATGGTGGCCGGTATGGCGGGAGCTCAGAATTACACCGTGAATTTCACATCCAAGCCTCCCACAATCGACGGGGCCGCTGCGGCGGGCGAATGGGACGCGGCCGCTCCCGCGATCACGGGTTTTGTGGCGCATGATTCCGCCACACCCGAGGATACAACCGAGCCCACCAAGGTGAGAGTGCTGTACAGCGTGGATGCCCTCTATGTCCTGTATGAGTGCACGGACAAGGAAGTGGTTTCCGTGGTGACCGGCAGCGAGCGCTTCAACGGCGCGCCCGAAGGCACGCCCGGCCAACAATCCAGCGGCAACGTGGGATGGACCTTCGCGGGTACCGACTACCTGGCGATTTATATCGATCCCGCCAACGTCGCCGATGACCGCACGGATGTCGATCCCAGCTTCTACAGCTACAGCCTCCAGGCCGAGCCCTCCATCACCGCCAAGAACGAAAAGGACGACAAGGGCAACTCGTACAACTACACCGAGGCGGGACGGTACGGCGGGGATGTCATTCGGAATACGTTTTTCCCCACGATCAATGACCAGGTGGTGATGTGGTTGCCGGGAGGTTCTTGGGAACTCAAGAATACCCAAATCAAGGACGGCTCTACCGCCAACGGGTACGTGATGGAGTTCAAGATTCCCTGGGGAGATCTGTATTGCCCCTACTATGAACGCTATGGCGGTCGCCTGGTGGACAACATTGTCGAATTGAACGGCATGGATACCGAGTTGAACGCCGAGGCGGAAACCGTCTGGGGCCTGGAGCGCGTCGAGGGCGGCAAAGTGACCGGCATGCCGGTGCCCGGAACCGTCTGGAAGGTGCAGTTCTCCCGCCATTCCGCCAGTGCCGAACCCCAATACACCAACTGGGTGGGAAACACGGGGGGATTCGTGTCCCGTCCGTTTGGCAACCTGATCTTCGGCGAAGTGAAGGGCGGCGATACGGCGGTGCAAAACGCGGCGCTGCATCAATGACATGAAAGAAATGACATAAAGAGGGCGGGGAAACGGTCCCGCTTTCTTGGAAACAGGCATAAACAACGGCCCATGAGGAATTATTCGTCTCATGGGCCGGTTTTTTGATTCGGGAAGAGGAATTTACTTCTTCTTCCGCACCAGGCTTTCGATCTTGTTGGGCAGTCCGAAGAGGCGGATGAAGCCCTCGGCGTCGTGCTGGTTGTAGACCTCGTCGCGGCCGAAGGTGGCGTAGGCCTCGGCGTAGAGCGAATGGGGTGACTTGCGTCCGGCCACGGTGCAGTTCCCCTTGTACAACTTCATGCGGACGGTACCGGTCACGTACTTTTCGGTTTCTTGGAAAAACGCATCCAGCGAACGCCGCAGTGAGGTGAACCACTGGCCGTAATACACCAGCTCGGCGTAGCGTTCGGCCAACAGGAAGCGGTAATGCAGGGTGTCACGGTCGCAGGTCAGTGAGAGCAGTTCGCGATGGGCGTTGACCAACAGGGTGCCGCCGGGAGTTTCATAGACGCCGCGCGACTTCATCCCCACCAGCCGGTTTTCCACGAGGTCCACGCGGCCGACGCCGTGCTTGCCGCCCAGCTGGTTCAATTTGGCCAGCAGCGCCGCCGAGGCGAGTTTTTCCCCGTTGACCGCCACGGGAATCCCGGCCTCGAACGCGATTTCCACGTATTCCGGCTCATCCGGCGCGTCCTCGGGATTGGCCGTCAGGATGAACATGTCCCGCGGCGGTTCGCTGTTGGGATCTTCCAGAATGCCGCCCTCGAAGGAGAGGTGCCACAGGTTGCGGTCCATGGAATACGGCTTCTTGGCCGTGACCGGCACGGGGATGTTGTGCTTCTTGGCGTATTCGACGGCGTCCTCCCGCGATCGGATGTCCCACTCCCGCCAGGGGGCGATCACTTTCAGGCCGGGGGCCAGGGCCTGGTAGGTGAGTTCGAAGCGCACCTGGTCATTGCCCTTGCCGGTCGCCCCGTGCGACACCGCGTCGGCCCCTTCCTTCCGGGCGATTTCCACCTGGGCCTTGGCGATCAGCGGGCGGGCGATGGAAGTGCCCAGCAGGTAGCGGCGCTCGTAGATCGCTCCCGCCTGGAGCATGGGGAAGCAGAAATCCCGTACGAACTCGTCCCGCAGATCCTCGATATAAATCTTGGACGCCCCTGACCGGATGGCTTTTTCGTTCAGGGGGGCGAGTTCCTCTCCCTGCCCGATGTCGGCGGCGAAGGCGATGACCTCGCAGTGATAATTCTCGATCAGCCAGGGGATGATGACCGACGTATCCAACCCGCCGGAGTAGGCCAGCACGACTTTTTTCACTTGGGACATGGTTCGTCTCCTGATCGCTTCGTTATCCGGTTATGCCGGTAAGCATCCACAATGGAATACACGTAAATTCCGAAACTGGCCAGGACCAGAAACGCCATCTGGATCCATTGGCTGTTCATGGATAACAGGGATTGCTCCGCCGCTTCCACATTGCCCGCGCCCAGGTTCAGGTAATAATTCACCATCACCAGGGTCAGGGGAATCAAGACGCCCAGCGAGGCCGCCAGGAACAGCGCCAAAACCAGGAATCCCTTCAGCCACTGACGGTTGTACAACTGCCCCGCGCCGGGCAGCACCAAGGCGGACAACAGCGCCGCTTTCCAGGCTTCGCCCCGGGAACGGGAATCCTCGTTCCGTCGCTCTGGAACGGTCCTCGGCTTATCCATGGAGCTTTTCCAATTCCTGGCGCACCCGCTCGACATCCTCGGGCGTGTTCACTCCCGGCCAGGGATGGCCGGTGGCGATCATTTTGATCCGCACGCCGTGTTCCAAGGCCCGCAGCTGTTCCAGGCTTTCCGAGATCTCCAGCCGGCTCCGCGGCCACCCGGCGTATTGCCGCAACGTGGACCGGGTGAAAGCGTAAACGCCCAGGTGGAGCCAATAATCCGCCGGATGGCTGGCCCAATCCGCTTTTTCGCGCCCCCGCCAGTAGGGAATCGGATGGCGCGAGAAATACAGCGCGTGTCCTTGCAGATCCACCACGCATTTCACGTGGTTGGGATTCAGCACCTCGTCTTCCTCGCGCAGGGGGGCCATCAGGCTCGCCATCTGCACGCCGGGCGCTTCTTGAAAGCAGGCCACCAGGCGGTCCAGGTCGGCGGGATCGATCATCGGCTCGTCGCCCTGGAGGTTCATGACGACGTCATGCTCCAGGGACAAATCCTCCAGCACCCGCGCCACCCGGTCCGAGCCGGTGGGCAAGTCGGGCGGCGACATGACCGCCTCGCCGCCGAAGGCTTCGACCGCCTGCCGGATGCGCGCGTCATCCGTGGCCACGATCACCCGTTCGAAGCGGGTGGCCTTGGCGGCCTGCTCATAAACCCACTGGATCAACGGCTTGCCACAGATTTCCACCAGGGGCTTTCCGGGCAGCCGCACCGAGGCGTACCGGCTGGGAATCACGCAAACCGCTTTCAGGATGATCGTCTCCTTTCGGTCAATCTCGAAGAGGGTTTTCTTGGGCGAATCTTGGGAATCATGATAGTGAGAATCCACCTTTCGGGTAAGATCCACACCGCGGGGGGGAGCCGTGCAGGGTGGGCTCCCAGCGCGGCATGGCCCCCCGCCGGTCACTTTCCGTGTATGGCATTAAACTAGCCCAGGGTTTCAAACCGGGGCAAACCGGCTCCAGGTGCTATACCCGTTTTCATTCTTCGTGGGTGGCTTTTCTCCTCCCCTCTCTCCGGGTGGGAGAGAGGGGCTGGGGGTGCGGGGATTCTTTGGGTTTAACCTCTCTCCCGACCGAGCCCCGGAGGGGCGCTTTCTGCATTAGCCAGGGGTACAACCCCTGACGTGATCTTGAAATTCACTCCCAATCACCGCCGGAAGAACTTCAGGTATTTCAACTGCTCCGGATCCGCCGGGAAAATGCCTTCACCGGCCGACCGGACATCCTCGACGGAATAGAACGCTCCTGGATTGAATCGCTGAATGATATCCAGTATCTCCGGTAAATACTTGCGTTTGATGATGGTGAAGATCACGTTGACATATCCGTCGTTACCATAGGCGGGGATATTGGTGAAACCGTAGTTGTTCTCTTTCAAATGCCGGATCAAGGCCTCGGCGTCTTTCTGGGTAATGATCCGGACGATGATCAATCCCATCGCCAGCTTGGTTTCGAGAAAGATGCCGATGTAATTGCCCGTGGCGTAACCGCCGGCGTAGGCGATGAAGTTTGGCAGAGTGCTGACGTGCAGGATGACCTGGCTGACGATGGTGAGCCAGACGAACACCTCGATGAAACCCAACACCGGGGCCAGCTTTCTCATCCCCCGGGTGATGAAGACGATCCGCAGCGTTCCCACGGTGACGTCCAGGATCCGGGCGCAAAAAATGATCACGGGAAACACCCAGGGCAGCCAGTCCTTGTCGATCCAAACCGTGATATCCATGATCCCGCTCCTTTGGGAATAACCTGCCGTTCGTTCAGAGAATTATCAGGAGAACAACCTTCCCCTGATCCTGATCATCGGGAGAAGGACTGATCAATTATAAGGTTTGTCCTGATTGCTAAGGTATTTGACTTCGGGTTTTTGTCTACCCGGTTGCAGGGATGTAATGCAATTCGCCCGTACCGGGGTTCCCTCACACTTATCTTCACTTTCTCCCAGAGGGAGAGGTTATTTAGGGTGGCTCTCTCCCACCCGTCGAATCGATATCAGGCCATGCGGTTGGAAAAATGTACGCACTTATCGGATGAACCTATTTTTTCTAGCCGCGCGGGCTGGTGATTGCAAATCCACGAGCAGCTCTTATAATTCCGCTTTGGTGCACTCTCAGGATTTCAAGGCGTAAGGCGGAGGATGGAACGGTCCTTCGCAGGGGGACCCGATGAACAGGGTGTTGGTGGTCACGCGCGACGAGGCAGCCCGCCATGTCCTCCAAAATTTCTTCCGATCCGATTGCAAGGTGGATATCGCGGAAACCAAGGATGTCTGTTTCGATAAATTCCGGAAAAAACGGTTTGATCTGATCTTCATCGATCTCCAGTTGCTTCACCCCGCCGGTCCCGACCATTCCCACCTTCCCGAATACAAACAGGAACTGCAACCCTTCTGGCAGTACTTTCCCGCCGCCGAACTCATCGTTCTCGCTCCGCCGGACCTGATCCGCGAGGCCATCAAGGCCGTCAAGGCGGGGGCCGGAAACTACCTGACCTATCCCATCCATCCGGATGAAGTGAAATATGTCACGGAAAGCCTTTACGAATCCATCCGCATGCAGTCCGAACTGGATTATCTCCGGGGCAGCTTCTGGCAGACGGATTCGATGGACCTGATCCGGACCAGCAGCCCGCTCATGCGGGAGGTCTTCCAGAAAGTCAAGGCGGTCGCTCCCACGAAAACCACGGTCTTGCTGCTAGGCGAAACCGGCACCGGCAAGGGCGTCATCGCCCGGCTGCTGCACCGCCACAGCCAGCGCGGCCAGAATCAATTCATCACCGTGCACTGCGGTGCGATTCCCGAAAACTTGTTGGAGAGCGAACTCTTCGGACATGAGAAAGGTTCGTTCACGGGAGCCATCCGCCGCAAACTGGGTAAGTTCGAAATCGCCCATAATGGAACGATCTTTCTGGACGAAATCGGCACCGTCACCCCGCCGGCGCAGATCAAACTTCTCCAGATCCTGCAAGACCGTTCCTATCAGCGGGTGGGTGGCGAGGAAATCCTGGAAGCCGACGTCCGGGTCGTCGCCGCCACCAACATCGATCTCAAAGACCTTTGCGCCCAGGGCGCCTTCCGCAACGACCTCTACTACCGGCTCAACGTGTTTCCCATCGAACTCCCCCCGTTGCGCGAACGGATGGAAGACATCCCCCTCCTGGTGGACAACATCCTGATCCGGCTCAACAAGTTCCACGCCAAGGACATCCATTCCGTCCATCCCGACGTGATGGAGGCGTTTCAGAAATACTCCTGGCCGGGCAACATCCGGGAGTTGGAAAATATCCTGGAACGGGCCTACATTCTCGAAACCACGTCCATGCTGATGCCCCAGCGGTTTCCCGGCGAAATTTTCCTGCCCGCCCTGCCTTTGCCCATTTTCGAGAACCATACCTCCTATCCTTTGGCCGAGGCGCGGCGGTTGTTTCTGGACCGGTTCGAAAAGGAATATCTGCGGGACCTGCTGTCCCTCCACGGCGGGAAAATCAACCGCTCCGCCGAGGCGGCGGGCATTACGGTCCGCCAGCTGCACAAGTTAATGACCAAATACAAAATCCGGAAGGAAGATTACAAATAAACCATAATCCTTTATCCCGGGCCGGCCGAACATAAGGAGTGCCAAAATCCGGCGGCGTCTGGTGCGAATCGGGCCGGGTGAATGTCGCGGAATGAAAAACGGAGAGCGTGGAAATAGACAAGGAGAACACCGAGAAAAACCTGTTGAAAAAGGCAGGATTAGCACGGCGCGCAATGCATCGGTTACGGGCAAGTTGCACGCAAAACGCAGCGTAGCCTTGGGTCCTTTTCTGGCGCATCTTTCAAGGGGCAGCCTGGAGCTGCCCAGGGTATAAATCCTGGATCAATAACCTGGATCCCCGCTTTCGCGGGGAGGAAATCAAGGGAAGCGCCTATGAGTGAGAATAGGATCTCGGAGTTCCGAAATCGGCCTTACCGGAACTGCTAGTTCTTGTTTCTTTTAAAATGGATCCTGTTTTGTAATAAAAAACAGGATTATCGGTGTGAAATGGTATATTTATTGAAAAAAAGATTGCAAATTCCATCGCAACAATGATCTTGATGTGTGAATTGATGCCCATTTCGCCCGGCAGCGGGAGGCCCTTTCAGGCCCGAATCGGAACTAGAAATTCCGCATAGGATTATTTCCAAGTTTTTAAGTGATCTAGGATCAGATAGTTATATAATTGGTATGTATCTTGTGATAGAAGCGGTTTAGTTCAAGTGATATTTCAGAATGTGTTATTTATGTTGGCATCGAGCTCGGTCATGGCGAAAACGGAGTCCAAACGCAGAGTCACCTTGTCGGGAGTCATCACCGCGGCCGATTGGGATGAGGAAGGCCAAGTGGTCAATGTGATGATCTCGGCCACCGATGAGTCGGATTACATCATCGGGCAAAACGATAAAGGCTTTAAACTGTTGAATCTGATTCAAAAACAGGTCCAGGTGACGGGCGTAGTGGGCGAGGATGACTCCGGACGCAAAATGATTATGGTTACAAAATATCAAGTCATCCGTGAATATGATACACGTGACGGTTCGATGGATTTCATGACCTGACGGGTGGAGAAGAAAGGGAATCGCCATGAAGAATTACGCGACGTGGCAAACCGGTGGATGCTTGAAAGCCTGGTTCCAATCTTTTTCGAAAGATTGGCTTTAACGTACATCTTCTCATATAAGAAAGGGTCTTGGGCAAATGTCAAAATTGGCATTCCAAACGACGGAAGAAGAAGACAAACCCCCCAGCCAAGCCGCGATCGCGGAAGAACCTTATCCTCCCTCCTTCGAAGCGAAGCCCTACCTGCCGGATTCGCTCCCGGTTTCCTCACCGGCTCCCCTCGCGGAACCGGGTGAGAAAGCGGACAGCTACGCGAACAAGTCCTACAGCCGGACATCCCGTCAAGTGGTCTCGTCCGTTGCCCGCGCCTTCCGCAAGAAATTTTATCCGGAAGCCAATGAGACGGATTGGAACGACTGGCGCTGGCAATTGCGCAACCGCATCCGGGACATCCGCAACCTGGAACGGATGGTGGAACTGACCGAAAACGAACGGGAAGCCATCGAACGCCACCGCGGCTCGCTGCCCGTGGGCATCAATCCCTACTACGCGTCCCTGGTCGATCCCCGCGATCCGGAGCAACCCATCCGCCGGACCGTGATCCCGGTGTTGAACGAGTACCTCCACGCTCCGGGCGAGGCCGACGATCCCCTCGGCGAAGACGAGGACTCCCCGGTTCCCGGCCTGGTGCACCGCTATCCCGACCGCGTGCTGTTTTTGGTCACCGGTTTTTGCTCGACCTACTGCCGCTATTGCACCCGTTCGCGCATGGTCGGCAACACGGGCGAGTACCGCTTCGACGTAAGCCACTGGGAACAGGCGCTTCAGTACATCGAGTCGACTCCCCAGGTGCGCGACGTCCTCCTTTCCGGCGGCGACCCGCTCACCCTGTCCGATGACCGGCTGGAGTGGCTGCTGTCGCGTCTGTACCGGATCCCCCACGTGGAGTTCATCCGCATGGGGACCAAGGTCCCCGTGGTTCTCCCGCAACGGATTACGCTCTCCTTGACCCGCTTGCTGAAAAAATATCACCCATTGTGGATGAGCATCCACTTCACCCATCCGGACGAGTTGACGCCCGAAGCGTCCCAGGCGTGCGAGCGCCTGGCCGACGCGGGCATCCCCCTGGGCAGTCAAACCGTCCTCATGAAAGGCATCAACGACGACGTGGCGGTCATGAAAAAATTGATGCATGGCCTGCTGAAAATCCGTGTCAAACCCTACTACCTCTACCAGTGCGATCCCATCACCGGTTCGTCCCATTTCCGGACACCGGTCAGCAAGGGCCTCGAAATCATCCAAGGTTTGCGGGGCTTTACTACCGGTTATGCCGTGCCGTCCTATGTCATCGACGCCCCGGGGGGCGGGGGGAAGATCCCCCTGCTGCCGGAAAGTGTCGTGGGGCGGGAGGGGGACGACCTGCTCTTGCGGAATTATGAAGGCCAGATTTTCCGGTATCCGGACCCGGTCTCACCGGCGGGGAAATAAAACCCATACACGTCATGAGCTTATGCGCGTGCTGTGCCCGTATGCAAATTACTTGTTGTCAATATACCGATGTCATGGTCACCGATGGCGACATTTTGAGGATTGAAGAGTTCACGGGATCGGCCGGTTTCTATGAATACCGGAAACCGGCCGATCCGGCTTATTTGGATCAGGACGACGATCCCAACTGGCTCATGTATACCGTCTTGCCGGATGGCTCGCGCCGGGTTCTCAAGCATCCGGAGAACCACAATTGTTGTTTCCTGGGTGAACACGGATGCGTGTTGCCCCTGGAGGTTCGTCCGCTGGTCTGCCGGCTGTATCCCGTGGCTTTCACGGA
This sequence comes from bacterium, assembly GCA_041946805.1. Classification (GTDB taxonomy): domain Bacteria; phylum Hinthialibacterota; class Hinthialibacteria; order Hinthialibacterales; family Hinthialibacteraceae; genus JABLXU01. The sequence goes on from JBHGBC010000166.1 coordinate 10,609, forward strand.
ATCCGGCTTGGCGGGACTCGCGTTTGGGTGTCCGGTTCACTTGTTGAAGCCCCATGAATCCCTGCTCGAGAAGGTTGGTATCCACCATGACGAAGCCGAACGCTGGCACCGGCAACTCTACCAGGAACTCCGGACTGGAATCATTTACCATGAAAATCGGAATTACCTACGATCTGCGGGATGATTACCTGGCCGAAGGCTACTCGGAAGAAGAAACCGCCGAGTTCGACCGGGCCGGCACCATCGACGCGATCGAAGGCGCTTTGCGGGAACTGGGGATGATCACCGACCGCATCGGCAACATCCGCGCCCTGGTTCAACGCCTGGCCCGGGGCGACCGCTGGAACCTGGTCTTCAACATCGCGGAGGGTCTGCGGGGCATCGGGCGGGAATCGCAGGTCCCGGCCTTGCTGGACGCCTACGAGATACCCTATACCTTCTCCGATCCGCTGGTGACAGCCCTCACGCTGCACAAGGGCCTGTGCAAGCAGGTGGTCCGCGGCCTGGGAGTCCCCACGCCGGATTTCGCCGTGGTGGAAACCGAGGCGCAACTCAAGCAAGTCAACCTGCCCTATCCCCTGTTTGTCAAACCGGTGGCCGAGGGAACCGGCAAGGGCATCACGCCCGAGTCCAAAATCCAGAATCCCACGGAGTTGCTGAACGTGGGACGCCATCTGCTGGCCCGCTTCAATCAGCCGGTTCTGGTGGAGACCTTCCTGCCCGGCCGGGAGTTTACCGTGGGCATCCTGGGCACCGGCGAAGAGGCGCAAGTGGCCGGCCTCATGGAAATCCACCTGAACGCCAACGCCGAAAACGGCGTTTATTCCTATGTCAACAAGGAATACTGCGAGGAGCGGGTGGAATACCGGCCCGCCGGCGATCCTCTGGCCCGCGAGGCGGCCCGCATTGCCCTGCGCGCCTGGACCGGACTCGGTTGCCGCGACGCCGGCCGCGTGGACCTGCGCGTGGACACCCACGGCGTGCCCAACTTCATGGAGGTCAATCCCCTGGCCGGGTTGCATCCCGAGCATTCGGACCTGCCGATTCTCTGCGGCTTCGCCGGGATTTCGTACCGGGAATTGATCGGCCGCATCGTCCAGTCCGCCTGGAAGCGGGTCTTGAATTCCCACTGGGTATACCGTTTGGAAGAAGCGGGCAAAACCTGGGCGGATTCCTGCCCGGCCAGCTAGGGGGGAGATAAGCCGGCCCCGATGAAGATCGCTGTCCTGCACAACGAAGTATCCGCCGAGTCCAGCCTGGACGAACAGGACAACTTGATCCAAACCCGGGCGGTCGCCCAGGCTTTGGCGGAACTGGGCCATGAACCGGTTTCCTTGCCGTTCACCAGCCATCTGAAGCACAACCTGGAGCGGTTGAAGCAAGTCCGTCCGGATGTGGTTTTCAATCTTGTGGAATCGATCGAAGGGCAGGGGCGTTTCATCCATCTGGCTCCCGCGATGCTCGACGCCCTGGATCTGCCCTATACCGGAGCCCCCGCGTCCGCCATGTACGGCACTTCCAACAAACTGGTGGCCAAGATGATCCTGCGCGATCACGGGATCCCCACGCCCGGCTGGGTGGACTTGGATTCCGCGCGCGGCTCCGGGCCGGTGATGGACGGGCCGTATATCATCAAATCCGTCTGGGAACATGCTTCCCTGGGTTTGGATGAAGATTCGGTGGTCCATTCCGCCACGGTGGACGAATTGCTTGGCGAGCTGGAACGCCGTCTGCCCCGGCTGGGCGGCAACGGTTTTGCGGAGCAATTCATCGCCGGCCGGGAGTTTAACCTCTCCGTCCTGGCTTCAGAAAATGGGGGGGAGGTTTTACCCCCGGCGGAAATCGCGTTTGACTGTTATCCGGAAGACAAAATCCGCGTCGTCGGATACCGGGCGAAGTGGGAGGCGGATACGTTCGAGTTCCATCACACGCCCCGCCGGTTTGAGTTCCTTCCGGAAGACCAGCGGCTCCTGTCCCGTCTCATCGAGATGGCCCGGACCTGCTGGGACATCTTCCGCCTGCGGGGCTATGCGCGGGTGGATTTCCGGGTGGACCGCGCCGGCCGGCCCTGGGTGTTGGAGATCAACGCCAATCCCTGCCTGTCGCCCGATGCCGGATTCTTCGCCGCCTGCCTCCAGGCGGATTTGACCTATACCCAGGTCATCGAGCGGATATTGCAGGACACGGCCCGCCCCGCCTGGACAGGTTTCTCATTGTAGGAAGGATTGGTTGGGTGAATTGAGCCAGACGAAATCCACCCGCATATCGGATAATGCCTTCATCTCATGCCGGACTCAGGAGAAGAAAGCCATGACCGCACTCGACGCCTCCTCCCCTTCTTTTTCTTCCCGCGATTGGCCCCCGGATGGGCTGGACCGGCTGATCTTCCGGGACACGCCGTGGCCGGATGACGTGGAAAACGTGCGCCGCATCGTGGAATCGACCGGATTCTTCCATCCGGAGGAAATCGGCATCGCCGCCGAACTGGTGCAGGAACGGCTGGCCAAGGGCCTGGAGAGCGGGTACTACTTTCTCTTCGCCGATTGGGACGGCGAACCGGTCGGATATTCCTGTTTCGGGCCGATTGCGGCCACGGTGTGCAGTTATGACCTTTATTGGATCGCGGTCCATCATCAGTACCGGGGCAAGGGCATCGGCAAAGTGCTCCTCAAGCACTCGGAAGAAGAGATCGCCAAACTGGGGGGACACCGGGTCTATATCGAAACCTCCTCCACGGAGCATTATCAATCCACCCGCGCGTTTTATTTGAAATGCGGCTACAAACAGGAAGCGGTGCTGGAGGATTTCTACCGCTGGCTG
>JBHGBC010000167.1:0-13371 GCA_041946805.1 bacterium
CGCCCTGGCCGCCGCCGGCCCCTCGGCCCTGATTGCCGCCGGTTGGATCAAGGTCTTCTGGGGCCTGTTGTTCTCCAGTTTTTTTGGATTCGCGATCAGTTTTCTCCTGTCGAAATTGATCATGCGCAGCTGCCGGGGCATCAGTCCCCGTAGCGCCAATTTCGCGTTCGGCAAGCTGCAAATCGTTTCCTCGATGCTGATGGCCTACAACCATGGCATGAACGACGGCCAGAAATTCATCGGCATTTTTACGATGACCCTGGTCGTGGCCGGCATCCTGCCCCAATTCGATGTCCCCCTCTGGGTGATCCTGCTGTGCGCCGTGACCATGGGGGCGGGCACCATGCTGGGCGGCTGGAAGATCATCAAGAACGTCGGCATGCGCATGGTCGACATAAAGCCGTGGCAAGGCTTCGCGGCCGAGACCTCGGCTTCCGGCGTGATCTTCGGGGCCTCGCTCAGCGGCATCCCCCTCAGCACCACCCATACGATCACCACCGCCATCATGGGCGTGGCCGCCGCCAAAAACATCCGCGGCGTGAAATGGAACATCGTGGGCAACATCATCCTCGCCTGGGTGATCACCTTCCCCCTATGCGCCGCCCTTTCCTTCTTGATCACCCTCGGGCTGACGCATATCTGGTAATCCAACAGATTATCCGGCTCCCTGGCTTTCTCCCGCCTCGCCCGCCGCGTCCCGCTTCTCCACTCCGGTTGGCGGGAATCGTCCGCGCTTATATATATAATTTAATAGTTGGATAATTAAATATTTCTGGATTGGAATCATAGTGCTCTTTATTTTTTAGAAAAACATGGCATAGTAATTCACCGCATTCATCCATCATTCCATACAATAAGGAGGCAGAGGTATGATGATGTCAGCCATGAAACACGGGGGTTGGGTGTTGGCCCTCATCTGGTTCACGGCAACGGCTCAGGCGCAGGTCGGGATCTTCACCCAAGCGCAGGACATTGGGAATGTCGGAGCGGCGGGCAGCGCCACCTTCGCGAACAATGAGTACGTCATCGAAGGCAGCGGGGCCGATATCTGGGGCACCGCGGACGGACTGCATTTCCTCTACAAGGAGATGACCGGGGCGTTCTCGCTCAAGGCCCATGTGTCCCTGGACGCGGGCGGCGGTGACGCCACCTGGGCCAAGGCCGGCCCCATGGTGCGGGACAGCCTGGATCCCGGTTCCGCGTTCGGATTTGCCATGATCCGGGCCAGCGGGCAGGATTTCGCTCCGCAATGGCGTGACTCGCAGGGTATCGATGCCGCGTGGGGCGAAGACGCTTCCCTGGTCGGCGGAATCGACGGCACGGGTGTGCAAGAAGGCAACGTGGAAGTGGAACGGCTGGGAACCACGCTGAACTTTTATTATGTGGATCTCAATACCGGCCAGCGGGTGCTTCACATGACGCGCGTGGTGCCCGGTCTCCAGGATCCCGTGTACGTGGGATTGGCGGTGACCTCGCACAGCGCCGGACAGATCAGCACAGGCTATTTCCAGAACGTCGTTCTCCAGGAATACGCCTGGTCGGTCAGCCGGAACCTGCCGGTCCAGTCCTACTCATTGGGTCAAACGATTCAGGGCATTGAATTGAAGGTGGATGCCCGGGCCGGCCAGACGGTGGCGAACCTTACCCTGACGGAAACGCTGCCGGCCAATCTGGCGGTCAGCAACGTGCAGGCTTCCGCCGGGAACTTCACTTTGGCCAATGGCGTGATTACCTGGACGCTGACCAACGTCACCGGCTCGGTCTCGCTGACCTACGATCTCCAGGCCCCGACCATCAAGGGGTATGGCGATATCGTTTTCTCCGGCCAGGCGACGGACGGCGCCCTGACGATTCCCCTCGCGCAAACGGTCCCTCTGCGGACATTCAACATTTATGAAACGTTCTCGTACCCGGCCCAGCAAGCGGGGGCCACGGTGGTGGGTTTGACAGGCGGCTTGGGATGGAGTGGCGGCTGGGCGGCCGCGGGCGCCAAGGCGCCGAACGCCTTGGACGCCAAGATCCTGGAAGCCGGACTCGTGGAGAATCAGCCGGCCGAACAGAATCCCGGCGGGTATTCATTGAAGGTGACGGGCGACGCGGAGAACGGCGTGGGGCGGAAATTCACTCCGGTGGCCACGGGCGAGCTGTGGCTCTCGTTCGTCTTTCTGGAAGAAGGCCCCGCGGCCAACCACTGGGCGGGCATGACCTTGTACGCCTCCGACGGGACCGAATCCAACTTCATCGGCAAGCCCTACAACGCCGGGAAAGCAGGCATCGGCAACCTGCCGGGCGGCGACAGCCTCACCCAGGCCGATTACACGGTGGCCAACCATTACCTGGTCCGCTACGTGCTGAACAGTGGAACCGGGCAAAACGACAGCGTGTATTTGTGGATCAATCCCGATGAATCCGACCGCCTGGACACCTTTGACGCCGGCGGCCCCAACAACGATGACATCAAGGACATCGCGGAAATCCGCCTGCGGCGCGGCGCGGCCACGGGATCGGCTTATTTCGACGCGATCTGGCTGAGCTCCGATCCGGCCCTCCCGCCGGCGGGCGCGGGCCGCGTCGACCTGACCTTCAACGATCCCAACCGCGACCCGAATCTGCCGGTATGGGACGTCATCTCCATCGACCAGTATGTAGACGGCATCACTGGCGAACCGGGCTTCGGGCATGACACCGGGAACGACTATTATCTGATCGTGGCGGGTTACCTGTACTATAACGCCGCCGGTGACGCGTTCGTCGCCAACGGCTTGCCGCCCGACCGCATGAGCGGCCTGAATGGCCACGTATTGGGACCCTATAACAACGCGAGCGAGGAGTTGGGCCTGAAAAACTCGATGAAGTTCATGAACAACGACGCGCAGCGCGGGCCGTTCACCTTCAACGTGATCCCCAAGGGCAAGTACAGCGAATTACGCTCGGCGATGACCGTGGGCAACGGCTACGGTGTCCTGAAGTGCACGTTGAATTATGAGGACGGCACGTCCGAACTGACCGAAATCCACGCCGACGACTGGTTCCGTGACACAACCGACTCGAACTGGATGTTTGAGGACGTCACCTTGCTCATCAATGGCATGGACCGGCTCGAGTCCACCGCCAGCAACTTCGCGGACAGCAACGATCCAGCGGTCAATGAAGACGCGACCCCGGTCAATCCGGACAAGGTGCTCGTCTCCGTCACCCTCGAACTGGACCTGGAAAAGAGCCAGGGGGGCGGGGCGGTGGCCTATAACCTGTACGACATCTGGTGCTACCCGGCCGGCGCGCCGACCGCGGTGGACGACTGGTCCTTGTTCTAAGACGTCCACTTGGATGACATCCGTCATCCGATGTCTCTGGATGGCGCATGAAAATCTCCCCCGGGGATTACGGTCTCCGGGGGAGTATTTTTGATTTTGTCTGAATCAGGATGGCTAGGATGCCTGGGATAACAAAGCTGTTGATGGATTACGCGCTGCACGCTATTCCATTCTACGGGATACAGGCAGGATGCCAGCACCACAATAAAACCTGTGTAAGATAGGAAAGTCTTGTAGGATGGACTCGAACTGCAGCGGAGTCCACTAAACCCAAGTTCCTCCCCCCGTAGCGCGCTACATCGCCTATAACCACCTCAGAAACGTTGAGTTACAGATTTATTTACTGGCCTTGGGTACCCATGTAAACACCGGGCCGAACGTCTGCGGAGGTCGACGGGTTGTACATCATCCGCATCAGCATGCCACCAGCGGACAAGGCCGCGGGCAACGTGGTGAGCCCGTACAAGGGTTAGGGTGAGGGAAACCGCGGCAGGGCGCAATTCATCCTCGATCTCTGTGCGATCGAGTAGATTGATACTATGGGGGATTGGGAAGATGGCTGAAAATTCTTAATCTATCTCAGGGTTTCAATCCTGCGATCACCTCAGGTTTTTTATTGAAAAAAAGGTAAAATATAGTTTACCATAAAGGTAGAAATGTGACTCTGCATCCCTGGGAGATCAGGCTTTATCAATCCCGCGGCGGGAAGATCCCCTTCCGCGATTGGTTTGAGACACTGGAGTTGTCCCTTCAAGCCGGGATCGATGCCAGGCTGGATCGGGTACGATTCGGAAATTTTGGTGACCACAAAGCCCTGGGTGAAGGCTTGTTCGAATTGCGCATCCACGGTGGGAGCGGGTACCGGATCTTTTGGGGACGGATCGCGAGGCCATTGTTCTTCTCTTGTGCGGGGGCGGCAAAGATACCCAGAAGCGTGATATAGCCAAGGCGAAGCGCTATTGGCGTGATTACATGGAAGCATTCTCATGAGCCGATCGATACGCTATGACGAATACAAGCTGGAGCGGCTGAAAAACAAGGAGTATGCTCAATCCTACTTGCAAGCGGCGTTGGAGGCCTACCAGGAGTATCGCGACCGGGACGCGTTCTTGAACGCCTTACGGGACCTTGCCGAAGCCCAGGGGGGAGTTCCGGAAATCGCCCGGCGCATCAACAAACCCAAACAGAGCGTTTACAAAGCCCTTTCGGAGAAAGGCAATCCCCGCCTCGATACCTTGGACGCCATTCTCAACAGCCTGGGATTTCGGATCTCCATTGAACCGATTGGCCCGCTGGCAACCAGGTGAGCAGCGCAGGGTTGTTCCCAGCCTTGAAAGGCTGGGCTAGTTTAAATGGAGGAATGGAGGACGAATAATGATGATGAACCATCATTTTAAACTAGCCCAGGGTTTTAACCCGGGGGGAAATAACCCGGGGGAATAAACCCGCGACAATCAACCCGGGGCAATCATCCCCATCTTCCCCAGCCTTGAAAGGCTGGGCTAGTTTAAAGGGGTGAATGGGCGTGAAGGGTTGGATTGAATCGACAATTTAAACTAGCCCAGGGTTTCAACCCTGGGGAAGAGATCCGGGGGGAATCAATCCCATCTTTCCCAGCCTTGAAAGGCTGGGCTAGTTTAAAGGGGTGAATGGGGGGTGGTGAATGATGAGATCGAACCAACAATTTAAACTAGCCCAGGGTTTCAACCCTGGCGAAACAATTCTGGGTGAAAACCAAAGCGCCAACGGCGCGCCAGAAGCTAGCCCAGGGCATCGCTCTGGGAAGATATCGGGAAAGGACAGGATTCCCTCTTCCTCTGGGAGAGGGTTGGGGTGAGGGAATGTTTATGGGGCAGCCCTGGGTATCTGCCCTCATCCCAGGGCGAATGGAATCCATTTTACTTCATCCGGTACGCGCTTCTCGGATGAACCGGCCATATAAACCAGCCCAGGGTCTCCACCCTGGGTCCAGGGGATACAACCCAAGCCGATCTGGTTTTGAAAACATTTTTGTTGTAAAATAAAGTGATCATATCAATGATCGCTTGGAGGTCTCGATGACAAAAACCGAAGAATTGTTGAACCGGATCTCATCCGATCCCACCGTCTGTTTTGGCCGTCCGGTCATCCGTGGCACGCGCATTTGGGTTTCGATCATCTTAGGCCTGTTGGCGGAAGGGATGACTCATGCCGAGATACTCCAAAACTATCCGCAATTGACCGAGGATGATATCCGCGCGGCGTGTGCCTACGGCAGCCTCACCGTCGATGAGAGCCATATCCCTTTTTCTGAACAATAACGATGAAAATCAAATTGGATGAAAACCTCTCTCCTCGGTTGATAGCCATTTTCGAGAAAAATAATCATGATGCTCGAACGGTTCTGGATGAGGGATTATCAGGCCACTCGGATGAATCCATTTATCGCGTCTGCCAAACCGAAAAACGTGTGCTGATCACCTTGGATCATGATTTCGGGAATATCTTGCGATTCCCATTACAGGAAAGCGAGGGAATTATCATTCTGGATACCGGCCGGTTACCCTCCATGAAGCAAGTGGAAGAATTGGCTCTCAAGACATCCCATGAATTGCTGTTTCGGCCCATCAAGGAGCGTCTTTGGATTGTTCAGAAAGATCGTATTCGAGTCAGACCCTTCCTCCAGATTTGTTAATCATCGGGAGTACCCATCACCCATGCCCATCAATCCCATTCAATTCGCCAATCAAATCTGTGAGGATTTCAAGCGGTACTTGTTTTCCTCCGCGTTTCCCTTGGCCGATCCCGAACTGGCGGATCCCGTCAAACGGCGGTTCGAAGGCTCCACCGCGCTGACATCCCCCTCGTTCAGGGCCCCTACGTATCGCTGTCGGAAGCGTTCGCCGAGGGGGAGTCCATAGCCGGGATGGTCCCGGACGGCCGCCTGCACCCGGTCATGCCCGCGCTGATCGGTTATCCCACGATGTGGCGGCATCAGCAGGAAGTCTTCGAAGCGGTCCGGCGTGGAGAGCATGTGCTGGTCTCCACGGGCACCGGTTCGGGGAAAACCGAGGCGTTCTTGTATCCCCTCCTCGACGAACTGCTGCGCGAGCGGGACCACGGTCTCCGGGAAGGTCTCAAGGCGATTCTGGTCTATCCGATGAACGCCCTGGCCAACGACCAGCTGGACCGGCTGCGGGAAATGTTGGCGGGCACGGAGATCACCTTCGGCCTCTGGATCGGCTCCACTCCCAAAACGAGGAACGACGTGAAGCCCGTGGACCGCTTCACCGGCTCCTCCCGGGAAGCGTACTTGGCCGAACGGGCCCAACGGGCGCGGGATGCGGCGCGGGAAAATCGGAGCATGCGTGTGCTGGCTCCGCCCGAGGAATGTTGCTCGGAGGAGGAGATACGGACGCAAAATCCCCGTATCCTGCTGACCAACTACCGGCAGTTGGAAATCCTCTCCACCCGTTGGCCGGATGTAAATCATTTCACCGATGCGCCGTTGCGCTACCTGGTGTTCGATGAGGCCCACACCTACCTGGGCGCGGTCGGCGCGGAGGTTGCGTGCCTGATCCGGCGGGTGCGGGCCTTGGCGGGAAAAAACGCCGATGAGGTGATCTGCATCGGCACCTCGGCAACCCTGACCTCTCCCTCTCCGGATGCCGGAGATAACCAGGCCGCCGCCGGCCGTTTTGCCTCGCGGTTCTTTGGTGTTGATCCCAACCAGGTGAGGTTGATTACCGAATCCTACCGTAAACCTCAATGGCCCCGGGAACGTTACCGCCCCGCCCCGCCCCGCGGGGATGGAGGGCAACGCTTGGCCCGCCTGCTCCAGGCCTTGGATCCGCCCGAAGATATCTCCGCCATTCAAGCCATCGTCGAGGAACTGACCGGATGGATGTTCGAGGCCGGCCCCGATTGGCGTGAATCCCTCTACCGCCTTCTCCTCTCGAACCAGTACGTGTATAAGTGCGCGAATCTACTGAAAAACGCCCGCCTGCTCCCGGAAGGGGCTTGGCAGGTTTCTCAGCGGATCGCGCCGGGCCGCTTTCCCCAAGGTTCGCAATGCAGCATGGAACTGATGGTGTATCTGCTGTTGGGAGCGGTGGCGCAACGGGACGGCCAGCCATTACTGCGGCCCAAGGTTCATTTCTTCATCCGGGGACTGGATGAAATGGCGGCCGCCTTCTCAGGCGATTCCGGTACAACCCGGCCGGAACTGTTTTTGTCGATCCAGGAAGGGCGGGAAGCCTATCCCGACCGGCGCGGCGACGCGTTTTTCCCGGTATGGACCTGCCGGACGTGCGGCCAGCCTTTCTTCGAAAAACATTTCGAACAATTGGAATTGCAACGCAACCGCCAGAATAAAATCGTGGCCTTGGCTCAGGGCGATGCCACCGTGGACGGCCAGGGCCATGCCAACGCGGTTTGGTCACCGTCCACCCCGGATTCAGGAACCCGTCTTCTTCTCACCAACCGGCTCCTGGAGGCATCGGAGGATGAGGAGAACCATGCCAGCCGTTCCTCCAAGTGGATCACCGCCTGGATCTGCCGCCATTGTGGCGCTCTGCACCGGCAGTTCAGCCCGTCTTGCCTGGCCGCCGGGTGTGGTCATCCCGAGCCGTTGTTGCCGCTGCTGGTGATCGCGGAGAAACTCCATTCCTGCCCTTCCTGTGGAAGCCGCTCCCCGCGGATCGGCGGGCGCACGATCGAACCGGCCCGGCCTGTTCGGGCGGTGACGGTTTCCGATGTCCATATTCTGGCTCAATCGATGATCAACGCCGCGCCCGACCGGCACAAAAAACTGGTGATTTTCGCCGATAGCCGGCAGGAGGCCGCCTTCCAAGCCGGGTGGATGCAGGACCACGCCCGCCGCTACCGCTTGCGTCACATGATGTATGAATTCATCCGGGACGAAACCACAGCCCGCGGCTTGGAAGAGATCGTGTTCCACTTGTGGGAACGCTTTCGGAATGAAAAACAATTGATTCCCGTCCTCTTGCCTGAATTGACGGGAGAGGATAGTTCGCCTTTGGGACCCAACCGGATGAAAAACGTGCACCGGGCCTTGCGCTATCTCGTCATCCGGGAATTCAGTACGGGGCTTCGGCGCCGCGATTGCCTTGAATCCATGGGACTGGCCAGAATTGAATATGAGGGACTGCGCGCGCAACATCCCGGAGTACTGGAGTGGTCCCGGATGGCCGGCCTCTCTCCGGATGAGGCGGTCAACGCGATCGGCCTCATCCTGGACATCTGGCGGCGCAACCGGTTCTTGTACGTCGAGCCGGATCCCATTTATTCCCGCTATCACCCCAAGGATGATCCGTACATCCAGGCCGGCCTGCTGCCCTTAGCCGAATTCCATCCCCGGGGGCTGCGGTTGAAAAAAGAGCAAACCAGTACCCGGATTCAAGGCCTGATCGCGCCCAAAGGGCAATCGGCCCTCCAAGCGTTGATGTAAAAATGGGCTTCCGATGGGGATGACCTCGATATCGAACGGATCATCAAAAGATTGTGGGCCTTATTGACCGATGAAATGGGCCTATTGCAGGAAGTGGAGTTGCGAAGTTCCCGGGAAAAACCGCTGGAAGCCGTCTATCAAATTTCTTCCGAAAAGATCCGCGTGCGGGTGGATTGGGAACAGTATCTTTGCCAGGTTTGCCGACGCGTGATGAATCGGCCGGCGCCTCGGTTCCGTTGCTCGCGCCATCATTGTCCCGGCACGATCGTGTTCCAAGAACCGGAACAGGAAAACTATGATGTCAACTTGATGCAAAGAGCATTTACGATGGTCGCCGCGGAAGAGCATACCGCGCAGGTCCCGGGGGAAATGCGGGAGATAATCGAGCGGGAATTCAAATCCGAAACCGGGCGGGTGAATTGCCTGGTGGCCACGCCCACCCTGGAAATGGGAGTCAATATCGGGGCGTTGGACATGATCTTCATGCGCAATGTCCCGCCCCTGCCTTTTAACTATTGGCAGCGGGCCGGACGCGCGGGCCGGCAGGAACGCATGGCGGTGATTACCACGTATTGCTCGCGTTCCAGTCACGACCGGTATTTCTTCGAGGATCCCCTGCGGCTTTTGAACGGTTCCATCGAAGTCCCGGCCTTTAATCTGAAAAATCCCCTCATGATCGCCAAGCATGTCCGGTCCGCCCTGCTTTCGCAATTGCTTCCCAAAAGCCAGCAAGACGCGCAGTTGAAAAAAATACTTACTACGACGTTTCCCCATTTCATCCGGGATTATTTTGTGGATGCGAATAACAACTATCTATTGGAACCGCTATCCACCACGGATCTTCACACCTGGATTGAACAACACAAAACATCTCTCATCCCCCCATTGCGGATTTTGTTCGCCCAATATTGGCCCGCTGATATTGCCGGACTCACGTCCCATTCCGCGATCGAGAGGATTCTGCTGGAGACGGCTTCCAGCCTCTCCACCGTGATCCGCCGCCTGCACCGCCGCTTCCTCTGGGCACGGGACAAGCGGGAAGAATTGCACCGGGAGAAAGACCGCCGGATTTTGGAAAAAGAAGAGGAACAGCTCCTGCGGCGGTGCGATTACTTCATCGGCAATATCATGAAACGGGATAAGAGCACGTATACCTTGTTGGTTCTCGGTCAGGAGGGATTTCTTCCTGGATATGGCATTTACGACGGGGGGATTGTCGCGTCCGCGGAAAAAGGATTCGCGAAAAGCCCAGGTCCCCGGGTATTCGAATTGAACCGCAATCCAGCCGTGGCCTTGCGCGAATTTGTCCCCGGAAACCGCTTGTATGCCAATGGCGGTTCGTTTTATGTCTCCCGTTATCATCTGACCGCTCACCAACACGCGCACTTACAATCGCTCCTGGTTAATCCCCAAAAGCATTGGGTGATGGAACCGGCCAACGCCGCGATCTACGGCCAATCGGGTAATACGATAATGACCGCTCTGCCCATCGCGGATTTGGATTTGACGCATGAAGGCCGGATCACGGAGGAAGAAAATCTGCGCTTCGCCATGCCGGTGACAATTCTGGGCTATCTGCGCAAATACACCCGGGGAGGCAAGGCTTACAAAATCGGAGAGTTTGAAGTTCATCACCTCCGCGGCCAGGGCCTTCAGCTGGTTAATCTGGGTGAAGCGGGACGGGTTCGCAAGGGGGAATTGGGGCATTTGATTTGCACGGTCTGCGGCGCCGCCAAAACGCCTTATGCGGTCGAAACGGAAACACAGCGGTTTATCGATTATCACACCACCGGATTGTGCGGGAAACCGCCTGTGCAGGTCTTGTTAACCGCGGACGCGGAGGTGGATACACTCCTTTTCTCCGGCGTGCCCAACGAGGAAACCGCGTACAACATCGGCGAAGCTTTGCCCGCCGCCGCGTATCAGCTCCTCGAAATGGGAGAAAATGATTTGGAAATCCTGTTGACGCGAAAAACCGATGATACCCTGGATTTGCTGATCTTTGACCCAATGCCGGGGGGGTCGGGCTTGATAGAACAAATGCTCGAACGCTGGCGGGAATTGATCAACTCCGGCCTGGCTTTGCTTTCCGAGTGTCCCGATCGTTGTGAAACCAGCTGTTACGCGTGCTTGCGGAGCTATCGCAACCAGTTTTATCACGAATATCTAAACCGCCGTCTGGTATTGGAACTCCTGGTGAAATTGGATTCGCTCCCCCAATCCTACCGGGATATCCCTCCGGTATTCGAAGAACCAATCACCGATGCAATCGGCCCTTCGAACCAGCCGGAGGCCCTTCTGCTGCGAATGCTGATGGACCACCATTTCCCTCCGGGAAAATGCCGTGAACGAATCCTGATTTCAGACAACATGTACGAGACTCCGGACTGGGTGTTCCTGGATGAAACCAATTTGGACATCAAGGTGGCGGTCTATCTCGACGGGATGAGCCGGAACTTGCATGGGGATCCCAAAACCATGAAGAAAGACAATCTCCGGCGGCAATTGATGGAACTGGAGGGGTATAAAGTCATCATCGTTCAGTCTCGCGACCTTTCCGATCCCGAAGCCATGCGCCTCCACCTGACCAAGATCGCACAAGCGATTGGACGGGAAGATTTGATGCAATAGGGTAAATGGACTCTGCTTCCAAGCCTGGATAATTTCACGATCCCGGCCGTATGGGCCGATTGGGACGGAAATTGGATGAGGAGACCGCCAACATTTTCCCATTCGAATCGCAATCCCAAAACAAGTCTCTTTGCCAGACGGGTCTCTTTCCCGATCAAATCTAGACTGGCTGAATTATCTCATTATTTATAATAATTTACAAAAACAGTTCATGATATATTTTTATATTTTTTTCTATCTGCGGACACAGGGGTAACCATGGGACTCCTGCGGCGCGCGGCCGGGGGGTCTGGTTAAAATTTCCGCCGAATCGGGTCCCATACCAAAAATCCTTCTCGAAATCCCTTCTGCATCAATCCTCTCCCCAAGATCGAATTTCGAGGCCGCACTGCGTTTACGGTAAACTGTGCGACCCGGAAACCGATGCCTATCAAAGAGGAAACCAAGATGAAACCCAAAAGAAACCAATGAGAAACCGCGAGAAAACCTCAAACCTATCTCGCCTCGAATAACAGCCTATCCGGGAGTCATGTGCCTAATCCGTTCAAATCGGACGGTTTTTCGTCCACCCGTTTTTGGAGATTCCGGCCATTCTCCCGTAGCCCTTGCCTGGCCGGAACGGTTGGCCATACCCGATCCCGGCCCCGGTTGGGAACGTTGCCCCGTGGCCCTGTATCGCGGTTGAATCCATCTTCCCGAAGGGAAATCCCGTTGCCCCTGGCCCTGGCCTTGCCCCTGCCCCTGCTATGGCCACGGCCCATTCAGTCTAAACCGATGAGTCCCTCCTGGCATGATACATTCCCCTGGTTACCCGGACATCAGGGTTATCCCGTGGCGGAAAGGCCTGGCTGCGGCCCGATGGAACACACAGCTCGATGTACCCCGTTGAACCCTGCGAAGGGGAAAAATACCCGAAGGCGAAAAGGGGGAAAAACGAGGAGTTTTTTGTTCAATTGGTATTGCAAGGATTTTTACAAGACGGGAAATAGCTACATAAGTCTAGTGGAATCAAGGTTACGCCGGACAGGGCTCGAACCTGTAACCTCCTGATCCGTAGTCACGCCCAAGCCTTTTGTAAGTATCCATAACTCAAACAGTTAGAAACAGTTAATCACCTTGCCCTTCCGTTGACACCCCCCTCAGACCCCCCTCAAACTACCCTCAGATTGCACGGTCATTGCACGATTGGTTTATATGAAAACAAAAATCGGACTCGGTTCAATCACATCGTCCTTGCCCAAAGTGACACCCCACCCCCTCCGACGCGATGCATCCCCCGAACATACCCCACGCCCAGGGCAATCAGAAAAAACCGGGGCGCAAAAAGGGCCATCCCGGCGCGCGGCATCCCTGGCCCGGCCGCATTGACCACCGGGAAGAGCACTGTCTGGATGGCTAACCCACACTGAGGCGGCTCAGTCAATCCTTGCCAGGGAAAACACGCCACCCGCACGCGCATCATCGAGGATCTGCTGGAAAACATCCAGACAGAAATCACCGAATATATCATCCACCGGGCTTACTGCCCCGTCTGCCAAGAGGCGGTTGAGCCCCCGGTGCCCGATGCGCTCCCGGGGTTGCCATCGGTCATCGGCTCCTGGTCCTCACCGCGTACTTGCATTCCCACGTGGGCATTCCGGTCAACCGGATCGTGGTGATGCTCAACGCGCACCTGCAGTGCTCTATCAGCGCGGGCAGGCTGATGCGCATATGACAGAGGCTGGCGGCGCAACTCGATCCATGGGTTGACCAGCTGAGGGACGA
Source organism: bacterium (assembly GCA_041946805.1). GTDB lineage: Bacteria > Hinthialibacterota > Hinthialibacteria > Hinthialibacterales > Hinthialibacteraceae > JABLXU01. The sequence goes on from JBHGBC010000167.1 coordinate 13,159, forward strand.
GGCCCGGCATTCCGTCTTGCTGCTCGCCGACGGAACCGGCTGGCGGATCCACGGCCCCACCCTTTGGCTACAGTGCTTTATCAGCACGAGCACCACGGTGTACATGATCGGGTGGAGCCGCGGCAGCCCGGCCTTGAAGCGGATCTTCGACGAAGCGTTCGAAGGCATCCTGGTCACCGATTTCTGGGCGGCCTACGACGCCATCCTCGGGGG
>JBHGBC010000168.1:0-13345 GCA_041946805.1 bacterium
CATTTCGAAGAGATGCGAACCGGCGATCTGAAAAAAAGTACGCACTTGCCGGATGAGCCTGAAAAAAGCACGGATGAAGTTCTGAATTCGGATCATTGTTACCAGCGCCCAATCCAGTGCGAGGTTGCATTGCCACGTTTCCATTCCGGATTAAAATCCCGGATGATCCCAACAGATACCAATCGGAGGATTGAATCATGGCTACGGTGGAAGAAGGCAAGGCGGCGCCGTCCTTTAGCCTGCCCGCGCATACCGGTGAAAACGTCTCGCTTAAGGAATTCAAAGGCCGGAAGCAGGTGGTGCTGTATTTCTATCCCAAGGACGACACACCCGGCTGCACCAAGGAAGCCTGCTCGTTCCGGGACTACCTGCCCCAGATCGAAAGCCAGGACGCCGTGGTCCTGGGCGTCAGCCGCGACAGCGTGGCCTCGCATGTCAAGTTCAAGGACAAGTACGAGTTGCCGTTTTTGCTGCTCAGCGACGAGAAAGAAGAGGTCTGTAACAAATACGGCGTGATCCAGGAAAAAAACATGTGCGGCCGGAAGGTCATGGGCATCGTCCGCAGCACCTTCGTCATCGGCAAGGACGGCAAGATCAAGAAAATCTTCCGCAACGTGAAAGTGGACGGCCACACGGAGCAGGTCCTGGCGGCGCTGGGCGCGTGAGGCGCTTTCAGCCCATCTTGTCCCGCAGCGCCTTCTGCAAGCTGTGGCAGAGTTCGGGGATGTCTCCCCGTTCCACGCCGCAATAGGCGAGGCGGATGCCGTTGATCGCGTTCACCTCCAGTGGCACGGTTCCGATCTTGTATGCCTTGAGCAGGTGGTCGCAAACGTCGGAGGCTTTGACCTTCACATTGGGATTGATGTTCACGAAGCAGAAGAATCCGCCTTGGAAGGGATCCGGAACCAGCAGCGAGGGCGAGAGCTCGCACATCTCCTTTTTCATCAGGAGATACCGTTCCTTCAGCACGTTGTAGGCCTTTTGCCGTTCGTGCAGGACGGTGTCCCGTTCCCGCAAGGCCTTATGCACCACCGATTGCGCCACCAGGGAACAGTTGGACACCGTGTTGCGGACGATGCCCCGGAACTTGTTCTCGATCTCCTTTAAAACATCGTCCTTGCCCGCCTTCTCGAACCAGTCGTCCGGGCACAAGAGCGTAATCGCCCCGATCCGCGCGCCGTACCACAGCATCTCCTTGCTGATGCCGTCCAGCTTGACCACCAGCAGGTTCGGGCGGGCCTCCAGCTGGTAGAAGAGCGAGCCCTTTTCGGCGCCGTCGTCATAGACATAGCCTTCGTATGCGTCATCGAGCATCAGCACCAGCTTCTTGTCCGTTCCACTCACCAGATCGTGAATCGCCTTCACGATCTCCACCGCGGCGGCCTTCGGCGGGCAATAGCCGGTGGGATTGTTGGGGAAGTTGAGCAGGGCCACGGCCCGGTCGTGCTTTTCCCACACCCGCTGGACGGCGGCGGTGAAGCCCTCCAGGTTGAAATCCTGCCCCTGGAAGGACGGGAATTCTTCAATCCCCGTGAAGACGTTGCGCAAAAACACGTTGTCGTAATTTTCCCAGCGTTTGTCCGTCACGATGATGGGCATGCCCGGATCGACGAACATCCGCACGCAGAGGCTGATGCCGCCGGTGATCCCCGGCGAAACCATGGGCAGGGTGATCCGGGGGCGGAGATAATCCGCGCGGGCGCCGGATTTGTGCAGCAGCCATTCTTTCCAGGATTCCCGGAAGGCGGGAACACCCACTTCCGGCGCGTAGGGGAAGATTTCCTCGGTGCTTAGGTTCGGGAAATATTTCTTCACCGAAGGAATGCAAAACGTGATTTTGGAATCATCCCCGCCATCGAATATCTGTTTGGCATGACCCATGGCCGAACCGATGGTGGCATTGATTTTCGCCTCGGTCTTGGAACGGCCTGTCCAGTAAAAAATACCGGTGGGATTGTAGATCTGCTGGCCGTAACCGGACAGAAATTCGAGTGCGCCGGCTTTTTGCAACGCGGGAAATTCCATGATTTCTCCTCCGGGGTATTAGATTGAACGTATTCTCTCCGGAGGGCGGGGATCGTCAAGTTCCATGCCATTTTTAAAGGAAGTTTTCGGCAGTATCGCCCAGGGTTGAAATCCTGGGCTGCTGTTCCGCGGCCCCGGGAAAGGGGCGCGGGGGGGAGGAAGGCGTAATTCGAGAGGTGAAAGCGTGAAGAAGAGATTTTCCCTCACCCCGGCCCTCTCCCAGAGGGAGAGGGAATAGTGGAGTGGCCCTCTCCCAGGGGGAGAGGGAGGCGGTTAGCGGTTTCCCAGGGGGAGAGGGGATTATTCCTTTTATCGTCCTTTTTCCCGGGTGTGGCGCCGGGTTCGCTTCTCGCGCGCTGTTGGCGCTTGCATCACCAAACCGAATTCTGATGAAGCCTGTATTACGAAAACTCAACCGAACCTAGAAAGTTCCGCATTCGGGTCAATCATTACCACCCCCATGCCGATATTCGTGGCATCCTCTTGTTACGACCGGGGAAGCTCATAATAATGGCGGGAGAACCAATCATTCTGTTGATCATGAGGATGGGACATGAATTACGCGCAACGCACCCAGGCGGTTCTCCGAAGGATGGAGCAGGAAAACGCGGATTGGTTCTTCGTGACCAACCTGATCAACGTCCGGTATCTCTCCGGATTCACCGGCACCCACGGTGTGTTGCTGATCCACCCGGACCGGCGCTACATCCTCACGGACGGGCGCTACGGCGAGCAGGTCCAGCGCGAAGTCACCGAGTACGAGCCGGTGATCCAGGGCAACCGCAAGGAAATCGAAGCCATCCGCGACACGGTGGGCGATCTCTCCTCCTGCCGCGTATGGGTCGAAGCGGAAAACTGCACCCTGGCCCGTTTGGAGGAATTGCAATCCACCTTGCCCGCCCGGGCCTATGTGGGACAGAAAAACGTGGTGGAATCACTGCGCGCGGTTAAGGAAGAAGCGGAGATCGGCGCCATCCGCCAGGCCTTGCGGGTAGCCGAGGAGGCGTTCGAGAAGGCCCTTGGTTTTATCCGGGAAGGCATCACCGAACGCGAACTGGCCCACTTTCTGGAAGACGAAATGTGGAAAGGCGGCGCGGCCAAGGAATCGTTCGAATCGCTGATCCTCTTCGGCCCGAATTCCTCGCTCTGCCACGGGAAACCTTCGAACCAGCGGCTGAAGCGAGGCGAAGTGGTGCTCATGGATTTCGGCTGCGTGATCGACGGGTATTGCTCGGACATCACGCGAACCGTTTTCCTCGGCGATCCGGGTGATTCATTCAAAGCCCTCTACCAATGCGTCCACCAGGCCAACGCGCGCGCGGCGGAAGCTATCCGGCCAGGGATCACCGGTGTGCAAGGCGATGAATTCGCGCGGGATGTCATCCGCCAGGCCGGCCACGAAGACCTGTTCGTCCACGGATTGGGGCACGGTGTAGGATTGGAGATCCATGAAGCGCCCCGCCTCTCTCCCCTCTACGATAAGGAAATCCAGGCGGGAAACGTGGTGACCATCGAGCCGGGAGTCTACATCCCCGGATCGGGAGGCGTCCGCATCGAGGACATGGCCGTGGTGCGGGATCACGGCTGCGAGGTGTTGAACCAGTCCACCAAGGAAATGATTGTGTTGTGAGCGCAGGCGGCTCACCGGCAACCGATCCCGAAGGGATCAATGTGATTTGCCGTAGGCGATAGCCTACGGTTGCGTAAAAATTCAATATCAACCCCGGCGGGGTTGAATACCCCATTCGACCCCGGCGGGTCGTTTTCTATGGGACCATCCCGGGGGTTGTCACCCCCGGCTATTCACATTCAATCCCGCCGGGATTGCGGGCACATGAGCGCAGGCGGCTCACCGGCAACCGACCCCGAAGGGATCAATGTGAATAGCCGTAGGCAACTTGATGAGCCGGTTGATGATTGATGGGTTACGCTTCGCTAACCCATCCTGCCCGCCGGTGTGAACGCGCCGCAAAGCTCCCTCTATACAATCCCGTGGTCCCGCGCGCGGTCCAGGAAGAAACGCATGCCCTCCACTTCCCGTTCTCCCAGCCAATAGCGCACGCAGCGGGTGAAATAATCGAGGAAAAATTCTGGCGGATTGGCGGACCGGCCGGCGCGAATGCGCGCCAAGGTATTCAGCGCCTTCAATCCTTCATCCAGCGCCTGGTGGAAGGGCTCTTGCAAACTTGCCGGATCCAAGCCCGGCCGGGTGATCCACGCGGCGTACACAAACGGCAGTCCGCAGTAATCCCGCCAGCAATCCCCCATGTCCAACACGCGGTGGACCGCGCCATCGAACTCGAGCGCCGGATCGCCAATCATCAGCGCGGCGTCCGCATCCCGCAGGCCGTTCTCGAGCGGCGGCGTGAAGGGCACATACCGGGGGCTTTGCTTCCAATATTCGGCAAACAAGATCCGCGCCATGGCCACGGAGGTCAGGGAACTTTGGTCCAAGGCCACGGTCTTCACATCACGGCAGTCCTTGGCGCAAAAGAGCATGACGCTGGCCACCGGCCCGTCGCTGCCGATCCCCAATCCGGGGATGAAGTGGTAATCGGGATGGCGGGCAAGTTCGATGGTGGAAAGCATCGCCACGTCCAGATCCCCCGCGGCCAGCATTTTCCCGAGGGCCGAGGGGACCGCGCGGACAATCCGGGCTTGGGGGAGATGGTTGGGCAGAAAATGTTCGAGCGGCAAACCATTGGCGTAGGGCACTACGCCGATTCGCAGAAAGTCAGGCTGGGTCAAGATATACTCCCTCGTGGTCTAGGACATGAAGAAGAACAGCGGCGATAGTCATCCCGCGGGGCGGATTCACCACACCATCACTGCAAGTTGATTTCCTTGACGTCCTTGACAATCTTCAATTCCCGCAGTTGTTCCAAAACGCTTTTGGGCAGGGGGGCGTCCACGTTGCAGACGGTCACCGCGTACCCGCCCTTTTCCTTGCGGCCCAGGCTCATGTCGGCGATGTTGACGTTGTTGACGCCCAGCACGGTGCAGACCTGGCCGATCACGCCGGGCTCGTCGACGTTCATGAAGAACAGGATGGTGCCGAAGGGATTGGCGTCGATGTGGTAGCCGTCCACGATCACGATGCGGGGGTCCTCGCCGAAGTTGGTTCCGCAGACCGTGACCGCCTCATTGTTGGAGCTGAGTTTCACCCGGATGAGATTGGTATAACCTTCGGTCTTGTGCGCTTTGACTTCGGAATAATTGATATTGCGCTGCTTGGCCAGGATGGGGGCGTTCACGAAATTGACCGTTTCCGTCATGATGGGCGTCAGCAGGCCTTTCAGAACCGCCAGGGTCAAAAAGGACGTATCGAAGCCCGCCAGGTCCCCGGAATAAGTCACTTCCAGGTGGTCCATTTGTTTTCCCAGGTATTGCACCGCGAACATGCCCAATTTTTCGGCCAGATTCAGATACGGGCCGATTTTGGACCGCAGTTCGGGCGAAATGGCGGGAATGTTGGCGGCGTTGCGCACTTCGCCGCCGGTCAGGGCGTCCAGCACGTTCCGCGCGACCTCGATGCCCACGTTGATCTGGGCTTCTTGCGTCGAGGCCCCCAGGTGCGGCGTGCAGATGCAATCATCGCGCATCAACAGGGGCAGGCCCGGCGCGGGCGGTTCCTGCTCATACACGTCGAGGGCGGCCCCGGCGCATTTCCCGCTTTCCAGGGCGCGCAGCAGGGCTTGTTCGTCAATGATCCCGCCCCGGGCGCAGTTGATGATCCGCACTCCTTTTTTCATCTTGGCGAAGGCCTGGTCGTTGATTAAATGCTCCGTCTCTTTTGATTTGGGGGTATGCATGGTGATGAAGTCGGACTGGGTGTACAGCTCATCCAGAGTGACCGGGACAAAGCCCATCTGCTTGACCATTTCCGGAGACGCGTACGGGTCGTAGCCCAGCACCTTCATCCCGAACGCCAACGCCCGGTTGCCCACCACGCTGCCGATCCGCCCCAGGCCGATGATCCCCAGGGTTTTGCCGAACAACTCCGTGCCGGTGTATTTTTTCCGGTCCCATTTTCCTTCCCGCAGCGAGATGTTGGCCGGCGCGATGTTGCGCGACAGGCTCAACAGCAACGCCCAGGTGTGCTCGGCGGTGGATATGGTGTTGCCTCCCGGGGTGTTCATGACGATCACCCCGCGCTGCGTGGCCGCCCCGATGTCCACGTTGTCCAAACCGACTCCGGCCCGCCCCACGACTTTCAACCGGCCGGCTTTCTCCAGCACCTCCTTCGTAACCCGGGTCTCGCTCCGGATCAACAGGGCGTCGTACTGGCCGATGATTTCCAACAGCTGATCGGCCGGGAGTTTGGTTTTCACATCCACCTGGACTTCCGAATGGCTTTGGAGAATGTCGATGGCTTCCTGGGCAAGCGGATCGCTGACAAGGACTCGGTAGGGCATGATTCGTTTCCTTCTCGGTTGTAGGATGGCCGGTTACTTTCATCCAAACAGCATTGGGATTTGGGCAGGCCCCTAGTCCGCCGCCTGGGGGACACGTGCTATACCCCGGTGCCGGAGTTGTTTATAATGGCCCGCACGATTTTATTTATCATATAGAGGAAAATAATAGTAGCCTTCACCCCGCGCTCCCGCAAGCGGGGGAATCATTCGGAGGAATTTACCGATGGCCTACATGGGCGTTGATATCGGCACAACGGGCGCCAAGGCGGTGGTTTTTCTCCCCGATGGCACGGTGGCCGCCTCCGCGTACCGGGAGTATCCCTTGATCCATCCCCGGCCCGGCTGGGCGGAATTGGACCCGCGGCAAGTCTGGGCCGCCGTGACCGAGGTCATCCGCGAATCCGCCGGCCGATCCCCGGATCCCATCCAGGCCCTGGCTTTCTCCGCCCTGGGCGAAGCGGTTACGCCCGTGGACGCCCACGGTGAACCGTTGGACAACACCCTGATCGCCATGGATGTGCGGGCCGAACGGGAGTGCGCCTGGCTGGGCGAACAGCTCGGCCGCCGCGCGTTGTTCGAAATCACCGGCCAGCCGCTCCACCCGATGTACAGTTTAAATAAGATTCTATGGTGGAAAAACCACAAGCCGGAGGTCTATCGTCAGGCCCATAAATTCCTCTGCTGGCAGGATTACGCCGTCTCCCGGCTGGGCTGCGATCCGGTGATCGATTATTCCCTGGCCTCCCGCATGTTCACCTTCGACTTGCGCCACAAAACCTGGAACACCCGGATCCTCGAAACCGCCGGCCTCTCTCCGGACCGCCTGCCCATCCCCCGCCCCAGCGGGACGGTCATCGGATCCGTCTCCCCTTCCGCCGCCTCCCCGTTGGGCCTGACCTCCTACACCCAGGTGGTAGCCGGCGGATTCGACCAGCCCGCGGCGGCCTTAGGCGCGGGCATTCTCGCGCCGGGCATCGCCGTGGACGGCCTGGGCACCGTGGAATGCGTCACACCCGCGCTCGACCGGCCGGTCACCGACGATGCCCTGCTGGAGGGCAATATCCCCTGTTGCCCGCATGTGGTCGAGGGACTGTATATTTTCATGGCGTTCAACTTCACCGGCGGCAATCTGCTGCGCTGGCACCGCAACCAGTTCGCCCTCGAGGAAAAACTGGAAGCGGAACGCACCGGCCGGGACGTGTACGACCTCATCATCGAAAAAGCCCTGCGGACCGAAACCGGGGCCATGGTCCTGCCCCATTTTCTGGGAACCGGCACCCCCCACCTGGATCCGCATTCCCGGGGCGCCATCCTCGGCCTAACCCTGGACGTGACGCGCCACCAGGCCGCCCGCGCCATTCTCGAGGGCATCGGCTACGAAATGCTGATGAACCTCTCCATCCTCGAACGGGCGGGAGTCTCCATCGGCGAGCTGCGCGCCACGGGCGGAGGGGCCAAATCGCCCGCCTGGCTGCGCTTGAAAGCCAGTTTGTTCGGCAAGCGGATCACGGCCATGAAAACCACCGAGGGCGGCTGCCTCGCCATGGCCATGCAATCGGCCACGGCCTGCGGGGAATATGCGTCCATCCAGGAAGCCATCGGCCAGGCCCTCCAATTCGGCGAAACCTACGATCCGGATCCGGAACAACAGGCCTATTACCAAAAACGGTTCGCGACGTATCTGAAAATCTATCCCCGGCTCAAGGAGCTCAACCACGAACTGGCGGCATTGGGTCAAACGATTCACAATTGAAGTCTTTCTTGATCGGGCGCCGGATTATAAACCGGATCCTTCTCCATCATGGTAGGGGCACATTGCAACGTGCCCTTAGGATGCGGATTCGGCATAAGGCGGCACGAGCTTTCCTCCCCTTCGCCCTCTTCCAAGGGAGAGGGGAAATGAAGATTGTCGGAATCAGGATGGCCAGGATGAACAAGATACTCAGGATTTTGATGGGGTACGCGCTATCGTGCTAATCTATCCTACTTTATTGAAACAATCAATTCACAATTCATGATAAATTGATTATGAAGAGACTGGAGGACGATGAATCCCGTGAATGTTCGCGCGACCTCCTGCAACCGCCGCTGGCCTCCCGGCCGCACCCTGGAAGCCGACCTGGGCTATTGGAAATTGGCCCGGATCCGCTCCCGCAATGAAAAGGCCCTGGCGCGGGACTGCGAAGCGGCGGGGATCGCTTTCTACCTGCCTCTCTATATCAAACGAACGCGGCGGCGGGACAACAACAAACCCCGTCAGAGCCTCCTGCCCCTCTTCCCGGGATATTTCCCATTTGTGGCCCGGGAAGACCACCAACGGCTGCTGCTCGAGACCGGACGCGTAGTTCAGATCATGGAAATTCCCGATCAGCGCCGATTTGCCGACAATCTGCGGCAAATCTGGAATACCCTGGAATCCGGAACGGCCATTCTTGGCGTGGAACCCATCGCCCCCGGACAGAACGTCCGTATCAAGGAGGGGCCGCTCGCGGGGATGACGGGCATCGTGAAGGAAGTCCGCGGCCAACACTGCCTCCTGCTGGCCGTGGAGGCGTTCCAGATGGCCGTCTGCGTCCAGACCGGCCGCTTGGAAGTGGAAGTGATACAATAAACAAACGGAGGATGGATTGGCGCAGTGTAATCCATCCCATGGCCGGAATCCCCGTTGCCGCGGGGAAGAGATCATTTGAGGCTCATGGGGCATACAGTTCGATCATTTCAAACCGGGGGGATAAGCGATTGATATTCCGTCGTCTCTTCATCCTCGGGATCGTTTCCAGCCTGGCCGTCTCCGCCTGGCCGCGGGTGGTGATCAACGAAATCCTGTACCACGCAGCGGACAGCGATCTCGAGTACATTGAGCTGCTCAACACTTCCTCGGAAGCCGTGGATTTATCGAATTGGATTATCCAAGACGATCAGGATGACCAGGATGATCACCGGTTTGCGATTCCCGCGGGGATAATCCTCCCGCCGGGCGAATACCTGGTCATCGCCAACGATCCCGTCCTGTTCCAGCAGGCGTATGGCTTCGCGCCGGACGTAAGCGGCATCCCGTTTCGTTTTTCCAACAGCGGCGACGCGGTCCGGTTATTCGATTCGAAGGACGCGCTGCAAGAATCCGTGCCCTATGATGACCACCAGCCTTGGCCGGAAACGGCTGACGGCCTGGGCGCTTCGCTGGAACGCCGCAACTCCCTCTTGCCTGCCCCGTGGCCGGAATCCTGGGCCCCGTCCACGAATCAGGGCACTCCGGGCCAGGCCAATACGGCTGACACGGATACGCTTTCCCCTCTCATTCTGGACGTGGAGCATTCGCCCAAAATCCCGCAACCCTTCCAGGAAATTACAGTAACCGCACGGGTTTCCGATGGGGACGGACAAATCGAATCCGTCCAGTTCTACTATGGATGGAACCGCGGAACCCAGTACCTGGCAGTAGCCATGAACGACGACGGCCTGCTCGGCGACGCGACGCCCGGAGACGGCCTCTACACCGCGCGCGTGGAGGGAGCGAGAGCCTCGTCCCTCTTCCGCTTTTACATTCAGGCCACCGACAACGACGGCCATCAATCCCAGGTCCCATCCAGCGGGATGGAAGAACCATACATGACCGTCGTCGAAGAGGCCCAGCCGGTGGAGGAAGTGCCGTACCTGCGGGTGGTCATGCGGCCTGAAGTCCAGGAGAAATTCCTGGAACGCTATCGGACCGATGATTACTTTCCCGCCACGTTTTATGAAGACGATACTGTCTATTATGCGGTCCAAATCCGGCATCGCGGCCGCTCCCGCAGCGCCAACGGCCGGTTCAAGATCCGGTTCCCCTATAATCAGCTGTACCGGGGAGAAATCCGGCGATTGAACCTGAATGGAGACGATGCCGGTTCATTGATCAAGGAACAGTTAAGCTATCAGCTTTACCAGGACGCCGGCCTGCCCAACCTGGAATCGGAAATCGTCCGCTTGTCCATCAACGGCAGCCAGGCGCGGGGAACGCCTTACCGTTCCGCGGTGGAGAATCCCGACGGGCAGTTTTTGAAACGGAAGAAATACTTCGCCAACGACGATGGCAATCTCTACAAAACCACTCTGGACGGCACCCCGCGGAACAAGGCCGTCTGGCGCTACGCGGGCGATGATCCGGCCCTGTATCAGGATTGCTACCTCAAGCAAACCAACGAGGAAGAGGCCGATTACAGCGACATCATTGCATTTTGCCAGACCTTGTCCGAAGCCGAAACCTGGGATCCCGGTTACGTGGACCGGGTTTACTCGGTTTTGAATGTGGATGATTTTCTCCGATGGATGGCGGTGTCCGCGGTCTGCGCCCACTGGGATTCGCCGTACACCGACCACGGGCATAACTATATTCTCTACAACAATCCCGGGACTCATCAGTTTCATGTTCTGGCCTGGGACCTGAACGGCACGTTCAATTATTCTTCCAACCACGAAGATTTGAACTACCGCAAGCATTACACCCACATCCGCTCGACCAAGTTCCCCGCGATCAACAAAATCCTGAATCATCCCCGTTTCGGCGCTCCGTATTACCGGGAGATCGACAACCTGCTGCAAACCCTGTTCACCCGGGAAGAAATGGGCCGCCGGATCGAAACGGTCCGGCGGAAGATGAGGCTATCCACGAGTTCCATGAGTTCGTATACCACTTTTGTGAACCAACGCATCAAAGACCTCTCCATCTGGATCAACCGGGACCAGGGCGCGGCGTTTCTGAGCAAGCCCACTTATCAAGCGCGGGTGGGCTATCCTTATCAGTACCGCGCCGTGGCTGTGGATTACCGCAAAGGACAACGGATGCGCTACCAGTTGGACCCGGCCCCCGGCTGGTTACGAATCGACCCGGACAAAGGCATTCTCGAGGGGGTTCCCGATCAACCCGGCCGTTTCGGTATCGTCCTCACCGCCCAAAGCGAAAGCGGCGTGATCCTCACTCAACCGTACACCCTGCAAGTCACCGATTCCCGCCCCCGCTTGCTGCTGACTTTTAACGAAGCGAGCGGCAAGGCCGCCGATCTCAGCGAATTCGGCCATCAAGCGACGTTCGCCGGGAACACCAAACGCGTGGAAGGACGGTTGGGCCGCGCGGTGTATTTCGATGGCGATGGCGATTACGTGCGCGTCCCGCATGCGGACTCGCTCAGCCTTTCGGGATCAATCACTGTGGAGATGTGGATCCGGCCGGATTCCACCTCGACCAACCAAGTGATTCTCTCCAAAGGGGATGCCGATCAATTCAACTATCTCATGATGCTTGGCTACGGCCCATTCAGCGGAGACTCTTCGGAACCTTGTTTCTTGCCACACCGCTTTGACATCGAAAACCGCGTCTATTACGGGCGAAAGGAGATCGAGGCACGGCTGAAAGGGAAAATCTGGGCCCATATTGCGGGGACCTACGATTCGGGCCGCGAACGGGCGAACGTGTACGTCAACAATCAACGCATCGTGGACAGCGCCTCGCGCACACTCATGCCCGAAAATACGCGGGATCTGCTTATCGGCTTGAACAGCGGAGGATTCAAGGGCGCCCTCGACGACGTCAAAATCCTGCCCTTCGCCAAGGAAGCCTTCGCGGCAGGCCTGTGCCTTTCCCAAGTCGATATATCCGGTATTTCCCCCGCGCAGGACCGGATCGCCCTGTCCCTCTCCCCCTTGAGAACCGACTCGATCAACACGGGTGAATATTGTGTATTTTTCGTGAATATCAACCAGTGGCTGCCCTTGCCGGATGGAATCCTGCAGCCCGGCCAAAGTGTTTCCTGGTGGCTGGATGAGCTCGGCCTGCATATCCCACTGCCCGACAATGAAACGGCGGCCCTCTATCCTCTCTTCAGCCTTGGAGAACCGCGCGCGGAAACCCTCCTGGATCAAGTCACGTGGGGAGATGCCGGAGCGTCCGCAACCGATCCCGGCGTCCAAGCGGGGGTTTGGCTCCCGGGCCAATCCGTCCCAATTCCTTTCTCCGGCCCGGCGTCCTGCGCGCTGAAGAACTTCGCCGATAACGATGAGATGGATCAGGATTGGCAGGCGGCTCCGCCACAACTGTCAGGGCCGGTTATCACCTCGCTGCGGATCGATAATGGAGCGGACGCCACCGGCCAGCGGGAGGTGCGGCTTCAGATCGCGTGCGAGGGCAATCCCCGGGAAATGCGTATCAGCGATTCGTCGGTTTTCGCTCCGGATTGGGACGCCTTCCAAAACGAGGCTGATTGGGTATTGCCGGATGGGAATGGAACCAAAACGATCTTTGTGCAAGTCCGGGACGCGGACCGCAACCGTTCCGCTGTAACCAGTGAAACCATCCGGTTGGAAGCCAACACAGCGGTTGAGGATTGGAGAGCGCACCGGTAATAAATCAACCCGAATGCAGAATTTCCTCCATGCTTGACTCCTGGCATAAGTATGGGTGGGAATTTCCCTCTCCCTCTGGGAGAGGGTTAGGGTGAGGGAAGACATGAAAGTGTAAGAATCCTCTTTTTTCTGCTGTCGGGCAAATGGTTACCGCCGATTTTCTTATTGGGTTTTTCCGGGAAAGCCGAATACCTGAGGATATATACCGAGGCTGGAACAAACCGATTGTTTTTCCCTCCCCCTGGCCCTCTCCCTGAGGGAGAGGGAGCCGAAAAGGAAGGTTATCGCAGGTGGGCTTTGTTGCCCATTGAGCCCACCCTATGGGGCTCGGGATGCTCAACCTGCTCTGCCTTGGTTGATAACATCGATAGGGGCGCGTTGCCGCGCACCTCTACATCTTATCAATGATGAAATCATCCAAGGCGAAGCGGTAAAAAGTAAGCAGATGGTGGTGCGGACATCTTGTCCGCACACTGGAGTTTGGCCCTTAACTAGACAGAATGGCATAATCCAGAATTATTTTCAAATTT
>JBHGBC010000169.1:0-13077 GCA_041946805.1 bacterium
TGGAGCGACGCCGAAGCCCGAGAAATCCTAGGGGATTTCTTCCCGCCGGAAACCCATTCCTACCAGATTAAAGAAGTCCTGGAGCGCCTGGATCCCACATTAGATCAGGGATCCCGCATGGCGCCGATCCGGGGCCTTCCACAAAAAATCTCCGAAAGCATTCTGCGGTTTATCGAGCACGTGCACCCGGGCGCGCGGCCGTTTTTCGCGCGCTATTCACCCTTGCCAGGCCAGTTGGCCGAACAAATGGTCATGACCTGGGAGCGGTTGGTGAAGAATTTTTCCGGGCGGTCGACCGCGGAATCGGCGGAGATCATCAAGCGGCGCGAGTTGGCGCGGTACATGCAGAAGGCGGAACGGATCGTCTATACCCATTATGTCAACGCCCTGCGGTGGGGCCATGGCGAAGGGCCATCCTTCACCCCGTCCGCTCGACCTGCATCTCCTTGGGGATGACCACGATGCCTTCCTCCGTGCGGATGAACTGGCGGCGGTCTTGCTCGGCATCAAAGCCGATCACGCAACCGTCAGGAATCTGGACATTCTTGTCGATGATCGTGTTCTGGATCCGGCAGCGGCTGCCGATCACCGTCCCGTTGAAGACCACGCAGCCGGTCAGTTCGCTTCCCTCCCCGATTTCCACTTGCGGCGAGATCACGCAACAGTCCAGGTTTCCCTCGATCCGGCACCCGCCGGACACGAACGAACGCGCGATGCGGCCCTGCTGGAAATTGCTCAGATTCAGGCGGCAGGGCGGCAACTGAATGGAGGAACTCCGGAACGGCCAATCCTTCGAGAACAGATTGAGGGATTGGCGTTCATCCAACAGGTCCATGTTCGCCTGGTAATAGCTCATCAAGCTGCCCACGTCCCGCCAATAGGGGTCGGCCCCCTGCCGGGTGAAGGGATAGGCGTACAGGGCGACGTCGCCCTTCTGGACCAAGCGCGGGAAAATATTCTTGCCCAGGTCATGCTGCGACCTCAGGTCCTTGTGATCCTCGATGACCGAGCGGACCATGCAGGCCGTGTTGAACACATAGATCCCCATGTTGACCAGCGCGCGGTCCGGCTTGCCGGGGATGGCCGGGGGATCGGCCGGTTTTTCGACAAACCGCACCACCCGGTGGTTCCCGTCCACTTGCATGACTCCGAATTCCGTGGCCTGGGCGCGGGGGTATTCGTAGCACGCGATGGTCACGTCCGCTTCCCGGCTCACGTGATAGGCCAGCAGGTCGTGGTAATCCATCCGGTAGATATGATCGCCGGAGAGAATCAGCGTCTGTTCCGGTTTCCATTGTTCCAGCAGAAAGATGTTTTGATAAATGGCGTCCGCGGTTCCCTCATACCAGCGCGCATGCATGCGTTTTTGCGGCGGGACCGTCTCGATGTACTCGCCCAACTCCCGGCTCAGCAGGTTCCAGCCATCCCGGATATGGCGGTAGAGCGACTGGGACTTGTACTGGGTCAGCACATACACCTGGCGCAAGCCGGAATTGATGCAATTGGACAACGTGAAATCGATGATCCGGTACGAACCCGCGAACGGGACGGAGGGCTTGGAACGGTCCTTGGTCAGGGGATAGAGGCGCTCGCCCTGGCCCCCGGCCAGGATCAGTGTCAAGGTTTTGCGCAGCAGGGAAGGCGCCAAACGGTCCATAAAGAATCCTTGAAATATATGGTGTTTCGGAATCCGCGTAACAACCCGCGCGGCTCATTGTACTACCAGACCGATTTTCGTTTGAAGGAAGGTGGCTGTCCATTACGGGTTGGACCAAGGATGTTATCCCCGCGAATGGGGGGATCCAGGAAGAGGCGTTGTTTTCTCCCCATTAACCGGGGAGAAAAGCATGATAAATGCCGCTGATGTTGAGATTTTCTCTCACCCCGGCCCTCTCCCGGGGGGAGAGGGAGCGGAAATGTGACCTGTATCGTTTGTTGATAGGTGTATTTGGGAGAATTAGGCCATTCTTGATTTCTCATTTTTCCATCAAGGGAATACATCATTACTTCTTACTGCAGAAGGTCTTGATGAGAGAAATCATGATGGTTGCAGATCCGTCATTTCCCTGGCGAACCACCGTCAATCATCACTTCTCTTAAAACCATCCCCTCCCCCCCCAGGGAGAGGGCCAGGGTGAGGGAAATACGGAATAAACGGCGTGGCTTATTGAAACAATGCCCCAGGAGGGCAACCGGACGTTCACGCCTACATCCGGCATATTCAAGCCATACCTTCCCCTTCCTGGTCCTCGAATGCCCGCTCTTGAAACGGCAGCGTCACCCAATTGCCGTTGGCGTACAAAATCGTGCTGGGGCCCAGGCTTTCCATTACAGTCAAGGTCTGTCCCAGGATATGAATCACCGTGCCTGCATGGATCGCCTGGCGGGCCCGCACCATACGCGCGCAGGCTTCACTGTACGCCAGGTCGCGCGTGGCTTTTTCTAATTTTTTGAGTAGAATTTCTCTCTCTTTGTCCACATTGGGCGGGGCATTTTCGATCGGACGCGGATTTTCCTCCCGCGTTCGGGTACCGGTTTCCTCCTGTTCATCGCCACGAGGGGCAGTCTGCCGTAAATAGTTTATTTCCTGTTCCTTAACACATAATTCTTCACGCAGTTTCTCCACTGTTTCCCGCAGTCCCGGCAGCTCGTTTCCCAAGAACAACTCGGTGGCCACGCCCGTCTCCGAGCCGATTTCCGCCGCGCAGATATCTTCCCAGGCTTCCAACTTGCCACCCACGATCTGCCCGTTCGGACCTTCCGACAAAATCCGCCGGGCTGACACTTCCGATTCAATAATGGGCCCACGGACCACCAGGTCCCCTCCGGCCTGAATCCGTGCTCCTTGCACATAGGTGGTGAGCACATGCTTTCCGCTTTGGATCACCGCCTTTTCTTTTCCGTACACGCCGCCCCGGCAAAACACCGTGCCTTGCGCCCGGATGACCGCCCGCTCGATCATTCCCCGGACGGCGATGTCCTCTCCGGACTCCACCGAGAAATCCGACAACACATTCCCGTGGACATACACCGAGACCGCCGATTTGATATCCCCTGAGTTGGCGTTCACGTTCCCCCGGATCATTTCCGCCGGGAGCAGCACGATCTGGCCGGCTTCCAGATAGGCGAAACCTTCCACCAGCGAAAACACCCCGGTCCGGTCCGGATCCACGGCGCAATTCCGAAGCGTGGGCAGATCGGCGTCCGGGCCGGGCAGGCCGGGCACCTTGGCGCCGAACACATCCATGCCCGCTTCCCCCTCCGCGGCCGGCGTCTTCATAAAAACCGCCTGGCCTTTTTCCACGGGCAGAAAGAAATACTGCGTCTTGGGATCGGTCTTGCCGCCTTCCGCGCCGAGCGGTATCCCCGGTGAGCCGATCAGATTCAAACCTTTTTCGATCCGCGCGGGACGGCCCAACGTGGGTTCCTTCCCCCTTGCCACGCAAATCTCCCGGTCATAACGATTTTCATCGAAAAGCTGTTGGATCGCTTCCTCATCAATCCCATACACGATCCCGCGCCGCCGCAGCGAATCCTTCACCCGCGCCGGGGTCCACAATTCGCGCTCCGCGGAGGATACGGTGATGAACACGGCCATCCCGCCGGGGCCGATCCGGGGTTGCGGCCCCAGGAACGACGCCGCTTCCCGCAACCCGGCCAGGGTTTCCCCTTCCGGATTCTCCGCCCCCGGTTCAGGAATTGTCTCCATCGCTTGGCGGATCCAACGGTACAACGCGATCAAGTGGTCATGCGCCGCTTCCCGGATGGATTCCAACGGCTCCTGGCCGGCCGCTTCCAACAGTTTCGCGAGAGACCGGCCCAGTTCACGAAAATCCGCGCCGCGTGGACCGCCCCCTTCGCGTGTATCCAACTCGCGCGCGATCCGGTCCGCCCCTTCGCGCAAAAGGATCAGGGATCGCTTGATCAGTTCCACTTCGCGTGTGGTTTGATGGGTTGATAGATCGGTCATGGCATTTCGACAGTACTGGAAATCCCGCACCGGGACAAGATTGCCTCCCCTGAACGGCCGGACCGTCTTGGAGTAAACGGCGCCGATTTTCCACAGCGGCAGAATAGGCAAAATGAAGGGACCGCGAAAGTCTGAAACGGCTGGTAAAACGGAAGGAAAAATCGACAGCCTCGGAGTAATTAGCTATTCTTTCTCCCGGTGGGAGGAGAAGTCCTCCCCCGGACGGATCGTACCTTGCAAGCCTTCAAGCAATGCCGTCCTCTCGCAAACAGGGATCCAGCCTGAAAAATGAGATCCGAAGGGATCCGCGTGAATGGCCGCAGGCAGCCATCCTTCACCGGTTCACCATCCGGTTGGGTTGGCCGGTCGATTCAAGGACGGACAGCCACAGGTCGCTCTCCGGATCGAGGGCTTTCCTTCCGGTCACCACCGCCTCGATGGGCACATGCGTCAGCGAGGATTTCCACGATCCCACGAGCATCCCCGTCCGGCCGCTCATGGCCGCGTGCGCCGCGGCGTGCGCCATCCGCAGGCAATACATCCGGTCGGAGGGAATCGCCCGCAGCGACCGCACCATATAACTGGGATCGATGTACCGCACGCTCGCCTCGATCCCCCGTTCCTGAAAATACGCCTTAATCCGTTCGTGCAGGAAGGTTCCGATATCCGCCAATTTCACGTTGCCGGAGGCGTCCCTCTCCCTCCCCGGGGAATCTCTCGTCATCAGATCCTGCCCCGCCCCTTCCGCCACCACCACCAGGGCGTGCTGGCGCTTCAAGATCCGCTGTTCCAACGCCGCCAATAATCCGTTGGGAGGCTCCAAGTCGAACGGCACCTCCGGCACCAAGGTAAAATTCACCTCACCGCTGGCCACCGCCGCGGTCGCGGTCAACAGGCCGGATTCCCGGCCCATCAACTTCACGATGGCGATCCCGTTGTACGCCCCCACCGCTTCCGCGTGCGCGCTCAGCAGCACAGTGGTCGCCACGGAATAGGCGGTCTCGAATCCGAAACTCCGCTCCACGTACAACACATCATTGTCGATCGTCTTGGGAACACCGATCACCGCGATTTCCAGGTTCTGCTTCCGGATTTCCTCCACCAAGGCCATGGCCCCGCGTTGGGTGCCATCCCCCCCGATCGTGAAGAGCAGATTGATCCCCCGTTTTACCATAAAATCCACCATGGCCTCCACCGGTTGCGGCCCCCTTGAAGATCCCAGCATGGTCCCGCCCCGCGTGTGGATTTCACTCACCGATTTCGGGTCCAACGGGACGGGATCGAGTCCGGCACTCTCCACCAATCCCTTATAGCCGTATTGAATTCCGAAGATCCGGCGGACGCCATAATGGAAATAAAGCGAATGCACGATGCCCTGGATCACGTCATTGAGGCCCGGGCACAATCCCCCGCAGGTCACGATGGCCGCCGTCACGTCCGCGGGATTGAAGAAAATCCGGTCCCGCGGTCCCGCCGCTTCGAACGACGGTGGCTCTTCCCCCCGCTCCAGGTACCGCCGGATCACGGACACGGATTCATCATGCAGAATACGTTCGTCGTCATTCACGAAGTTCGCAATCAGATCCCCCGTGACATGCGACAAACGCATCGGCGATTTATACCGGGGCTGCCCCAGGCGGCGGATGGTGAAATCGGGTATGGGATGTACATTCATGGGATGACCAGCCTCGTTGGCGGCGCGGGGGCTGCCGTTTCACCCGGCTGACCACGCGCGTTGGTTGATTCAAAGGCTATATGAGCGGCAGGCAAACAGGAGTACGCCCCCGGTGGATTTAACTCATTTCACCCGGATTTTCAATGGCGGACACGGGCTTGCCCGTGCGGAAATCCGTTCACTATCCCGGCGTGGAAATCTACCCGGCGGCTGGCGCGTGAGGCAGGAAAAAGGAATGAATGACCATCTTATGGCCCGCCGTAGGGGAACAATTCCGTGGACAGATACCGTTCCCCGGTGTCCGGCAGCACCACCACGAGATCCTTGCCCGGCCCGAGTTTCTGAGCCTGCTGCACGGCGCAATAGCAAGCCGCCCCCCCGGAAATCCCCGCGAAAATCCCCTCTTCCCGGCACAACCGCCGCGCGGTCTCCATGGCCTGGTCGTTGTTGACCGTCATCACCTCGTCCACCAGGCTCATGTCCATGATTTTGGGAATAAAGCCCGCCCCGAGGCCTTGTATCTTGTGCGGTCCCGGACTTCCGCCCGACATCACCGGCGAATGCTCCGGCTCGACCGCCACCAACTTGATGTCCGGCTTTTTCTCCCGCAAATACCGCCCCGCGCCCGTGATCGTCCCCCCGGTCCCCACGCCGCACACCAACATGTCGATTCGGCCTTCGGTCTGCTCCCAGATTTCCGGCCCGGTGGTTTGGTAATGAATCTCCACGTTCGCCGGATTGTTGAATTGTTGCGGAACGAACGCCCCATTGTATTCCTTCACCAGCTGTTCGGCCTTCTCGATGGCGCCCCGCATCCCCTTCGAGCCTTCCGTCAGGATGAGTTCCGCCCCGAAGGCCTGCAAAATCTTCCGGCGTTCCAGGCTCATGGTCTCCGGCATGATCAATATGCACCGGTACCCCTTCACCGCCGCCACCATCGCCAATCCGATCCCCGTGTTGCCACTCGTGGGTTCGATGATGATTCCGCCGGGACTCAACAATCCTTCCCGTTCCGCCGCCTCGATCATCGACATCCCGATGCGTTCCTTTACGCAACCCGCCGGGTTCTGCGACTCCAATTTCGCCCACACGGTGGCGGCTTCACTGTTGACCAATTTATTGAGACGGACGATTGGAGTATCCCCAATCAACTCTATAATATTGTTGGCCCGTTTTGCCATCGTTTCCTCCAGGTTCTCGTGTTCAGCCGGATCGGCGCATCCAAGTTGATTGATAGTATAAGATTCTATGTATTCTACATCGAAGATAGGAAATACTCAATGATATCCGCCTCTTTCGTGTCTGACCGGGATGGGTGCCCATAATGAGAACCGATTGGTTTCCGATTTGCACGTGCCTTTCAAGCGCGAAACGTTTCCACCAGGATGGCTTGATGCCTGACCTTCTCCCTCTGGGAGAGGATTAGGGTGAGGGAATGAGGCCGGTGCGAACCCATGTGTCCGCCCGTATCGTTCGAGGGAATAGAATGCCAATTCACCCTCCAATTCACCTTTGCCGAATATATTATCGAATTGGGGAATTTTAACCATGCCCGGCCACGAATTGACCTTCATCGTCCCCCCCACCCAGGCGCCTATCCGTGTCGACAAATACCTGGCGGCGCAAATCGACACACTGTCCCGCGCCCGCATCCAGCAACTGGCCGAAGAAGGAGAAATTCGGCTCAACGGCCACCCGGTTTCACGATCCAAGGAAAAAGTGCAGCCCGGGGACCGGATTGTCATCCGCCTGCCCGCCCCCAACCCCATGGGAGTCCCGCCGGAACCGGGTGAACTGCAAATCTTGTATGAAGACGACTACTTCCTGGCCGTCAACAAACCCCCGGGCCTCTGCGTGCATCCCAGCGAACACCGGAAAACCGGGACCTTGGTGAATATCCTCCTCTACCATGGGAAATCTCTCTCCAGCCTCGGCGGTCCCCTGCGGCCGGGGATCGTGCACCGCCTTGATCTCGCCACCAGCGGCGTTCTCCTGGTGGCCAAAAACGACGAGATCCATCGGCGGCTGACCGCGATGTTCAAGGCCCGGAAAATCCAAAAGGGCTATTGGGCAATTCTCCACGGCGTTCCCGCGCGCCATGAAGGCGAAATCAACCTCCCCATCGGCCGCCACCCCCGGGACCGCAAGCGTATGGCCATCCGTCCCGAGGGCCGTCCCGCGGTAACCCGGTATCGAATTTTGCGTACAGGACTAGGCGGATCGCTCGCCGAAGTTTATCCTACCACCGGCCGGACTCACCAGATACGGGTGCATTTCCGGCACCTGGGCGTTCCCATCGTGCGTGATTCGTTATATGGGTTGAAAAAATATGCGGGGAAAGGGATCCTGGAACGGCTCTTCGCGGAGTATCCGGGACTGGCCTTACACGCCCGCTCTCTCCGCTTTCCCCATCCGGCCACCGGCCGGGAAATCACGATCACCGTGGAGCCTCCGGATCTTTTTTTATCCATCACGGAACAAATGACATGCCTGGAAACGAATTCCAACGCCGCCTGGTCATGACCGCGGAAGACATCTCCCGCACCATCCAACGCATGGCCTATCAAATCTGGGAAAGCAACGCGGGCGGGGAGTTGGCGCTCGTCGGCCTCCGCAGCCGGGGCGCGACCCTGGCCCGGCGGCTGCAGCCCTACATCGAGCGGATGGCCGGGAAACCCATCCCCCTGGGGATCCTCGACATCGGCCTGTACCGCGACGACATCGGCCACACGCCGGTCGCCCCCGAAGTGCGCAGCACCGAGATTCCCTTCGATGTCGACAAGCGCCACATCGTCCTGGTCGACGATGTCCTCTACACCGGCCGGACCGTGCGCGCGGCCCTCAACGCCCTGATGGACCTGGGACGGCCCAACCGGGTCGAACTGCTGGTGCTCATCGACCGCGGCCACCGGGAACTGCCGATCCAAGCAAACTATGTCGGCAAGGACGTGAAAACCTACGCCAACGAAAAAGTCATCGTCGTCCTCCAGGATGACGATGGGGAAGAGGGTGTCTATATCGTTCCCGAATGACCGGAACGCGGAGGAATGGAACCAACTCCATGAACGACACAGCCAAACGCGTATGGCGCAAAAAAGACTGCCTGGGGTTGCGGGGCGTTTCCCGTGATGAGATCGAACTGGTGCTGGACACCGCCCGCTCCATGAAGGAGATCCAGGCCCGCACCGTCAAAAAGGTCCCCACTCTCCGGGGCAAGGTAGTCATCAATCTCTTCTACGAACCCAGCACCCGGACCCGCACCTCGTTCGAAATCGCCGCCATGCGCCTCAGCGCCGACGTCCTCAACATCTCCACCTCCCAGAGCAGCGTGGTCAAGGGCGAGAGCCTGCTCGACACCGCCCACAACCTGCGCGTCATGGGCGCGGACGTCATCGTCATGCGCAACAACCTTTCCGGCGCGGCCCACCACCTCGCCCGCAACATCAACATCCCCGTCATCAACGCGGGCGACGGCACCAACGAGCACCCCACCCAGGCCCTGCTGGACATGTTTACCATCCGCGAACACAAGGGCCGCATCGAGGGCCTGACCGTGGCCATCGTGGGCGACATCCTCCACGGCCGCGTCGCCCATTCCAACATGTGGGGCCTGTTGACCCTCGGCGCCAAGGTCCGTTTCGTCGGACCGCCCACCCTCATCCCCAGCCAAGTGCGCGGCATGGGCGTCGAGGTATTTCATGATATGGATGAGGGCATCGAGGGCGTGGATGTCATCAACATGCTGCGTATCCAGCGGGAGCGGATGTCCAGCAACTTTTTCCCCAGCCTCAAGGAATACAACCGGCTCTACGGCCTGACCCTGGAGCGGCTCAAGCGCGCCAAGCCGGGCATCCTGGTGATGCACCCCGGCCCCATGAACCGCGGCGTGGAGATCATGTCCGATGTGGCGGACAGCAAAAATTCCGTCATCCTCGAACAGGTCACCAACGGTATCGCCGTGCGGATGGCCCTCTTGTATCTGCTCGTCAGCGGCGAACGGGAACTCGAAGACACCCCCAAAGACGCCACCATGAGCTTGTTTTGAAGAGACCGCGAACATGAAAACACTCATCAAACACGCCCGTTTGCTGAATCCCGCCGCCCGCGAGGACCGGACCGCCGATCTGCTCATCGAAGGCTCAACCATCGCCGCCATCGAACCTTCCCTCTCCTGTCCGGAAGCCGAGATCATCGCGGCGGACGGCCTGTGGCTGCTGCCCGGCCTCATCGATCTGCATGTTCATCTGCGCGAACCGGGCTTCGAAGGGCGGGAAACCATCGCCACCGGCACCAAGGCCGCCGCCGCCGGGGGGATCACCTCCCTGGTGTGCATGGGCGATACCAATCCCCCGGTCGACAACAAAACCGGCGTCGAGTTCATCCTGGAACGCGCCGCCCAAACCGGCTGGGTCCGCGTCTATCCCTGCGGGACTCTCACCAAGAACATGGAAGGCAAAGAAATCGCCCCCATCGGCGAGATGGTGGAAGCCGGCGCGGTGGCCATCACCGACGACGCCAAAAGCATCATGGATTCCCAGGTCATGCTGCGCGGCCTGCAATACTCCACCATCTTCGGCGTCCCCATCATTTCGCACGCCGAGGACACTATTCTGGTGGACAACAACTGCGGGACCGACGGACGCATGTCCATCAAACTGGGCCTCATCCCCGTTCCCCGCGAGGCCGAAAGCGCCATGGTGGCCCGCGACTTGCTCCTGGCCAAAAGCACCGGCGCGCATGTCCACATCGCCCACATCAGCACGGCCGATTCCGTCGATCTGCTCCGCTTCTACAAAAAGAAAGGTGTGAAGGCCACCGGCGAGACCACCCCCCATTTCCTGGTCCTGACCGAGGATGCCACCGAGGATTTCAACACCAACGCCAAAACCAATCCGCCGCTGCGCACGCAAGAAGACCAGGACGCCCTCTACGAGGGACTGCGCGACGGGACCATCGACTGCATCGCCACCGACCACTCGCCCTGCAGCACGCTCGAGAAAAACCAGGAGTACCCCATCGCCCCCGCCGGCGTCATCGGCCTGGAAACCCTGTTGCCGCTGCTCATGAATCCCATTCGCGAACGCTCCGGCCTGGATCTGCTATCCCTGCTCCGGCTGGTCACCTGCCAGCCGGCCCAGGTTATGGACCTCAAGGGAGGACGCCTCGCTCCCGGCGAACCGGCCGATCTGGTCCTCTGGAATCCCGAGCCCCGTTGGACGATCGACAAGGAAAAATTCTTCTCCAAGTCCCGCAACACCCCCTTCGACGGGTGGGAGATCCAGGGACAGGTCGCCGCCACCTACGCCGCCGGCCGGCTCGTCTATTCGCGCGATGAATTCCCGCCCGCCTGATTTTATAGCATTCCTTATAATCAAGGCCGTATGCGAGAGCCACCCGCCGATTCCCTCTCCCTCCGGGAGAGGGCCAGGGTGAGGGAAATCCTATCCATGGCGCGATTCACCTCCGAACCTCTACCTCCCAGAAGGGGGAGGAAGAAACTTAAAACGGCTTCCTGTTTAAAAAACGTTCACGAATAACCGCATGGCCAAACGGATGACCATTCTACCTGAACCCCCCTCCGCCCGCCGGTTTCCCTGGTATTTCCCCCTCCTCGGCTTGCTGCTCTCCGTGGCGGTGGCGTTGCTGTTCGGTGAAGCCGTCTGCCGCGTGGCCGGACTGGGACACCCCAACCTCACCCAGACCGGCCCCAAACGGCTGTACGTGCCCGATCCCGATCCCCAGATCGCCTTCCGCCTGCGCCCCGGCTACCAGGATTTCGTCTATGGCGCGCCCGTTGCCATCAACGCCCAAGGCCTGCGGGACCAAGAGTACCCCTTCGAAAAATCATCCAACCAAAAGCGGATTCTCGTCCTCGGCGATTCCGTCGCGTTCGGGTACGGCGTTTCCGCGCAGGACACTTTCGCTAAACAGTGGGAAATAATCTTGCGTTCGGATTCCGGCGCCTCCTGGCAAATCATCAACGCGGGCGTGCCCGGTTACACCACGGTCCAGGAGGTCCGCTGGTTCGAAGTGGAAGGCCTGCGCTACCATCCCGACGCGGTGATCCTCACCTACGTCATGAACGATCCCGAGGAGGTCCATTTCCTGGACGCCAACGGGCAGATCGCGCCCCTGCCCGCCGATGAGTTCTACCGCGCGATCTCTGATTTATTGCCCCAGCCGGTTCTGCCTCTTACTCATTATTCATATCTTCTGAAATTTCTCGACCGCTGGTTTCAATACGCCCATCCCCGCTGGCATGACATTCATGACCGCCTCACCCGCTATTTCG
Organism: bacterium; assembly: GCA_041946805.1. Taxonomy (GTDB): domain Bacteria; phylum Hinthialibacterota; class Hinthialibacteria; order Hinthialibacterales; family Hinthialibacteraceae; genus JABLXU01. The sequence goes on from JBHGBC010000169.1 coordinate 11,938, forward strand.
CCCAGGATATTTTCAACCAACCCGGATGGCCCCGGTGCCAGGAAGCCATGCTGCGTCTTCAAAAAGTCAGCCGGGAACAAGGGATCGTTCTTCTGGTGGCGATCTACCCCACCATGTACCGCCTGCACAGCGTGGAGGAACATCCCTTCACCCCCCATTATCAGAAGATCCTGACATTTTTGGACGAAAATGGGATTCCCGCCCTGCTCCCGCTTCCGGATTTCATCGGCCAGTCCGTGGACGCCATGCGCGCCTATGTGGACGATCCCCACCCCAGCCGCAAAAGCCATAAAATCTTCACCCAGAGCCTCCACCGTGAAATGCGGCGCGCGTGGATGGATTATCCAAAGGAAATCCCCGGCTGACCGGGGATTGAAGGGACTACATTCCATGAAAAAACGGAGGGATTCCCTCGTACCGCTCCGCCGCCTTATGGCCCGTACCGCACGATGTTCCCCGCGCTTTTGATCCCATTGCTGATGTCGTAACTGATATACTCACCTGCCTTGGGATGCCCCGCCGGATACACCAGGTTGCCGATCCAGGATTGCGCCGGGCCGAAGCCGCGCAACTGCCATTCGTACCGGCCCGCGGGAAAAGCGGTCGTCGCATTCCAGTAATTCGCGGTCCTCTGATTGCCGTTGGCCGCCAACCGCGTCCAGTAATCGTAATTCCCATACCGGTTGCTGCTGTCTTTGGGTCCGGAGGAAGTATCCAAGGGATTGGTGTTGAACGGATCCAGGGGAATCGAGGACATGTACGATACCGGTGTGGTCAAGGGCCGGTAGCGCTCATCCATCCACGACGGCGGAAAAATCGGCGGGTAGTTGTTACGGTCCAACCGGTAGGTTTCCATGGCGGTGGCGAGGGCCTTCATGTCCGCTTGCACCCGCGCCACTTTCGCCCGGATCTGGGCGTTCAAGAAATTCGGCACGGCAATGGCCGCCAAGATCCCGATGATGGCCACCACGATCAACAATTCGATCAGAGTGAAACCTCTTGATGATCCCGGCATTCTCACTTCCCTTTCTTGCGGAACTCATCTCCAAGACGAGCATGATTTTGAGAAGCATGATTCAAAGTTCCTTGACATTCAAGGAGATATGTCATTTTTTCATGAAACGGCGTTCCTCCACAAGG
>JBHGBC010000017.1:0-54913 GCA_041946805.1 bacterium
CCTGGTCACCGATTTCTGGGCGGCCTACGACGCCATCCTCGGGGGCTTGCATCAGTGTTTCTTGTTCCACCTGCTCAACGAGTTGGTCAAGGTGGATCAGCGTAACAACGCCGAAGAGTGGCAAATGTTCGCGCGGAAAACTCAGCGGCTGATCCAAAACACGCTGCGGTTGCGGCCGCGGGCCGATTTCATGCCAGGAACGCTATGCTTCGCGCATCAAGCGGATGTACCAACGCTTGTTGGATTTGGCGTTGGCCCGCTACACGGACGCCGACGCGCGCCGCCTGGCCGCGCGGCTGGAGAAATACCGGGATGAACTCTTCACGTTTCTGAGTCATCCGGAGGTTCCCGCGCCCAACAACCACGGAGAGCGCGAGATCAGCTCAGCGGTGAAGATCCGCAAGATCATGTACGGCAACCGCAGCGACGAGGGCGCGTTGACCCAAGGGGTTTTGATTAACCTAGCCTATTCCACACCTTGAAACGGCGCGGTTACAATCCCATCACGATCCACGTGGCCGCCCTGCGGGAGTACGTCCGCACCGGGCACCTGCCGCCTTTCCCACCCGTGTGCACTTCAGAAGAGTGACCTGTTACCAATTCGTCAGTATGGACATAATTTCTGATTCGGAAACGCAATCCCTCGTGTCTCCTTCTTCCATGGCCAGCGCGAATTTCATGTCCAGGATGGCCTCGGTGACGATCCCTTCCAACCAAGTTTCCGTTCATTAGCACGCTGCCAACGGCTTCCTCGATCAATTTCTCGAGTTCAGACATGGAAAGGTGCTGTGTTGAATCCATGGGCTTTTAATCCGCTAGCGTGGAATTCTCGTTATATTAATTCTTCACTGGTACCATTCCACGATCCGTTTCACCACCACCTCTTGCTGTTCACCGGTGAGTTCGGGGTAGATGGGCAGGGCCAGGGTGCGGTTCGCCGCGTGCTCGCTGACCGGCAGGTCTCCCTCGCGGTAGCCCAGGCGCGCGAAACATTCCTGGATGTGCATGGGCACGGGGTAGTAAATCTCGGTCCCGACGCCGTTTTGTTTGAGGTGGGCCATCAGGGCGTCCCGGTTTTCCACCTGGATCACGTATTGATTGAAGATATGCCGGTTCTGTTTGACGGCGGGCAGTTTGATTTTCGTTCCCGCCAGGCCGGCTTCCTCGAACAAGGCGTCGTATATGCGGGCGTTGCGTTGGCGGGCCGCGGTCCAGCCGTCCAGATGGCGCAGCTTCACCCGCACGATGGCCGCTTGCAGCGCGTCGAGACGGAAGTTGCCGCCCACGACGCGGTGATAATATTTCGGCTTGGAGCCGTGGGTGCGTAGCATTTTCAACTTGTCGGCCAGGGATTCGTCCTGAGTGACCACCATGCCGCCGTCGCCGTATCCGCCCAGGTTTTTGGAGGGGAAGAAGGAGAAGCAGCCCATGGTTCCCATCGATCCGGCGCGGCGTCCCTGATACTCGGCTCCGATGGCCTGAGCGGCATCCTCGATGACAAACAGATTATGCCGCCGCGCGATGTCCAGGATGGGATCCATTTCCGCGCATTGGCCGTAGAGATGCACGGGGATGATGGCCTTGGTTTTGGGGGTGACGGCCGTTTCGATCCGTGCTGGATCGATATTGTAGGTGTCTGGTTCGATATCCACGAAGACCGGTTTGGCGCCGAGGCGGTGAATGACGCCGGCGGTGGCGAAGAAGGTGTAGGGCGTGGTGATGACTTCGTCGCCGGGTTGGATATCCAGGGCCATCAGGGCGATGAGCAGCGCGTCGGTTCCGGACGAGACGCCCACCCCGAAGCGGCATTGGGAATATTCCGCGATTTCCCGTTCCAGGGCCTGCACTTCCGGCCCCAGAATGAAATGCTGGGATTCCAGAACCCGGTTGATGGCGGCCTGGATTTCCTCGCGGATGGTTTGATATTGCGCCTGGAGATCCAGCAGGGGGACAGACAGGGTGGTTGGGGTGGAGGTCATGGTTGCACTCTTTAGTTAGTATAGATCAGGCGCGTTGCTCCAAAAAAACGGCGAATGCTTCAAGTTCATTGCGGACATGATTATATACCGAGGGTAATTGAACTACCATTTTCTGGATTTTCGCGGATTCAAATTCAAAAGAATATACATTTCGAACCACCTGCCGGAAGCCCCGATACTCATTCAATTGTTCATGGAGAGATTCCGAGATCACGGCGGGACGCACCGACGGCTGTTCCGTGGCCATTCGAATCAACAAGGTTTGATGCCAATTTTCTCCCGCAGGCCGGAACCCATCAACGTGAATGGCTATCAATTCGAAAATCCGCTCTAATCCAGCATAAAAGCCATGCATGTTGAGAGCCACGCCATCAAGATAATAGTCATCGGATGATTGCTGAAATCGCCGCCACCCTTCCGAAACACGTCCTGTTAACCGATCCAGATCGGCTAAGACAGATCGAATACGCCTTGCGATACGCAACAACCGGCCGTTCAGATTTCGACACCTTCCCGTTCAATGCATTCTCGAAGCAGAGGTTTACATGATAACGGATCGATTAAATCAATTTTGAAATCCCCACTCAAACCGGTCACAGCGGCAATTGCAATGAAAAACCGATCCGGGGGGATATCCCATGCCGCGAGATCGATATCTGACCACGGGCCAAAATCGTCTTTCCGAGTGACAGAGCCGAATAGGACTACTTTTCGTGCTCCAAACTGATTCCGCAGGATGCGAGAAGCTTGTTTAGCAATCCTTAACGCCTGTTGCTTACGCAATCTCAAAGACTGACTATCAAACCATTCCGCTTTGGGATAGTGATACCCTGGATAATAGGTATTCCATTCCGTTTTGTTCAAATCCAGTACGGTTTTGGCCATGATGGTAATTCGTCATCCTCGTTAACTGTCTCCCAGAGCCTGGTCTTCCGGCCAATCGAGGCACCGGACCACGCCCGGTTCGATTTCCCGGTACCGCCATCCGCTTTCGGGGCAGACCATGATTCCGTCCCCGTCCGGGGCGGGGAGGCGGCGCCCGTGACGGCTCATCCATCCCGCCCGGCGCGCCGGAACTCCCATCATGAGGGCGTAATCGGGAGCATCCGAGGTCACGACGGCGCCCGCGGCGATGAAGGCGTACCGTCCGATGGTATGGCCGCAAACAATGGTGGCGTTGGCGCCCACGGACGCGCCCCGCCGGATCAGCGTTTGTTCATACAAATGATGGCGGACGATCTGGCTGCGGGGATTGGTCACATTCGTCAACACGCAGGACGGCCCCAGAAAGACATCATCCTCGATGACGCAGCCGGTATACAAGGATACATTGTTTTGGATTTTCACATTGTCGCCGATGACCACGTCACTCGCGACATGGACGTTCTGTCCCAGAATGCAGCGTTGCCCGATCCGGGCGTTTTTCATGACATGGCAAAAATGCCAAATCTTGGTCCCGGCGCCGATTTCACAGGGTTCGTCCACATAGGCGGATTCATGGACAAAGAAATGATTCACGGATTGAGTCATGTCACAGGCTCCCCTTTCCCGGATATCAGGCAGAATCCGGCTCTCCTCCGATCATCTTCCCATTCGCTTTCAGCGACCGGCCCGCTTTTTCCAGCACACGAATCACCCGCAGTCCGTCGTGGCCGTCGCTGCGGGGTGTTTCGCCGGTTCGCACGCAATCTACAAAATGCTGCAGTTCCTTATTCAACGGTTCATAGTTATCAATGACCGGGATCTGGATTTCGCCATGCCGGACGGATATGGCTTCAATGCTGTTGGCGTTGGACCATTGAACGATGGCGCTTTTGTCATACACCCGGATTTTTTCGCTGGGATGCATGTCATCGAACACCGCCATTTTTTTGGAACCCACCACAACCAGTTTCCGTTCCTTGTGGGGATCGAGCCAGGAGACATGGATTTGCGCCATACGGCCTTGAGGAAATTGAAGATAGACAAACACCACGTCTTCGATTCCCGGTTGCAGCAAGGCCTGGCCGGACGCGGTGATCCTCTCCGGTTCGCACCCCAGTAAATACAAAATAACCGAGATATCATGGGGCGCCAGCGACCAGAGGGCGTTTTCCTCCTTGCGGACCACACCCAGATTGAGGCGCTTGGAATATAAATATAACAGGTCGCCCAGGTCGCCCTTGTCGATCAAGGATTTGAGATAGTGGACGGCCGGATGGTATTCCAGCAAGTGCCCCACCATCAACGTCCGGACGGCCGTCTCGGCCTGCTGGACCAAGGTTTCGGCCTCGGCCACCGTCAGGGTCATGGGTTTTTCAACGTAAACGTGTTTACCCGCCCGAAGGGCTTCCGAGGCCATCCCAAAATGCTGCGGGGCCGGGGTGGCCAACAATACGGCGTCAATCCCGGCTTCCATCAGAAGATCGTGATACGATGTGTAGGTTTTCACGCCTGGAAATTGTGATGCAAATTTATGCAAGACGCTGGAGTTGGTGTCGCAGATCGCCCGCAGCTCCGCGTCCGGAATCTGGCTGCCCGCACGCAAAATATTCTTCCCCCATCCTCCCAAACCAACACACGCTATTTTGACTTTATCCACCGTTTCCGCTCCATGCCCAAGGTGTTTTCCCAATGCTTCAATCCTTGCTTTCCGGGTAGACGGGCCGGAATCCGTAATAGTAAAGCCCCGCGGCCTGGCGGGATCGGCTGCTCAGCATATTCCCCTCCCACACCACCCGTTCCGGGAGGATCAGGGTGGTGAGGGTTTCGCCCTCGTGTCCCGGGATCGTCAGAAACAGGCTTTCAATGCGGTCCGGCGAGGTCAGGTTCACCAGCCCGCTGGCCGCGGTCCGGTGATGCGAATCCACAATATGTACCCGCACGGGTTGGGGCCGGTTCGGGCTGACGTCCTGAAACGCGGAACGAAGGCGGAATTCGATCGTCGACCGGGGCATGGGGATGTCCACGGATTCCCGTAAGATCCGGCCGACTTTCAAATACCGGTGCCCGTTGCCGTCGAAGTCATATCCATAGGATTCCGTATGAGTATTTTGGTAATCCAGGCCAGCCAATCGGGATTCCGATAACGATACAGACCACAAGGTACCCTGCGTCAGGAGGAGGAAACCCAGGGGAAGGAGAAACCAGACCGGCGGAGCTTGCCGGTTCCAACCGTCCGCCAGGGACCGGGGCGACGGCCCCGCCAGGGCGGCTCCCAGCAAAAGCGCATAGAGCCACAAGATTTCCTGCTGCAAAAGCGATTGTCCCACTCCATTACAGAACCAAAAAACCGCCAATCCCAGGGGCAAGGGATGGAAAAAGGAAGAAGTCATCCAAATCCAGAGAGGCAACACAGCCAGGGCGGATACCGGCAACAAGGCGGTCAGGCCGAGCTCGGCGAGCATCTGGAGCCAGTAACAATGGGCGTTCTCCATGAACGAGATGGCCTGATATAAAGGGGTTCCCGTCATCCGGTAATAGGAACCCGTGCCCATTCCCGCCCCCCAAGAGTCCAGAAACATGCGCCCCGCGGCCGTCCACAATTTCAGGCGGGCGACCAACGTCAATGATCCGCTTTGGGTCTCGCTGTTTTTCTCTTCCTGAAGGTACTCACTGGTGGCCGTGAGGACGTTCGTCAATTGTTCCACCTTGGCGGAGACATGGGGCGTCAGGCTGACCACTAGGAACCAGATGAGGGGAATTGAGGCTACTAATGCGGCCTTGGTTTTCCAATTGTTCCAACGGAGCGGTGATGACCGGAAAGGCGAATGGAGCAAGAGACCCCCGGCACACACCAAGCCCAGCATCATGATGGCCCGCGAGGCGGAAAGGATGATCCCCATGATGTAGAGAAGGCATAATATAAAATAATACGCATTTTGCCTGCGGGATAGCGAATCATTCATCCCGGCCAGCACCATTACCAGCGCCACCAGGCAGAAACTGGCGAAACTTTCGTTTTCATGAAACGTGCTCTGTAAATAGAAAGCCGGATTCCCCCATTTGGAGTAGCCGATGCCGGCCGCGCACTGGATCACGCCATACAGAGCGGCGGCGCCGAGAGAAAGGCAAAAGGCGCGGACCATGGCCGGGAGGATGGACGGCTGGGGAATCAACCGCTGCGTGTAATAAACCATGCACCAGGCCAACGACACCCGCAGAGCGGCGGTCAGGGGGAAAAACTCGTCCGCCATGCCCCACACTGGGGCGAACGCCAGTTTGACGGCCAGGAGTTGAAGCGGCATCACGGGCGAAGTGGCCAGGTTCCGGTACAACGCCGGGAAAACGCCCACTAGCGCCAGAACCGCCCATAGGCCGAAAATGCACAGCAACAACCGTTCGGCAGGTGTCCGGGCTTTTGGCGCGAGGGGGAACCGCCCCGGCGCGATGAAGTTCAATAGCACCTTCCAAATCCAGCCCCATAAAACGGAGATCAACACGATTTCCGCGTACGGCAGGTAGGGGGGGGCGTGGTCTCCGAAAAAAGTGTTCAGATGACGGCCCAGCGAAAGGGTCAGGGGGGTGAGGAAAACGGCGGTGATGGCTCCCCGCCCGGGATGGCGGCACGCCGTAACGGTCAAGACGCCGATCAACACCGCGGCGATCCCATTCGCGGGAAACGGTTGTAAAACGTAAGAAAAGAGGTACCACAAACACAAGCCGAACGGCAAAAGATGGAAAAGCGGCGTATATTTCATAAAGACAGGGTCACTGTTCGCAGACACGAAGAAAATGCGAATTCCGCCCTACTAGGGCTTCCCTCACCCCAACCCTCTCCCGAGGGGTGAGGGTATTTTGTAGGGGCGGACCTATGTGTCCGTCCGAATAACTCAATTCCCGGGTGGGCCGTAAATAATTTCTCTCATCTCAGGTTTTGATGAATTCCCGCAGCGATTTCCAATATTCTTTCATCACGAGAAAGAAGCCAGTGAACAAAAAGGCTCCGATGAAGGTTAGGATGGAAAATTTTACCGTTCCCTTACTGGCCGGTTCGACGAAGGGTTCATCCAGGATCATGATCGAACGGGCCTGCTTCTGGGCTTCGATCTGCGCCGCGGCCAGCTGCTTGTTGAACAATTCAGCCCGGCTCCGCAGCATGGCGAGTTGTTGCTGGTAGTCATCCACCTTGAATTTCAAGTTCTCATAATCGGAAAGGGCGGGGAATACCCCGTCCTTGTCCTTTCCCTCCAGCAGTTTCTGGAGAGATTCCCGCATGGCTTCCAAGGTCTTCTGCAGGGGGATGAGTTGCACATTCTCTTCGCCAAACTCTTCCCGTTTGCGGGTCAGTTCGTTTTCCGCCGTGAGAATATCTTGCTTGAGCTTCCCCAGCAAAGCCGTCCCCGCCGTGAACTGATTCTCCAGGTCGGTGATGTTGTTCTGAGAAGCGAAATGGATGTAGTCCGACGAGGTGGCCTGGATAGCCTGGGTGACGTCATCGATCCATTTTTTGATTTGCAGGATCGATTCTTCCGCCCGGGTTTTCATCATGTTTTTGAAATACCCGTTGGTTTCCTTGATGCTGGAATCGACAATCAGCGTGCTCAGGTTGGGATCGGGAGTCACGGCTTGGATCTCCAGGCCGACCTGGCGGATTTCACGCACGATATAGACCGCTCCCAGTTTGTCCAGGCATTCGCGTTCGTCTTGACATTCCCACCGGTTCAGTAAATCGGCCTTTTCAAGAATGCCCCGCTTGACTTGGGAAGACTCCGCCAAGGTTCTGATCTGGCTGAGTTGGGAGGCAAACGGCAGGCTCAGCGTTTCCGTGTCCGCCGATTTCAACTGGATCAGATCGATCGAGGTCAGGTCCCGCATGACATCCGGCGCGATGACCGCCTTGCAGACATATTCGCGTGGAGTAAGGAGAAACAGGTATCCCCCAACCGCCGCCGCGGCCAGGCAGGAAACCAGGAACACGGTTTTCATCCGGGGCAGCAGGATGGTGAGCAGGCGGATCATGGTTTCATCGACGGGAAGTTCATCTTCCTCCCGGAGAGGGCGGATGTCCGTCGGATTCGCTGCGTCCCAGGACGGTTGATCGGATCCGGTATCGGCGGCCATCTTGGGCGGTTTGGCTTTCAGGGATTGTTTCGTCGGGGTCTGGGATGATTTTTGTTTCATAACTCCGCCTGGCGTGAATGCGTTACGTTGAAGGGATTCGGATTTGTCTGCTTTCTGATCGGCGTTTTCGGGACCGGGACAGGCTTCGCCCCCATCATGGTAATCACGTTTACCATAATTAACACCTTGATAAATAATAACTTAAAGCACATCAAAAAGACGCGGACCCAAGATTCACAGCCGTTCGACATCCTCCGCGTCGACCTCTATGGTAATGCTTTGACCGATGGTTTCAACATCCAGAATCACTTTGCATAGGCCCCGCCGCTTCATGACCTTGCCGGTCAGGCCCATTCCCGGTCCGGATACGATCCGGCATAAGGTTCCGGTTTGCAAGGCTTTGTAGGGATCGATTTTCAAACCGGAATGGATGGCCTGTAAAACCTGTCCTAATTCGTGCTTGAGCTGTGCTTGGTTATCGACAGCGATGATCCGGGCGGTACGGCCCGTATGCAACACGGCCCGCCGTTCCGTTTGGCCTCCTCCGAAAAAAAGATAGCCGGGGAACAGGGGAACTTTGGTTAACATCCTACGGTTCTTGATTTTACGATGCCGGTCCACCATGGGCAGAAAATAGGGCACATCGGCCGAGCGGAGGTCCTTGGAGATCTTGCGCTCCTGGTGGGATTTCAGGTGGACGACCCACCATTGCAGGTCCGAGTCGAATGACTCAAAATTGTAGACGCTGACGATATCTTCCATCTTGCCGGACGGTTTCTGGAACGACGGGAACCATTCCAGGGTTTCCTGAACCGCCATGATCTTATAGCCCCTGCGGTTTGGAATCAAGAACTTCTTGTTTATAATCCCGATCCATGAAATAAATAATTGAATTGATTGTACAAATGAATATATCATTATTAGGAGTCAACGCATCATTTTTTATATGAAAGTGGCATGCGAACTGGTACAGGGGAGGCGAGGGCGAAAAGGGGAGTCACGGCGTTTCCCCGCCAACTGTTGTCTTGAAATCTTTCGTGTTCACATATTTCGGATTGATTTGTTTATTCAGTGTTTCGATTTTCCGCCGGATTTCCGAGGAATCCTTACCGGTTCGGTCATAATAATCCGCCAAGGCCGTCCATCCCATGGTATCGTTGGGATAGTATTTCACCGCCAACTGGAGGGATTCGAGCGCTTTGTCATTTTCGTTGGACAGAAGGTACAAGGTGGCCTGGTTGACCAAGGATTCCAAGTGCCAGGGAGAGATCCGCAAGGTTTTTTGAACAACCGCCATGGCCTCTTCCCACCGGCTTTGCTTCATATAGGCATATTGCAACGTGGCGAGGTAGGTCGTGGATTCCGGGTGGATCGAAACGTGCGATTCCGCCATCCGGGTGGCCCGGTTGAGGTCGATGTTGTGGATCAACATGAAACGGATGAGAAAATCCAGCCGTTCGCCGCTGATGACCTTGTGCTGTTGGATTTTCTCCCAGTCGATGCGCTTGAAGGCTTCGACTGCTTCCTCGTTCCGGCCCTCTTCCGCCAGTTTGTAAATCAAACTGTGGAAGGGAGACAGGCTGTCGGGCGAATAATTCACTTCCCGGTACCAAAACTGGACCGGATCCCGGTAGTCCATGTTTCTACGAACCGTAAGGTACGCAAAAAGAAGCACGAACACGGCTAGAAGCGCCGCGGTCCGCCGGATTACGAGAGAATTCCGGCTGAGGAGAAGCGGCAAAGCCGCCGATTCCACAATCAGCCCCAGGCCGATAAGGGGCAAATAGATCCGGCGTTCGGCCACCAGGTCCCACAAGGGAATGAACGACGAAGTGGGGGCCAGGGTGACAAAGAACCAGAGAATGCCGAATCCAATTTCCGGCCGCTTTCTTAAGCTATAAATCCCTGTTCCAACAATAGATAGGATAACCGCGAAGGAAAAATACAATCGTGGATCGGTCCAACTATCGACGGTTGGAAAACTGGGCGCGAAAAGCAGTTTGAAGGGCAAAACGACCCGGGGGAGGTAATAGAAAACCATGATGCAGATCTGAGTCAGGAAATTTTCCATCGGGGAACGGGCTTGGACGTCGGAGAATCCAAACACGGCGCCCAGCACCATGATCCGGTAGGTCAGATATCCCGTGACCGCCGCGATCATGGGCAGGCAGTAAAGAAAGGATCGGAAGGTGATTGTTCGTAGCGGCTCTTTCCGCCAAAAGAGCACAAGCTGAAGAAGCACCACCGCGGGCAGGGTGATGATAATCTCCTTGCAGCCCAGGCCGGCCGCGGTGAACGCGCCCGTGCCCAGGGATAACCCGAATAACTGCATTGCCAGCCGCCACCTGCCCCGGGTTTTACCCCGCTCCGCGCGGCTGAGCATCTTGCAGGCCAGGATCACACCCAGGAGGAAAAACACCGTGGCCATGATGTCCGCCCGGGCGACCAAATAGGTGGTGGGTTGGGTGTTGATGGGATGGATACCGAAAAAGGCGGCGGCGAGGATGCCAAAATAGGGAGAGAGAGGATGATGGGAAGAATCGGGGTAATAGAACAGGCGCCAAAGATTCTTTACACAAATCCACGTCAATCCCGTGGCCAGCAGATGCCAGGCGATGTTGACCAGGTGCATGACCGCGAGGTTGTCCGGGAAGAGATGCCAATCCAACGCGAACGAAATCTGTACGAGTCCCCGGTTGACGAGATAATCCTTGACCACATACCGCAAGTTGGCGAGATCCGTCACCTGGGGGTTCATGAAGATGGCGATGTAATCGTCCATGTAAGGCGGAACGTCGAGGGAGGGAATGTAGAGCAGAAAGATGACAAAAAGGATGAGAATTATCAGGAAAAAGGGATGTTGCAGGATTCTGAGCCCAACCGGCGCTTTTTCTACGCCGATTTGATTCATCGACAGCGGTATAATCGCGGGGGATGCCTGATTTTTGTATTTTGATTTTCTCGAGCGTGCCATTCCCGTATTAAAACCCTGAAAGGAAGATTATGAAATAGATCAGGGCGCAGTTCTTGGGATTGCGTGATCAATAATAGCAACTATTTACTCGATTGCGGAGAAAGGATCTATTTCGCCCTATCCGGGCTTCGATCACCCAGGCCCTCTCCCAGAGGGAGAGGGGATTTAGGGTCGCTTTCCCCAACCTGTCAAATCGATGTCCGGTCTCGCTCCCGGAAAATTGTACGCACTTATCGGATGAACCGAAAATAATCCTCCCACATTCGGGACTGAATTGGATCCAGGAGTCTTCCGAGGATGTCATCCCGGCGAAAGCAGGGATCCAGAAAAAGCATTTGAGATCCGCAACGAAATCGTAGGTTCTCGTCTACGGCTATTCACATTCTCCCCTGCGGGGATGACATCTTTGACACTTCCTCACGCCTTGAAACTGGGAACCATGGCCGCCCCGGTTTGCTTCATCAATTCCCGCAAGCGGTTCTCCATCTCCCGCCGGATCTCGAAATACGCCGGATCGTCGATATGGTTGTGCATTTCGTGGGGATCGGTCTCCAGGTCATACAGTTCGTCCAAATCGAATATCCCATGATAATTCATATACTTATACCGTTCCGTGCGCACGCCGAAGACCGTTGGGGTTTGGGGAAACGCCCGTTCCCAGAAATATTCATACAGCATGGCCTCGCGCCAGGGAACATCGTTTCCTTGAAGCAGGGGAAGAAATGACTGACCCTGGACGGTTCCGGGAACCGGAGCCCCCGCGGCTTCGAGAATCGTGGGGGCGATGTCGATGTTCAGCGCGATCCGGCCGATCCTCCGCCCGGGCGGAATGAGCTCCGGGCAGTAGGCCAACAAAGGAACGCGGATGGATTCCTCGTACATGCAGCGCTTGTCGATCAATCCATGCTCCCCATGCAAGAAGCCGTTGTCGCTCATGAAAAGAATCAGGGTTGATTCAAGCAAGCCTTTTTGCTTCAAGGTATCCAGAATCCGGCCGACGCTGTCGTCCACGGCCAGCAGGGTGCGGTGGTAATCGAGCAGAAATCGGTCGAAGCAGGTGCTGTCGTGGTACATGTAATCCACGCCGTGCCAGCTGTGCCGCTGCCGCTTGACCCAAAGCGGCTTGCCCCGGTAGTTCTCCTCGGTATTCGCCATGGAGGCGGGATAGGTGATGTTCACATCCGCCAAGGCGTCCTTATGCCGCGCGGCGGGGTAGAACTCCGCGTGCACGGCCTTGTGGCCCAGATAGAGAAAGAAGGGTTGGGCGTGATCCTGCTCGAGGAACTCGACGGCGTAATCGGTCAGCAGGTCGGTCATGTACCCTTCCCGCTTGACGCTTTGGCCGTTGATGTTGAAGGTGGGATTGTTGTAAACGCCCTGGCCCCGGAAGCTGATCCAATGGTCGAATCCCGGCCGGGGCTGGTCGGTGCCGCCGCCCATGTGCCATTTGCCGATATACGCGGTTCGATAGCCGTGTTTTTGCAATTCGATGGGAAAGATGGGCGTCTCCGCGGGCAGCAGGGTGGAGTTGTCGAGCACTCCATGCGTGTGAGCGTACTGCCCACTGAGGATACTGGCCCGGCTGGGGGAACACAGGGAGGTGGTGACATACGCGTGTTCGAACAGCACGCCTTCGTTCGCCAAGCGGTCCAGGTTGGGAGTATGGATGAAGGGATGCCCCATGCAACTGAGGGAATCGAAGCGCATGTCGTCGATCAAGATAAAGATCATGTTGCGCCGCTGGGAAGAAGGGGCCGCGAAGGAGGCCGGAAGAGCATTCGCAAAGGGAAGGCTAAGTCCCGTGGCGGCAGCGGTTTGTAGAAATTTCCGGCGATTGGGATATGGATTGGAATTTGGATTGTTCATGATTCTCCCTCGTCATTCCATGTTATTGACCAGTTCCCACCGTTGCTGTGCGTCGTTCAATTCCCGGGGTGAGGCGCCCAGGGCGCGGATGATTTCCGCCGCCATGATTCGGTTTCCCCGGGGATTCATGTGCACGCCGTCCGTGGTCAACAAGTTCTCCTCGTTCCGTTTTTGTTTATACCACTCTTCCATGGTTTGATTGAGGTCGCACAGCAGCAAGTTCTTCTCCCGGGCCAGGCGGCGTAGGAAATCGTTGTAGGCGTGCAGTTTCTGGTTTTCGGGGCTGTCCAGCTGTTCGAAAATCGGCGTGGCGGTCAGCAGCAGCACCCGGGCGCCTGCCTGGAGGCAACGGTCCACCATTTCGGTCATGTTTTTCTGGTACTCCTCGAGCGGGACGCCTGCATGATTGGGGAGAAACTGGTGCCAGACATCGTTCACGCCGCAGGAGATGCTGACCCAGGCGGGTTTATGGTTCAAAACATCCTTTTGCAGGCGGGCCAGCATGTCGCTCGACTTATGCCCGCCGATGCCCGCGTTGATGACTTTGACCTCGTACCCGTTGATCCCGCAGAACAGCTGGAAAAGAGACACATAGCCTTCGGGCTGGGCGCCCGCCTCGGTAATGCTGTCGCCTAGAAATACAATAGTATCACCGTCCTTGAGCAGAAATCCCGGAGAGGCGGCGGATTGGGGGATTCCAGTGTAAATAAATATTACACATACCAGAAATGATCCTTGAATCGTAAGGTTCATGATCCATTTCTCCTACTAATTCCATGCCCGGGAACGGGCTGGGTGTGATATGTTCACCATAACATAAAACGTCCCGGGATAGAAATGGCCAAAGATATTAAATATCCTGTAAGGAAGGGTAATATTTCATTTTTTTGAGGGGTGGAGAAGGGAAACGCGGTATTCGCGTGACAAATTTATTTGATGGTTTTGGGAGGCCATGATATAGTTTGTGCGGCTGGGAGCCGGTCCGAAATGAAAAGAGGTACAAGATGTTGATTTTTGGGAAGATGCGGATAAGGCATCCCCGGATGGCATGGCATCGGTTGCTGATTGAGAGAAGATGACCGCGAATCCTTTTTCGAAACTTCTTGTGTTTTTTCCAGGTGGAATCGGAGTCTTGGGGTGGATAAATCATTCGCTTGTTTTACACTTTTCCCGAGGGAAATGGGGAAAGATGGACATGCGGTGAAGTCCAATACCAAAACGGGGAGCTTGCCAAAATTTAATGCCTGGGAAGTAAATAAACAGGGGGATTGCGTATCCTCCGGCCGCTTCGTCATCAGAAGTGTGAGCCGATGGTGCGGGAAATGAAAAGATACGATATATTGAGCGAAGAACGCGGCGGGAGACGGGGCCTCCCCACGGGCAGCCCCGCCAATTGGATCCCGCAAAGGTTTGGAATCATGAGCGACATCCACACAAAAGCACCGGACGCCACCGGCCGTACCACCCGCGCGGCGGGTTATTCCATGATCGAAATCCTGATGGTCATCGGGATCATCGGCATTCTCGTGAGTTTGGGAACCGCGGGATACATGACCCAAATGTCGAGCAGCCGGGTGGAATCGGGCATCCAGATCCTGGACGCCAGCCTCCGGCAGGCCCGCCAAAGCGCCATCGCCATGCGGCGCGCGCGGCGGGTGGTGATCGACGCCGGGCGGCTGGAAGGCTTCGTGGATAATAAAATGAATGGGATACGGGTAGCCCGGGCGGCGGTCTGGGTGGAAGGGAAAGTGTGCGAGGAGTATCCCTTCGACACGGGCTGTTGGTGCTCCGATCCCACCGGCAAAACCAGCAACGCCTATCCGGTGGGTGACACGGCGTATTTCCCGGACGGCATCATGGTGGCGGACGTGGACGGCCGCATCCCGGGATTGGATGGCAACTCCCAAGTGTTTTGCATCGAATTCAACGCGCGCGGGTCCATCGCCAAGGTGTATTTCCAAGGGGAGGAAGCGGCCACGACGTATAATGCCATCGCCCCCGTCATTCATCTGGCGCGGGACAGTGAAGTGTTCTCCGTGGCCGGCCAGACCGGGGATTACAAGTTCGCCAGCGGCAAGGCCGGATCCAAAAGTTTGCAGTGGGGGGCCGAGGACGCGAACGAACGGTACAAGGTGCAAACCATCGAGGTGGTGCGGCTGACCGGCCGGACCCGCAGTTACAATTACGCCATCCTCAATCCTTGGCCCTTGGATGAGTGGAAGCAGCCATAACACCAGGAAATGGAAACCGGGAGCGAATCATGAGGCACGGTTCATTTAATTCACTGCATAGAAAAACCCGCTCGGCGGGCTTCACGCTGCTGGAGGTCATCATCGCCGCCGCGATCCTGGGGCTGGGTCTGCTCTCCATCGTCCAGGTGTTTCCTTATGGAATCCAGGTCAGCCAACGGTCGGAAGATCTGACCCAGGCCACCTTGTTGGCCCAAACCGTCTTCGAAGGCCTGAAGGTGGATCCGGTCAACTACCCCATTATCCCCGGCGCCCCGAACCTGATCGTTCCTATTCCCGGCAACGGTTACGACGACGACGAGAACGACAGCACGTTCAACCAGGAACGGTTCTTCAACCGCCGCAATCCGAATGATTTCAACAGCAACAAGGTTCCCGACCTGAATTACGACGGCATGCCGGAAGCGGACGGCGTGCGCTACCCCGGCATGACGCTCCGCCCCAACGGTCAGGATGACGACGGCGACGGCATCGCGGACGATGACGGCGACAGCGGCACATCCTCGAGCGTGGTGTCCCGGGCCTTCACCCTGCGCGCCGCGGACGGGGACTATTTCTATGATCCCGAGCCGAATATCGACGAGGAATACCCCAACGGCATCGACGACGACCGCGACGGCTTGATCGACGAGGACACCCGCCTGGCGTCGGCCCGGGTCCTGGGATCCAATTTCATGCTCCCGCTCCTGGCGGGTGACGGGATGGACAACGACGGGGACGGCGAATTCGATCCCAACCGGCCGGGACAACTGGCGGTTGCCGACGGGATCGACAATAACGGGGACGGGCGCATCGACGAGGGGATCGACGAGGAGATCTGGGACGGCAAGGACAACGACGGCGACGGCATGATCGACGAGGATTGCACCCTGGCCGCCTTTCCCTACGGCCCGTGCCGCTTTCCGGCTCCCTATAACCGCTTCGCGTGGCAGATCCGGGTGGGGCGCGTGCCGGACAACGGCCAATACGGCCTGGTGGACATGAACGGCGACGGCGTGCCCGAGCTGGGAGACGGTATCGACAACGACGGGGATGGATTTATCGACGAGGAATTGCCGGACGGCCTGGATTTCGATTTCCCCATCCGGCCGGCCGTGCGCGGCGGGCTGGCGTTCCTGCGCGCCTATACGCAGGCGCCTCATCAGGACGGCCTGGTGGATGAAGACACGGTCTATGCCCCGCTGCCCAACTGGCGGAGGGTGGAAATCGTCATCACCTGGGGGGGGGACGGGGTGGACAACGATAATGACCTCAAGCGGGTCGATCCGCAGTCCAAGGCGGTCCTGGGATCGGACGATCCCCGCGTGGTCCGCCGGCAACGGGTCACCTACGGCGCGGCGGAATGGGGGATCGATGAAGAAAAAGAAGACGGGATCGACAACGACCGGGATGGATCGATCGACGAAGATACCTATAAATATGAATACAAACTGACCGGCTTCATCAATCTGGAGAATCCCTCCCAATCCTTCACGTGGATTGGCGGCCAGCCGCGGGGACTCCTGACCGGACCCCAGGTATCGCAATGATCCGGCCCCCCGCCGAGCGGCGCGAAGAGCCGATGAGGAACAGGAACCATGGTAAGCAAAACCGACATCCGTAACCACCCAATCCCGGGCGCGGCCCGCTGGGCCTTCACGCTGGTCGAGTTGATGGTCTCGATCGCCGTGATCAGTATCCTGGCCGGGCTGGCAGCCCAATCGTTCCGTGCGGTGATGACGTCCCGCGAAATCGCGATGAGACGCCTGGAGATCAACGAAACCGGCCGGTCGGTGCTGGATTACATGGCCACCGAATTGAAATCCGCCTACCTGACTCCCGATTCCGTCAAGCCGGTCACCCAGGAACGCAATCCGCAACCGCAGGATGTTCCCCGCTTCCGGTTCGTGGGCATCAACCGGGACGTGGTGGTGGAACCGGACTCGGGGACGCCGGGGGCGGGCGTGGATGACGACGGCGACGGCCTGGTCGATGAAGAGGTGCTGGACGGAGTGGACGGCGATTACGCCAATGGGGGTAAGGACGCCCTCCGGAACGGCCGCCCGGTCCCGGATCCCCTGGGGTGTGAACCGGGCGACTGGGCTTGCATCGACGAAGACATCGGCCTGTATCCCAGCGACCTGCTGCATTTCGTAAGCGCCGTGGAGAGTTCCGGCGACCTGATCCTCCAGGAAATTTCGTACGGCCTGGATTCCAGCGGGACCAAACTGATCCGCCGGGCCCAGGTCCTTGACCTTACCGGAACCGGCCCCCAGGACCGGCAGAAATTGTTGGATTTCGGGCAATTCATCGACACGCAGACCCGGTTGGCCCTGGTTCCCCCGCCGGTGGCCGCAGGGATTCCCATGCCCCGCGCCCAGGTGGTCAAGGCCATCCAAAACTGGGATACCGGCTCGAAGTACGGCTGGCTCGTATCGCAAAACGTGCAGGACAACCAGAATCCCGGCAAATTGTTTCAGGTCCTGGCTTATGATGTGCGCGGCCTGCGGCTGCGGTATTGGTATTACGATTACAACCGGGGCGGCTGGCGGGTCACGCCGGAATGGGATTCGGCCCGCGAAACGGCGTTGATGGCGCCCAATGAATTGCTTTTCAACTTGCCGGCCGCCAACAACAGCGTGGAAGGCAACTCCCTGGTCAGTTTCGCCAATCTCATCGTCAACGAGCCGGACGACGCGTATCCCCGGCTGCCGGGCTTCCCGCTGCGTTTTCTGGAGACCAATCCCAAGCGCCTCCTGAGCGGGCAGGAATATTACGATGTCCGCAACCGGATCCTGGCGCGAACGGACGGTCTGCCCAACATGGTGGAAATCACGATCTACGTGCAAGATCAGGCGCGGAACATGAATCCCCGGCCCTTTACCACCCGGGTTTTCGTCCCGAACAACTATCGAAGCATCGCGAACCTGTAATCCGCGAACGTGAACGCGTGGCGCAGAGTTGAATCATGAAGAGAAAACCAATGGTTACCTACCCCTCGAAACCGATGAACCGGCCGGCCGAAGCGGGCGTCGCCCTCCTGACGGTCCTGGCTTTGCTTTCCATTTTTGCCGTCGTGCTGGTGGGATTCACCTACACCCTCCGCATGGAGGAAGAGACCATCCGCCAGTATTCGGACACGATCACCGCCGAGGAGGCGGCCGAGGCGGCCAACCAGGGCGTGATCGGGCAGCTGGCGCGGGATCTGGATCCCACGAAACCCCATTTCGTGCTGGGGCGGGCCCAGCCCCGCTACATTTCCCTGCTCGACCCCTGGGCGCTGGGCTATTCGGGCTACGTGGGCACCCAGGTGAAATACGACGCGCGCAGCCGTCAAGAGGACACGCGTCCGGAGCGGGTGTTTCCGCGCGCCGGCTTGCGCATCCTCCCCACCCCCATTCCCCTGGGCGTGGATGAAGACCCCATCGGCGACGTCACCGGCCGCCGCTCCATCCTGGTGGAGACAGGCGGCGACAACGCGCCCGGCTTGAAGGGCATCGACGACAATCTGGACGGCGTGGTCGACAACAGCGATCCCCCGGACGACGACGAGGATTACCTGATTGACGAGGACGTGCTGGATCCCCGGCGGCCGGACGTGGACGGCGGGCGGCGCTTTTTCCCGGCGGGAACCGGGTATGACATCGACGGCGACCGGCTGGGGGTTTTCGACGAGAACGCCAAGATCAACATCAACGTGGCGGGGAACAATTTCGCAGCCAACGGCACGCAACTCTACAACCTGGGGATCAGTCCCGCCGAGCTGGACCTGCCGGTGTTTCTCTTTGACCGCATCGTGCCCAACGGCCGGACCTTGCGGGGCGCCTTCGTGGAACGGGACGCGGAACAACTGGCCCGCGCCCTCGTCAACTTCCGCTACGGCAGCGTGGCCGACGGCGGAGCCACCAAACGCAATCCGGGCGTGGACGGCCGGGATGACAACAGCAACAACGATCCCCGCATCCTCGATGTCCAGCGCTATTCGGAGGCGAACAAGGACCTGTCCCGCTTCGCCGGCGAACCCTACAGCGTGGTGGGCAATCAACAGGATGATGACGGCGACGGCCTGCTGAACGAGGAAGACGAACGCTACATCGGCCCCACCACCAGCAACACCAGCGGAACGCCCCTTTCCGGACCGATCAACCAGGACCGGCCGGAACAGTACCGTCCGGGCGATAAAATCGACAACGACGGCGACGGGTATATCGACGAATTGAACGAGGGCGTCGACGATCCCAGCGAATTCAGCGTCTTCAAGCCCAAGGGAGACGACCGGCCGTACGCCACGGTCGAAGACCTGAAGCTGGTGGAGCGGATGCGCACGCCCAAGTCGGCGCTGCAAGCGCGCCAGCAGCCGTTTCTCTCCGTTTTCGAAGTGTTGCGCGATTCCACCACCATCTACAGCCTCTCGGATGAAATATCCGGCCCCCTCTCCGGCGCGAACAATGAAGTGGCGAAAATCAATCCCAATCTCTCCACGAATTGGAACGCCACCGACGTGTGGAATTTCGGTACCCCGGTCGAAAACCGGGCGGACTTCCAATACAGCCCCCGCGTGCGCCTGGAAGACCTGCTCTCCCTGCAAGTGGACCTGGACGGCGATTGGCAACTGACCGAGGAACCGAAAGGGACGAACGGCGAGCATGACGGCATCGACAACGATGGCGACGGCCTCATTGACGAACCCGCCGACGATTGGGACGGCAACCTGTATCCCAGCGGCGATTTTGACGGATTCGGCGAAGCGGATTTGGGCGCCGAGGCGTATCAAACCGGCTCGGACATGGATAACGACGGCTCAACCCAGGATAAAAACCAATCCGGCAACGACATCTCCGGCAACCTGCGGATCCTGGCCCGGGACGAAACCGCGAATGAAATCCGGCCGGGAGTGGTCGTGGAAGGCAACGGGAGGGATGACGACGGCGACGGCCTCATCGACGACACCGGCGACTTCAACGGCGACAAGCTGCTCTCCTACGACCCCGAATGGCATGTCAGCGAGGACGCCTGGGGCGACCTGAACGGCGACGGCTATCCGGGGCTGGGGGGCGATCCCACCGCCAAGGAAGACACCACCGAGGGCCAGATCACCCGGCGCCCCCGCGTCACCGACGACCGGCTGGTCACCAGTTTCGCGGATGACGACTTCGACGGCTTCGCCGATTTCCACGATCCCCAGGTCCTGGCCGCCATGTTCGCGCCGGAATGGGACGGAGTGGACAACGATTCCGACGGCGAAGTGGACGAACCCGGCGAACGCTACATCGCCTGCTACGACGACGACGAGGACGGCCGGGTGGATGAAGATCCGCCGCAGTTCCAATTGGCTCTCAACCTGGTGGACTTCATCGACTCCTGGATGCCGTTCACGGTGGCCGACGATCCCGATGTCCGCACCGTGCTCAGCAAAAGTAATGACGACCCCGTCCTGGCCGATCCGGTGACCGTGCGTACCTTGAATCTTTATTCCACGCGTCAGCGGGCCTTCCGGATGCACGCCCGCATGCTGGCCGGCATTGACAACCGGAGCAATGAGACCCAGGAATTCATCGAGCAGATGCGGATGCTGCTCCCCAACCCGCCGGAGACGGGCATGGATGTCCGATTCGAGGGGATCGAGGCGGTCCGGATCAACGAGGTCATGGCCCAGCCCGTGATCCGTCTGGAAGCCGAAGAGGTCCTCAAGGCGGTCGAGTTGGATTCGCGGGATCCCAGCGGGATCGCCCAGATCGCGCCGGACACGCAGCGCTTCCGGATTCTCAGCGGCGCGAAGGACGATGGCATGATCCCCGGGCAGAACGCGCTGGATTCGAACTGGGGGCCGGTGGCGCCCGCCGCCAAGGGATCCGCCGCGCCGTCCCTCCCCAACTACACGTACTTGCCCGAGGGCTTCAAGAACACGTTCAATTTCTTCTTGCCCGTGGTCAACCTGGACGCCATGGCGCCGGCCTTCATTTTCGCGGTCACCAACGTCACGCCGCCGCCGTCCCAGCAGCAGGATATCGATGTGGGGAAGGAACCCGAGGAAGCGGCGGAATGGGTGTTCCAGAATATCCCCCCGGGGCTGTACGATCCGGTGATTTATCTGCATCCCAACCACCGGTACCGCCCCGAAGTGATCTATGAATTGAACGGCAAGGTCATCAGCTTCCGGTCGGACTACGCGTTCGGCGATCTCGTGGACAATACCGGCCCCTTCCAGGATCCGTTGCTGCGCGAAACAATCGACCGCGACACCGCCCGGATGACCCTGTTCGGCGCCAACGTGCCGTTCCGGCTGCCCTACCGCCTCACGCCCTGGCCCGCCGCCGATACCTTCCGGCAAGGCGACACCACGCAGCGGGTGGTGGTCCGCAACGACGGCATCCTCCGGGTGCGGATCATCGCCGGCGCGCCTCAGGGAGGCCCCAACGCGTATTATGAGACCTCGTTCGACCGGATCGAGTTGATCAATCCGCGCGTGCAGTATGTGGAACTGGTCAACCTCTCCACGGAAGACATCGATCTCTCCGGCTGGCAGGTCACCACGCCCTATGGGCATTACATTCTCCCCGAAAACACCATCATCGGCCGGATGAAACCCTCGTTCAAAACGGACGACGGCAAGGATTTGATCCTCAACCAGGGGATCCCGGGCACCGGCGTTCCCTTCGAACCGCTTTTGACGCAGAGCAAACTGCTGAACGCTGGCACGCCCCTCTCCAACAAGGATTGGGATCTGGAGGACAACAAGCTGCTTCTGGCCTTTAACAAGGCGCAGCTGGCGCAATTCATCACCGACAATTATCCCGGCGTCTCGCGCCTCAACGAGCGGATCGTGGAACCGGTCCTCTCGGAGCGGGAAGCCGCCGCCGTCCGCCAGAGCGTCCCCACCCGCCGCGATCCGCAGGGCAAGGGCCCGTTGCGCCAGTCGCAGCCCGGCGACTTGTACTTCCGCCTGGTGGACGTGCAGGATGACATCCTCACCGACAATCCGCGGGATAAGTACGTGACCCTGTATGATCCCTCGGGTAACTACATGGACGCGTTCCAATACCGGACCGTGTTCAACAACGTGATCGTCGACCTGAAGGGCGTTTCCGATGCGCCGGGCGCGGCCCCGCTGCAACGGCTGGACCTGGTGGCGCTGCCCGGATACTACGGATTCGAGACCTTCGAACGCGCCGATCCCACCTGGTTCGAAACCGAATTGACGGTGGATCACAACACGGGGAAGATCAGCGGAAAACGGTCGGTTCCCTCCTCGATTCCGTTGGACGTCAAAAACGCGATGGTGGTGGACCTCACCCCCGGCCGGGACGGCGCGTTCACCCGCGGCGGGATCGGGGGATACCTCTCCGCGGCGGGATCGGAAAACGACCTGAACAATACCGGCCTGACCCGGTTCTCCGATACCAGCACGTTCCCGCCGTATGACACCCATTGGAACGGATGGGACTTTATCGGCGACGTGTACGCCTATCCCAGCCAGTTGTCCGCCGAGATGGTGCAAAACCTCGCCGCCATGGAGCGGACCAACTCGATCGCCCGGGAGGCGGTGGCGCCCAAGGGCGAAAAGAACGTGCGCTTCTATGAGCTGCTGGGCGGATTCGAAAACGCGCTGGACGTGGACGCGGTCCTGCGGCCGCAGGATGTGCGCTACACGGCCTTCGTGTGGCGGATGGGCGTCCGCGAGTTGATCCGCGCCGGCTACGATCCCGAAGTGGACGACCAGCTCACGGTGCGCGTGCTGGGCCGGAAACTGGTGGACGTCAACGGCAACATCCTGGATTACAACATGCCGGTGGGCGAAGTGCTGGTGATTCCCACGGTCCGGGTGGTCGACCCCGGCAAGGAGGATTTGAAGACGAATCCCACCACCGAGGACAATCCGTGGAACATTTATTTCCGCAACGGCGTCCGGCAGCCGGTGTTCGCCAAACTGCGCCACGGCGACACGGCGTTCACGGTGGATTTGCGGAAGAACTTCAGCGACCTGGTGAATGATCTCAAGAACAACACCCAGGCGGAGCCGGTGATCGAAATCGCCGTCATTCTGCGCAAAAGCACGAGGGACTTGTCGTTCTTTCAGCCCCTGATCACCAAGGAACTGCGGCCGGATTTGGACCGCGCGGATTGGGGGATCAACCTCAACGCGGGCTCCTGGGCGCCCAACGCGCTGGGGGATTACGTGACCGCGGGCGGCGGCTTCGCGGGCGGCCTCGGCGATGACAATTACTTCTTCAAGGGAATCGAAATCTTCGGGCGGGGCCGGAAAGGGGCCGACAGCGACACCGAACTGGCCAAACGCACCTTGCTGGCCGGGACGCCGGGCCGGGACAACACCGGCTACACACCCGCCTATCCCCGCCGCCGGTTGGATCTCACCGGCGCGCAGCGGGATCCCGATGACGTGCTCGACAATACCGCCTACGTGAAGAACGGCCCCCTGGCGACGCTCGGCGAGATTTCCCGCCTGTACACCGGGGAACGCTTCGAGACCGTCAACACCCCCTTGATTCCCCAGCGGGTGGAAGACAAGGCGGTGATGACCGGCCAGGTTCTCTCCAATCCCCGGCTGGCCCAGCGCGCGGTGGGCAACACTCCCCAGTACCGCATCCAGTTGGCGCAGCGGGAACGGCTGGACCAATGGGAAAACCAGTACACCCAGATTTACAACATGATCACCACCGCCGATTTCGGCCTGCGCACTGGATTGATCAACATCAACACCGCCCCGCGGGAGGTGCTGGCGGCCTTGCCCTTCTGCCCGCTCCTGCGGCCCGGCGAACTCGACACGCTCCAGAACCGGCATGATTTCAACACCCTCTGCGCCGATTTCATCCTCGAAGGCCGGCAAGCGGGCGGCCACGACATGCACTTCGGGATCCACGATCTCGACGACGACGATTTCCTGACCCGCCTGGGCGGCCGGACCCGGACCTTGGCGGATACCATGCCCGAGTTCAAATTGCCCAGCGTCGGACGTCTGTTCCAATCGTTCAAGAATTTCGACCAGATCGCCAACCAGCGTTTGAACCGCCTGGCCCTCAATCCCCAGGATGTGCTCGAAAAGCCGGTCAATTACAACAACGTCTATCTCAGCACGGAAGTCTCCGAACCGGACGACGGGCCCTACGCGGACATCGGAACCTTGCTGGCGCAGATGACTCATCTCAAGCGGCGCGAACGCTTCTCCGAACCCTTGATGCGGCCCATGGACCGCACCTTCGATCAAAAACCGGAAGCGCCGGGCGATCTGCGTGAACGGCTGAACACGGAACTGCGGCGCACTCAGCTGCTGACCCCGGAAGACATGGAAGAGATGATGAACCGCATTTCGAATCTGATCACGGTCCGCTCCCGGACGTTCTCGGTGCTGGCGCGCGGCCGGATCTTCGACAACGAGGGGCTCATGCGCGCCCAACGGACGCTGGAAACCGTCTATGAACGATGATTCCGGATGACGAACCGCCGGGGCGCGAGCTATACTGACTTGGCGGGACCGGTTCTGGCGCCGGGCCTTCTCCGAATCCGGGAAGGGCGAAAATACCAGAGAGGCAGATAACATGAAACGAACGCTGCAATCATTATGGATCGTCTGGATCGGCTTGGCCTGGCTGGCCGGCGGCGGGATGCCCGCCCTGGCGCAATCCCAGCCCGAACCGACTCCCACGCCCACCGTGGTGCCCCTCTCGTCGGCGTGCATCGACGCGGGCGTGGATGAAGAGAACTCGCTGATCCGCAACGGGGATTTCGAGACAGGATATTTGGATTCCGGCCTGCCCCCGGGCGGCGGATGGGAACCGGGGGATGTGCCCGGAGTCATCCAGGTCGTGTTTCTCAGCAATGAAAAAGCGAATCATTACCTGGAATTGCCCTCGGGCGGATCAATCAGCCAGGTGCCTCAATCCAGCAGTTTTCTGCGGTTTGAGCTGTCGTTCTGCGTGGTGGTGCCGGAGGATGGGATTCTCCAGATCACCGTGGGCGGCCAGCCCTGGTTGTTCGTTCCCGCGGCGCGCGGGGCCGCGTATAACGGGACCTATACGGGAGTCATCCGGGCGAACATGTCCAATTCCACGCCCGCGTCGGAACGGAAGATTGAATTCCTGTACGATGGGCCCGGCTCGGCCCTGATCGACAATGTGCAGTTGGTGTACCGGCCGTCCGGCGGGGAGGATGAAGCCACCCCCACTCCCACGGTGGCGGTTCCCACGCCCACACCGTCGCCGCAAAGCACCCCGGCTTCTCCCACACCGACCGTCCCCCTGGGCACGCCGACCCCCACGCCCACGCCGGGCCTGACCGAGGATTCCGTGCAGGTGATCGCCAATCCCCCCATGATGCTGCTTAGTCCCGATGACTTCACCGGCGCCAACCTCGGCCAGAAGAAGCAGATCACCCTGGACTTGCAGGTGGTGGGCTCCAACGGGGAAAAATTGGACATTCTGAAGATCGATCCCGACGCCAACGTGACCTTTACCGTGGAAAGCCGCGGGGACGCCGCCGGCGTGGGCGTCATTCAGGAATTCGAGAATAACAACTACCAGGACCTCAACTCGCGGAAGAAGCTCAAGGACGTGGGCCAGTTGCATTTCGTGCCCCTGCGGCCTTACAACGGCACCGTGCGGGTGATCATCGAAATCGAGTACAAGAGCTACGCGTCCGGAAAAGAGGAAATCCGCAAGATCCGCGGCGTGGTTCCCATCTTCCTGCGCACGGATGACCGGGCATCCCTGATTTACCCGACGGGTACTTTCGATCCGAAGCAAAACTTCAACCTGGGCCGCAAGGCGGGCGACCGCGGCTACCGGCCGGACATGCGCACCAACCTCTATTTCCGCGAGCGGCTGCAGTAAGGTTTTATTCCCGGGGATGGGATAATCCGGGATGGAAGAACGGATCAACAAGAAGACGGGGCGCGGGATAGCGGCGCCCCGTCTTTTATGCTGTTTGCCTCACTTCTAGACTCCATGGCTGGGATGCCGTCCGGAGTCTAGGGAAATGCGTTCTTGAATCCCTCAACCACCGGGTGGAGATCAGCTTGCGGGAAACCGTCACCCCTTTCACAGCGGCAGCAAGAAGATCTTCCGGATGTGGATGGCCATGTTCTTGAACTCGCCGCCGGGGTGGACTTGGAAGCCGATTTTCCCCCGGCCGCTGGTGGTGTCGCGCACGTCCGCGGTCCGCACGCCGTTCAGGCCGATGGTCAGATGGTCCCCCTGGCAGCGGATGACGAAGGTGTTCCAATCATCCCGCTTCACTAGTTTTTCGTTTTCGTTCATGGCCAGGAACATCTTGCCGGTGCAATAGAGGGATCCCGACCAGCACACCGGATTCTTCCACTCCAAAATGTCGGCCTGGTAAGCCTGCTCGGCGCTCTGATAGCGGAACCAGACGCCGCTGTTGCACGGCCACTCCGCCTTGAACTCGACGGTCAATTCGAAATCAGTATAGCTCTGCTCGGTCAACAGATCGCCGGGCTCCATCTTTTCGTTCTGGGCGCCGGTGAGGATGCCGTCCTTGACCTTCCACACCGCGTTGCCCTCGGCCTTCCAGCCGGTCAGGTCCTTGCCATTGAAGAGCGGCACGGCGGTGGGGCGATGGGCGGTCCAGCGGATGGCCTGGGCGACCAAGTGGCGGAAGTCCGGGGTGGCGTAAGCTTCCTTGCCGTGGCCCAGCTGGATATACACGACGCGGCCGGGTTCTTCCTGGCCGATCCAGGCGAGGGTGTTTTCCTGGTCCGGATTCTCGCACGTCAGCAACACGTGGGCGTTGGACGCGTGGAAGTAGCCCTTGTAGGCTTCGTCATAGATCTTGAAGCCGGTCATGCCCCGGGTGATGGGATGATCCGGATCGGCGATCTGGACGTTCATCCACACATCGTGCTTGTACGTGGATTGGGGGTAGTGGCGGCCTTCGATGTCCCGCCCCTTGGCGTCCAGGATGTAACTGGCCTTGATCAGGTTGCGGTAGAAATCCCAATCCTGGTAATTGGCGATGCTGTGGTGCAATGACACCAGGCCCTTTCCGGCTTCCAGGTATTTCTGGAGTCCCGCTTTTTCGGCCTCCGAGACCGCTTGCCACATGTCATAGAGGACTACCACGTCGTATTTCATGGCCGAGCCGTCGGCGAACATCGCGTTGGCCTTGGGCTG
This sequence comes from bacterium, assembly GCA_041946805.1. Classification (GTDB taxonomy): domain Bacteria; phylum Hinthialibacterota; class Hinthialibacteria; order Hinthialibacterales; family Hinthialibacteraceae; genus JABLXU01. Next base: position 27,233 of record JBHGBC010000017.1, read on the forward strand.
TTCCGCCTTGGCGTAGGCGATGTCCGGATGGCCTTCGAACACGGTGAAGAACGGAGGATCGAAATCATGCCCGCCGGTAATGACCAGCACCTGGAGGGGATTGGTGGCCGCGCGCAGCGGCCCGGCGCCGAACAGCGCCAGGACACCCGCGAGGATGAACGGGAAGTAGCGTTTCATCAGTACTTGCCTCCTTCGTGAATTGGGGGAATCCGCGATTGTATTTCAACATCGCAGGGGGTATTAAAACATGGTTTCCAAAGCGAAAGTAAGGGTGAGGGGAATCCTTAGGAGTGTGGATGTCCCGCCGGCGCGGTTCCTTGTCCCTTACGTCCTTTGGGTTCTTAACTTCCTCTCCCTGCCCCCTTACGGTGATTGGATTATGGTGAAAATGGAATATGATTCATAAGGAGAGAACCTGTTTGGATTTATGGAGAATCCGACATGTTGCTGGATGTCGCGTTGACGTGGAAGGAATTGCCGGACCGGGACTTGTCCAACGCCGTGGTGGTGGCCGCGGATGTGCTGCGGGCCACCACGGTGATGACCGCCGCCCTGGCGAACGGGGCCGTGGCCATCCATCCCCAGGACAGCGATGAACACGCCCGGGCTTGCTATAACCGGCTGGCCGCGCGAGGCATCCCCGTTTTGATCTGCGGTGAAAAAGAGGGTTACAAGCGGCCGGGCTATGACCTGGGCAATTCGCCCCGGGAATTCACGTCCACCGCCGTGGCGGGCCAGACGCTGGTGCATCTGACCACCAACGGCACGCGGGCGCTGGTGGCGGCGTCGAAGGCGCGCGGCGTCCTCATCTTGTCGTTTCCCAACCTCACGGCGGTGACGAACGCGCTGCGGAACGTGGAGAGCGGCATCGAGAGCATCGTGTTTACGGTTTCCGGCAAGGAAGGGCGCTTCTGCCTGGAGGATGCCGTGTGCCTGGGTGGCGTGATCGCGGGACTCTTGGAACCGCCGGGCCGCGGCTATGAAATCACCGATGCGGCCCGCGCGGCGGTGGATCTATATTACCTTTACAAGGACCAGCTGTTGAATATGGTCCAACAATGCGAGCACGGACGTTATTTGCTACGAATCGGCCTCGGGGACGATCTGCCCGAATGCGTGAAAGTCGACAACACCCCCATCGTGCCGTTCATGCAAAATGGAATCATCCAGCCGCGGCAGGTAATCCAGTAAAATGCAGGATCGGTTAGCGCGCAGCGCGTATTCCATCATCATCTGGGTTATCCTGACCATCCTGATTCAGACAGATTTCCCTCTCCCCCCGGGAGAGGGGCAGGGTGAGGGAAAGCCTTCTCGTTGTGATTCCACTTCCCGGATGACGTATATACCCTAAGATAATAGCCGGGATCCCCGCTTGCGCGGGGATGAGGTCTTTATGAGAGCCACGCGGGAAGGGGATTGTTTATTTCTTACAATCCCCTCGGTCAGGACCGGTGATTTCTCATTTGAGGAATAAGGTCAGGATCCGTCCGGCGGGGCCGGGGGCAATGTCCAAACCAGGCGCAGCATGTAGAACAGCACACCCAATCCCAGCACGAAGGCCGCCAGGAACAAGAAGAAGCTGGTATCGCCCGGGCGCACCGCCAGGCTCCGCGGGGTGTAATATGTCTCCAACGAGATCATGCGCACCAGCTCCCGCCCCATGGCCATGCCCGCCAGGGTGACCGCCGACAGCCCGACCGATCCCCACAAGAGTTTGGCGTTGTCCGGTTTCATCATGGCCATGGCGATGCACACCAGCGACAGGACGGCGGTCATGACCGAAATGCTCCAGCCCACGAAGAGGATGCCGTTCCCCATGAACGCCTTGATGCGGTCCATCCCCAGGGTGTAGAGGTAGATGCCCCCCAGGATCATGGCGAAAGCAGTGGCCATGGCGGACCAGTGCAGTCCGTTCTTCACCAGCCAGTGTCCGGCTTCCGCCCGAGCGGGATGGTGGACCACCTGGTAGCGCCCGATGGCGGCGCACCACAGGCCGGCCACCGCCACCGCGCCGAGCACGTTGTGCAGATACCGGGGCCAGAGGCGGGGATCAGGCGCGGCCGCGAACCGCTCGCCTGTGAATATCGCTTTCCAGTAGTCCGGATTTTCGGTGAGGACGGCGTTGTTGGTGTAGATGAAGGCCACGGTGAAGAACATTCCCAGCGCCGCCAGGCTGACCAGTTTGGTCAGGAGCGTGGAAGGCGCGCCCTCGGAACGCTGGGCGATCAGCACGTAGATCAAGTAAAAGCCCACGATCACCAGACCCACGATCAGCAGCCAGAAGCCGCCTATCATGATGTTGGCGGTGTAGAAGAAATTCCCGTACAACACCTGGACAAAGAGCAGGGGCGCGACGCCCATGGTGATGGCCATGGACAGCGCCACGGGCATCACCCGCACGAGGAGGGCGTTGGCCGCGCCGGCCTTGGGATTCTGGCCGAAGAACCATTCGTTGACGGTGACGATCAGCATGCCTCCCAGGATGTAATTCATGAAGATCAGGTGCAGCACGAACGTCAGGAGGGCCAGGAATTGAAAAACGATCACGGGCGTGGGGATGCCCAGGGGATCGGCCGGTGGAATCAGTTCAGTCATGGATGCGTCTCCTTGTTCGGCTATCCGTTTGCCGTTGTCTTGCCGTTGGGCTGGGAATCCGTGTTCTCCTGGTGCAGGCTCAGCAGGTATTGCGTCAGGTCCTGCAGGTCCTTTTCCGGGCCGAGGAAGGGCGGCATGTAGTATTGCTCGACATGCAGATTCTCGAGCGCGTGCCGGATCGATCCTTCCGGCCAATCCTTGATCAGGGGCTTGATGCCGTTGAATCCATCCAGGGTATGGCAGCGCAGGCATTGGGCCCGGTAGAGGGCCTCGCCCCGCTGTCCGGGTGTCAGTCCGGCCACGTCGGTTCCGCCCGCGGCGAGGGCCGTCCAGGGCGCCCAGGCGAGCACGCCTTCCTGGTTCAGCGTATCCCGGTCGCTCACCCGGATGGCGTTGGAATACATGTATTCATGAATGATGAACGGTTTGCGGATGCCCTCGCGCACGAATTCCATGGATCCCGTGGCGATGAAGGCGATCAGGCCCAGCAGGATCGAGGTCTCCAAGTTGATATAACGCTGCCGGAGAATCAGGCCGAAATAGGCGTAGATTCCCACCAGCGTGGATGTGACCACGCCGAACAGGAGGAAGAGCGTCATGGCGATGGCTTTCCCCGTGACCAGTTGCAGGGCTTCGTGCGGCGCCCGCGCGAAAAACCAGACGGAAACGGGCAGCATCAGCGCCAAGGGGACCATCCACCGGGCCCCCTCCATGATCACCTGGTGGCGCTCCTCACGCGTGTATCCCGGGGCGAAATTCACCGCCGCCATGACGAAAATCGCCGCCAGCGAGGTGCAACTGATGGTCCGCAGGATCAGCGACGGCCAATAGGTGGGATTGAAGAAGCCGTCCCAAAAGGATTGGGTCTGCAGCCACGCGCCCGGCGATAGCATGAAGGCCAGGATTCCGTTGATGATCACCAGGCTCATATAGGCCGCGATGGCGTAGATCCAACCGATGATCACGTGCCGGCGGGGGTCCAGCCGGTCCCAGGTGTAGTAGTAAATGTACCCCGCGATGATTTCCAGGATGAAGAACACCCATTCCGTCGCCCATCCCCAAACGAACAGGTGGATCAGGGTCGAGGTCGCCTCGGGACTCACCAGGGAGATGGAGAACCAGATGCCCACGCCGGTCAACGCGCCGAACACGAACGACACGAGAATCAAGTAACGGAAGAAATCGCGCAAGAACCGGAGCAGCAACGGCTGATGGTTCCAGACCGCCTTGGTTTCAGTTACCGCGGCGAATAGGCCCGCGCCCACGGCGAAGTGGGCGACCGTTACGTGGACGATGGCGATGATGGCGATCACCATCCCGCCGCCCAAAACGGGTACCTCCCAAATCGGATATTGCATTCCGCTCTCCTTTCGGTCATGTATATTGAAATATCGCGGATACGGACGCAATGGATAAAAGTATAGTTTATCCGCCGCCTAGGATAAGAGGTGGGGACATCTAGCCGCTTTTTATTCCTCCCCCGTTGTCCGGGCAATGCTGGGAAGGCGTGCGAACGCCGTTTGAGTTGGCGCGGCAGCGCATAACCCATCAAAATCCACCACTTTTCACTTCGGCTCCCTCTCCCCCCGGGAGAGGGCCGGGGTGAGGGAAAACATGCCATATCGCCAATTCCCGCCGATTTCACCCCAATATCCTTCGCTCACACATGCAGGGGCACGTCGCAATGTGTCCCTCCTATAAGAAGGTCACCTATATTGCCTTGCTCCACCCTCTTTTTTTCATTCCTCGCCTAAAGTTCGGGGGAGGTGGTGAGGGAGGTGAAAATATCGGATCATTCGATCCCCGCGAAACCCATCAACATCCTGGGCATCCCGGGCATCTTGGTCATCTTGTCCATCCTGGACATCCTGATTCTGATAGTTTACTCCTCACCCTCCGCGCCCCGGCGGTGCGTTTCACAATCCCCCATTCCCCACCGGCTCCATCCGGCCACTCCCCAGCCGGGCCTGTTCGGGAATCCGGTCCAGGCTGAAATCCTTGAAGGCCGATTCGAGAGACATTTCATCCCGCGCCAGGCGCAGCAACTCATCCGTCAATTCCGGTCCGAACCAGGAGAGGATGGCCTCGGCGCGCGCTTCCTTGACATTCACGGGAGGCACTTTCAAGTTGCCGCGGAACGCCAGATGCTTCCGGATTACCCGGGAGGCCTTCTTGACCGCTTTGGGATCCCACAATTCTTCACAAGCCCAGGGCGTGGCGGGCTTGGGGACGAAGGGTGAAAGGGCCACGATGATCTTGCCTCCACCGTTGCCGCTGAAGACTTCCCTCATTTTGCGGCTGAATTCGATGATCTCGGCCGCCTCGTCCATGGGGTCGGCTCCGGGCGTACCGAGCAGGAAATAGAGCTTCAAACTGGGGAACTGGCGTTTCCCGGCCCATTCGGCCAGACGGAGATACTTGTCGTCCCGTACACCTTTTTTCATGTCCCGGCGGCGGTCGACGTCTCCCGCTTCGGGCGCGACGGTGATATTGTGCTGCCCCCCCTCGCGCAGCAGGTCCAAAAACCGCTCGGTCAGCCGCTCCGCCCGCAGGGACGAGGTGGAGACCTGCTTGCCGCGCCGCACCAGCCACTCGGTTATATCCTCCACCCGGGGATGGTCGGCCACCGCCGCCCCGAGCAGGCCCACTTTTTCGTACTGGATCCGGTACCGGTCCAAAATGCCGATTAACCGGTCATAATTCCGGTACCGCGCCGTGCCGTTCATGTAATGGACGATGCAGAACTTGCACTGATATTTGCAGCCGCGGGACATCTCCAATAGAAACGCTCCGCCGAACTCGTCTTCGGCCGTCCGGATGACCGAATGGCAAGGGTAGAGATCGATCGGCTCGAGGGTATGTTGAGGAAAACGATGGCGGTCGAACTCGCCATGGACCCGCGGCACATACACATGCGGCAGTTCCGCCAGGGCTTCCAGGACGTGGGAACGGGATTCACCCTTGGTTTGGATCATCGTTCGCGACAGGGCTTCGATCACCTGCTCGCCTTCGCCCAGCACGATGACATCGGCGATGCGCTCCAGCAACCGGGGATTGGCGGTGGCCGCCTGCCCGCCCAGGATCAGCCAGGGCGATTCGGGTCCCCGTTGGTCCGCGAGCGGCTCGACGCCCCCCCGGATCAACATTTTCAGCAGATGGAGGATATCCAGTTCATAGGTATACGAACCCGCCAGGAGGGGAAACCGGAAAAGCGGGACGCGGTTTTCCAGGCTGACCGTCTCCCGGCCCATGGGATCCAGAAAAACGCGTTCGACGGCCCAGCCGGATTCGCGGAACAGCCGGTACACCTGTTGATAGCCCAGGCTGGCCATCCCCACGGTATACACGTTCGGATAGATCAGCCCGGCCGGCCCGTGGGGCGTTTCGGGAAAGGATTGCAGGTGTTTTTCCAGGGAAAGCAGTTCCCGAATATTCATGCACGTGTCCACTTGATTTGAATCGCTTTGGGATAGTCATGCCGGATGCGGGCGCGCGCCCGGCTTGCCTGGCAGCGTGGAATGATCGGTCAGTGTAATTGTATACCATTTTTATCAATCATAAATGGAAAGAGGAGGGAGACGCTCCCGCGGTACGATTTCATGGATGAATAGACCCGAATTTCATGTTATTGTGACGGTTGACACCCGCCGGATAGCTATTTAAGATTCCCTGCGTGGCGGTCATGCCGTGTTTCCCAGGATGGCCGAGGGTCCACAAGAGGCAATCGGGTGGACGGTTTGGATAAAAAAAACTCCAGGGAATCCGATTATAAGTGGGTTCGCATCGCCGGACCGTGCCTGTTCATCCCGACGTTTTTGGCGCTCTATCCGGTCGTGTTTTTTTATATCGGCCACTGGCTGGATGGAAAACTGGGCACCACGTGGCTGAAGGCTGTTTTCTTGTTCTTGGGCATTATATCCGCTTTTCGGCAAACCTATTTTGTCATACGGGATTTAATCAAGGCGTTGGAGAAGCACCGTGATTCCTGAAGATCTGGCGCGGTTGATGAAATGGTCGTATGTATTGATCGCGTTGACCGCCGTGCTTCTCTGGCTCGGGTGGGACCGGGGTCACGCGTTGGGGTGGCTGTTTGGCGGAGTCTGGTCGGCCACCAATATATGGATTTTGAAAAGCCTGGTGGCCGAGATCTGCGGGCCGCGCCGCCCGGGTTTCCTCATGGTGTTGGTGCTGGTCAAACTGCCGATCCTGTACGGGACCGCCGCGATCGTGCTGCAGCAGGTGCCGATGTCGCTCGGAGCCGGCTTGCTGGGTTTTCATATTCCCTTTTTGCTGATCCTGATCGAGGCCGTGCGGCGGGACCGCCGTCCGGCCAAGCCCGCCGGCGCGCCCCCGGCCGGGGAATGACCGCGAATTGAATAGGATGGAAAACGCATGGTAATGGAAATGGCGTTCCGGATGGTCTTGATGCTCCAGGCGTCCGTGGCGAACGGCGGAGAGGCGGCCGCCCATGCCGCGGAGAGCAAACACGCCACCATCCCCGAACTTCCGAATTTCATTCATGTGCTTCATGTGTACTTTCCGGACAATGCCTTCGTCAACTGGCTGCGCTATTTCGAAAACCAGGTTTTCATCGTGCTGATCATGGCCGCGCTGGCCCTCTTCCTGTCGATGGCCACCCGCAGACGCACCCTCGTCCCGTACCGGTTGCAAGCGTTTTTGGAAATCGTTCTGGAACGGTTGTACCGGCTGGTGTGCGGGATTTTGGGCGAAAAAGAAGGCCGCCGCTATTTTCCCTTCGTGGGATCGTTGTTCTTTTTCATCTTCTCCATGAACTGGGCAGGGCTCGTCCCCCTCATGAAGTCCCCGACATCCAGCCTGATGGTCACCGGGGCGCTGGCGGTCACGGTGTTCCTGTACGTGCAATACACGGCCCTCACCCGCCAAGGCCCCAAAAAATACCTGTATCACATGATGGGCGAGCCCCAGGACGCGGTGGGATACGGCGTGGCGGTATTGCTCTTGCCGTTGCATATCATGGAAGAGTTCATCAAGCCCCTCAGCCTGGCATGCCGTCTCTATGGCAACATCTTCGGCGAGGACCTGTTGCTGGGGATCGGGTTGATGCTGGGAGTCCAGATGGCGATGGCCGTCATCCCCATGACGCCCATCGGGGTGCCGCTGCAATTGCCGTTCGTGCTGCTGTCCATGCTGATGGGGACGATCCAAGCCTTGGTCTTTACCCTCCTGGCGACCGTTTATATATTGTTGGTTTTGCCGCACGACGAGCATGAGGTCCAGCACGGGCCCGGTGGAGCCGGGGGGGGAGCGCATTGACGCGGACCCGGGGAATCCCAGGTAAATATTGATCGTAGCGTAAACACAATCCGATCGTTGGAAACGAAATCCTAGGAGGATAGAATGGAAAACCAACTCGCCACCTTTTTGACCACCCAGGGAGCGTATCACTTCGGGATCGGCATGGCCGCCATCGGTTCGGGCATCGGACTGGGCCTGGCGGTGAGCAAGGCCATGGAATCGATGGCCCGCCAGCCGGAGTCGGCCGCGCAGATCCAGACGGGCATGATCATCGGCGCCGCGTTTATCGAGGCGTTGACGATTTACGCCCTGATTTCCAACTTCCTGGCCGCCATCGCGGGTTTCTGATCCGCCGGACCGGGCTCAATCACCGAGTCAGCATGTAAGGAGTTGGTATCGTGGACCTCGCCAGTCTTCATTTCCTCATTGGGCAGACGGTCCTGGCGGCGGAAGGGGCCGAGCAAGCCCCCGCGTACGTTCAGGTCCTCACCCATATCGTATGCTTCCTCATCGTCTTTTGGATCCTCAAGCGCTTCGCCTTCGGGCCCATCCTGGAAGTGATCGATGAGCGGCGCAACCGCATCGCGGCCGATCTCCAGCAGGCGGAAGAACTCCGGAAAAAGGCCGATGCCGATCACAAGGCCCTGGAGGAGCGCCTGAGCCATATCGAGGAGGAGGCCCGCGCGCGCATGCAGGAGTTGATCGCCGAAGGCCGGCGCGTGGCCGAGGCGATTCAGGAAGCCGCCCGGCGCGACGCGGGGGAGATGATCCAGAAGGCCCAAAAGAACATCGAATACGAAACCGAGAAGGCCCGCGAGATCCTGAAGAAGGATGTCATCAACCTGACCCTCGAGGCGACGGAACACCTGCTCAAGGAGCAGCTGGACGACGCGAAGCACCGGCAACTAATCGGTGATTTCCTCACCCGGCTGGAAAGGAACTGACCGTGCAGCAAGACCCGGTAATCGCGTCGAACTACGCGCGGGCGCTTCTCCATGGGGTGAAAAAGAGCGGCGCCGCGCTGCCGGCCGCCCGGGAAGAGGCGTTGCAACTCCTGCGCCTGCTCGAAGCGGAACCCAAGCTCCACCATTTCCTGGTGGGACCCCAGTTCCGCGAGGAAGACAAGCAGGCGCTGGTGCAAAAAGTCTTCGAGCCGCGGCTGTCCAGGGAACTGTTCCAGTTCGTGTGCCTGGTGTTGCGCAAGGACCGGATCGAATTTCTGCCCGAGATGCTGCGGAAATTCGCGGACCTGTGCGAGCTGGAGGAGCACATCACCCCGGGCCGGGTTACCACGCCGGTGCCGCTGTCCGAGGACGAAAAAAAGACGCTCCAAACCCGGCTGGAAGCCTTTTGCCGGCTGCGCTTCGATCTCGAGTTCCGGGTGGATCCCAGCCTGATCGGCGGCCTCCGGGTGCAGTACAAGGACATTCTGATCGATTCGACCCTGCGGACGTACCTGAACGAAATGCGCCAACGGCTGTTGGCCACACGGCTCGCCTCGTAGCGGGTTCCGTCACCGCGTGGAGCAAGAGGAACAAAAAACGATGGCCTTACGACCGGAAGAAATCACGTCTGTCTTGGAGCGCGAGCTGGCCTCCTACGAAACCGGACTCAAGATGGACGCCGTCGGCACCATTTTGAAGATCGGCGACGGCATCGCCACCATCCATGGCCTGGACGAAGCCATGGCGGGCGAGCTGCTCGAGTTTCCGGGCGGCCGGATGGGCATGGTCCTCAACCTGGAAGAGAACACTGTGGGGGCCGCCCTGCTCAGTTCGGACCGCACCATCAAGGAGGGCGACCTGGTCAAGCGGACCGGCCGCATCGCCTCGGTTCCCGTCGGGGAACCCTTGCTGGGCCGGGTGGTGAATCCCATCGGCGAGCCCCTGGACGGGAAAGGTCCGATCGTGACCCAGGAATACCGGAACCTGGAAAGTCCGGCCCCCGGGGTCATCGACCGGCAGCCCGTGAAAGAGCCCTTGATGACCGGGCTGAAGGCCATCGACTCGATGATTCCCATCGGGCGGGGCCAGCGCGAGCTGATCATCGGCGACCGGGGCACGGGCAAGACGGCCATCGCCATCGACACGATCATCAACCAGCGCGGACAGGGCGTGTACTGCGTGTACGTGGCAGTGGGCCAGAAGGCGTCCAGCGTCGCCGCCATCGTGGACATCCTGCGCCAAAACGGAGCGCTGGAATACACGACCGTGGTCTCCGCCACGGCCGAACAGCCCGCCACGCAGCAATACATCGCGCCCTACGCGGGCTGCGCCATGGGCGAGTACTTTCTGTACAACGGCCGGCACGCCCTCGTGGTCTACGACGACCTCTCCAAGCACGCCGCCGCCTACCGCCAGCTTTCGTTGCTCCTGCGCCGTCCGCCGGGACGCGAGGCCTATCCCGGGGACGTCTTCTACCTGCACAGCCGCCTCCTGGAACGGGCGGCGAAATTGAGCGAGGTCAACCGGGGCGGTTCCCTGACGGCTCTGCCCATCATCGAAACCCAGATGGGCGATGTCTCGGCCTACATTCCCACCAACGTGATTTCCATCACCGACGGGCAGATCTACCTGGAGCCGGACCTGTTCTACGCGGGCATCAAGCCGGCCATCAACGTGGGGTTGTCGGTCTCCCGCGTCGGGGGCCACGCGCAAACCAAGGCCATGAAGACGGTCGCCGGCCGCCTGCGCCTCGATCTGGCCCAGTACCGCGAACTGGCCGCCTTCGCCCAGTTCGGCTCGGACCTTGACAAGGCCACCCAGGCGCAGCTCACGCGCGGCGAGCGCATGACCGAGATCCTGAAGCAGGACCAATATCAGCCAAAACCCCTGGAAGAGCAGGTGCTGATCATCTTCGCCGGCGGCCAGGGATTCCTTGACGACCTGCCCCTGCACCAGGTCCGGGCATTCGAGATGGAACTGGTGGTTTACATGAAGGAAAAATACGGGGAGGCCTTGCACGCCATCCAGACCGAACGGGTGCTTTCCGACACTGTGCAGCAAAAACTGCGGGAAGGGATCAAGAAGTTCAAGGAGTTGTACGTGGAACGCCGCAAAGCGGCCGTGTAAGCGGGGCCGCCGCGAGGGAACGGGTAAGGAGCCGCGATGCCTTCATCCAAACAATTACGCCGCCGGATCCGCACGGTGAACAACACCAAATTGATCACCCGCGCCATGCGGTCGGTTTCCGCCTCCAAAATGCACCGGACGCAGGAACGGCGCGCCCGGGTGCGCCCATACGCGGACCGGCTGCGGCAGATGGTGGCGGAAGTGATGCGGAGCGTGGGAAGCGAAGGCCAGCCGTTGATGCAGGTGCGCGATACGGGCCGGCAACTGATCGTGTTGTTCTCGTCCGACCGGGGGCTGTGCGGGTCGTTCAATCATTCGATTCTCCGGTACGCGGCCGACTACGCCGATTCGTTGTCCGGAGACTTCGCCTTCTACGCCATCGGGATCCGGGCCCAGAAATATATGGAAAAGCGGGGCTACGACGTGGTCCGGGCGCACCGGGATTTCCGGGGCAACATCGACCTGCCGCGTATTCTGGAGACCGCCCGCGACATCCAGGATCTTTTCTTGCACGGCGGTTTCAACCAGGTCGAGCTGATTTACAACCAGGCCATCACCGCCATGACCTACCGGGTCCGGCGGGAACGGTTTTTGCCCCTGGACGCGGAAACCCTGTTGGCCGGAATGAAAGCCGACCTGGCGGCGCGGGAACGGCTGGATTACATCTTCGAGCCGGATCCCCGAACGATCCTGGGCCACATTTTGCCCCTGTACGTGGAAACCCAAATTTTCTATTCGTTTACCGACGCCTTCACGGCGGAGCATCAGGCCCGCATGATGGCCATGACCACCGCCAACCAGAACTGTGAGGAGTTGATGAGCGCGTTGACTCTCCAGTTGAACAAGGCCCGGCAAACCGCGATCACCAAGGAGATCCTGGAGATCGTGGGCGGCGCCGAGGCCCTCAAGGGATAACCGGGGCCCGGGCGGTCCCACTCATACGATTCAATCCGATTCAGGAGTGAGCAGATCCCATGCCGAACATTGGCCGTGTCCGCCAGATCATTGGTCCCACCGTGGATATTGAATTCGACTCGGATCATTTGCCCAACATGCTGAACGCCGTCACCATCGACGACGCGCAGCGGGGCATCCACCTCACCTGCGAAGTGGCCCAGCACATCGGGAACAACCTGGTCCGTACCGTGGCCATGGCCTCCACCGATGGGCTCGTGCGGGGGATGGAAGCGGTGGACACCGGAAAACCCATCTCGGTGCCCGTGGGTGATCAATGCCTGGGACGCATGTTCAATCTCCTCGGCGATCCCATCGACGGCAAGGGTGTGATTCCCGAGCCGGAGAGCCGGTATCCCATCCACCGCCCCGCGCCGAAGTTCGAGGACCAGGTCCCCGTGGCCGAGCAGTTCGAGACGGGCATCAAGGTCATCGACCTGCTGGCGCCCTACTCCAAGGGCGGCAAGGTCGGGCTGTTCGGAGGCGCGGGCGTCGGCAAGACGGTCGTCATCATGGAGCTCATCCGCAACATCGCGGCGGAGCACGGCGGCGTGTCCGTCTTCGGCGGCGTGGGCGAGCGCACCCGCGAGGGCAACGACCTGTGGCTGGAAATGAACGAATCCGGGGTCATCAACCGGACCGCGCTCGTCTTCGGCCAGATGAACGAACCGCCCGGAGCGCGCCTGCGCGTGGGGCTCTCCGCGCTGACCATGGCCGAATATTTCCGGGACGAACGCGGCCAGGACGTGCTGCTCTTCATCGACAACATCTTCCGCTTCACCCAGGCCGGTTCCGAAGTGTCCGCCCTGCTGGGCCGCATGCCGTCGGCCGTCGGGTACCAGCCGACCCTGAGCACGGAAATGGGGGCGCTGCAGGAACGCATCACCTCCACCAAGAAGGGCTCCATCACCTCCGTGCAGGCCATATACGTGCCTGCCGACGACCTGACCGATCCCGCGCCGGCGACCACCTTCTCCCATCTGGACGCCACCACGGTGCTGTCCCGTCCCATTTCGGAACTGGGCATCTATCCGGCGGTGGACCCGCTGGATTCCACTTCCCGCATCATGGATACGCGGATCCTGGGAGAGGAACACTACCAGACGGCCCGCCAGATCCAGCTGATCCTGCAGCGCTACAAGGATCTGCAGGACATCATCGCCATCCTGGGGATGGACGAACTGTCGGATGAGGACAAGATCACGGTCCAGCGCGCCCGCAAAATCCAACGGTTCCTGTCCCAGCCGTTCTTCGTGGCCGAACAATTCACCGGGCGGGAAGGCCGGTACGTCAAGACGGCTGACACCATCGAGGGCTTCAAGCGGATCGCGTCCGGTGAATTGGACGAACTGCCGGAGCAGGCGTTCTACATGTGCGGAACGATCGACGAAGCGGTTGACAACGCCAAGAAAATGGCCGCGATGTAGCGGGATTGGAAGAAACGGGTTCCCATGGCTGCCACCTATCCGTTGCGGATCATCACTCACGAAGAAACCGTTTTCGAGGGGGATGTGGAATCCTTGATCGCTCCGGGAGCCCTGGGATCCCTGGGCATCCTGGCCCACCACGCGCCCTTGCTCACCATCTTGACCGAAGGCAAGATGACCATTCGGGATGCCCAAGGCCGCCCTCATCTGTTCCGGGTCAAGGGAGGCCTTCTGGAAGTCTCCCGCAACCACGCCGTGGTGCTGACCGAGAATATCGAGCGGATCCAAACCACCTGATCCAGAATTCCGGTTCGCTGGGCTTGGGGATTGACCGCCATCCCTTGGGTAGCAGGGGGACGGGTGTTTTTTTATTTTCCCGAAGGGGCTGGCGCGCCGGGGGAAGTTACGCGCCAGCCGATACAATTGGATCGAATTCCGGCCATTCATCTTTTGAATCGTGGGGAAATGACCATGGCTCAGTACATCTCCATCCCGCCGGATGGCAAAACAATCGCGATCGAGAACGGCCGCCTGGCGGTTCCGGACCATCCCATCATTCCATACGTGGAAGGCGACGGCATCGGCGTGGATATCACGCCCGCCATGAAGCGGGTGCTGGACGCCGCCGTGGACAAGGCTTACGGCGGATCGAAGCGCATCGCCTGGATGGAAGTCCTCGCGGGCGAAAAGGCCCAGCAGCGCTACGGGGAATACCTGCCCCAGGAGACGCTCGATGCGTTTTCCGAGTTCCACGTGGCGATCAAAGGCCCCCTGACCACGCCCATCGGCGGCGGTTTCCGGTCGTTGAACGTCACTATCCGCCAGGTCCTCGACCTGTACGCCTGCGTTCGGCCGGTGCGCTATTTCGAAGGCGTTCCCAGCCCCGTGAAGCATCCCGAAAAACTCGACGTGGTCATCTTCCGGGAGAACACCGAGGATGTCTACGCGGGGATCGAATGGCAACAAGGGACCGAGGAAGCCAAGAAAGTAATCCAGTTTCTCAAGAAGGAGATGGGCAAGACGGTGCGGGAGGATTCGGGCATCGGCATCAAGCCCATGAGCGTCTTCGGCAGCCAGCGGCTGGTCCGGTCGGCCATTCGTTACGCCATCCAGCGTCGGCGGCCGTCGGTGACGTTGGTGCACAAGGGCAACATCATGAAATATACCGAGGGCGCGTTCCGGGATTGGGGCTACCAGCTGGCCCGGGAGGAATTCGGGGACGTGACCGTCACCGAGGAGGAAGTGAACACGAAACACAACGGCCGGGTGCCGGAGGGCAAGATCGTCATCAAGGACCGGATCGCCGATTCCATGTTCCAGCAAGTCTTGCTGCGGCCGGATGAATACGGCGTGTGCGCCATGCCCAACCTCAACGGCGATTACCTCTCCGACGCCTGTGCCGCCCAGGTCGGCGGCCTGGGGATGGCCCCGGGGGCGAACATCGGCGACAGTGTGGCCGTCTTCGAGGCGACCCACGGGACCGCCCCCAAGTACGCCGGGCAGGACAAGGTCAATCCGGGATCGCTGATCCTTTCCGGGGTGATGCTGCTCGAACACCTGGGCTGGGACGAGGCCGCCCGGCTGGTCATCCGCGGCATGGAAGAGTCGATCAAGCAGAAGAAAGTGACCTATGACCTGGAACGGCAGATGCCAGGCGCGGTCTTGTTGAAATGCTCCGAATTCGGCGAGGCGGTGGTTTCCAACATGTGAGAGGAGCGCGGCGGCCGGCATTGAGAACCACGCTGGCCGGTGGAAATCCATTCCCAACGGAAGCAAGTCATTCCCGGATTCGGGTCGAGCAAGGAGAAAAATCATGCAAAACAAGATCACAGTCGTGGGCGCGGGAAACGTGGGCGCCAGTTGCGCCCTGTATCTGGCCCAACAGGCGCTCGGAGACGTGGTGCTGGTGGATATCGTGGAAGGCGTTCCCCAAGGCAAGGGGCTGGACCTGTTGCAAGCGGGCGCCGTGTTGGGGTATGACGGCTCGGTCACCGGAACCAATAAATACGAAGACACGGCGAATTCGGACATCGTGGTCATCACCGCCGGGCTGGCGCGCAAACCGGGCATGGACCGCCTGGATTTGCTGAAGAAAAACGCCGGCATCGTCAGCGGCATCGTGGACCAGTGCGTTCAATATTCCCCCAATTGCATCATCGTCGTGGTGACCAATCCCATCGACGTGATGGTGTACCTGGCCTACAAGAAGTCCGGATTCCCCAGCCAGCGCGTGGTGGGTCAGGCCGGCGTGCTGGATTCCGCCCGCTACGCCGCGTTCATCGCCATGGAACTGGGCGTCTCGGTGAAGGAAATCCGCGCCATGGTGCTGGGCGGCCACGGCGACTCGATGGTCCCCCTCCCCCGTTTCAGCACGGTGTCGGGCATCCCCATCACTGAACTGATTCCGCCTCACCGGATCAAGGCCATCAGCGACCGGACGCGTGTGGGCGGCGGGGAAATCGTGAAACTGTTGGGGACGGGCAGCGCCTACTACGCGCCGGCCGCCGCCACGGTGAAGATGGTCGAATCCATTCTGCGCGACAGCAACCAGGTCCTCCCCTGCTCGGCTTACCTGACAGGCCAGTACGGCATCAGCGATCTGTACGTCGGCGTGCCGGTCAAACTCGGCCGCCAGGGTGTCACCGAAATCATCGAACTGAAATTGGACCCCAAGGAACACCAGGAACTGCTCAATTCCGCGGAATCGTACCGCAAGGCGATCCAGGAACTGGAAGGCTTGATCTGACAGCGAAGCGAACCGCTCGATGAAAGTAGTGGATATTACCGACGGAGTGTTCAATGTACTGGAATGAGGGATCAAAACGCAATATAGCCCGTCGAAAGTGATTGGATCTCCGTTTGCACGGGGATGACCTAGCATTCTTGATTGCCGGCGATTGGATCCGCCTATCCTCCGCCTCATGATTCCATACGTCTTGGGTTTGAGGGCAAATCGGGGGAAAATGATCCGTAAATCCGATAGGTTGGAAGCAAGATGATAATTAAATATCTCGGGCATTCTGCGTTTTTATTCAAGGCCGATGGCGGCACCACGGTTCTGACCGATCCCTACAAGCCGGGCGCCTACGGCGGGGCGCTGACCTACGCCGCAATCACCGATTCGGCCGATATCGTGATTCTCAGCCATGAGCACGAGGACCACGCCGATTTGCAAAGCCTCCCCAATCAGCCCCTCGTGGTGCGTTCCGAAGCCCGGGTGCGCGGGATTGAGTTCGATGTCGTTCCGACCTGCCACGACAACGCCGGAGGAAAAGAACGGGGCAAAAACCGGCTCACCTGTTTTATCATGGATGACATCCGCGTGTGTCATGCCGGCGATCTGGGCCATGTACTCTCCGAACAGCAGGTCCGGGACACCGGAGTGGTCGACGTCCTTCTGCTTCCCGTCGGCGGACGCTTCACGATCGGTCCGGCCGAGGCCACCCGGGTGGTGGAACAGCTGCGCCCCAAGGTGGTGATTCCCATGCACTTCAAGACGGACAAATGTGGCTTTCCCATCGAGCCGGTGAATCTCTTTCTCGAGGGCAAATCCGAGATCAAGCGCTCCCCCACCAGCGAAGTGATTCTGCACAAAAAAGATCTTCCCGCGAGTTGCACGGTCCTTTATATCCCGCCGGGAAATTGAACGCCAGATGAGACCCAGGAACGAACACGCATGAAAAAGATCGAAGCCATCATCAAGCCCTTCAAGTTGGATGAAGTCAAGGACGCGCTCAACGAAATCGGGATCGTGGGAATGACCATTTCCGAGGTTCGGGGATTCGGGCGGCAGAAGGGGCATAAGGAATTGTTCCGGGGCAGCGAATATGTCGTGGATCTGCTTCCCAAGATCAAAATCGAAGTGGTCGTCAAGGATGAGATGGCCCGGCCGGTGGTGGACACCATCATGAAAACCGCCCGCACCGGAAATATCGGCGATGGCAAGATTTTCGTCTCCGCCCTGGAGGATACTTTCCGCATTCGCACCGGCGAGGAGGGGGAAAACGCCATCTGACGCGGTTCCCGCCGGATTTACACCGATTCTCCCAGATTGAATTTATAGCGCAGCACTTGTGAAAACGCCCGTTCCGGCATCGAAATGGTCGGCACGGTGTGTTTCGACCGCTGCACGATCACCCGGTCGCTCGAATGCAGGGTGGTTCGGATTTGCCCGTCCAGAATCAAAACCAGATCCGCCGTGTGTTCTTGAAACCAGATCCGCAGTTCTTTTTCACCCCCGATCACCAACGGCCGGTTGAAGAGGGAGTGGGGGGAGACCGGCGTGATCACCAGCGCCGGCAGGTGTGGCTCGAGGATCGGCCCGCCCGCCGACAGCGAATGGCCCGTGGAGCCGTTGGGCGTGGCAATGATGATCCCATCCGCCCGGTAGGCGAGCGCCGACTCCTCGCTTTCACCCAGCCATAATTTCAACAGCCGGCCTGGCTGGCTGAGCGTGATGAGGGCCTCGTTCAACGCCAGCGAGTGAAACACACAGGTTATTTCCTCTTTCGCGGGGCGTTCCACCCGCGCTTCCAGGAAGAAGCGGTTTTGAGTCCGGTAATTTCCGGTAATGAGGCACTGCAAGGCTTGTTCCAGTTCATGGCACGCGGCGGCGGTCAGGAATCCGAAGCCTCCCAGGTTGACGCCCATGATGGGCCGGGGATTCTCCGCGGTTTGCCGGGCCACACCGAGAATGGTGCCATCGCCGCCCAAGACCAGCACCACATCGAATTCCCGCGCCTGGCGGGCCAGCGGTTCATCCAGTTCGCCGGGGTGCGGTTGATACGCCTGGAGAGTGGTGAGGATACCGGCCTGGTTCAAAATATCCCGCGCCTCCCCGGCGATGGTGAGGGCGTTGTTTTTGTGGGGGTTGTATACGATCAAAATCCGGGCGGGTTTTCGGGGCGCGTTGTCTGTCATGAGGCATCCGGTTCCTTTGCATGGGCTTCAAGCACGGTGGTCCGCAGATGGCCGGGAGAAACTGAATCTTCGGGCGCGCCGGGACTTATCCACATCAAAAATTCGATATTACCCGACTTTCCCGCGATCGGGGAGGGTGCGGCGCCGCGCACCCGCCAGCCCGCCTCCAAGAAAAACCGCCGGCGCTCCAGCAGCACTTCCAGATGGTCCTCCGGATTTTTGACAATCCCTTTTTTCCCCACCTTGCCTTTCCCGATTTCGAACTGGGGCTTGATCAGCAAGATAGCTTGGCCCATGGGCTTGAGAATCCGGACGATGGCCGGGAATACGGTTTGGATGCCGATGAAGGAGAGATCGGCCACTACCAGGTCCACTGGTTCACCGAGTGCGGCAGCGTCCAGATGGCGGCAGTTGGTGCGGTCCATGACCACAACGCGGGGATCGGTTTGCAGCGCGTACGCCAGCTGGCCATGGCCCACGTCCACCGCGTAGACTTTCCGGGCGCCATGGCGCAGAAGACAATCCGTGAATCCCCCCGTCGAGGCTCCCAGGTCGGCGGCGGTCAGGCCGGTGACGTCCACGCCGAAACGCCGCAGAGCGGCTTCCAGTTTGAGACCTCCGCGGCTGGTGTAGGAACTCTCTTTCTGGACAATACGCACCGCCACGCCGGAGGCGACTTGAACCCCCGGCTTGTCGTGGACGGTTTCCTGGACCAGCACTTTCCCCGCGCGGATCAAGCGCTGCGCTTCTTCGCGGTTGCGGGCGAGATTCTGTTGCACCAAAAGCTGATCCAACCGGATTTTTTCATTCATGATTCACATGGCGCCCATTACCATCCAGGTCATCTTGTCCATCCTGACCATCCAGATTCAGACCATCCCCTCCCTCAGCGGTTCCCCTCCCTAGTGGGAGAGGGCCGGGGTGAGGGAATCTTGTAGATGCGGACCCAAAACCTACCGTAGGTTAAAACCTACGGCTAATCATATGAATCCCCTTCGGGGATTGTCCCCGCTCCCACCAGAACCGTAGGATGGGTTTGCGCGCCAGCGCGTAACCCATCAAATCCAGGTCATCTTGTCCATCTTGACCATCCTGATTCAGACCATCCCCTCCCTCAGCGGCTCCCCTCCCTTGTGGGAGAGAGCCGGGGGGAGGGAAAGCCTATCTATTTTTATTCGGTTTCTGCCTTCATCAATCCTGAGCGGCGCCTTACACTCCCCCCACCCGTTCGAGCGGCACGCCCCGGGCGGCCGTCCGCGCGCCGTGGTGCTGTCCCCAGGCCGAAGCCCAGGCGTAGCGGGGGACATTGGCCATCCATCGGATCCAGCGGATAGACCACTCCGGACGACCGGCCAGGTACCGCCAATCCCGGATTGTCGTCAAACCGATCGAGCGCCAGACGGACCGGCGCGTGGGGACGGTCCGCAGGCCGAAGAGATGGTACAAGCGGTAGTGGTCCACGAACGTCCGCTTATACACGTATTCCGCCGGCCGTTCATGGGAATGGATCACCGCCGCGTCCGGTTCATACACGATGGTATAACCGTTGCACAGCGCCCGGTACGCCCATTCGAGATCCTCGCCGAAAGGCACGCGCGGAAAGGGCAGCCTTTCCCACACCTCCCGCCGGATCAGGCTGGCAACGTTATCAAAAACACAGAAAAGATAACGCCGCATTGGATCCAAAGCGTGAAAGTGCGAATTCGCGTCCAAGCGCGACACGCGCCGGTGGGATGTTCCGCTGATCCAGGTTTCGGCATCCCGCCGGATCAGAGGGGAAGCGTCCGGCCGCGGGATCTGCCGGGCGTATGCGCCCGCCGCTGTCTCCGCATACAGCGACCGGACCAGGGTGGCGAGATAGGCCTCCCCGGCGGGCTGGGCGTCCTGGGTGAGCAGGGCGATCAACCGGCCGCTGGTGTGCCGGACGCCCAGGTTTCGGGTTTCCCCATGATTGAAAGTGGCGGGATCGATGCGGACCACCTTGGCCCCGTACGCCCGGGCCGTTTCCGGCGTGCCATCGGTGGAGCCGGAATCGACAATGACCAGTTCGGCGTCCGCGTACTCCTGTTGACGCCGGAGCATGGCGAGCAAGGGCTCCCATTCCGGTCCCGCGTTCAAGGTGGGGATCACGAGGCTGAGTTCGGTCACCGCGTCTTCCTTTCTGTCAGGTAAAGAGCCTGTTTGGGGGATGGATGTATTGTATCAGGTTTTCCTGAGTGTTCGATTGAGACGCCAAGAGTCCGGCATTAATTTTTAAAAATTTAAAATAAATCGGCTAAAATCACTGAGTGCTTCAATTTAACCGAGTTGGCGAAAATCGTTTCTTATTTAAATGAATAAGCATACGGTTTCTTAAAAAAGAAGCATTTTTTGCGTGTTTTTATGGGCGCATTCATGGGACCATCATGTGTGCCGAGTTATAATACGGTCATCGTATAATGTTGCAGGTGATCCCGGCGCAGTCCGTTTTTTCGCGCGCGGGGAATGTCGCGGTGATGGCCACGCATAACGTGATGAGGTAGGAACCATGAAGGGCAAATTCAATGATCATGGAAGCTTGAAGGGTGTCAGCGTCTCCATTTTGGCGCCCAAGGGAAAATCAGAGAGAGTCTGGTGTGATGGGCTTATCAAACTGGGCTGCAACGTCTACCACGCCGACAGCGTGGACAAACTCATTAAACTGGCCGCCCGCACTCCCTCCAAGGCGTTGATCGTCGATTGCGAACTGTGCGGCAGTTTGTTCGAGAAATGGGACGAAAACGCCGCGAACCGGGAGAACCTGGGCCGGGAAATCATCCTGATCGCGGAGCCCGATTCCCTGGCCGAGGGCAGCCAATGGGCGCGCAAATGCCAAGGGTATGTGCTCACGTCGCCGGTATTCCTGGATGAATTGATCATCCTGCTGGAACGCGCGCTGGAAGCCGATCTGATCCGGCGGCGCCTGTTCCGTTACGAAGAGCCGGAAGCGGCGGCCGACCGCTACGGCCCGTTGGTCGTCAAATCCCCCGAAATGAAAGACGTGGTGCGGCTGGCCCGGATTCTGGCCACCCGCGAAGACCCCATCCTGTTCGTCGGGGGAATCGGGACGGGCAAGGAACTTGCGGCGCAGACCATCCACCAGCATGGAGGTCGCCGGCACGGCCCGTTTTTTGCGGTCAGTTGCCGCTCGTTCTCCAGCGAGGACCTGGCGGTGGAACTGTTCGGGCGTGGAGAACCGGGAACACCGGAAGCCTCGCAAAGCAAGACCCTGATCGAGATGTGCGAGGGGGGAACGTTGCTGCTCGATGAAATCGGCGTGATCTCGCCCAATGTGCAAGGCAAGTTGCAACGGTTCCTCGAGGACGGCACCTACACCCGGGTCAATTCGCGCACCGTCTGCAAGGCCGATGTGCGGATTTTCGCTTCCACCAGCACGCCGTTGGATGAATCCGTGGCCAAGGGCGAATTTTCCGAGGACTTGTATTTCCGCTTGAACCGCTTCACGCTGCACCTCCCTGCCCTGCGGCGGCGGGCGGAGGATATCCCTGTTCTAACCAAGATGATCCTCAAGGGGATGGCTCAGGAAAAAGGCGGGGAACCGTTGCAGGTGACCGAGGAGACGCTCAAGATCCTGATGGATTACCACTGGCCGGGTAATGTGCGGGAACTCGAAAACGTGCTGGAATTCGCTTCCCTGGTGGCGGGGAAGGGGCCGATCGAGCCGAAGCACCTGCCCAAGCAGTTCCATGATGAAGTGGGCAGCATCTTCGTGGGGGCTTCCGTGGAGGAATTGCCTCCCATCAGCGAAATCGAACGCCGTTACATCCTGCGCGTGATGGAGGCCACCCGCAACAACAAGGTCCGGGCCGCCCAGATCCTGGATATCAACCGGGCCACCCTGCACCGCAAATTGCATGCCTATGAGAAACAAAAAGTGGCGGAACTCGCTTGACAACCGGCGGCCCCCCACTCAATCATCTTTCCCTTCGGGTGGAAGGATTGATGTGAAAATCGTGTTGGGACGGACTTAGGTGTCCGCCCAATTAACTGCGAATCCCCTCCCTTTCGGGGAGAGGGCCAGGGTGCGAGATAGAATAAAGCAGCAGAATAAAGCAGCGATGGAATAGCAGAGGCACGTTGCATCATGCCCCTGACACACTGTCTTCCATGAATTTCCGAGTTTCATGCGAGTTCCGTGATCTCAAAGTGGACATGGCATCTGGATCCTCTCTATCGCGGGGAAGGCATCATTTCGTAACGGGGTGATTTTGTAGAAAAAAGAGTTTCCTCCGGCAAGGGATCACACATTGGCCGGAATCACGTTTCAATTCCCTGACTCCAAACCGAAGGGAAAATAGACTCCTTCCCATGCGACCTTTGGGAACCAATGGAGGGGATAGACACCATTGAAAGGCTTTTCCTCACCCTGATCCTCTCCCAGAAAGAGGGAATTGGAGTGGTTCTTTCCGGCGGATTCGATGGGATACAGATTCCACCGCTTGGGGAAAATACACACTCGCCCGATAATCCTTTTATATGAAAAAAAAGACATCTCACGGCGTTCTCCGCACCTTCGCGGTGAAATATCTGGACTCCCGCTTTCGCGGGAACGACGTCTCTTTTAAACTGGATGAAATAGGCCTTCTTCGGGCACTGTTTCCTCTTGGTCTCTCATGAAAATCTTGTTGGTCAACCACACGTTTCCCCCCGAATCCCTGGCCGGATCGGAGCTTTGCGTGTTGAACCTGGCCAAGGAACTGCAAAACCGGGGGCACGCGGTGGCCGTGTTTTACCGGTTTCACGATCCCTCCCGGGATGAGTACGCGATCCGGGACGGGGAATATGAAGGCGTACCTACCCGCGCCGTCAACCACACGTTCCGGTTCGCCCGGAACTTTCAAGACATCTACATCGATACCGCCCTGGCTGCCCGCTTCGCCCATTTTTTAGGTGAGTTCCGTCCGGACGTCGTTCATTTTCATCACTTGACGAATCTCTCCCTTTCGCTCGTGTCCGAAACCAAGGCGTATGATTGCGCGACGATTATCACCTTGCATGACTATTGGCTGCTCTGCCAGCGTGGCCAGCTGCTGAAGCGGGATTTAAGCCTGTGTCACGGCCCCACGGAGGACGGCTGCCGCTCGTGTCTCTCCCTGCAACTCTTGCGGGGCAATGCCCAGCGGGTGGTCGCGGCCTTATTGAAGGCGG
Organism: bacterium; assembly: GCA_041946805.1. Taxonomy (GTDB): domain Bacteria; phylum Hinthialibacterota; class Hinthialibacteria; order Hinthialibacterales; family Hinthialibacteraceae; genus JABLXU01. The sequence continues at coordinate 50,664 of JBHGBC010000017.1, forward strand.
GCTCCGGCATGCGACGGCGGCTGGAAGGTTTCCATGATCTGCTGGATCTATCCCGCGCTGAAATAGATACACCCGACCGGCGGTTTGTGATGACCACTTCGTTCCACATGGGCGACGGGGAAAGGGAAACCCTGCAGGCGCACCCTCCCGCCGCGGTCCGGTATCCGCTGCGCATGGCTCACCCGGCGGTCTTCGAAGCCTCCATCGGCTTGCATCCATCCACCTACGCGCGGGAAGGCGGCGGGGTGATCTTCGAGGTGGAATGGAATAGAACCCTGCTCTTCCGCCGTTTGTTGAATCCCAAGACCGAATCCGGCCACCGCGCCTGGCATCCGGTGCGGATCGAGCTGGAACCCAATCCCGCCGGGGGTGAGTTGATCCTGCGCACCCGCCCGGAGTTGGAAAATAACAATCAGTTTTGCACGGCCGGCTGGATGTCGCCCCGTATCCAGGAACAACGGCCGGAATCAGCCACGCCGCCCCGGATTTCACCCCGCATACGGGAATTGAAAAATCTGGCCTATCAAGCGGCGGAGATCGCGGCGGACGCAGTGGCCGCGTTCTCCCGCCGGGCGGAGGAAGGGATTCACCACCGCCGGGAATGGATTCGGCGGATCTTCATGGAGACGGATTTATTCATATCGCCATCCCGGTTCCTGCGGGATTTCTATATCCGTCATGGTTTGCCGGAAGAGAAAATCATCTTTCTCGACAACGGATTCATTCCGCCGGTTCCACTGCCCCGGAGAAGAATCCGCAAACCACTCCGTTTTGGATACATCGGCACCTGGATTCCCCCCAAGGGTGTGGATATCGCCATGCGTGCTTTTCAGGCAATCGATCCCACGCAGGCCCGGCTGGTGGTGCATGGCTTCTTTCCGGGATACGAAGGGCATGAGGAGTACGAAAGTGACTTGCGCGCCCTGGCCGGTCCGGCGGTGGAATGGGGCGGGAAGTACGAACCGGGAGAGGTATATTCCCGTTTGGCGGAATTGGATTGCTTGATCGTGCCCTCCATCTGGTGGGAGAACTCACCTCTGACCGTCCATGAAGCGTTTCTGGCCGGCGTGCCCGTTCTCACAGCGGATGTGGGCGGCATGGCGGAGCAAGTGCGCGAAGGAGGGGGACTGACCTTCCGCCACCGGGATCCGGAGAGCTTGCGTGCCTTGGTACAGCGGATCATAGACACGCCGGAAATCCTGAACGGCTTGCGGGCGGGAATCCCTGTCGTACAATCCTTGCGGGAGCAGGCGGATATCCTGGTGGACTGGTATGCCAACCGGTTGGCGGAGAAAAAATCCGGCGTTCGAGTTTATGAAATCCAATAAACCCACCGACGTGTATTCCGCGTTCGCGGAAATCTACGACCTGGTCATGCGGGACGTGGATTACGACAGCTGGTCGCGGCATATCCTCGAACTGGCCGGCCGCTACCGGATCGAGGTCCGCAAGATCCTGGAACTGGCCTGCGGGACGGGCAGCATGGCCTTGCGGCTGGCGGCCCAGGGGTATCAGGTCACGGGACTGGACCGCTCCGAGGAAATGCTGCGGTGGGCACGGGCCAAGAGCACCGCCGCCGGCCTGGAGATAGCCTTCCGCCAAGGGGATATGGAAGAGTTTTCCCGCTTGCCTCTGGAACGGGATTTCGACCTGGTGATTTGCTTGTACGATAGTTTGAATTATCTGCTGACCGAGGAAGGCCTCCGCCGCTGCTTCCAGGAGGTGAACCGGCACCTCCGGCCGGCCGGCGGATTCATCTTCGATGTCACCACCGAGTACAACCTGCTGCACAATTTCGCCGGATTCACGTTCGCGGAAAATTTCGAGGAAGCCTCGTACATTTGGGAGAACGAATACAACCTCACCCAGAAAATCTGCGACTCGAAGGTGACCATTTTTCTCCAGCGTCACGGCCGTTTCCAGAAACACATCGAAGTGCATTCGCAACGGGTCTATTCCACGCAACTGCTCTCGGACCTGCTCCGTAAAACCGGATTCGAAGTGCTGGGCCTCTATCACAACCTCACGTTGAAATCCGTGCAAGACGAGTGCGAACGGATTCACTTCGTCTGCCGGAAAGATACGTGATTCCCAGGTGTGCGGCTGTTTTTTCAAGCGCCAACGGCGTATAAAAAGATAGCCTAGGGCGTAAACCCGGGCTTAATAACAAAAAGCAACCACTTCCCGCTCCCTTTAAGGGAGAGGGATGGAAATCTGGGCAAGCTGAGAGAGAGGTATGTATTGTTAATTTTATAATCCAGGAGGAAAACGGAATAGAACCGAAACCAGACCAATTCCCCTGTGGTTGTAAACTTGTAATCAAGGCAAGGACAGGATTCAGCTGGACAAAGAGAATCTGAATAAAGGCCGCAAGACAACGGTCAGATCATCCATCGGAATAGTCTGGAAAACATTGCCATGGCCATCTATAGGCTTCAAGAGGGTCCGCAGGCCGCAGGGCCTGGAGAAAATCCTCTTCCCGCCGGTTATGCGGCCTTCACCACGCGCGTGAGATTTCACTATCCAATCCAGGCCGCGGCCGGCGGAGTAAGAAGTGGATCCAACCGTCCAGGCCGCCATCCAGGAATCAAAAACACTTTCGGCATACCTGACGCATCTGCATGAGATTCGCACATAATGCGGACCATCGCGGCGTGACCTCCACGCTTGCCGCATCTTCTGAGAGACGCCATGTTTTTCATCGGCTTGCTTCCCGCTCAAAAAGATTTCCGCACATTTCTTTTGTTGGGGTTGGGGTTGGGGTTGGGGTTGGGGTTGGGACTGGGACTGGTGATTTTCGGGATGGATCCGAGTAAATATAACCTTTCTTAATTCTGCGTACTACGCGAACCGGGTCAGGATGGCGTATCCTGCCTAATGATCTCCCATACCGTTTCGCTCCCGATATGCATATTGGTTTAATGGCTCTCAGATTATTGGTTTAGATCCGGCAGCCGTCACGGATTAATTAATGATAGAGCAGGTGCCGGACCAGCAGCCGCCGCAAATCCGGATCGAGGCCGAGGAGAAAGGACCGGCGGGCTTCAAACACCGGCGTGTCGTGGAACTTTTCGCATGCCCGCAGCAATTCCGGCAGCCGGTCCCACTTCCGTTCCTGGTACTGCCCGGCCGGCATCCGCTCGGCTTCTTCCACGGCCGGCTCCCCCACGATGCGAACGAACTCCGATCGGCTCGCTTCCCTCGTCTCCCGCGCAAGCATGGCGTTCTTCACTTTTCAACCCGGCGACCCGGGGAGAGACACGCTCCCCCCGGATTTATTATTAAATCGATAGGAATTGCTGAATCCTAAAAATACCCTTCCCGGATCAAGTACTCGGCTACCAGCACTTCGCCCTTGGCCGCCCCGCGCTTGGTGTTGTGCGAGAGGGCCACGTACTTGAGGCCGTGGGCGCCGAAGACCTCATCCTGGCGGATGCGGCCCACCACCGTGGACATCCCGCCGCCCAGGTCGCGGTCCAGCCGGGGCTGCGGACGGTTCTCCTCTTCCTTGACGAGGATGGTCTCGGCCGGGGCCGAGGGGAGATCGCCGTACGCCTTCCGGCAGGCCTCGTTGTACTCGCGGATGGCGGCGCGGTAATCATCGGGAGAGCAGGGTTTTTCGGTCTCCACGAAGATGGAGAGCATGTGGCCGTCGATGACCGCGACGCGGGTGCAGGTGCAACTGACCGGAAATCCGGCGAAGGCCAGCGCCCCGTTCCCGAATTTCCCCAGCGTCTTGACGGTTTCGAGCTGCACCTTGCCCTCTTCCTTGGCGATGAAAGGGATCATGTTGTCGACGATGTCGAGGGCGGGATTGCCGGGATACCCCGCGCCGGACAGCGCCTGCATGGAGGTCATGAAGACCCGCTTGATCCCGAAGCGGTCGTAAATCGGCTTGAGCGAGATGATCAGGCCCATGGTGGTGCAGTTGGGGCCGGGCACGACAAAGCCCTTCCAGCCGCGCGCCTGCTGCTGCGCCTTGATGAGGGGCGCGTGCTCCGCGTTGACCTCGGGCACGAGGATGGGCACGTCGTTCTCGTAGCGGAACCCGGACGCGGTGCTGATCAACGGTTTGTGCGCCCCGAATTTCCCTTCCATCTCCTTCGAGACGTCCGAAGGCAGGGCCGAGAAGAACACGTCGTAGCGGTCCACGTCGTTCAGGGCTTTCTCCACGTCCCCGACCTTCATCCGGGCGATTTCGGCCGGCATGGGGTTGGACGAAAACCATTTGGCGGCCTCGGCGTAGGTTT
>JBHGBC010000170.1:0-12795 GCA_041946805.1 bacterium
AAACTGCCTTCGATCGCCGTGACGAAGCGCCATTTCTTCCCGTTGTCCGTGGACCGGAAGATCATCGAAACCGAGGGTTTGGGCGCGTTGGGGCCGAACATGTCCATCGCCGCCAGCCAATCGCCGTTGTCCAATTTGACGAGGCTGGGGCTGCCTAAATAGATCTTGGTGCAGGCCGGACTGAAGTGGATCACGTTTTCCAAGGGATCCAGAATTTCGCCGGCCGCCGGGAGAGAAACGGCCGCGGCGAAAAACAGGATGGCCATGAATTGAAATACGGCGGGTCTTTTTTTGGTTATCATGAGCAACACTCCCCAAACGTTTCCAGTCGAGTATCTTGGCCCGCGCCCGGGAAAATAAGCCGCGCGGGCGGTTTCTCCATTGTTCAATGACCATCCGGTTTGGGTCAAGCGCAGCCTCCGGATTCCCAGGTTCGGGTAGGCCGGCTTTGCGATCCGCGTATTTCACCATTCCACTTCACCTCGCCGGATTTCTAATGAAAAATAAGCCCTGCCAGACCTAAAGAATATCGTTAGCGAGGTAGAGATCATGACGCAGAAAAAAATGGGGAATCACACCTGGTGGTTGTCGTTTTCGGTAATCCTCTTTCTCTCCGTGATGAGTGGAGTATGGTTCATGGTTTCGGAAGCCGCCGCGCAGTCCGCCAATCATCTGGTTATTCATGTGGACCAGGGCTCCGTGCAGATCAACCGCAACATCTACGGCCACTTTTCCGAACACTTGGGCCATTGCATTTACGGCGGATTGTGGGTGGGCGAAGACAGCCCCATCCCCAACACCCGCGGTATCCGCAATGACGTGGTGCAAGCGTTGAAGCGGATCAAGGTGCCTGTTTTGCGCTGGCCGGGCGGATGCTTCGCCGACGAGTATCACTGGAAGGACGGCATCGGCCCGCGCGAGAAACGCCCGACCATCATTAACACCCATTGGGGCATGGTCACCGAGAACAACCATTTCGGCACGCATGAATTCATGGATCTTTGTGAACAATTGGGAACCGAACCGTACATCTGCGGGAACGTGGGCAGCGGCGAAATCACGGAAATGCAGGAGTGGGTGGAATACATGACCTTCGGCGGTCAAAGCCCCATGGCCGATCTGCGCCGCCAAAACGGCCGCACGGAACCCTGGAAAGTCCGGTACTGGGGCGTCGGCAACGAAAGCTGGGGATGCGGCGGGAATATGAAGCCCGAATACTACGCCGACTTGTACTTGCGCTTTCAAACGTATCTGCGCAATTTTCCCGGCAACCGGCTCTTCAAGATCGCCTGCGGTTCCCATGACACCTACTACGAGTGGACCCGTGTTCTGATGCGCGAGGCGGCCCGGCAGATGAACGGCCTGAGCCTCCATTATTATTGCGGATCCGGCCGGAAAAGCCGCTCCGCCACGGAATTCGAGGAAATAGACTGGTTCGCGCAGATCGAGCGCGCCCTCGAGATGGACGATCTCCTCACCGGCCACTCCGCCATCATGGATGAATACGATAAGGAGAAGCGGGTGGGATTGATGGTGGATGAATGGGGCGCCTGGCACGAGGTCGAACCGGGGACCAATCCCGGCTTCCTCTATCAGCAGAATTCCCTGCGCGACGCCATGGTCGCCGCCTTGACCCTCAACATCTTTCACCATCACTGCGACCGGGTGAAAATGGCCAACATCGCCCAGATGGTCAACGTGCTGCAGGCTGTGGTCCTCACCGACGGCCCGAAGATGCTGCTCACCCCCACGTATCATGTGTTCGATATGTTCAAGGTCCACCAGGACGCCACCTGGCTGCCCACGGAACTGATCAGCGAGGATTACCAGTGCGGCAACGAAAAAATCCCCGCCTTGCACGCGTCCGCCTCGAAGGACGCCGGCGGGAAAATCCACCTCTCGCTCTGCAACTTCGATCCCAACCAGGCCCGGGAATTGACCGGTGTGCTGCAAGGCGCGACGGCCAGCCGGATTTCGGGACAGATCCTGACCGCCGACACCATCACCGCCCACAACACCTTTGATAATCCGGAAGCCGTCAAACCCGCATCGTTCAGCGGCGCGAAGGGGCAGGGCAACCAGATCTTCGTTACGCTGCCGCCCAAATCGATCGTGGTGCTGGAGGTGGAGTGATTTACGGTTTTTCACGGAAATAAGCACCGATTACCCGGAGAAAAGCCTGGGCGGACACCTACGTCCGCCCCTGCAAAACTCCCTCACCCTAACCCTCTCCCAGAGGAAGAGGTTATCGCGGGTGGGCTCGAGGCGCGGCGCAATCCACCCTACGGGCTAGCAGGAAGTCCGTGGTTCGTAATTCGTAGGGGCACGTTGCAACGTGCCCCTGCTTTGCGAAGATATAAATGTAGGATGGGTTGGCGCAGTGTAACCCATGCATGTCATAAACAAGGTTGGGCAGAATCGCGTCTCGCGAAACCTTCCCATTATTTAGGACTCGATTCAATCCCCGCGGGGGATTCCGGTGGGTAGCCGTAGGTTTTAACCTACGGCTTTTTTCAGGAGGTTATGGGTACATGCCTAAATTCATGACTGAAACCGAATTGAACGCCCGGCTGCCCCGGTGGATGGCGGCGGTGGAGGAGTTTCGCCCCCGGTTCCGCGCCATTGACATCGCCCAAGCCGCCCTGCTGGTCATCGACATGCAGAATGATTTTCTGCTGGACGAAGGATTGCTGCCCACGTGGGGCGGGCCGGCCATCCTGCCCCGCCTGCAGCGCGTGATCGCGTCGTTCCGGAAAACGGGCCGGCCGGTCCTCTACACGCGGCACGGGTATGACAATCCCGATGTGGACGGCGGGACCACCGCCGAATGGTGGGGCATGCGGCGGGGCAGCCCGGTGCTGAATCTCGCTCTTCCCGGATCAGAGATCCACACGGCCATCGCCCCACAGCCCAACGATGTGGTCATCGTGAAACACCGGTACAACGCCTTCCATGACACCAACCTCGAATCCATCCTGAAACGCTTCCATACCCGCGATGTCCTCGTCAGCGGCGTGGCCAGCAACTGCTGCGTCGCGGCCACCGCCCACGAGGCCCTGTTCCGCGATTTCCACGTCTTCGGCCTGGCGGACGGCAGCGGGGGATCCGACGAAGCGGCCCACATCGCCACCCTGCGCGACCTGGCCTGTTTCTACGGGACCGTGTTGACCTGCGAGAGCCTGCTCCAACAACTTGGGGGATAATGTGATCCGTGTTGCCTGATACGCGCGCGGCCCAATCCACCGGGCCTGGAATCGGGACGGAGAATGGGTAAACAAGGGCCGGAGGTACACAGAAAAAAGCCCTCCGCTTTGCATTGGAGGGCTGGTAATTCCATGATACCGGTGATCACCGGCGGGCCGGGACAAATCCGGCGTGGATCAGTATAAGGACCATTCTCCCACCGGGGTTTGCACCAGGGTGGGTATGGTAAAGGCCACGGAGATCAGTTCGCCGATGCCGCCGTCTCCCCCGCTGTCCGCCGCGAAATCGCCATCCACGTATCCGAAGCGGCTGCCCATGATACGGTTGGTGGTGGGCGGATTGGGACCGCTCACAATCGCGTCCGTGGCCGCCAGCCAATCGTCGAAGCCGCTGGTCACGATGTCCGTCCAATCGGGGATCGTGCCGTCCGCGGCGCGGCCCATCTCGAAGTCGGAGTTCGGGAAGGGTTTGACCGCCGCGCTGCCGTTCCAGAAATAGAAGTCATCCACCGCCAGCCAGGCGTAGTTGCTGGGCAGGAAATCGGCGATGTAGATCTGGGCTTTTTTGCCGTAATGCTCGGGCTTGATGTAATGGCGGTATTCCGGATATTGCCACAGGTCCAGGTTGCTGGTGTTGAGGTTCCAGCCCATGCCCTGCGAGGTCTCGCGATAGATGTAATCCTCCACGCCATCGTACGCGCCGTCGCCGTTTACATCGACTTGCAGTTCGATCGTGCTATAGACATCGGGTCCCCGCTGGCGGTTGGTTCCCTGGCAGCCGTTGTATTGGAAGAACACATTTTGCCGGGGATCGGGGACCGCCTGGATGCGGAAGACGTCGGAACGGATTTCGATGCCGCGTAGGACGTTGTCGGCATCGATCGATTTCGTGCCGATGTACACCTGGTCCGCCCAATTGGCATTCATCGGGCCGTAGAGCCAGGCGCTGATGTCCGGATCGCCGGGGGAACCATCGGGCAGATTGTGTTTGGTCACCGTCCAGCCGGGAATCACGCCGCCCGGCAGGGTGGTGTAATCGATCGCGTCCTGGGTGGCGGTTTTCATCTCGTCGGGGACATCCTCGAATCCCCCGTTGGTGATGTAGTTGGGATCCCAGTTCATGCGCCAGCCGTCCAACTGGATATACCAGACGGTGGAATCGTCCACGGCCACGACCTGGGCCTGGCGGCCCTCGAGGCCGGAGGTATTGAGGAAAACCGGATGCATGTTATTGTCCAACTCGCCGCCCCCGCGCGAAATCGGCGAGAAGCCCAGGACCGGCACGTCCACGCCTTCATCATACTGGCCGTTGGGCGGTTCGGTTGCCGTGCCGACGTCGATGTACACGTAGGACAGGTTATCAGGCGGATAGACCACCCCGCTTCCACTGGGCGTGTTGGCGTAATCCGTCCGGTTCCATTTTTCCGACGCTCCGCCGCCCACCATGCCATACACAAAGCTCGTGGGCTGCAGCAGGGTAAAGGTTTCCGATTCGATCACCGCCGTGTCCTGGTTGCCATTGACCTGGGACGAGAAGAACTGCGTGCCGTAAAAGAGTTTGGAACCGTCGGTATCGATCTCCAGCAGCTGGGCCTTGTCGGTGATGCTGCCCTCCAGCAGGGTCCAATGATTCAGGGGGACGGGATCCTCGAACAATCCGTTGGGCAGTAGATTGCTGACGACCACGCCGTCCGCGTTGTTCACCCGGATGGCCTTCACGGCGATGTAATAGTTGGCGCTTTTATCCACGATCCGCACCTTCGCGGTTTTGCCCGCGTGGGCGTCGAGGCGGATCAAATATCGCCGCCAGCCGTTCCAGTTGACCGTGGTCTGGGCGTCCCGGCGCAGCCATTCGGTCAATTCACCGGACAGCCAATGATCCACGGTCCCGTCGGCGTCCAAATCCACGCCCACATCCACCGTGTCGGGGCTCATGACCGGGGGATCGACCAAGGCGTTCGTGCAGATATCCAGGCAAAGAAAGGCCGGCGCGTTTCCCGTGTTGTTGGTGAACGCCCAACCGCTCATGGCTCCCGCCAATCCTCCCAGGATACAAATCATGACGAAGATACGTTTCCTCATGTCCATTCTCCCTTTTTTGGATTGATGATCTTTACCGAGATGAGAATGCAGAGATGGGTGGTTGTGGATGGTGGAACTGGGGACCGCAGTCCTGGCGCGCGGGCCCTCTCCTTTCCGGAGGTCCGCGCCCTCCCATTATAGAATGGGAGGGCCCTTGGATACAACGTTACATGTCAATTCTGCTCCTGTACATGACCGGCCGGCCAAGATCGCCTTCGGGAGGAGGAAATCCGGGATACTGGACACATTCTTTCCCCGCGGGGATGAAAATCTCATGCCGGATCAGGACTTTTGGGTCAAGATCAGCGCAAGGGGAGAGGGAGAGGAAGAGAGGTGGCGTGAGTCTCTGCGATCCATTGGTTTGGAAGCCAGCCGGGCATTCAGGACAAAAGCGTCCGGCGGGTGAAGGAACCGAGCGCCCACCGGTCAAAAAAATTGAAAATAATCTTGACAACTTCAGTCAAGTATAATAGGATACGGTTTCTTCTTTGGTATTGTACCCCCGCGTTCACCTAGGTCCGTCCTCAGAGCCGTAACTTGGTTTCTATCACTTCTTGGCCAAAACAACGCCGGGAACCTGCCCGCATGGAATGTTGCGCCTGGCCAACTTCCGGCCATTGCATTTGTTGTGTCGTGTTGGAATTTCCCGTGAATTACGTTTCCTCAACGGATATGAAATTCAGGCCGCGTGTTTATACCCACATCCGGGAGCAATCCCCGGCGTGGAGTGAGCCGGGGGGATTTGATCCCGGGGACGCGCAGGTTTCCTACAATTTCCATGGAGAGGTGAAATATGGCGGTAAAACCTATTCCCGATGGATTTCAAACGATCACTCCTTACTTGTATGTCAAGGGGGCCGGCCAAGCGATCGAGTTTTACAAGAAAGCGTTCGACGCCGTGGTCGTCGCGCGCATGGATTTGCCGGGCGGCCAAGTGGGGCACTCGGAAATCCGGTTAGGAAACTCGATGTTCATGCTTTCGGACGAACACCCTGCGATGAATGTCGCGGGCCCGGAAACACGAGGAGGCGTCACCGCCTCCTTCTATGTTTATGTCGAAAATGTGGACACCTTTTTCGCCAAGGCGATGGCGGCCGGCGGAACGGAAATCCGCCCAGTCCAAAACATGTTTTGGGGAGACCGGATAGGCGTGCTGCGGGATCCGTTCGGGCATGAGTGGAGCTTTGCGACGCATGTCGAGGATGTCTCCCCGGAGGAAATGGATAAACGGATGAAGGCCGCCATGCAGGCCGGCGCGTGCGGATAAGGGCCGGCCGCCGGATAGAGTTGAGCGGGACGAACACCGGCCGGAGGCTTCTCCCGAACGGGAGAAGGGTGGGATATACGCTTGAGAGGGAGGAAAACAGGATGAGCAAACGCTTGGATATCGACTTGGAATCGGACGCCGGCCGCTCGTTTGCGGGGCACCTGGTGCGCGCCGCATTCGTGCAGTCCGTCGCCATAGATTCCGGAGCCAACCGGGTGCCGGTGAACCGCGAAATCAGCGCGCCGGTGGACGCGGAGGGCAAGGCGGTCCTCGAATTTCCCGATGACATCGCCCTCGAGGTCAAAATCCGCCTGCGGGTGCTGTCGCCCGACGGGCAGGTGCTGCGGGAGGAAGAGGTTTCGCCCGATCTCCTGGGAAGCGGCCAACCGGTGGTCATCAAGGTCAACGCGAAGGAGTATTTCCCGATCGAACCCAATACCGATCCGGCGTTCGGCAAGCCGGCGCGGATCCGCGGCCTGGTGGTCGATCCCTCGGGCAAGGGCCGGACGGGCGGCCGCCAAGTGGTGATCCGGGCCCGTCCGCTTTCCCCCGAAGAAGCGGCCTGGCAGGTGGTGGCGGTCGCGCGGACTGACGGGCGGGGGTATTTTTCGGCCGAGTATCCCCTCGGTCATTTCAAGGAAGCCCAGGGGGAGGTCGACGGCGGCGGCCCCACGCCGGTTCCTCTGAACGACGATGGCGGTTTTCCGGAACGGGTTGTGTTGGGAATGGAACTGGCCGGCGATGAATCCCCGGAAAAAGAGAAATGCCCTTGTGAAGTGGAAGTCCCGCGCGATCCCGACGCCGAAGACCTGGTGAACGCCTCCGGCACGTTCTCCGCGGACACCGGCGCGGGCCATTGCGTGGACATCACCAAGCCCAACCGCGTGCTGGAGGAATTCGATTACTACACCGTGGTCCGCACCACCGAACCGGACATCCGGGATTTGACCATCAGCGATCCCCCCAAGATCTCCGTGCGCGACGTGATCCGGATTCTCGACCCCAAGATCTATACCCACCTGCTCCGCACGCAGCCCGCCGAGGCCCTGTTGTCCACCCGGCCGGCGGCCGCCCCGCAAGCGGAGCTTTCCACTTCGGCGGCCCTCACGCGGACCGCGGCGTACCGGCGGGAGCCGGAGATCATCGATCCCGCCGATCCCGAGACGTTGGCCGCGCACGCGCTGGTGACCATGAAGCCCGAACTGGAGCACCTCTCCGAAGTGATCGGGCTGACCTCGCTGCGCGTGGCGGCGAAACCATCCCGCGATCCTTCCCCGGCCCCCCGGCCGGAGGAGGACGGGATCGATCTCGACGCGGTGCGCCTGGACGCCGAACTCGTCAAAACCCTGGCCCGCGATCCCGACGGCTTTTCTCTGACCCGCCTGGCCCAGGCGGAAATCGCCACCCGCAAGAACGACCTGATCCGCCTGCTTGACCTGATGCGCCGCCGCGGGGGGCGGAACCGGTTGACCTGTTCCAACCCGGTGGATTGGGACGACGAACCGACCATTTACCAGGCCTGCACCATCGCGCACGGGCATATATTGCATTTCAAACAGCAATGGTGCGCCGACGGCTATTCCTTCGGGGATCTGCTCTACAGCCTGCCGCTGGCTCCGTGCCAGAAGAAGCAAATCGCGGTGATCGACTGGGACCGGCGCGAAAGCGCGGCGCGGCTCGAATCGCTGGAGGAACAGGAGCAGTTGTCCGCGTTCCTCAGCCGGGACCGCGACATTTCGGAGATCGCCAACGCCTCCGTGCGCGAGTCGCTCTCCGGCGGTTCCGAGGCCAGCTCCAGTTCTTTCGGGGGCGGCCTGGGGATCGGGGCCATTATCGGGCCGGTGGGCGGCCTGCTGGGCATCGGGGGAGGCACGTCGGGAGCCAGTTCGTCCGCCTGGCAGAACTCGGCGCGCAATTCGGCGGCCAGTTCGATGCAACAACTCCGCGACCACACCGTTCAGGGGGCCTCGGCGGTCCGCAGCCAGCGTTCGACGGTTATCCAAACAGTCCGCCAGGGCGAGACGATGCGGGTGCAGACCGAGGTGGTGGCCAATCACAATCACTGCCATGCCATCACCATCGAATATTTCGAGGTGCTGCGCCATTTCCTGGTGCGGCATCAACTGGCGGACGTGCAGGAGTGCCTGCTGGTGCCCTTGCTGATGTCCCGCTTCGATTCGGCCAAGGCGCTGCGCTGGCGGGATCCCTTGAGCCTGTATCTCCGGGACCGCCGTCTGGCGCGGGGCTTCGACGCCCTGCAGCGGATCACCGACAACTACGTGGGCAGCGACATGCCGGTGGGCGCGTACGCGGAAGAGGAACTGACCTACCTCGACGGCTATTTCCGGATCCAATTCCGCATCCAGCGCCCGCGCGACAACGACGACGGGACCTTTCTGGCGGCTTCCTGGGGTTCACTTTCCTGGCTGGGCATCTCGCCGCATGAATGGTGGCAAAATTACTTGCACGACCAGCAGGAGCGGGACCGGATATTCGCGGAAGAACTGGGGCCGCGCATCGCCGAGGAGATCACCAACGGCCTGCGGATCTACGCCGTGGACGAAAACGACAACGAAACCCGGCTACCCGTCGATCCGACCCTGGTTTCCGATTTTCAAAACGACACGCCCCTGTATGTTTCCTTGCGCTTGAACGATGCGCTACCCCCGCTGCGCCGCGACCGGATCAAGTTCATCAAGATCGACACCACCATCGACACGAACGCCGGCCCGCAGAATATCGACGCCATCCTGCCGGCCGGATCGAAGATCATCGTGCATTCGGGGCAGATGGGCTACCGGACGGAACACATCGCGCACGATCTGTTCAAGCAGTCGCGGATTTTGAACGATCTGTCGGGCACGGACGGCGTGTTGATCTACTCGCCCCTCAGCCGCCAGGAACTGCGCCGCCCCCGCCAGGAAGACAAGGAATACGCCACCCGGCTGCTCAAGCACCTCAACGATTTCATGGAGTACTACCACCGGGCGATCTGGTGGCGGATGGACGCCCAGCGCCGGTACCTGCTGCTGGATGGCTTTATCGCGCCCAACAGCGGCGGCCGCAGCGTGGCCTCGGTGGTCGAAAACCGCCTGGTGGGCATCGTCGGCAATTGCCTGGTGATGCCCGTGGCGCGCGGTTTTCATTTGGATCCGACCTTCCAGCAGGACGAGGACAATCCCATCGACCTGCTGGAGCATTATCAACCCACCACCCTGGTGGCGCCCCTCCGGTTGACCGTGCCCACCAAGGGCGTGTTCGCCGAGTCGGTCATGGGGGCCTGCAACAGTTGCGAGAAGAAGGAAGAATCGCGCTTCTGGCGGTGGGAAGAGTCGCCGTGCCCCGACGAGCCCACGCCGATCCAGCCGGTCAGCACCGAATCGCGCCGGGCCGAGCCGCCCTCGCTCACCCCGCAGCCCTTCCCGCAGCCGATCGTGGCGTTCCAAAACGTGCCCAACGCGCCCGATCCGCAAGGCTTCGGCGCGCTGACGCAGTTGTTGTCGAATCCCAACCTGTTCCGGGATATCACCGGACTCACGGAGAACCAGCGCAACGCCCTGGCGGCCCTGCAATCGGCCCTGGGGACGGCGCAGTTCTTCGGCGGCAAGGCGGCCGATCTGGCCTTGCAAGGAAACATGCGCCAAGACATCGACAAAGCCCTCGACAAGATCAACGAGCAGCACCAGGCCGGCGCCATCACCGATCAGCAGCGCCAGCAGCTCACCGAGGCGGCGTTGCGCGGCATGATCGGCGGCGGCACCCAGGCCCCCGCGCAGCCCATGACCACCGGAGACATCGAACACCTGACCAACACCGCCGGCGCCAACCAGGCGGCGGTGAGCGTCAGCCGTCCGGGCGGGGAGACGGTCTCGGTGAACGCGCAGCCCACGGACGCGCTGCTGGATCAACTCAACCGAACGCTCATTATCCTGTCGCCCGCCGAAAACGCGGCCGATTCCCGCGCCTTCTTCCCCTCCCGCCAGGACAAGTCCGGCGTGATCGAACTGGCCGCCACCATCCGCAACGCCCCGGATGGCGCCACGCACCGCTGGACGCGCCCCAACACCGCCACCCTCAAGGTGGATTCTCCCGGGGCCTTGCGGACCCGGGTCCGGGGAGTGGTCCCCGGCGTGACCCAGCTCGATTTCGCCGTGCATGACTCGTCCGGAACCAAACTGGCCAGCGTGAAACTGCAACTCAGCGTGCCGCAGTTCGTGACCATCGACGAAGAGGCCGCGGCCTTCGACGCGGTTCTGACGGCCATGCACCTGGATACGCTCAAGAACGATGTGCTGCAACTGGCCCGGCAGGTGTGCGACCAACTCTTGAGCACCTCCAACGTGCGCACGATTTGGCGCGTCGGCCCCTTCACCGAGACCGTGCCCGCGCATATCCCGGCCGCGCATATCACCACCCTGACGCTGCGGGGCGATCCGCCCGCCGGCTCGCCCGGCATGGCGGGCCGCACGCCGGTGCCGGCGGGCGCGGGCGTGCTCAACGAGGCCATCGATATCTTCCCCGGCGCGTTCGACAATTTCGTTCCGCAGTCGGATATCAACACCGAAGTGTTGGCGTTGCTGATTCAGATCGAGAGCCAGGGCATGACGCCCGCCCTGCAAACCCTGCTGCTGCAAATCGTGGGACGGCTGCTGGGCTTGACCATGGCCCATGAGATCATCCACAGCCTGCTGGCCTTCGATATCCCCACCGGCCACAACAATCCGGCGATTCCCGGCGATATCATGAACAACGGCTTCGACTTCACTTTCACCGAATGCACGGGATTCGAGGACACGGCCCATCAAAGCCCCGTCGATCCCGCGAACTTCGTCGATCACGGCGTCGGGTCGATGGCCAAATTGCAAGCCACAAACCAAGGCCTGATGGACGCGCGCTTCCCGGTGCCTCCCGCCTTTGTCTGACCGCGCGGCCGGCTTGATCCGGCCCGGAACGGAATCACCGCGCCCCCGGTTTCCCCCGGGGGCGTGTTTTTTTGGAGGACTGCGCGGTTTCCTCCGGCCTGGCGGTTTCCGCGGAGTTCCTTCCCGGCTGGCGCGAACCTTGATTTTACGACCCGAATCCTGACTATAATTTCAAGGATGCCAGTCCCGGACCGGGGGGAGGCCGTTATGCTGCTGTGGTTATTTTTTTTCACGGTTTTAACCGTTCTGCTGCTGATCTTCCTGATTTTTTACTTTGTCTCCGGCGGCATGGTTTGGTTTCCAGGCTGGCTGGTCGAAATCATGCTGAGTTTCTACTGGTATTCCGCGATCGGCAAAGTCCTCAAGGACAAGTACTTCGATCCTACCCGGCTCACGCCCATCCCTCCGTTCTATCAGTCCCTGGTGGTGTATTGCTTTCTCGGCCATGCCGCCGCCGCGTATGCGTTGAGCCTGGGTATTCTGCCATGGCTCACGGATTCCATCCCGCGGCGGATTCTGACCGCCTACCTCGGCTCGCTGTTCGTGTTGGTGTACGCGCCGATGGCGGGGGCGGAATTCTGGTATCCCCGCTGGGTCCGGAAACAAGAAGCGGAAGCGGCGGGGGCGGAGGAGATCGCATCCTTGGCGCTGGCCTGCCCCGCGGCGCGGCGGTTCGCGGAGTTGTTTCCCGGTTGCCGGGTGTATGTCTTCAACAACAAAGTCAAAAACGCGGAGGCGTCCTGCCTGCTGGCGTACCGCCGGGAACGGACCGAACGGCCGGGCCTGTGGGAGGAGTTCACCCTGGAAATCCCCGTCGCCTGGCGGTCCCGAAACGCGGCTTGCGAACGAATCCAGCCCGGCTGGTATATTTTTCAAAGCGATGACGATGGCAGCACGGTTATGCACCTCCCCGATCCGGAACGTTGGGAATCGCACGCTCAACCCCGCCCGCTTGAGGAGGCCTGGCTGGAGCGCTTCGACCGCATGGTGAACCGGTATCCGCCGATGGGGACGATGCCCTTCCGGCTGGCGGTGCACCCGGTCCCCTGGCGGGAGATGCGTCCCGCCGTGTAACGGCGCCCCGTTTCCAAGGCCGGGGCTTACGTTCCGGGGGAAAATGGATTAAAAAGAAGGATCAACCGGCAAGCGTGTACCGAATGAGGTAAAATCGATTCCATTCACGCCGGGATGAGGGCTGAGGCCAGGGTCCGCCCCGGCTAAAAACCCTCACCCTATCCCTCTCCCAGAGGGATAGGGAATATGGGGGTGGTTTTCATCAATCATTTCGAAGAGATGCGAACCGGCGATCTGAAAAAAAGTA
>JBHGBC010000171.1:0-12749 GCA_041946805.1 bacterium
AAGCGCTCGTAGGCCCGTTTCCCCAAGCGTTCCTGCTTGTACTGCTCCACCGGAGAGGCAGCCTCCTCCGCCTTCGCCCCCATACCCGCAACCAGAATGACCGCAACCAGCCGCGCCATGAAACTGGAGTTGTTCATCATCCTTCACCCCATCGATCAAGCGAATAATGGTATTATTGAAGGGATATATATCATAAAAAAAATAAAAATCAACTCCAAAAATAAATAATTTAAAATGTTTTATATATACAGTATATTTATCAAAATAATCAACAATCCTGCATCCTGACGCATCCAGCCGCCTGTCCCACTTGAACGGCTTCCCCCGGCCTTGATTCATCCCCCCGGTTTTTATACGGTCATTACCGGAACGATACCTGAAATCGGGGAGGTCAGGATGAAACGATTCGGATGCTTGGTGCTTCTGATGGCGGCCGGTTCCCTGCTGTACGCGGAGCCGGTGGCGGATCCCGGACCGCGCGGCGTGGACTGGGACGGCGTGAAGGAGAAGATCGCGCGGCAGCCCTGGGCGGCCCGTATCGTGGACCGCATGCGCGAGAGCGTGCGGGAAACCCAATCGCGGTACGCGGAACCGCCGCTCGGCCTCTCCGGCTGGACGCACGAATATTACTGCGACGACGACGCGCGGCGGCTGCGGTTCGATCCCCAAAAGCCCACGGAGCATGTCTGCACCGGGTGCGGGAAGGTCTATACCGGTTCGCCCTACGATGAATGCTGGCGCTCGATCGTGCATAACGAAATCGCGGGGGCAATGGCCCAGGCGGCGGTGCTGTACCGCCTCGAGGGGAATCCCGGACACTTGGACTATGTCAGAAAAATGCTCCTGTGGTACGCGGAGCATTTCGAGCAGTTTGAAATCCACGGCGAGCACGCCGGGAAGGGGCGCGTCGGCCCGCAATCGCTGGATGAGGCGGTGCTGCTGGTGCGGTGGGCGCAGGCGTATTGGGATATCTGTCCCCAGCTGTCGCCGGACGAGCGGTCCGCCATCGCCGGCAAGTTTCTGGTTCCCGATGCGCAATTCGTCCATGCGCAGACACGGTCGATCCACAACATCCCCAGCTGGCACAACGCGGCGCTGGGGCTGGTGGGCTTCGCGGCGGGGGACATGGAGCTCGTCCGCGCGGCCATCGGCGGCGAGTTCGGGATGAAGAACCAGATCCAAAAAGGCGTGAAGGAAGACGGATTCTGGTTCGAGGGATCGATCAGTTATCACTTCTATACGATCAGCTCGCTGCAGCCGTTGTACCTCGCGGCGCGCGGGCAGAAATATCCGCTGGAGGGGACGGAAAAGTTCCAACGCATGTACACCGCGCCGGCGCGCTTCATTTTCGCCAACGGCGAGTTCCCCGCCAACAACGACGGCTGGCCGGGGCAATCGCTGACGAACGACGGCTCGTTCTATGAAACCGCCTGCGGCCTTTGGGACGATCCCGTCCTGTTGCAGGCGCTGGCGTGGATCTGCCAAGACCAGCCGCGCGACTCGATGGAAGCGTTGCTCTACGGCCCCGCCGAACTTCCCCCCGCGCAGCCGCTGCCGGCCGCCAGCCATCATTTCGAGGATTCGGGCGTGGCGTTTCTGCGCAATCCTCAGATCAACGCGTACTTCAAATACGGGCCGTACGGCGGCGGGCACGATCACCTCGACCGGCTGAACGTGATCCTGTACGGCCTGGACCGCGTGCTCATGCCCGACCTGGGCACTTCCGGTTACGGCATTCCCCTCAATGCCTGGTTCCGTTCCCCCGCCGCGCACAATCTGCTGGTGGTGGATGGGAAACGGCAGGCGCGCTG
This sequence comes from bacterium, assembly GCA_041946805.1. Classification (GTDB taxonomy): domain Bacteria; phylum Hinthialibacterota; class Hinthialibacteria; order Hinthialibacterales; family Hinthialibacteraceae; genus JABLXU01. Next base: position 1,812 of record JBHGBC010000171.1, read on the forward strand.
CGGAGGCTACTTGATCGCGTACGAGGAGAACCGCGTCGCAGCGGGCGTGAAGGAAGCCTACGAGGGCGTGGACATTCAGCGCCAGGTCACCTTGCTGGAAAACGGGATCGAAGACCGGGTGACGGCGGCATCCGAAGATACGCACCAATATGATCTGTTCTATCACGTGCGGGGAAAAATCCAGGATTGCAGTGTTTCCTTGACGAAAAGCGATCAGCCCCTGGAAGGCGAGGGGTACAACTACCTGCGCGATGTGCAACGGGGGAAAAGCGAGGGAACCGTGAAAATCACTTGGACCTTGCGCGACACGCCGGGCGCGCTGACGCTGGAATGCCGGCCGGACCAGCCGTTCGAGATCTTCACGGGAACCTGCCCGGACAATCCCGCCGACCTGGATTTGGGATTCGTCTTGTTGCGCGTGAACGGTAAATTGGCGGAATGGAAGAACCGCGTCCAGGTGGAGAAGTAAACATACATCGAATACGGAATATGGCATACTTGGATTAATCTAGGGTAACAATTCACGCGAATGTATAACTTTTTAATGCTATATTCGGGATATGAGTATGGATGGGACCGCTAAACCATTCCCTCTCCCTCTGGGAGTGGATCAAGGTGAGGGAATGCCCTGAAAGGGCGCAAATCCTACTATCGGCGCAACCGGGCAATCAGTTCTCGGAGGTTATTTTGGCTATTTGAAAAAACGCAACAGCCCCGAATCCAGGCAGCGAAACGGATTGATTCGGATTTCATTTTCATCATGATAAGACCATGACAAAAATTCTCATCACGGGCGCCACCGGCTATTTAGGCGGGGCGATTCTCCAGGAAGCCCACCGCCAGGGGTATGACCTCCGCGCGTTGTGCCGCCGGGAGCCGGAACCGGGAACGTTTCCGGACCGCATGGAAGTCTGCTTGGGGGATATCAATGATCTCTCCTCTTTGACCGGGGCGGTATCTGGTTGCGAGGCGGTGATCCACACGGCGGGCCTTGTTTCCATCTGGCGGCGCGATCCAGCGGATTTTTACCGGGTTAACGTGGAAGGGACCGAAAACATCCTGCGGGCGGCGGGAGAGAAGCAAATACGGGTGGTGTATACCTCGTCGTTCTTCGCCCTGGGGCCGACCGGCGCGTCTCCCGCCAATGAAACCTGGTTGAATACGGAGATCCTTCCCCCTACGCACTACGCCCGCAGCAAGGCGCTGGCCCTGCAGCGGGTGAAATCCTGGATTGCGGCGGGACACGGCATCGTGCCGGTCTATCCGGCGTTGATCTACGGGCCGGGCAAAGCCACGCAGGGCAACCACATCACCCAAATGATCGCCGATTTCGTCCACCGGCGCGTTCCTGGAATCCTGGGAACCGGGGATAAGCGCTGGACTTTTTCGTATGTCCAGGACGTGGCGCGGGGGCATCTGCTGGCGTTGGAAAAGGGGGAAGCGGGGGAAGGGTACATCCTGGGGGGCGAGGACGCGAGCCTGGTGGAGTTTTTGGAACTCTTGGAGGCGGTCACCGGGGTGAAGCGGCCCCGCCGCCGGATTCCCTTCGCGGCGGCCCAGGCGCTGGCCTGGATGGAAGAAATCCGCGCGCGGTGGTCCCGCCATTACATTCCCCGGCTGACCCGCGAGATGGTGGATGTGTACCAATACCACTGGCGGTATTCCTCGCAAAAGGCCATCACCCAGTTGGGATACACCCGCACGCCGCTTAAGGTGGGTATCCTCAAAACGCTCGAATCGCTCGGCCTGGCCCCCCCCGGAAGAAAGAAACACGATATTGTAGTTTGAATGGATCAGCCCCACTTTTGTTGGGTATGAGCCCAATTTTCTTAAACCGGATGGCATTGATTAATAGGGACCCCAATCATTTTCTTCCATCTGCTTTCGCAATTCTCTCACGTTCACATCAGCCGGTAATTTCATCAATTGGCGCAATCTCTCATCTTGCTTGAATTCTTCATCCGGATCGCAGGGATCGATCGAGGGATATCTCCAAATGTATCTCCAATTCAATCCTTTTTCTTTGATGCAAAGCACTTGCTCCCGTATGGATTCCTCGCATTCCGAAAGCCATTCTGGATTGATATACTCCGGATCGAGAGTATTGATAAACGAGGCGGCGCGCAGACGAATATCGTTTCTCAAGTCTCGACGGATCACCGTATCACGGAGCAGCGGCAAGCTGATGCCGGGATTGGTGAGTATGGCATGCGCCGCAGGCCAGAAATGCAACCTTTTTTCGGGAGGAAGCGGATGATCGGGTTGCGTAATGACTTGACTCCAACCTGCAATATATCCCCGGTAACCAAAAGCGAGATAAGTATCGCCCACGTAAATGTTCGCGCATTCGAGAAAGGGCACAATATCCGGTATGTATTGGAACTGGCTGCAAATCATAAATACCGCCATCAAGGGAATGGTATCGACTTCCGGCTCCTTGGATGCAAATGCCTGGCCGTTCATGGTGCCTTGCAGAGGAAGATTTTTCATTTTGGCATAATTCTCTCGAATCAGTTTCTCCAAAAATTCCTCTCGACGGCCAGAAGCCAGGTCACCCGCCTCATAACAACGAGAGATAGCGATTCCCATGGCTCCTAGATAGGTACTGTAGGTCCCCCGGATGAGAGCTGCATTTTTCTCATCGATACCATCCAGGTCAAAAGGAAAACCCATGACCTGTTCGATAATCGCCCAATTCGCGATGCCGGCTTTCGAATATTGCGGGGAATTAAATACCGATTCCGCGGAAGGTTCGTCAGATTCTGTCGATGATATTGAATAGACGACTCCGCAAATAAGAACAAATCCAGAAATTAAATAAACAAATTTTTTCATTTTAATATCTCCTTTTTTAATTTACTCAAATATAACACTAGGGAGTTGGTGGAGTTGTCCAATCAGGAATATCAATATGATTAACTCCGAATTTAGAATCCCCGGAATAATTACTTGCACATGAATCGTTCAAATCCAATCTGGTCTTGACATGAAAATACCTGGCTGCCAGTTCAGTGTAGGGTTCTTCTTTCACAACTTGGATGATGAAGGTCAAGTATAAAACACATATATCCGGTTTTCTAGAATCATACCATATCAGGATCGTGTCGATACCCGGATGATCGAATACATAAAATTGGCCATTGAATATACGTGATATCGTTGCATTTTAAAAAAGTGTAATCAACATAATATCGATGATCATAAGATGGAATTTTATGTACAGTGTGCATTTTCCCGCTTGGATAATATAGTCCATCCAGCACCCACGTATTCCAATCTGTTGGATACTCAGAATATATGCCATCATTCATGACTTCAGTTCCATCAAAACGCCAACATTTAGTCTCCCTTTCATCCAAACAAGCTGTGCTACACCCGTGGAACTGTTTATTAAATCTATGGCTGATTGATTATTGGGTATAGCCACTGTATCGAAACCATAACCCCAATTATAAAAATCAACGGCGGGATATCCGATTTTCCCCTGAAACATATACGATTTGCCGCGTTTCGGAGGATTCATTTGAATCATGTTGCAGGCACCTTCCCAAAAACCGCCCGCAAAATCTAATCTTTTTAGACCATTTCCTAATTCGAGAGTGAAAATAGAGTCATTGGAATCCCATTCACCTGAATATTTAAGTGCAACTGAAAAATCAGCCTCTTCCGAATAGGATATTGTAGAATAAACAAATATGGTAAATAAAAATATTATAAAAGCAATAAAATATTCAGCAGATGCGTTTGTATCCATTTTCCTGCTTCGTATTTGATCCAATTAAAGGAACCTTAGAAAAAAAGAATTTGACATTACTTTCAGACGATTATTTCTCGAGCACCAACAAGTGACCCAAATGGGACAATGAGTCCATCCCGCGGAGGGACTTTTTTCAATGATCAACAGTACCTCCTTTACTTATGAAACACATCAGCCCTATCGAAAGTCGAAAAAAAATTCAACTATTTTTCAGTATCCCCCGCAATTTTCTCCGGGCTTGAAAGGCCTTGTCCCTTACCGCCTTTTCCTTCATCCCCAATTTTTTCGCGATTTGCGCGTAAGGGATTCCGTTCACGTAATGATCGATCAAAATCAATTGATCGATTTTGTGAAGATGGCTCAACAACCGTTTGGATCGGTCATGGTCCTCCATCCGGCCTAGCATCGACGAAGTCTCTTGCCAGTTGGTGAATTCACGATGCCTAGCAAAGAAATCCTCTTGATTGGTGATCCATTTGTTCCGTTTCATATGATTGATGCAACGATTCAGTACAATTTTATATAGCCACGTACGGAAGCGGGCACGGGGGCGGTACCGGTCCGCGGCTTTCCATATATTCAGGAAAACGTCCTGCGTGATATCCTGGGCTATGGTTTCATTCCCGGTAAAGCAGCGAGCCAACGAGCACGTATACCTCAGATGATGATTGTATAGAATAGCGAATGAAAACCGATCCCCTTTCCCGATCCGAATCATGAGTTCTTCATCCGTGACCTTCTCCCCATCTTGCACAGGGTCATCCGTTTGATCCTTCGGCTTGGCTGAATATCCCGAGTTGAACACCACATCGACTGCCCTCCGCCGGGAAGTAGTGCAGGCTGTCAACCGATCCAAAAAATCAAATAATCGAATTATTTGATATAATTAAAATGTTTTGATCTATATCAAAAAATATCGAATCAGAGGATATTCGTCATTAAAATTTCAGTAATTATTTAATTTGATGAATAAGCGATATGGGATATAGCTGTTACGGAGGAAAGAAATTCCCCCTTCCCCTCTCCCCCGGCCCAGGATTGAATCATCCCCCTTCCCCCGTTATTCTGGAGGAGTGGCCCGCTCTCCGTCTCCGGGCAAAATCCGTGTAGAATAAAAAACTAGAGGCCCGGAGCGGGCGGAAGGAATCCATGGAGATACAGGAACCTCCCATCGATACGCCGTTCATGTTCCCTGGATTGGAAGACGATTTTCCCATCCTGGAGCTGATCCTGCGCAATTATCTCGGCGAGGAAGACATCCTGAGCGTCCGCCGGGCGTTTTTTTTCGCCTGCCACGCCCACCAGGGACAAATCCGCGACAGCGGCGAGCCGTACATCACCCACCCCATCGCCGTGGCCGAAATCCTGGCTTCCTTTCAACTCGACGCCAAAACCATCATGGCCGGCCTGCTGCATGACGTGCTGGAAGACACCGACGTCACTGAACTAGAGTTGCGCCATGAATTCGGCGACGAAGTGGTGAACCTCGTCCTGGGTGTGACCAAGGTGGGGAAAATCGGCTCGGTGGACCGCAGCGAGGAAGAGATCGAAAATCTGAGACGCATGCTGCTGGCCACGGCCAAGGACCTGCGGGTCATCGTGATCAAACTGGCCGACCGCCTGCATAACCTGAGAACCCTCGAATTTCTCCCCCGCCAGAAGCAAATCCAGATCGCCCGCAATTCCATGAACATCTACGCTCCCCTGGCCCACCGGCTTGGACTGGGCCGGATCAAGTGGGAGTTGGAAGACCTGTGCCTGATGTACATCCATCCGGACATCTACCAGGGAATCAAGAAAAAAGTTTCCCTCAAGCGGCGCGAGCGGGAACTCTATATCAAGGAGATTCAGGAAGAACTGGAGCGCCGGCTCAAGGAAAAGGGCATCCAGGCCATGGTCGAGGGGCGCGCCAAGCATTTTTACAGCATCTATATGAAAATGGCGCGGGGGAACAAGTCGTTCGAGGAAATCTACGATCTCATCGCCCTGCGCGTCATCTGCGAGACCATCGGCGAGTGTTACGCGGCGCTGGGCGAGGTCCACACCATGTGGCGCCAGATCGAGGGACGGTTCAAGGATTACATCTCAACGCCCAAACCCAACAACTACCGCTCCATTCATACCACCGTGCTGGGTCCCCACGGCCGGATGATCGAAATCCAGATCCGCACTCAAGAAATGCACTACGTGGCCGAGCACGGCATCGCGGCGCATTGGCGGTACAAGGAATCCGGCAAGCCGATGAAAATCCGGGACATGAAATGGCTGGAACTGTTCGACCAGGAACAACTTCCGGACACGCGGGATCCCGAGGATTTTCTCCAGTCGATCCGCAACGATCTCTTCTCGGACGAAGTGTATGTCTACACCCCCAAGGGCGACCTGCACCGGCTGCCCAAGGACGCCACGCCGATCGACTTCGCCTACAAAATCCATACTGGCCTGGGACACCGCTGCGGCGGGGCGAAGGTGAACGGCCGTCTGACCACCCTCAACTACTCGCTCCAGACCGGAGACGTGGTGGAAATCCTCACCAGTCCCAACAGCCATCCCTCCCCCGCCTGGCTGGACATCGTCAAAACCTCCTCCGCCCGCAACAAGATCCGGCGCTACCTGCTGGAATCCAAGCGCGAGGAGCTCCTGCAGATGGGGCAGACGAGCCTGACCCGCGAACTCCAGCGGGCCGGTTTCAACGCCCGGGAATTCTACAATTCCGAGGACGCCAAGGAAATTTGCGTATCGCTGGGTTTGAAAACCGTCGAGGACCTGTTCGTCCACATCGGTTTCGGCCGGATCTCGACCAAGCAGGTCATCGCCCGGTTGCTGAAGAAAACCAAGCCGGAAAAAATCCCCGAGCGGAAAGAGGAGGAGCGGCGGGCCGAAAGCCGGGCGGTCGTGAAACTGGCGGATATCGACGACATCCTCTACCGCATCGCGCGCTGTTGCAGCCCCCTGCCGGGCGACGAAATCATCGGCTTCGTGACGCGCGGGCGGGGAGTGACCATACATAAAGCCGCCTGCCGCAACGTCAAACATTTTCAGGCCGATCCCGGACGCATCCTCTCCTTGTTCTGGGGAGGAAGCCAGGATGATTCCATATCCGTGAACATCGAAATCGTGGCCCGCGACCGGCGCAATCTGCTCAGTGATCTTTCCCAGATGATCTCCTCGACCGGAACCAACATCCAGCACAGCCGCAGCGACACCGTCGACTCCATCGCCACCTTCTACTTCACCCTGGAAGTGAGCAACACGAATCATCTCAACACCATCATGCACCAACTGCTGGGGATCGAGGGCGTCAAGAGCGTCCGGCGGACCCGGGAATCGAAAATCAACGATTCCCCAAAACGCCCCACCCCCTCCCCCAACCACAAAGCCAACCATCGCTCCAACCACCAATCCCACTCTAAAACCCGCAACGCCTGATTTCCCGGGCGGTCTATCCCATTCATTTCGTATTTGATACGATCTTTCCATCCAGTTTTGGATTCATTCGGGATGAATACTCGGTATTATTAATGGAAGCAGGCGCCGGGTATGTTGGGATTGATCTCCTTGAAGAGCGACTGATCCCTGTTCCCCCTCTCCTTCTGGAGAGGGCCAGGGTGAAGGAAAGCTTTTCCCCGGCGCCGATCCCCCCGGCGGATTCCTAAACGCTGGCCGGGAGGGCTATGAGTTACCTTCGGTTCGGAGTAAGGGAATTGAAATACGATTCTTCTCATCCTGTACGCACTTGCTGGAAGAATCAACTATGGCAACCGATATTGGATTTCCTCGATAAATTCATGAAAACCGGGTGGAAAGCCAATCAAAAAAGATGCGGAATCACTTCGCAAAGGAGGATTCATCATGAGGGCAAAATCGGGAATGAGTCTGGTTCTGGCTGTGGGTTTCGTGTTGGGGTGGGCTGGCCCGGTTTCGGCCGCCATGCCGCTGGCGCCGGGGATCTACGCGGCCGAGGATTTGACCGCCGCGCCCGAGTCCGTGACCCTGACGAGCGTGGGCACGGATCCCCTGGACGCCGCCACGTTCCAGAAAGAGACGGCCGAAACCTTCAGCCTCGAGGTGTATGAGTTGTCCCCGGGAGTCTACCAGTTCGTGAACGATCCCGCCGGGAAGACCGATACGGCGGCGCGCAACGCGGATACCGGGGGAATCGCCGTTTCCTCTCTGGTGGCCGATTCGGGCGCGAACGGGGTGCTGTTCCGGGGCATGGGACGCTATCCGGGTGAGACCGCGATCCGTTTCGGCCTGATCGATGACTATCCCCCGCTTCCCACCAATGCGGATGGCAGCCTCAACGTGGAAAAAGCAGCGGGGGAGACCGGCTACCGGTTTTATACCGGCCGGCGGTTCTTCGACGTGGACGGTGTGGTGGCGGCGTTTGAAAACATCTCCCTGGGGGATCACGCCAACAACAACGTCGGCGTGGTGCATACCTACAGCGGGGGACGCACGTTCATGAAGGATGTTTGGATTTTCAACGTGTACGATGGCATTTTCTTCGACGACGCTGGGGAGGGGTATTTCACCAACTGCATATTCCATCAAACCTACCAACCCTGGAATCGGATCGAAGACGCCCAAGCGGCGTTGTATTTCACGGAGGAATGGAACACGTTGGTCAATCCCGAGGGAATGGGCGGAACTTCGTTCGCCGAAGGGACCGCTCTCAGTGAGGAGACGTATCCTCAGATTCAGGGATTGGTTTTAGCGAACAACACCGCCAGCGGCTACAACATCAACCTCTTCGAGACGGAAGGAGCGAATCCCCAAAAGCTGTACATGAAGTATTGCACTCTGATCAAGCATCAGATCCGGGATTCCAACCGGCTGTGGCGGCATAACACCGACGTGGGCGAGGGGGCCTATGTGCTCATCGAGGACAGCATGATTTTGTGCGTGGACCTCAGCCCCAACGCGCAGATTCGCATCGACACGGACGACCCGGATTTCTTTGGCAGCGTCTACAACACGAAATTCTGGAATTACGCCTCGGGCGACGCGCAGGTCACGGGAATCACCTCCATGAACTGGAACGTGGATCCCGCCGACACGGGATTGCTCGATGACGCCCGGGTGGATATCGCCACTCCCGGCGGCCTGGACATCGCCGATGTGCAGGCGTTGTTCAGGCTGGACGGACGCAATCTCACCACGTTCAAGCCGGGAGCGGTGGAACTGACGCTGGCCCAGGACGGCGGCCCGGTGGGATACCGCCTGCCCGCGACGGCTCCGGCGGGGCCGCTTCCGGTGACCACGGGAGCCACGCCGGTGGAGGAATGGGCGGTCTATTGAGCCGGAGTTGAAGGGCGCGTTCTCAACCCGCCTCTTGCTGCTTGTCCGCCTCGCGGATGATGGGAACCAGGTTGCTTAAATAATCGTAGGCCGAATACAAGGTCACCACGCAGGCGAACGCCATCAAGAGGTTGGAAACGAGATACAACGAGGCGTCGAGCACCGGAATATACAAGGCCAGGATGCGCAGGAGGAGAATGAGGATGATCACCATGGCCTGCAGCACCGCCTTGACTTTGCCGCTCATGCGGGCGGCCAGCACGATGCCCTTGTAGGCGCAGACGGTGCGCAGGGTGGAGATGATGGAATCGCGGTAGAGTATGGGGAGGACGAGCAGCAGCGATACCTGCCCCACCACCGCCAGGCACAAAAATATGGTGTCGCGGTAAATGCTGTCGGCCATCGGATCGAGCAGCTTGCCCAGGTCGGTCACCTGGCCGCGCTTGCGGGCCATGTAACCGTCGAACAGGTCGGTGAGCTCGGATAGTATCACGATGCCCAATATGGCGTACCGGGCGGGCGGACTGTCGTTGAGAAATAGAATCGCCAGGACCGGGCTCAGCAGGAGACGGATCGAGGTCAGTATGTTGGGCAAGGTCATATTGGCGTTCATAAACTCAAATCACTCCGTTTGGATTTTGAGCGCTTTTCCCGGTGGAACCGTTGGTATGCTGTAATGCCAGATAAACGTAATGCAGCAAGGCCAGAACGGTCATGAGTCCCGTCACGTATTGTAAACCCCGGGAGGGATACGCGGGGAAATGAAAGATGACCGCCACGACGGTCGCGAATTGCAGCCCGGTCGAAGTTTTGCCCAACAGCGATGGATTGACTTCCACCTGGTTGTAAAGAATCACCTGGACGCACCACCCGATGCTGACCAGGATGTCCTTGGTCACCACCAGGATGGTCAACCAGGCGGGAATCCGGTCGAACACGGATAATAAAATGAATGACGCGGTCACGAAGAGCTTGTCGGCGAGGGGATCGAGAATGCTGCCCAGCGTCGTGACTTCGCCCCGCCGCCGCGCGAGCCAGCCGTCGAGAAAATCGCTGGTCACGATCACCGCCAGGATGACCTGCGCCCAGGTCGGATTCAGGACGTGCCCTTTGAAATAATAGTACAGGGCCAGGAAGAAACAGGGCACCAGCAGCAGGCGCGTCATGGAAAGAAAATTCGGGAGATTCATGGCACGGTTTGCGTCCCCTCGCGTGATTTCGGCTTGCCGGCCGCCAGGAGCGCCGCGTCCGGCCGATGTACGATTACTATAACGCCGCCCAAGCCTACGCGCAGGATGCCGGAGAGACCCTGGGCAAACAACTGCTGCAATACCTTGGTTCGAGCTATAGCCATAAGATACACTTCATAGGACATTCGCTTGGAACGGCGGTAAATGCCTATGCTGCGCGCACATTCCTCACAAAGGCGACTGGCGTAAAAGAGGCGCAGTTCACGGCGCTGGACCGGCCGCACCACATCGGCATCATTCCGGGATGCCTTATCTTCCCGGGATGCAAAGGCTACAACGAAAACTTTTTCGGGGATATCTTTCATGATCTGCAGTCGGATCCCAACCGCGGCTTGAACCTCATCATCGACAACTATTACTCCAAAACGGGCGCGGGAGTGGGAGATACAACTACCGGTCTGCATGTATACAATCACCCCGAGCTGAAAGATCCGGGGAAAATAGCCGACAACGTTTTTTACGGTGAGAGCGCCAACGATCACAGCGGCGTCCACCAGTTCTACCGGTGGACAATGGACCCGAATGGGCTGTATCCCGGGGTGTGCAATGCGCAGACGGGAGAACTGGCCTCATTGCCGTCCGGGCTGGACGCATCGCTCAATCCCTGCAACCGGGGATGGAAGTGGTCGA
>JBHGBC010000172.1:0-12539 GCA_041946805.1 bacterium
ATCAATGTTATCCAATTGATTCCGATGAAGTTATGGAAAAATAGGTGGGGTAAATTGCGCTAAAAATAAAGTGGGACCCGCGGGTCCCACATGTTGACATGATTGATTTCGATAGGGAATGGTGTTCTATCTTTGTAGAAAACGCTGGAACCCTTGTCTATTTTTCCTGGATCAGGGGCACGGTCTCGGGCTCGAGGCCCGCCTTGGACAGGAGGAAATACAGCGCGAAGCCCACGGCGAACGAATACACCGAGGCGGGGACGATGCTCGCCGCCGAGATATTGGGCAGAATGCCGACGATGAATCCCACGATGACCGCGATGTAGCCCGCCCAGTTGATCCCCTTCCGGGGGCCAGGCCACACGCCGCCACAAATCAGGTAATCGGCCGCGATGGCGCCGCACACCGGCCCGAACGATGCGCCGATGAATCCGAAGAAGGACTGCAGGTTCTGGGCGACGCCGGTCACCGCCAGGATGATGCCGATGGTCGCACCCCCCATTGTCCAGGCCATGCGCGAAATGCTGGGAATCATGGTGGAGAAACTATTGGCGATGATGAATGAACAGAAACAGGCCGGGGCCATCGACGCGACGGCGAAGAGCAGGAACATGAGGCGGCCGCCAGCCATCTGCCCGACCGCCTGAGTGAAGAACCAGGCCTTCTCCGCCGAGGCGAGTTCCGGATGGGCCCCCATGATGCCGGCGATGGCGATCATGGGAAGCAGGCCGCACAGGAAGATGGACAGGGCGACGCCCACCAGGCCGCCCAGGATGATGTCGTTCTTGTTCCGGTTGTTCATGCCGAAATCCGCGCCCGCCGCGCCCGCCGTGGCGAAGAAGCCGATCACCAGCTGGATCATCATCAGGACGGCCAGGCCGGTTTGCGGGGTTGCAATGCCGAATTTACTGAGATCGAACTGGGAGAGGCTGCCCGAACCGGTATAGGCGGCATAGAGGAGCATCACGAGGGGCACGATGGGGAAGAAAAGGGAAATCTTCGCGACATATTGGATGCCTTTCACTCCGGCATAAGCAAAGACGTAACCCCAGATGATCCCCGCGATGATGAAGACCGGGTGCATGGGCCCGGGCGCCGACTCGAGGCCATACAGCGTGTTGAGCATGTATTGGGTGGCGAAAAAAGTTCCCACGCTGTACCAGCCGACCTGCAGCACGCCCATGAACACACCGGGGATGAAATACCCGCCTTTTTCGCCGAAGGTCGAAGTGCCGATGATATAGAGTGGATAGCCGGTCTTCATGCCCCACATCGCCGGGGCAAGGTAGAAGAGCAGGAAGGCAATCAGGCCCGCCGCGATCAGGCCGATAACGGCCGCGCCCAGGCCCCCAACGGACAGGGTTCCCTTGGCCAGTTGGTCGTAGAAGGCGATCCACAGAAAGATGCCCGCATAGGACGGGGCGGTGTTGAGATACCACGGCGCGCGGTTGGCCGGGGGATTGGGCTTGGCGGAACGTAAATAATCGGGCAGGGTATGCGTGGATTGGTTCATGGTTTTCTTTCCTCCCAACGAGGCGAAAAATGGGTGGCGCGGCGGACAGGCCCACCGGTCCAAACGCGGACACTATACCAAAATCCGCATGGAAGTGATGTGGAGAGTGGTCCATATCGCGGTTTTCGTATCAGGGTGAGGGATCCGGAGTTCAGGATCGATCCCCGCGCCTCCGAACAGGAAAAAGGGGATTGACAAGAACCGGTTTGGGAATAGAATCCTAACCGTTCGTTGGGGAGTAGACGAATGGGTAAAGTCACCAGTCTTTGGAACTGGAGTTTGCAGGTTCGACTCCTGCCTCCCCAGCCACCCCTCCTGGCGTTCTTTCACTAACCGTTGAACGAATAATCAAGCGCCGGAGCACGTGACAACGTGCCCTGGCTTCGCCTTATTCGCCTCCGCGGATTTTCAAATCCCCAACTTCTAGCACGACCGCTTCCGTGTCCGGATGGGAAGTGAGAAAGCCTTGGATCTCCCCGGGCGTCATGATCATGAAGGCCGTGGAATGCGCGTCCGACTCGGCAGCCCCAGGCGCGAAAGCCCACGCCGCCCGCGTCCGCTCCACCGGACGGCCCGTGCGGGGATCGAGGATATGCGCCCCCTTCCCGAGGCCCGAACCGCTCACCGCCCGGCCGCGCAACTCGGTCTTCCGAATGACTCCCCCGGTCTGCGGATCGCTCAGGGTGATGGGCCATCCCTCCCGGCCCGGCGGCGGTAGCATCGCGATGACGGTGCTGGTTCCCCCGTGCAGCAGGACGGCCTCAAGCCCCCAATCCCGCAAGCGTTCCGCCATACGGTCCACGGCGTATCCCTTGCCATAGCCGCCCAGGTCGAGAAGCAGCCCGCCTGCGGTCCACCGTGCCGTGTGATCTCCGGCATTCAACTCCAGGGGAAACGGCCGCCCGGCCTCCGGAGAAATCCACTCGGCTGAAGGCAAGGAGCCGGAATTCGGATATTTCCATTCATCGATGCGCCGGCCCAGGGTGATGTCGAACGTGTGAAAGGTTTTCTCATACAGCCGCGCGCAGGCCGACAGGCACTCGAAGGATTCCAGGCCGATTCGGACCGCCTGTCCCGGCGGGGCCTGGTTGATTCGGGAAATGTCGCTGGTGGGGATGAACCGGCTGAGTTCGCCTTCCAGGCGATCCAGCTCCTCGAAGGCTTCCCGGGCGGCCTGCCGGGCATACTCCCCATCTGCATCGGCAATGAATATCTCGAACACCGTGGCCATCGCCGGATGATTGAAGCGGTGGACATGGGTTTTCCATTCCGTTGAGGCCAGGATCAGGCCGGGAGACACAGAATCCATGAGGATCATCCGGGAATTGCGTACTTGACGAGGCAAAATCGGTTTCATTCACTCCGGGATGAGTGGCGGGCACCCAGGACCGCCCCTACAAAAATACCCTCACCCTGCCCCTCTCCCAGAGAGAGAAGGAATTATTTTTTTCCCCCCAAAGGGAGAGGGAATTATTCCTTTTATCGTCCTTTTTCCCGGGCGTAGCCAAGGTTTCGCTTCCGGCGCGCCGTGGGCGTTTGCATCAGCATACGGAATTCTGATGAAGATTATATTACGACAACTCAACAGAAGCTGGGAAAGAAACATTTATTCCGCGCGGAGCGTCTTTGACGATTATACCCGGCTTTTCCTTCACCTTCCACAAGGCTCGGGAGGCTGTCGGGGGGAGACACCGTGAAGCTTTCAGTCAGGAATGGATCTCACAAGACCAGCCTGGATTTCGATCAAGGGATGTTATTGATACTCTGTCCAAACTTCGATTACCCATCAGTCGACGCTATCAACCAGTTCCGGATAATCATCCAGGGCTTATATTCCCGAACAGGCTGAACCAGGTTCTATTCTTATTCTTCTACTCTCCTTCCAGGCTTCATGGTATTTTGTAACCAAATGGAGGTATGGAATCATGAACCGAGCCGCAAGCAAATCGATCGTGTATTACATCCTGGTTTTGGTTATGGAATCCGGAACGATATCAGGTCCGGCGGCCCAATCCGCCCCGGCGGCGGAACCGGATGGGACCATCCGGCTGGTCATCCGGGGTGATGACATGGGATCCAGCCACACCGCCAATGTGGCCTGCATCCAGGCATTCAAGGAAGGGATCATGCGGACCGTGGAGGTCATGGTTCCCGCGCCGTGGTTCCCCGAGGCGGTCAAAATGTTGCGTGAAAATCCCGGCCTGGACGTGGGCGTGCATTGGACCCTGACCAGTGAGTGGGAGTTGATGAAGTGGGGGCCGCTGACCCAATCGCCCAGCCTGGCCAACCGCTTGGGACATTTTCTCCCCATGACCAGCCAACGGCCCGATTTTCCACCGGGCACGGGGTTCTTGCAATCACCGTACCAAGTGGAAGAAGTGGAAGCCGAACTGCGCGCCCAGATCGAACGGGCGAAGGAACTGATACCCAACATCAGCCACCTCACGGCCCACATGGGTTTGCCCTCCGCGGCCCCGAATCTCCGTTCCCTGGCTTCTCGCTTGTCCCAGGAATATCAGCTGCCCTTGGAACTGCCCGGGGCCAAACCGGCGGGGGGATTCGGCGGCAGCGATACCACACCCGGCCAAAAGGAATCCGCCCTGGTCAAGATCCTGGAAAACCTGCGGCCCGGCCTCTGGCTGTTTGTGGATCATCCCGGACTTGACACCCCCGAGATGCAGTCTCTAGGCCACACCGGTTATTGGAACGTGGCGGCGGACCGCGACGGTGTGACCCGGGCATTCACCAGCCCGAAAGTCCGGGAAGTGATTCAAAAGCGCGCCATCCGTCTGATGAGTTACGCGGAAGTGATCCAGGAGAGAAAATAAGGAACATCCGGGAAATGCATGCCGGATGGAATTCCGTTCTGCCGTCCACTCTCTGATTCGGGCGGACATTGACAGGCTAGGTTCTGTTGAGTTTTTCCAACGCAGATCAAATTACCAAAATGGAACTTGTTAATCGATTGCACGAAACACCAATATGGCGCCCTTTCAGGGCTTCCATCTCCCAAATCCTTTCCCCGAGGGAGAGGGAATTGGTTCCCTTGGTCCCGGCTAAATTCCTGGGCTAGTAGAAAAGCGCCTTTGGCGCTGGCACGGCCATCCCGCATATCAATAACGCATTCATGACGAAGACTCAACAGAGCCTAGGCTTCAACCGAGGATGGATAAAGGGCGGCCCGGCGGCCGCCTCTCTATTTCAAATCGATCACCGTCCCACCGCGTAATAGGTGAAACCGAGCGATTTCATCCGCTTGGGATCGTAGATGTTGCGTCCGTCGAAAATCACCGGCTGGCGCATCAGGGATTTGATCGTGTCCCAGTTGGGGCGGCGGAACTCGTCCCACTCGGTCACCACCACCAGCGCGTCCGCGTCCTTCAGGCAGTCGTAATTCTTCTTGGCGAACTGCACGCGGTTGTCGAAGAGCGTTTTCGCGTGATCCATGGCCACCGGATCGTAGGCGGTCACTTCGGCCTGGTTTTCCAATAGGGACTTGATGATAGTGATGGACGGGGCCTCGCGCATGTCGTCGGTTTTGGGCTTGAACGCCAGACCCCATACGGCAATCGTTTTCCCCTGCAACGATGCGCCGAAATGCTGGAGGATTTTGGGTATCAGGACTTTTTTCTGATGTTGGTTGACCGCTTCCACGGCCGGGAGCATGGCCGGCTCGTAACCATGATCGCGCGCGGTCTGGATGAGAGCCTGAATGTCCTTGGGGAAACAACTGCCGCCGTATCCAACCCCCGGGAAAATGAAGGGATACCCGATGCGGGAATCGGAACCGATGCCCTGGCGGACCAGGTCCACGTCGGCCCCCACCATCTCGCAGATATTGGCGATTTCGTTCATGAACGAAATTTTGGCGGCCAGGAGGGCGTTGGCGGCGTATTTCGTCATCTCCGCCGAGGCGTTGTTCATGATCAGGATCGGCTTGCCGGTGCGCACGAAGGGGGCGTACAGTTCGCGCATGATCTCCGCGGTGCGGACATTGTCGACGCCGATGATGACCCGGTCGGGTTTCATGAAATCCTCGATCGCCGCACCCTCTTTCAAGAACTCGGGATTGGAAACCACGTCGAACTCGTACTCCACGTGGCGCGCCCGCAGTTCCTCGGCGATGGTTTGCTGGACGCGGGCGTGGGTTCCCACCGGCACCGTGGATTTCATCACGATGATCTTGAAACCGTCCATGGCTTGCGCGATCTCCCGGGTGACGGCAAACACCGCGCGCAGGTCCGCTTTCCGTTCGGGAGACAGCGGCGTGCCCACGGCGATGAATACCAGCAGGGACTTCTTGACCGCCGCCGCCAGATCGGTGGTGAATTCCAGGCGTTCTTCCTGGAAATTGCGGGCCACCAGTTCTTCCAATCCCGGCTCGTAGATGGGGATCATCCCCTGCTTGAGACGCTCGATCTTCTTTTCGTCGATGTCCACGCAGATGACATCGTTGCCGGACTCCGCCAGGCAGGTGCCGGTGACCAATCCCACATATCCCGTGCCAATCACTGCGATGCGCATATCGTCTTATCCATGTATCCTTTCCCGCGTGATATGGTTCCACCCCGAGGATGGAGCCGCCGGTCCCGAGGAAGTTTTGTCCGGTTGAGTTGAACGAACGAGAATAGTATCGTGGTGGTTGCATTGTATCGGGATTTTATTTCCAACCAAGAGGCTGTCCGGCATGGAGAACATCAATCCCCCGTGCCCGGAATGTGTGATCATTCCCGGCCGGTTGCCGAAAAATGAGATCGCCTTCGTCAACGCCGTGCTCGATGACATGGAGGGCATGGTGGTGGTCCGCACCGAGGAGGCCGAGGAGGGGCGGATGGAATACTGGGTCGCTCCGGATTTTCTGGAAGAGTTCCAGGAATTTGCGGCCATCATGCGCGGCCATTGGGGCATCCCCATGACCCTATCGAATCCCATCCCGCAATCCACGGAAATTCAACCGCCCCGCGCGGAGGGATCCATCGAGGACCGTCCATGAAAATCGAATCGGTGGATTTCTTCTATCTCGCCATGCCGGAAATCCGGGACATCGGCGATGGCAGCCAGGACGCGCTCTTGGTCCGGGTCCAGGCGGGCGGTTTCACGGGATGGGGTGAATGCGAGGCCGCGCCGCTGGTTTCCATCGCCGCGTGGAACTGCCCCATGTCGCACTCGGCCTGCAAGCCGGTCAGCGCCTCGGTGCTGGGTCAAAAACTGGAGGACCCGAACGATATCCGCCGGATCAACGCGCGGATTCGGGAGAACAGTTTTGATTTGCTGCAGGCCGACCATACGCTCTCAGGGGTCGATATCGCATTATGGGATCTGCTGGCGAAAAAGGCCGGCGAACCGGTTTACCGGCTGTTGGGGTATCCGAAGGCTTTTCCCAAAATCGCTTACGCCTCGCAACTGTTCGGCGGCAGCCCCTCGGAAACCTACGCCAAGGCGCGGCGGGTGCGTCAGGAAGGCTTTCGCGCGGCCAAGTTCGGCTGGGGGTCCTATGGCCGGGGTACTGTCGCGGCGGACGCCGAGCAAGTCTGCGCCGCCCGGGAGGGATTGGGCGGGGAGGGCATTCTGCTGGTGGACGCGGGCACGGTATGGGGCGCTGACTTGGAGGCGGCCCTGCGCCGCTTGCCCTCGCTGCGGGAAGCCCGGGCGCTGTGGCTGGAGGAGCCGTTCGTTTCGGGGGCGTTGCCTTCCTACCGGCGGCTGGCCGAAGCCAGCGGGGATGTCCAACTGGCGGGCGGCGAGGGCTGTCATGATTTTCACCAAGCGAGGAATATGATCGATTACGCCGGATTGAAATACATCCAGATCGACACGGGGCGCGCGGGCGGCATCACCACCGCCAAGGAGATCGCGGATTATGCCAGTCAACGGGAGGTGACGTATGTCAATCATACGTTCACCACGCATTTGGCCCTCAGCGCGTCCCTCCAGCCGTACGCCGGCCTCGAACAGCATGAATTGTGTGAATATCCAACCGAGCCGTCCTCCCTGGCCCTGGAACTTACATTGAGTCCTATCCTGCCGGACGCGAACGGCGGCATCGTTTTGCCCGAACGACCGGGATTGGGTATTGAGCCGGACCCGAAGGCCATCCGGAAATATGTCGTGGAAACCGAAATCCGCGTGGGGGGAAAATGGATCTATCAAACTCCGGAAATTTAATTCACCAGCCGGGAATGATAGTGGGGGTTCATCCGGGAAATGCGTACTTAATGAGGCCAAATCGGTTTCATACACTCCTTGAAGAGGGGGGATACCCAGGTCCGCCCCTGCAAAAATACCCTCCCCCTGGCCCTCTCCCAGAGGGGAAGGGAATTGGGGGAGTGGTTTTCATCGATCATTTCGGAGAGATGCGAACCGGCGATCTGAAAAAAAGTACGCACTGGCCGGATGAGCCACTGTGGGATTAATCGATGACGAAACCAAGCGCGGGGATTCTGCTCTACCGCCGCCGGGGTGAGACGGTCGAAGTGTTTCTCGTCCATCCCGGAGGCCCCTTCTGGGCCAAGAAAGACGAAGGCGCCTGGTCGATCCCCAAGGGGGAATTGTCCCCGGGGGAAGACCCGCTCGCGGCCGCCAAACGGGAATTTCAAGAGGAAACCGGATTATCCCTCCAGGGCGCGTTGCTTCCGCTCACCCCCGTCAAACTGGCCAGCGGGAAATTGATCCACGCGTGGGCCATGGAAGGGGATTGCGATCCCCGCGCCGTTCGCGCCAACACCTTCGTGATGGAATGGCCCCCCCGCTCCGGCCTCAAAAAGGAATTCCCGGAAATCGACCGCGCGGATTGGTTCCCGGCCGGCCCGGCGTTGAAGAAAATCGGGAAAGGCCAAATCCCCTTTCTCCTGGAACTGCAACGCCTGCTTCAGGATGAAGTTCAGTAGTGGGGGAGCGTATTGTTGAAAGGCTTTACATCCCCCTCTCGCGCGGCCCGCTGGATTCGGGAATGGCGCTCGCGCCCGGTGGATAATTCCCCGTGAATAAATCCTGCAATGTGGATACCGCCTCATTCCATTGGGCCGGCGTGGCCGCGAGATATAACTCGGCCGGTTGGGTCTCGATTGCCCAGCCATCATTCACGCGCGTGACTGCCTGCGGGTAGATGGTTTCCAACATCCCGGCCTGCCATTCCACCGCGGACGCGATCAATTCACCCGCCTGGTTATGCCACCACAATTTTCCCCCCCGGGTGGTACACAAAATCAACCTTTGAGATTCCGACAATCCGCGATGGTCCAAACCGACCATCATCCACGGGCTTTCGCCTTGGATGATCGCCTGGTTTTGCATGGCGAAGGAGCGCGAGCCGGTGACGGCCAAGGCCTGGCCTTTGGGATTCAGCAACACCCCCGCGGGGATCCGGTCCAGGAAGCTCCATTGGAGAGTCTCCCGCGAACGAACCACTTCCACGCGCGTTTCCGGGGGAAACGCGCTCCGGGGCAGGACGGTGATCCAGGTATCCTCGTGGGATTTCATCTCCGTGAACCGCCATACGCCCGTACCGGCGCGAATCTCCGCGGGTGCAGGAATACCGGCAAGGGATATCAGAGTTGCATAAAAGTTAGTTTCGGGATTGGATGTCAGTTCCGGTTGGGTGACAAACAATTCCTGGCCGGGGAATGTTTCCCACGGTTCGGGAACATACAACACGCGGCCTTTCCCCAGGTTGTTTTCATACACCGTCAACCGCGTGGGGGTGCTTGTTTCCCGCGCGGAAACCGTTTCGGCCAGCGGCAAGGGCAATCCGGACCGGTGCTGGGCCGTTCCGGTGGATTTCACGCCGCAGAGCCGCTCCAGCCGTTGCGCCGCGCGCGTACCCAATGGAGTTGTGCTGGGATCCCCGGAAACATAAACGCAGGCGCCGTTCCTAGCCATCTGTTCCAGCGCTTGAACAACATCATCCGGCAGCGCGTACGCCAGGGGGGCGATGATCAGCCGGGGAAGCTTACCTGTCCATCCCGGGAGGCTGGATTCGTTCACGACCGCATAAGGAATGTTCGTGGCCAGAAGGCAGTCGAGCGCGTTCAGCAAGGAAGTATAGCTTAACGATTCCGGCGCGCCCAGCCGCCAGGTGTCGGGCATGACGAAGATTGTATCGGAGGGGATGTATTCCGGGTGGATCATTTCGGAAAGGAGACGCAGGTTCCTGTAGAGTTTGGCCGCCGGCTTGGGACGCAAGGGATTGTTCCAGGCGATTCCCCAGGGGAACACCCGGTCGGGATCGTCGCTCCAGCACCAGTTTTGGATCTTGGTGACACCCATGGCCCAGGCGGTATGCGGAATCCACCAAAACAAATCGAGCTGCTCTGCCGGAGTGCGTTGAATATGGTAATGCGCCGCGCCGTACTGGGTCTTCCAGGCGTCGTGCGTTTTGACGCCGAATTCACCCATGTTGATGGTTTTGCCATACCAGCGCATGTCATTCCATTTCACCACGGCCATCAGGCGCGCCAGGTCCCAACGCGGCTGATCGAAATAACCGAAATTGGCCGCGTCCATCTCCCCCAAGGTCAGCCGGAGATCGATGCCCGAGAAGGGGCGTTGATAGTATTCGCTGGTGATGGGGTGGTCCGGATCCTCCGCGCGGATCGCCTGGCACAAGGCTTGAATCCACCGGCGCATCAATTGGATTTGAAATTCCTGGCGGTCGCGGGCCTGGACATCATACCAGGATTGCGCGTAATGCTCGCGCGCCGGGAGGCTGCCCCATTCCGCGTCCAGCGCCGGGATTCTCCAGGCTTGCTTCAGTGTTTCTTCCGATCCATACCGCTTTTGCAGAAATTCGTTCCACAAGCGCCGGATGTCCGGAGTGTCTTTCATGCGCAGTTGAAAATCCCCGTTGAGGTAGTAGATCAATCCGGGAGCGTTTTTATACCGCGCCGCGAAACGGCGGCACAGCTCCGCCTGGCGCGCCAATTCGTCATCGCTGACCACCACATCCTGCCCGATCAGCAATCCCGCCATGTAAGGCAACGCAAAACGCTGGCACAACTGGATGAAGGCGTCCAACTGCCGCCATTGCCTTTCGTTGTAAGTATGGTTGTAAGGAATAAATTGTAAATTCTCGAACAAATGCAGGCCATGATCGCGCATCGACTGGATTTCCTGATACCAGGTCCAAGGCGAATGATTCGGTGATTGAAAGTAATTGCCGTACGTGTCGGTGCCCCACAGGCTGACGCGGCGTGCCGTTCCATCCGGAGGGGTCAATTCGAACGCGTTGTCCAGGTAGCGGATCTTGGTCCCTTGGGCCAGGGTGTTTTCGTCGTAGACGCAAAAGCCGGAGCGTAGCGTGTCCAGTACTGTATCCCCGCTTTTGACTATGGCTTGGACGGCAACAAAATCCGGAGCGTGATCCGGAATGTCCCAGGTGAATGTCAATCGCTGGGTGGTTTGTCCGGCTGTAATGCTGGTTTGCGTTGCTGTATGAAGAACGGCATTGCCATTTGTATCCGGCGATGCGAAAGATAACTCGATCTGCAAGATTTGTTCCCGCAATGAGGAATTGTTGACGTTCAGAATCAGATGGGCCGATTCCCCCTTGGCATAGATCGGCTGTTCGGGCGTGAGGGTCTGGATGAAAACACCGGACTGCAATCGCCGGATGATCATCCGCAAAAGAATTTGACCTTCCTGCCCTTGGAACAGGTCCCGGTTGGATATGCCGAACAATACCCACCGCGAGTGGTGAAACGGGCCCGTGTGATGATTGACCATCGCTCCAGCCGTGCCCGCGAAGCGGCCGTTCTCATCCTGCGCGTCGAGGAGGGGAAGCCACCGGGCGTTTTGTTGCAGTTGTGCGGTCGCTTCCCAGCCCTCTACGGCTCCCTCGGATTTCCATTCTTCTTCGTAAGCGGCGCTGGGTGACAGAATCACCCGGTTTCCCCGCAGCGGCTGATCCGGGCTGAATAATGTCAGTTGCGTGGGTAGAATCCGCAGGCCGTCTTCCGGAACACCGTAATGCGCGTTGATCCGTTCGTCCCGGGGCAGGGAAGCGCAGGTCACCTCGTCGAACCACAACGTCCCGGTGGCCAGATACAATCCGCCGTAAAACACTACCTTCTTGGCGGACGCATCGATTTCTACCTGGCTTTCATGCCGCTTCCAATCTTGATCCTGCTTGAATTGCGCGAAGTCGGCAAAACGCAGTAATTGATTGTTGGCCCCATACTGATAAACCGCCAGGTAGCCATATCCCGTTCCCTGGATATCCTTGGTTCTGGCCTGCGCGCCGATCAGATAGGTTTCGCCGGGGGTCACAGACAACGTCCGTTCCCACCGGGCGCCCAGCGCGGCATGATTCACCACTTGCGCCGCGTGAGTTCCCGCGAAAGCCGGCTGCTCCGTAATCGTGCATTGCTCCGGTTGGGAGGTGACCCATTCCGAATGGCCGTCTTCAAATCCTCCCTGAGAGATTAACGAAAAATGCGGATCGCGGGCCCGGGCTTCCGCGGCCTCCCGCACGGTATGATAGTCGATCCACTGCCCATTTTGACGAACCAGCAAATGATCGAAGGCGTATCCACCCGTGCAGAATAAATCTCCTCCATTCTGCAAAAAAGACAGCAGCGAATCCTTGGCGGAAAGCGGAAACGATGCCCCCGTGGGGATCACTAACAAATCCAATCGCCCGGTTTGGAGCATGGCGGGATCGGAAAGTTGGTCCGCGGTCAGCGTGACGCTCTCGATACCCTCGGCGGCGAAGGCTTCGTGAAACGTTTGCGCCGGAGTCGCTTGTCCCACCGCGGGAAAATCCGGCTCGTCGAAAATGGCCGCCCGGTAGGGAGGAATTTCCGCCGCCCCGGGTGCGGGAAGAAAAGACAATATAAAACAAAGCACAAGAATCAGCGATCGAATGGCTTTATTCATGATCACTCTCGCGAGTAATGATTGGTCCGATTGCACGGTTGTAGTGCAGGCCGCCCCTTTCAGGGTTTCCCTCACCCTGAGCCACTCCCAGGGGAGCTACTCTCCGCACACATTCTTTCTACGGGCCTAAAGAAGTGGCGATCTGCCAGCCGGC
>JBHGBC010000173.1:0-12515 GCA_041946805.1 bacterium
CTTGGTATCCGCCCTCATCCAGGGGCGAATGAAATCAATGTTACTTCACCCGGTACGCATTTCTTGGATGAACCTCATTTATTGATCCCGTCATTTCATCATGGAGACGGAGGAGAGGGCTCGTTGCCGGCCTTCCTCACACAACGAAAGCCGTAGGCATCGTAACCGAAACAGACATCGGCCAGTCCCGGCGCTTCGCCCAAACGGGCGGAGGCCCGGCAATACTCCTGCGTGCTGTTCCATCCGCCGCCGCGGAGAACGCAGGCGTCTCCGGTTTCCGGCCCCCGGGGATCGGTGTCCGGACTGGCGGAATAATAGCTTTCGCTGTAAAAATCATTGCACCACTCCCATACATTGCCGTGCATATCATAGAGTCCCCGCGCGTTGGGCAGTTTTTGGCCCACCGGATGCGTGGTCTGGTTCGCGTTGACTTTGTACCAGGCCGATTGTGAAAGGGCCGCGGGATTGTCTCCAAATGAATAATCCGTGTCCGCGCCCGCGCGGCAGGCGTATTCCCATTCCGCTTCGGTGGGCAGCCGGTAACCGTCCGCGGTGAAATCGCATTGGAGCGGTTCCAATTGATAGCAAGGTTTGAAGCCGTCCCGCAGCGAGCGCGTATTGCAATATTTCACGGCGGCGTTCCAGCCCAGCTGTTCCACGGGATGATCCGGGCCTTTGAATTTGGATGGATTGCGGCCCATCACCGCTTCATAGTCTTTCTGCGTGACTTCATAACGGTCCATATAAAAGGCGCTGACTTTAATAAGATGGGCCGGTTTTTCATCCTCCTCACCCTGATCGGTGCCCATGATGAATTCCCCCGCGGGGATCAGCACCATTGTCACGCCGCCGGGAGTGGTGAGGGTCTGAAGTCTGCTGTCATCCGGAGTGGAGGATTGATTCGCGCCTCCGCACCCTCCAATCCATAACAACACAACTAAAATGAAGAAATGGTGGTTCCGCGTGATTTTCATTGGCTGTTTTTGGATACCTTTCCGAACCGAAACGCGTCAATGCCGCGGGGCTTCATAGCTGGCGGGATTGCGCAGAATCTGCTGGGTCCGGCCGCGGATCTCCTTGGCGATGGCGGCCACGGCGGGATTCAGGGCCATGGCCAAACCGGCCTGCTGGCGCAGCCGTTTCACCACCATGCGGCATTCGCCCACCAATTCATCCTGATTGCCGCCGACCTCGACCATGGCCGCCGTGATTTTCTTGCACTTGGTATAAGCGTCCGGCCCTTCATAATCGAGCAAAGCCGTCCGGAACGTGTTGACTAAATTTTCCGCGTACTCCGGGGTGTTGATATCATCTTTCCGTTTTTCCATGCGCGTGTCGAGCTCACCCGTCAGGGCTAGCAAGTCATCGAGGATTTGGGCGGCGGCGGGATCGGACCGGTCCTGCTGCCGCAAATACAACTGCATTTCATGGCCGAATTGGATATACACGTCAATGCGGCCGCGGATGTGTTTCACGAACGACAGCACCTGCTCCAGGGCTTTTTCGATTTCGGCCTTGGATTGCTTTTGCCGTCCCTGGGAATAGATCGGATTGAGTTTGTCCCGGAACGCGCAGGTGGCGATGCCGTTCATGGCTTGCTTTTGACCTTCCAAATCCAGAATATACTCGCAGGGGCCGACTCCCAACGTGGCCCGCACCAGATCGACGATCGTGAAGCGGTCCAGCGGCGTGGCGGGGATCCGGTTGATGGGATAGATCAACGCCGGGCCTTCGAACGTGACGACGTTATCGGCCAGGGGCTGCAGATGGCCCCGCCCTTGCGTGTCGATCCAGCAGGGATAGGGAAACCACCCTAACACGGTTGTCCAACGTTCCCGCTTGTCCTTGCGCAGCCAATCCTCCGTGCCGGGCGATTCGGCGTTGCCCAGCCAGCCGTATTGCACAAAATGGCCCTTGGGTTGTTCGGTTAACATTTCCCAACTGTCGGTGAAATCGCCCGCGCATTGCCAATCGGTGCGCCACTGCGCGGGAAACGGAACGGTCCAGCCGAGGGGAATAATCTTTCCCGCGTCTTTCTTGGCCAACTCGTGAGTATGCCAAATCCCGGGACTATCCAATAGGCATATCCACATTTCACCATCCTGGCCAAACGGAATCTCCGTGCCGGTGATGGACCTCTGGTCATCCAGGCCGGACAGTTCAATGCGAATGTCCTGGTCCCGTGTGGAGCAGACACTCATCAAAATGGCTTCACCGTTCCCAAGCATTTGAAAGAAGAAATTCTCGCTGGGCAAATCGGCTTGTGACGGGGAAAACCGCCGGGCGTCGAGCACCATGTCATCGGCAAAGAAATCCGGCAGGACGGCGAAACGGCTGGCGGCGGTTAATTTTAAGGCTGGCGCGTTGTCACGGGGTTTGATATGGACAAAAGGCTGGCCGAGAGTCAATTCCAGAAGCAAGGATGCGGCCGTCCCTCCGCGCATCGCGAATGTTACATTCACGGATAACGCGCTGGAAGTGTTTTCCTTGATTTGAATCGAATGGATTTGATTGGCCCGCTGGCTTCCTCCGGGGGAAAACGAAGCGCGCGGCGTGAATGTGTCCGGAGATTTGGAGTAGAGTTCCACTTCCGCGCCGTTCTGCCGCACCACTACGGCGATTTTGTCATTCAGAAGAACCGCGTCGCCCTGGAATGTGTGATCCAGAATATCTTCTTCCACGGGCGTGAAACCGGCGCGTTGGATTAACGCTTCGCCGGCCAGCGGCTGAGGGGACGCGGTTCCCGTGTCGAATATCAACGTGAAGGGGGTAGCGGCATCTTCTTTCGCGAAAACGATGTTACCCGTGACGGCGGTCAGTATCCCGATGAAAAGTATCAAATGCCACACCGAACGCGTTTCCATGATTTGGCTCCTCTACGAAATAAAATCGTAATCTCCGTTTATTCCAATCCCAATATTTCGCCGATTTGCGCGCGCAGGGTATTCAAAAAATTCCGGGCGGCCGGATTCTGTTCGCCTAACGCAAGGCATTGCTGGCGCAGCCACCGGAACAACATGCGGTATTTCGATAAGTGGTAATCCTGCTCCGCGCCCAGCGCGCGCAGTTCCGCGCAGGCGGATTTACATTCTGCCAGCGCGTTGTCTTGGCCGGTCAGCTGAAGAATCCGGGCGGCAGGCCGTTCCGCGTTTTCGGGAATGGCGTTCGCGTCCGGTCTCGATCCGATGGCCTTTTGGACCGCATCGAGGGTTCGCTGCAACGGGACAAGCCCATCGGCCGCACTGGGGTGGTTTTTCATTTCTTGGGCGCATCGATTCCGAATTTCCGCCGCGTGACGGGCGTATTGCTGGATTCGGGCTTGAGTTTGCCGGATGATGTCATTCATGGCGGAGAGAGCCCCCGCGATTTGATCCGGATCCACTTTGGTCTTCTTCCGGCTGAACTGTTTCTCGATCCAATCGGCGGCCTGATCGGGAGTAAGCTGGGATTCGGAAGTTAGCCGTTCCGCTTCCAGAATATATTGGCAGGGCCCCACGCCCAGGGTGTTCTTCATAATGTCGACCGGGGTATAAATGGACAAAGGCGTGTTCGCGTCGCGATCCATTGGATAAACCAAATACGGCATTTCAGGATGGCTCGCGGTGAAAGGGGTGGTGTAAGGACGCGATTCCCCCTGGCCCGCGTGCGCCAATACATCCATGCGCCATTTGGCGGGAAAGGGGGGCGTCCAGGGTGGTGCTGGATTTGACGTTTGGCGACTGGATGGATTTTGCGTCCAGATTTCATTGTGCTCCAGGAACGCCAGCCAGACTGTTTGTTCATCCTTTTCACGGACGGCAAGACTATGGATTTTTCGTTCGTCTCCTTGACGAATAAATTGCACATGGGCCGTGGACCGGTTGGATTGCCATACGCACATGAGCAGCGTGTGATAACCGGAGAGCGTTCCGATCAGAAATTTTTCGGCCGGCAAGTAGATGGGATCCTGATCCAGCGAATTCGCGGTGAAGACCATGTCATCCCCAAAAAAATCCGGCACGATGACATGCTGAAAATCCGCGCATATACTGATATTTTCGGAGCCGCGCCCCGGATGCGCTTCCAGAATACTCTCTCCCGTGGTCAGGCGCAAAACAACCGGATATTGCTTTGACACCGAACTGAATACCACTTTTACTTGCACCGCGCTGGATGAGTTCTCTCCGATGGAAAACGCGGATAAGGCGAGTGTAGAATCCGGTTCGGGGGCCGCGGGTGAAATCGACGCCCGCAAGGCCGGCGGATTGGAAACCAGAGAGTAGACCTCGGCGGATTCGCTGCCCGGGCGGATGACCACGGCCAGCTGGTCATTCAAGAAGACTGCGTCCCCCAGAAAGGAATGTGTGGTATCATCCTCGGGTACGAGTGTCCAATTCTTCTTTTCCATGATCGAATCCGGAGAGAGCGGACGGGGAGAATGGTCCCCGGTGTCCAGCAGGTAGGTAAACGGCGTACCCTTCTCCTGCATGATTTGATTGACATCCAGCGGGGCCGCCGGAAAACAAATCACGGATAGGAAGGCCATCAAAAGCAATATAGGCAGGATTATTCGAATCATCATGCTGCTTCCTCCGGACTGGCAGCCCACTTATTTCCAATCGGGATTCATATCCGAACCGCCTTCCGTCAATCGGAAAGGCGTTCCGCCGGTGGCGGGCACGATATACAATTCCCACGGCCCGGCCTCGGACAGGCCTTGGCAATAGACAATGTATTTCCCATCCGGACTGAAGCGCCCATACCGCTGGATCCCGCCCAAATACGTGACAAGACGGTTTTTCTTTCCATCCGGCTGGATGCTGCAGATATGGGTTTCCGTTTCGTAAACCAGCAGGGAGCCATCCGGGGACCAATGCGGTTCGCAGGCTCCCTTTTGATCGTATACTTTCACGGGCGGGGCTCCGTCCGGGGTTGTTAGATAAATTCCGTTGCCGGCCTCCCAACGGCAGGCAAAGGCGATCCGCCGGCCATCCGGACTCCAGGATGGTCCTGAACAATGCGGCCAGCCGCCCGGCGAGATGGCTTTCTCTTGCTGACTTTCCAGGTCCCGGATCCATATGGCTTCCTTCCTCCGGAAAACAATCCGTCTCCCATCGGGTGACCATTCCGCCTGGTCGCCGTCACAAATTCGCTGGGGATTCGAGCCATCGGCATTGACTATCCAGACGCCCACGCTTCCCCCGCGGGTGGAGCTGAACAGGATCGATTTTCCATCCGGACTGAATGCGGGATCGACATCACTGAAATCCGAGTCTCCTGAGGTGAGAGGATGCAAATCCATGGTTATGGCATCGATCATCCACAACCGCCAGGCGCCGGCGCGGTCGCTGGAAAAGACAATTTGCCCTTTCCAGTCCCTGGGGGTGTTGTTTTCCCCGAAGACGCAAATACTTCCATAGACCAAGGGAAAAAGAATGAAGGAAATCTTCATCAAATGTTGGGCCAATCGTTTCATCGCCGTTTCCATTCTTGAAATTGAGGATCCGGATGGATCCGTGCGGCCAGCAACGCGTAACCCCGGTCCAGGGGATGGCTGGCATCCGCGTAGAGTTCACTAGGCAGCGGTTCCGGGATGCAATACGCGCTTCCCCATTCCTGGAAGCGGGATTCCATTCCCTGCTTCATTCGTTGATATTTTTGCTTACTTTCGCCCTTCAACAGGTGTTCATTGAAAGGGCCGGCCAGAATGAATACTTGATTTCCGCGTTTGCGCAACATATCCAAGGTGCGGTGGAAGGCGTTCCATTGCAGGGAGGATTCCAACTCGATCCAAGGGAAATCCTGTAAGGCGATGCCGCTTTCAACCCATGAAATAGGCTTGTGCCGCAGCTCTTGTTCCGGTTCCGGCGGGGATTTCATGAGCAGCGGAAAGGGATTGTCATTCGGATGATCCAAGGTCCAGGCGGGCATGTCCGAGCCGCCGAAACACGCCACGCGAAAGTGCCGGGCCAGCCCGAAGAGCGGGATGACGCGCTCCATCACGATACTTGCACGCTCCGGGAAAGCGGCCCGGTAACCCGGAATCCGGGGATGGAATTGCGGGACCAGGCAGGGATGGTTGAAGGAAAATTCCTTGTCGACTTGCAAGTCATGCCGGGGCGAACTCATCCACAAGGGATTGCATTGCAATATCACTTTTTGATTCGCGATGGGGCCGCCGTAATACCGCAACAAACCTTCCAACGCCAACGGATGGATGCCATTGACTCCCAGATTGGCGAATCGCGCGGCGTCTTCTTGATCGTTGAGGTGATGGGACAAGGTTTGGCTCGGCGTGACATATTCACCCCAAATCACGGAATCGCCGATCACCAGAATCCTGTGTTGCGCTATCATCTCCCGGCTGTAGCGGTTGTAAATCCAATAATCCTCGCTCAGGGCGTACGGAACGCGATAGTCCGTCCCGGCATGCAAGGGCGAGAGCCATCCCCAGAGGGCCGGTGCGAAAATGTACAATCCCAGAAAGATCAAGGCAAAGAAAATCCATTCCCAGACGCCCAGCCGGATGGCGTTGGACGAGAAGGGATATTCTGGCCGGTCCATCGTGTTCGCTTGGATGATTTCATCCATCGGATGGCATACCCTCATGGTAACGGTTTACTCAATTGCCGGGAAAAGAAGAAATCCGCCCTTTCAGGGCTTCCCTCACCCTAACCCTCTCCCCGAGGGAGAGGGGATGGATCACTCTTGTTTTATCCCTTCCAGGGCTTACGCCCGGGGCTGTCTTCATGCCGCGCCGTTGTCGCTCAACAGTTGTACAGCAAACCGGCCGATAGTTCCCCGTAATGAAATAGTTCCCCGTGATGAAATTGTCATCCGGCTAAAACTGAAAATAAACGAACGAGGATGCGCCGGCTCCCGGGAACAGGCTGAGATAGAGAATCATCCCGAATACCAGCGCGTATTTCGTGCTGGTTGATTCCAGCAAGAGCCGGTAACGCGATTCGTATAGGGCTTGATATGTCACCGCCGCCAAGACCAAAGCCGCCGCGAGCCACGGAAACGCGGGATCGGCGAATCCCGGCGTGAGAATTCGGCTCACGATGACGCCCGCGTCCCTCATATTCTCCGCGCGGAAAAAGATCCACGTGAAATTGATGAGAATGTAAGTTCCCAGCTGTTTGATCCACCGGGGGCACTGTTTCTTGTACCAGCGCCGGCGGTCCAGCTCCATGGTCAATAAAATTCCGCCCGCGTGCAGAATCCCCCAAATGATGAAAGTCCAGGCCGCGCCGTGCCACAGGCCCGAGACCAGGAAGGTAATCAGCACATTGCGGTAGATCAAATACCTGGGATCGCGGGTTTTCCCCACGGCGATCAGCGGCGTGAAAATATAGTCGCGCAGCCAGTTCGACAGGCTGATGTGCCAGCGGGCCCAGAAATCGGTGAATCCCGCGGCCAGGTAGGGATGGTTGAAATTCAGCATGACCTGGAATCCCATCAGGCGGGCGATTCCCCGGGCCATGTCCGTGTAACCGCTGAAGTCGAAATACAGTTGCCATCCGAACGCCAGGGTGGCCAGGATCAGCGCCGGGGACTGATATTGGCCCGGCGCGGCGTACACCCGGTCCACGTACAGGGCCAGGTAATTGGCCAGCGCGGCTTTCTTGAACAAACCCACGACGAACAACGAAATGCCATCCCCGACATCCTGCCTGGTGATGGCGGGCGTCCGGCGGAACTGGACCAGAAGGTTCTTGGCCCGCTCGATCGGGCCTTCCGCCACCTGAGGGAAGAACGACACATACAACGCGTGGCGGATGAAACTGGGTTCCCGCTCCACCTCGCCGCGGTAGCAGTCGATGACATAACTAAGCGACTTGAAGATGTAAAAGGAAATGCCGATGGGTAGCAAAATATCCAGGGCGGGAAGTTGGTAGGGGATATGGATTTCACTGAAAATCCAGTTAAGGTTTTCGGTAAGGAAATTGTAATATTTGAAGAAACCCAGCAGCAAGACGTTGTTCGCCATGCTGCAGCCCAACCCAAATCCCTTGCGCCGGCTTTGGGACATGCAATACACGGCGGCGTAATCGAACAGCGTGGCGTAGAAAATCAACACCAGGTAATACGGATTCCACCAGCCATAAAAAACATAGGAAGCGAGGAGCAGCCAGGGCACGGAAAAACGCGTGTTTTTCAGCGCGATGTAAACGGCATAGAAGACAGTGAAAAAGAGGAAGAACGGCCAGGTGTGAAATACCATCGGAGTTTGCTCGGCTTCCTGGAATGGTAGCTGTTTCCTCGTTTGCAGAGAAAAGATGAAATCCGTACTTTCCCAGGTTTCCCTCACCCTGCCCCTCTCCCAAAGGGAGAGGGAATCGTTCGGCGATCCTCTCGAGGCGCATACTACGAATATAGCGCTGAAAAAGTTCTGTGTTCGGATAACCAGTTGCCTGGAATAAAACGCGTCCAATCTTCTCCGGGACTGGTCATCCGGAAGCCGCCGGCATGGTCAGCGTTTTCGCCTCTTCCGGTGTCAGTTTCCTTGCGCACCGAAAGCCATAGGTATCCCGCGCAAAACACGCGTCGGAGATGCCGGGATCATCCGCCAGGCGGGCCGCGGCCCGGCAGGCCTCCGCGGAGGAGTTCCACGATCCGCCCCGCAGCACCCGCTGCCCGCCCTGGTCGGGACCGCGCGGATCCTGGTCCGGGCCGTTTTGATAATATGTTTCGCTATAGCGGTCGTTGCACCATTCATACACATTCCCATAGAGATCCACAAAGCCCCAGGCGTTGGATTTCTTACTGCCCACGCGCATGGTCTTCTTTGGGGAATTGTCCGCGAACCAGGCGTATGAAGATAGTTTTCGGGGATCGTTGCCGAAGTCATACGCGGTGCCCGCGCCTGCCCGGCAGGCGTATTCCCATTCCGCCTCCGTGGGCAGGCGGTAGCCGCTCGCGCCGAAATTGCATTCAAAGGTCTCTTCGTTATAGCAAGGTTCCAATCCCTCCTGGCGGGAACGGGCATTGCAATAGAGCGCCGCGTCCGACCAGCGCACCTGTTCGACGGGATTTTCCGGACCTTTGAAATGCGCCGGGGCGGCCAGCATCAATTGCTCGTAGGGTTCTTGCGTGACTTCGGTTTTGTCCAGGGCGAAGGCGGAAATCTTTACTTTGCGCGCGGGCCGCTCGTCCGGATTCCCTTGATTATCGCCCATGACAAACTCGCCGCCCGGGACCAGGATCATGATTACACCGGAGGGCGTGGTGATTTCCTTCAACGGGGAAGGCGCAGGCTGGGAAGGGCTGCAACCGTGAAGATAAATGACAAGATTTAAACACAGCAGGATCGAATATAGATTGGATGTTATTTTCATGAGACCAGCGCCTGTGACTTTTAGTTTTTTGATAGAGGCGGAACCATGATGTAAGGAGTTCCCTCACCCTACCCCTCTCCCGGGGGGAGAGGGGATCATGTACGGCTAACGCGCTCATCCCCGGGCTGAAGCCCGGGGCTAGTTTAAATGTGCTGTTGGTGCTCTAAAGCTGAACTGCAAACCGGTGAATCGTTACAAAAAAAGTGACGCAAAACGGTAAAACGGTCCCACTGAACTGCCTATCAGCGGTCCATACCGGTCAGGGTTTCGCCGGGTAAATCCAGTCGGCTTCCTTGAAGGTCTCTCCCAGCGGGGTCAGGGATGCGCAATCCCCGCCGCCCGCCGCCGGGGTCACGTGCAGTACCCACGGGCCGCGGACGCCGACCATTTCCGCGACACCCCGGTTGGTGCCGGGGCCTTTGACCGGCATGTTGCCTCCCACGCCCCGGCTGTACGCCAGATAGCGGCCGTCCGGCGACCAATCCACGTGATAGACGTGTTCATTGTCAATCACGATTTTCTTGATGTTCGTGACGGTGGGGCCGGACGCCACGAGGTTGAGATCCCCCACGGCCAGGGTGTGGTCGTCCCATCCCCAGGCGAGATGTTGGCCATCCGGGCTGATATCGGGCCGGCAGCCTTCGATCTTCAAATCATACACCCCGTTGCCATTCCTCTCGATCGCGAGGATGGCGTGCGAAAAGCCCATCGCCGCGTGGACGGTGGTGACAATCCAATTCCCGTCCGGGGACAGGCAAATATTGTATAAGTGTTCGATGGCCGGATTGGGATGCGCGGTTTCCTGCCCGGTTTCTAAATTGTAGAAATACAGTCCCTTGGTGGCGTAATCATTGACCTGGAATTCCTTATACTTGCTTTTGACATACGCCAGGGACTGGCTGTCCCCACTCCAGCAGGGTTCGCGGCCGCCGTCAACGATCTTGCGGCGCCCGCTGCCGTCGAGATTCATGACATACACGCACCGGACCGTGCGGCGGCCCTGCGTTTCATCCGAGACAAAACTGATCTTCGCGCCGTCGGGCGAAACGTGGGGATACATTTCATGAGCATCGGGGGTGTTGGTCAGATTCACCGGATCCGACCCGTCCGCGTTCATGACGAAGAGTTCCCAGTTGTTGCTTTGATAGGATTCGCAAATAATTCTATAGGGACAATCTTTCAATTCCTCCTTCAGGGCCGCGGATTCCCGCATCTGGCTTTGCACTTCTTTTTCTTCTTCCGATGCCCAGGAGATGCTCCATGCCACCAAACCGCCCACCAACGCCAAAGCCAGGTGTTTCCACATCGGGATACTCCTTTTCGCGGTACGCCGATACGCGGGATGGCCCGGCGCATCCGCTTGTCCGGGGCCGGGCCGGGGACATCCGCGGCAAACTCTCACAGGCGGGAATGGAAGTCAAGTGCGGGCCCGGCCGCGGCGCCCTCACGGGGTGATTTTCGCCTCGATGCTTTTCAGCAGGTCTCCCACGTTTTTAAAAGTCAATAATTCCTTTGGAGAGAAGTGAATTTTGAAGCGGGTTTCGATGGCCAGGATCAGGTTGACATGGGACAGCGAATCCCATCCCTCCACATCGTTGGCGGTCATGTGCGGCTGGATTTGGATCGTGTCGTCATCGAACACTTCCTGAAAGATGCCGTTCAAGATTTCGTGCGTGGTCATGTTTTAGATATCCAAGGTGGAAATATCTCCGGCGTCTGTACCCAGGTACCGGGCCTTGAGCACGCGGCGCATGATCTTGCCGCTTTTGTTTTTGGGGATGGAATCGACAAAAAACATTTCCTGCGGCGTGGCGAACGAGGAAACCTTGTTCGACACATACAGCCGGATTTTCAGTTCCAGTTCTTTCGAGTACTCGTATTGTTGGTGCAGGCAAATGTACGCGACTACTTTCTCGAACAGGATGTCGTCGGGCGCGCCGATGACGCCCGATTCGGCGACTTCCTCGATCTCCAGCAGCGCGCTTTCCACCTCGAAGGGGCTGACCAGGTGCCCGGCGGTGTTGATCACATCGTCGCTGCGGCCCATGAACCAGTAATACCCGTCCTCGTCCCGGTAGGCGGTGTCTCCCGAAAAATAAAAACCATTCCGGAACTTCTGGCGGTAAACCTCTTCGTTGTTCAAATAGGTGACGAACATCGAGGGCCAGCCCGGTTTCAGGCAAAGGTTGCCTTGCTCCTTGACCGGCAGCGTGGCTCCATTGTCCGCCACGATGGCTGGTTCCACGCCGTCAATGGGTTGGCCCATCGAGCCGGGGCGGATCTCCAGCCCGGGGCGGTTGGCGATCATGATGGCTCCCGTCTCGGTCTGCCACCACGTGTCGTAGATGTCGTGATTCAGCACTTTGCGCGACCAGTGGATCACTTCCGGATTCAGCGGTTCGCCGACGCTGAAGATATACTTCA
Source organism: bacterium (assembly GCA_041946805.1). Lineage (GTDB taxonomy): Bacteria > Hinthialibacterota > Hinthialibacteria > Hinthialibacterales > Hinthialibacteraceae > JABLXU01. The sequence goes on from JBHGBC010000173.1 coordinate 11,745, forward strand.
GACGGCTTAAATCGAATTGGGTATAGATGGAGGGATCCTCCCGCATCAGCATGCGCAAGGCGGTGGGAGCCGTGTACCAGATGGTGACGCCTTCCTGTTCGAGTAGCGTGAACCAGGCCCGCGAATCGTAATTGCCGCCGAAATGGACCTGGGTCGCGCCCACGCTCCACGGCCCGATGATGCCATACGAGGTTCCCGTCACCCACCCCTGGTCGGCCGTGCACCAGTAGATGTCACCGGGCGTCAACTGCAGGACTTGCCGCGCCGTCTGGTTTTGCGACAAGACACTGCGGTGCGCGTGGAGCACGCCCTTGGATTTGCCCGTCGAGCCGGAGGTGTAATGCAGGATGGAAGGCGTCTCCGGAGGCGTCGGGAGGGTGGTGAATTCGGGGGCTGCCGCGCGCATCAATTGGGAATAACTGAGAACATCGGGGCCTTGGTGTTCCTCGCTGTCCACGAGAATCACATAGCGCAGGGCCGGCATATGGTCCCGGACCCGGTTGATTTTCTTGAGATAACTTTTCTTGGTGATGATCCCTTTCGCCCGCGCGTCGCCCACCCGGTCGAGGATCGCTTCTTCTCCAAAGTTGGAAAACAGGGTGCCGGTGATGACTTGCAACTTCAGCGATCCCAGAAAAGCGAAAAATTGTTCCGGCATTTTTGGCAGGAAGGTGAAAAACACATCGCCCGGAAAAAATCCCAGGTTTTTCAGCCCGTTGGCGAACCGGTTGCTCTGGGTGTCCAGATCCCGGTACGTAAAATCCCGCCGTT
>JBHGBC010000174.1:0-12224 GCA_041946805.1 bacterium
TATTATTTCGACCGGCCCGAAGTGGTGGCCGATTTCGATCAGGATGGCATCTCCGATCTCATGCTGATGGCGTTTTCCGCTCAGCCGGATACGAGCGTCATCGGCCGGCCATTGGGGTTCGCGGGAATTCACTCGGAAACGATAGTTCCGGATTGGAGAATGAACGATTCAAGATAAAGATCATGGATTTGAGGTTCTTCCGGTAAGTACATACATAATGGTAAAAATGGTATTGCATCTCATTGATGGTATGGGTGGACATCAAGATCCGCCCCTGCTAAATTCACTCACTCTAACTCTCTCCCAAAGGGAGAGGGAATTCGGGGGTTGAACTTCCCGACAGGCCCGATGGAAGAACGGCCGGACATGCTTGAAAAAAAGTACGCAATTAACGGATGAGCCTCATGTACCGGATGAATTGGAAATTTCATCCTGCCCTACTCTCTATCGTTCGAATGATCCGGATGTAAATAACGATCCAGCCAGACGAACGCTTCTTCCTGCATGTCCCGGTTAAACTCGTGGGGAACCGGCCATATCTTGGTAACCAAGCGATCGTCCGCCTGCTGCGATTGCCATACCATCCGCATTTTGCGGTAGGCTTCCCGCACCCCGGCCACCGGAAAAAGGGCATCCTGATCCCCATTGTAAAACAGCATGGGTTTGGGACACGCGATCGAGGCGACGTCCGGATAGTCCAACTCATTCCGCAAGCCGGGATGAATCATGGAAAACGCGGAATAGCCCTTGGTTTGATTGTTGCCCGGTTTCATCAAGGTGGCCGTGTCTCCCAGCCAGCAAATCGCCGCTCCCGCAAGGACCCGGTCCGTGGCCGCCGCCAGGTTCCACGTTCGATGGCCCCCCATGGAAAGCCCCATCGCGCCGACGCGGGCCGGATCCACTTCCGGCAGGCCCGCCACCAACTCCGCGCTGCGGATATCGTCCCAAACGATCGTGCCGGCCCAGGACATTCCCAACTGAAGCAGATTGGCGGCGAGCGCCTGCTGTGCTTCATATTGAACGCCTTCCAGCCTTCCCCGGTCTCCCCAGAACAACGCGTCCATGGCGAACACGACATAGCCCCGTTTCGCCAATTCGTCACCAAAAAACCGGCCTCCATAATATTGATCGACCCATTGCCGCGCGTCCTCGGCGCGTTCCCGGGAAACATCGAAAGGCCGGACGACTTTTTCCTTGCCGATGGAAAAGTGCGCGCCATGGTCGTGCAAGGCAATCACCGCGGGGAAGGGCCCTTTCCCCTTGGGAACCAATACATACGCGGGGACACGGCTGTAGGCCGAGACATTGAAAACGATTTTCCGGGCTTCATACGTTCCCCGGTCTTCTTTCGCGAGGACGGCTGGTTCGAAGGGGGCCCGGGGCGGGGGAGTCAATAAACTATGCAAATATATTTCCCGCGCCCGTTCGCGCCACTCGGAATAGGACATCTTTCCGCTCGGATCGTAAGCCATCGGAAAGTCCATGGCTTGAACGCGGGATTCATGAAACCGGGGCAGATCGCGCGCCATACCGTAACGGACCGACTGCGTGTCTGCCGGGACAGGAACCGGAGGGGAAGATTGCCATTGATTTACATCCCGCTGATATCGATCATGTAAATCATCCAATCGGCCTTGGAAAAGATATACACGCATACGCAGGATTGTGGGGCCTTCGTGCAACAAAAGAGTATTCCCCTGCGAATGAATGCAGCGGTGGGAGGCATTCGCGTTGTTGCAGATCGAGGACGAATGCTCGGTGGCGATGGACGCGATCCATTGTCCATCGCGGCTGACGGCGGCGATCAAGGGGACATCAGGACGTTGGCGTTGAATCGTCCGCCAGCCGGACTGGGCCATCTCCCCCGCCATTTCCGGAGATGGATTTCCTCGCGTATACAAGACATTGCGGCGGTTGCCGCCGGCCACGCTTCCCAAGGGAATCCAACGTCCCTCGGACACATAGTGGATACGGCTCATCAACTCCTCGTCTTCCCCTTCAAAGATCCCTTGTTTTAACTGCAGACAAGGGCCGATTCCCAGCGACGCGGGCATCCCTTCGGCGGATTTCGGCCAGACCGTATAAAAACAGTCCACGTAATCCGCAGCAGGCAAAAATGCGGCGGTGAAATCAGCCTCCGGCCGGTTCAAGGTATAGGAGACCAGGCCGGATTCCGGATCGGTTTTCCAGGGGATTTCCATACCGCCCAACTCGGCCTGACTGTATCCCAGGGAAGGAAATGTAATCCATTCCGGCGCCCATAACAGAAAACCGGTTTCGTGGGAATCCGGGTGCTCGACGCGGAGAAACGAGCCTTGGGATTGAGGAATCAGGCGGAGCCGCCGGTCATCCAATCTTTGCAATACGGTTGCCAATGTAGGAGAAGCGCGAAACAGCCGCTCCAGGGGACGGCGTTGGGCGTAAGCCGATAGCACTTTTGTGAAATAAACCAATCCTTCGGGAGATGAACTCCCGGCTCCGATCCCGCCTTCCGTGTAATCGCGGGAATAATCGCGGTCACTGAAATGGCTATAAAGATCATAAAATGTCTTGCCCTCGCGCAGGATGCCCCCGGCTTGCTCCCACGCGCCCAGTGAATGTAAAACCGTACCGGACTTGCGCCAGCCTAGAATGCGCAGCCGCAGGGTCCTTTCGATGGCGTCCAAGAGATGATCCCCATCATCCACCCCCCCATCAAACAAGGGCAGCGCGTTGACCAACTGGGCGGCATGCTCCATGGATTGGCAGAGGATCATGCTGGGAGAACGGGGATGAGGATACCGCCACGCACCCAGCGCGTCTTGCGAATCCGCCATGAATCGAGCCACCGCCCGGACCGTCTCGCGCAGCCGGGATTCGTCCGGATTGGCTGTCACGAGTTCGGGCAATCCCGCCAGCCCGTATCCGATAATGTAAGGCTTGGCGAAGGGATGCCTATATTCCGCTTGGTCGTCCGCGATAAAAGGTATGTCCGTCTCGATGGGATCGCCTCCCTGGCTGAACAAATCGCCGGGAGAGAGCCGCGCGCGCAATTCACGGAACAGCCGCAGCGCCTGCTGGTGGTATCTTTCGTTACCCGTGAAGCGGTACAGGCGCATGAAATCCCGGACATCGCCGATATTCCGGCATTCCCCCTGATCGGCATGTACCCATTCCTCCGCGTAAGCGGTTTGGGACCGCAACGCCACCGCCATCCGGGGATCGCCGGTCTCCTCAAAAGCATAAAAAAAGGAATCATATCCCTTCGTGCAGAAGTCGGAGGCAGAATCGGTCCGCCACATGTAATCCGAATTACCGGGGACCTCCTGGCCCGCGGCAGCCGCGTTGTTGTACCGGGTTCCGCCAAATCCCTGCTTGCCGGGCTTGTCTCCCCACCATATCGACAAGTCATGAAAGTTGCCGCACCACAACAGCGCCGTGGCGCGCAAACGCTCATCGCCCGACCGGTAGTACTCTTCAAAAATCGGCGGGCAATGATTCAACCGGTTCATCCCATGGTCGGGAGCTTCGCCGAGATGGTTAAAGCCCGTGACGTTGCCGAAATCATCCCCAACGCGCGCCGAGCGCGCGATGGCGTCCCGGTGTCCGGCCGCGATGTCATCCAAAATCGGCGCCGGGGACAGATCGGGTGGGAGGCCGGAATCATAAAGTGAATCGAAGAATTCGGCTCCGATGCGAATCGAATGCGGCGGTTCAAGCCATGCCGTCCACATACATTGGCCTGGGCCCGCAATGACAAAGGCGGCGTTCCTCCAGGCGGTGTATTGATGAGGCACCTTTTCATCCGGGAGAGAGCGGTAATAAACCACCTCGGAGAGTCTGTCATCCTGCCGGACGCGCAGCGATCCGCGGCGGGTGAAAGGCGCCCGGGGAAAAGACAGGATCTCCGGCCTGGCATGCAGGAAGGCGGAATCGCCGCCCTTGAATGATGATTCACTCCAATCGCTTTTCACCGATGATATCAAGGCTCCGACCTGTAACTCCGTGATGGCGGGACCTTCGATTCGCCAACCCAATTCCGGCGCGATAGCCTCGATTGGAGGAGTGGAATTATGATTTTGCAAATGAAGCTGCGCGGCCACCGTTCCCAGTGAATCCGCACGGAGTTCCAGGATCCGGGGCCAGTGCCGATCGTACATCAGCCAACGGAGCCAGAGGTAATTTGGACTGCTTTCAATCACCTCCAGCGCGGGGGTTGAGCCGCTTACCCGCTCGGGCGCGATCCAGGTTGCCCGCCAAAACGGTTGATCCTTTCCCGTGATTTCGAGCCCTTGGCCGCGCAGAACTATCTCTCGATCGCCGATCACGCAATGAATGGATCCATCCTGTTCCTCCACCGGGGACGAGATCATCTTTGGGGGCGCGACTTGAAGAGAAAGTGTAAATAGGACCGGTTGAAGATCGGTGAACGCGTAGGGAAAGGTTATAAGGGCACGCCGGACATATTTCGGCCGGCCGGGATGAAACGTCAGAACGCGAATGTCCGGAACCATGGTTTCCTCGCCGCGTTTGACCGCCAATCCCAGCTCGCCGGGGAACGATCCCGCGGGAAAGGGGAGCGAAACACGGACGAGTTGCGTTCCCGCCTTCGCGGGAATGACCTGAAATTCGGGCAGACTCCCTCCCATCTGACTGACGGTCTCCTCCGCGGAGGCGGGGGAAATAAAACGGAACCGGTCCAGCCATCGTTCGGCATCATTCCCGTTTTCCGGATTCCCGGATAAAGCAACCGGGGGGAAAAAGAGACCAAAAATTATCCAAGAGAATAATTTCATGTTTCGTTGCATCACGCCCTGATCTCCCACACATCCGATCCCGGTCAAACTTCCTCCACCACTTTCAATCCTGTCAGGTGGGCCAGGTGGCGGATCGTCTGGGTTTGGTCGCCATAGTAGGCCACCCGGTGCAACGAGGCATAATAGTCTTCGGCGCTCGCGCCCAGGGCTCCACCGCCCCAATTGTCCAGCAGCTTCTCCGCGTCTTTTACCTCGGCCACGATTTCCGTCCGGCAGCCTCGCTCTTTGTCTTTGGGCACTTCGGGAACTTCAATGATCGTGCCGGTAAACATCAACAGCGTGTCCAGATGGACCAGTTTGGTGAATGTAACTTGCTGTCCGATACGATAATGAACCTCGGTCACCGCGCCGCCACGGACTTCCGCATGCCGCCGGAGCCGGTAAGGCGCCTGGGGGCTCTCCGGGCCTTCCATCCGCAGGGGGGCCGAGCAGTGGGAGAGGTGAAACGCGTTCCTGGACGTATCCACGCCCGCCGCGTTGCCCAGAAAGCCAGGCCGGTTCAGCGCGTGCTGGAATATCAACATGGTCAGCAGGCAGTCCATGTCCCCATCGCAAGCGGCGGGAATTCCCCGGTCGTTAAGGCGTGAAAATCCCAGGCATGGAAAGCCGCGCTTCAGCCAGCTCATACAGGTCCCGACGCATAATCCATCCGCGCGGTTCTCCGCGATCAACCGGTTCAGTGTCAGGCTCGCTCGGGCCGCCATGACCACATCCTCCCGGTTGGGTTCCTCGATACTTTCCGCCTCCTCGAGCCATACTTTTGCCACCGTTTCGGCTTCGGCCGCGTCTACCCTGTCCATAATCTGGTCATAGCGTCCATCGGCGATCTGGACAATTTCAACCCCCAGCCGTTCTTTCACCATTTCCGGCGCGTAAGACTCGGGAGTGCCTTTGAACGGCGGCGAAACCAGCACTCGGCTTCGCCGCAACAGCGGGATGACTCTCAGCAGCGCCGCGGCTCGTTCCAATTCGTCGTAGTTGGTCGTGTTGAACAGCGTGATCCGGTGGCCCTCCTCACGCCACGGCTTCACCAGGCACCAGTCATGCCCGCCCACGACCGGGAGATGAAACAAGGCCACCGGCCGGTTCTGTTGAAAGATCGCCGGCATGACACTTTTCGGGCCAAAGATATCCGCGCTGATGACCAGCACGGGAGCATCGGGACCCGCCGTGGCCAGCAACGCGGTGGCCTGCTCGGGATTGTTGGCCTGGCCGATAACGAATTCCACGTTGCCCAGGTTCTTCTCCGCCTTTTCCAGGCGCATCCGCGCGGCCGTGATTTCCGTTTCCGACGGACACCAACTCCGTTCCCCCGGATTTCCGGCCATGATCACGCCAATCCGGACTTTCGATCCCGCGGCGGACGAGGCGCCCGACGCCTCGCTTTTCAATGCCAAGTGACCTGTGGCCAGCGCGATTCCACTGACCGCGCCAATCCCAACAAACTGCCGCCGAGTGCAATGTGTACACATATCTTATCGCCCCTTTCTATCATTTTCTGGGATCGGATGGTTGAAGTTCCATCCGGATGGTCTTGATCTCGAACGGTCTGAGATTGAATAGCAATGTGTCGTTAGCAACCTCTAATTTTAGGCCCGGATCCTCTATTAGGTTGACTTCCATGGCATCCAATACATGCACCGATAATATGATTTTTACTCCAACAGCAGGCTGTCCCGCCGCCTCGTAAACCCGAAGTATCGCAGAGCCGTCCGCACCCTGTTTCAGCGCGGTCACGACAACCTGGGGATGGCTGATTTCAAGAAATCCCCAGCGGTTGGGTAAAATACCGGTATGCGCGGATTCAGTGCGCGCCAGCAGCGGATGATTGAACTCTAATCCATCACGGTAAACAGCCCCCTGTCGCCAATCGCCGGTGTGGGGGACCAGCGCATAATCGAAGGTCAATTCCTGGCCTAATTCGAAGGCTGAATCGGAAGACATGCCGGGTTCGTATCCACCGGCAAATCCGTACGCGACAATCCGGGTGCTGCGCAAGAGCGAAAGCAACATTGTTCCACTGGAAACATTATTTCCGGGAAGTCCCCGATTCAGCAACGCCAAACCTTTTTCCCCATCGCTATAGTCAATCCAATTCTGAGCCGGGTATTCAATGCCCTCAGGACGCTGGATCGCCCCGAAGGGAATCTCGTGAACGCTCTCGCCGTTCGAGATGGAAGTAGGGAACATCACCCGATACCGGACGAACTGATCGTTGTTGAGAAGCCGGGTGTGAATCTCAATCCGGCGCAAATCGGCATACAGACGGATCGCCGTGCTGAAACGGCCCTTTTCGCCGAAGGCATGAGTGACAGTAAACTCCGAAACCACAGAACCGTGGATAATTTTCCCTCTGGGTTCCGTCGAGGCTACACTCAAAAGCGCCGTATCCGGGGAAGGAGGCGGTTGCCGGTCTTTCATGGCAATCCGGCTGAAGCCGTCCAGAGGCCGGTACAGTTCCCAGATATCGCCGTGATCCGGTTCCTGGGCCACTACATTGCCCGGCCCGTTTAGAGCATTCCAACCGTCCCTTTTAACCATCAAGCGGGTAATCGCGCCGCCGACTGGATCGAGATCGAGGCGATAGTATTCGTTCTCCATGGCGGAATCCGGCATCGGCGTCTCCGCGCCGGCGGAAGAAGGCCGCGACGAACGCAACGAAACCACACGATAGACAGAATAGCCCAGCGCGGGAACACCGCGGGCCACGAATGCGATTTGGCCTTGGAGCAAACGGCCATCCGCGTTGGGCTGGCTTTTCATGATCTGAACCGGAACCGGTTGTCCCAGAGGATCCAACAATTGGAGATCGCGGACACCGCCGTCTGAAAATCCAACTTCCGCCCGGACGATGTCGGTGCGCTCCCAACTCAAGGGATTGAACACAACCAACGCGGTTCCTTCGCCCTGGGTGTCAATCAGAGAGGCAATCCCTCGGAACCGCGCTTCCAATTCCTCCTCGGCGATCCGTTTGGAAAAATCGTAGCCGCGGAGGGTGTCTTCATATACACGATCGGTCATTACGCCGGACATCAAGTCATGGGCATGGTTGAAAAGCATCGGCTCCCAGGCCCGCCAGAGGATTTCTTCCTCCACCGGCGATCCCAATCCACGCAGAATCACCCCGAGTTTTTCGGATGTGAGCAGCAGCCGCTCCAGATCGCGGGTCCGCTGTTTCAGCTCAATCCGGCTGCTGTACGTCCCTTGGAAAATCGGATTGAGTTCTCCCGTAACCACGGGCCGCTCAGGACGCTTGGCCACCGCAGATTCAAAATCGATGGGAGTGGCAAAACGCAATTCAAAGGGCGCGTCCGGCTGGTCATTGAACCGTTCCAGCAGCGGTGGGACATGCTCCTCCGGCTCATTGACATCGGCTCCCGCAAGAACTACACGGTCCTTTCCTCGAACCTGCGGTGTCAGGATTTCAAATTTACTTTTCATGAAGGCATTGAACTCGGGCTGCGTCTGGGGTGAACCATAAGCCAGGGAGTATCCTTGGGGAAGCCAAAACGCGGGAATTCGGGTACCGTCAATCCCTTCCCACAGAAATTCGGAAGGGGTATTCCGGTCCGGCACGCCCCGAAAGAACCAGAACGACTTGTATCCCGCCATTCTGAGCAACTGTGGCATTTGTGCATGGTGCCCAAACGTATCCAACAACCACCCCACGGTTATATCCACACCCAATTTTTGCCGGAAATACCCCTTGCCATAAAGCACTTGACGCACGAAGGATTCCCCGCCGGGTATGTTCACATCGGGCATTACATCCGTGCCGCCGGCGGCCGCTAACCGGCCGTCTGCAAGGAACCGGCGGAAAGCGGCTGCTTCCTGCGGATAGCGTTCTAGAAATGGTTTTATGTAACAAACTTGATCGAGAACGAAACGGTAATGGGGACAGGTTTTTAAAATCCGCAAAGCTCGTAAAATGTTAGGCAAACCGATCTCTAAATATTCCTGCCGGGTTTTGAAGACCGCCCCTTCCCAATGGGTATGAGGAATCAAAAAGAAAGTGTCCTGCGGATTCCTCTCGTCGGTCTGGATTGGCTCGGCGGTGGAAACGTGGCCCCATACGGTAAAAGCAATCAGGATACAAAACGCCGTCCGGTTTTTCATTGGGTGACCTTCATTTATTCAGGCTGTAACCTGATACGCGTGCATCCGAGTTTGGAAACCGGGCGTTCCGAACCAGAGAACCCAAAAGAAATTGTACTTGGCCTCGGGTTTGTGCCGATCAAGGTGTCCCGGTGCGTGGTAAAATTCTTTTCAGTGCCCTGTATCAGCCATCCTGGCCAGTAGACCTTACAAACACCCCAGCGTCAAGGGTACAAGTTACTACTCCAATTTAACAAAAAAATCGTCTCGGATTGGTGATGGCTGTCCAAAAGTGGATTCTCTTCTCGGTTTTTCCCTGGTGTGATTACATTGACTAAAAATGAACGGCTTTACGGATATTGAACCATCTCTTTGAAATCTCTAGGAAACTCCTTCTTTAATCTTCCCGATTGTTTAGAAGGAAAAAGGATGAAGGAACATCATGTCATCCCCCGTGCGATTGATCGATTTTCAGTCGCTTCGTTATCTCGCGGATCTTCGGGTCCTGTCCGTGAAACAACTGGCCGCCCTGGAAAACGCCAACGTCCGTTCCGTCCGGCGACGATTGGCGGCGCATGATCGGCAAGGATTCACCACCACAAGCGTGCGCATGCGAAACGGCGCGCTGGGAAAATCCGAACATATTTTCCACGCTACTCCTCGGGGCCTAAAACTCATGCAATCGGAGGGGCTTGGGGATTCCACCCAGCCCATTCCAGGGAAAAATTAAATCAACGTTGAGCATCAATTGAGCATTAATTGGATTTGGATTTCCGCCCTGCTTGTAGAACGTTTCCGGAGTTGGAAGTCCGCTGGCTGCCGCGTTGCACTCTGTCCTCTACCCACAGAGAAATATGAGGGAATATTTCCGATTCCAATCCTCCAACTCGAAATGGCATGAACATGTCTCTATGAATTACCGGCTGTATAAAATTTGGTAAGAGACTGTACTTTTTTATCTTATCGGGAATGATGGAATCCGCCATGAATTATCCTAGTGATTGGACGGATGCCCAATGGGAGACCCTCCACCCGCTACTCGAATACTCCAACGGGTATGGCAACCGGCGCCAACATCCCCTGCACTCCATGATCAATGCCATCTTGTATCTGGTAGGGAAGGGGTGCCCATGGCGGCAGTTGCCCAATGATTTTCCGAATTGGAAAAGCGTTTACTCCTAACTACCTGCGATTGTGCTGGCGGGGCGCCTGGGAACAAATCATGGACGAAATCAATCGCCGGCACCGGTCCAGCAAGGCCGCCACCCGGATCCCTCCTACGTCATCATTGATTCGCCAAGCGTGAAAACCGTCAGCGGCGGAGACACGCGGGGCTTCGACGGGGGAAAAAAAGTGAAGGGGCGAAAACGGCACATTGGCGTGGACATGGAAGGCCATTGATTCCATGTGGAGGTGACGGACGCGAATGTGGCGGACACGAGGGCAGGCGGTTATGGGATCGAATCGGTGATCACGAAACACCCCACCATCGAAGCGGCCTCGGCGGACTCGGGGTATCGAGGCAACCCGGTCCATTACGCGGAGATCCTGCTCGACACGCGGGTGCATATCTCCACGAAAATTCAAGACAGGTTCGCCGTGTTGCCCAAACGGTGGATTATGGAAAGGACGTTCGCATGGATCACGAGCGATCGCCGGTTGTCCAAAGATTATGAGGTCAATCCGCGTCATTCCGAGAATATGGTTCGGGGCGCCATGGTGAAGAAAATCCTCGCGCTTATTTCTTCGATATCATGAAGAGAGGTTCTAATAGGTTGAGACATATGTCAAGAAGGTAAGGGCGACGTGATGTCACCGGATGTCTTCATGCGGCGAAATGGTTACATCCGTTTAAAAACCCAACACGAGTATGATATGATAGTCAAAGAAAATCCTGCTGAATCACCATGTAGGATGATACAAAATCCCAATGCTGTTACCAGGAACATAACCATGACGCCCAAAGAACGAATGATGCGCGCGTTGAATCGGGAAAAGCCGGATCGCCTTCCTGTGTCTCTCCATCAATGGCAAAAATTCCATTTGGACGAATATCTCGGCGGAATCAGCGATATCGAGGCGTTTGAGAAATTCGGATTTGACGCCCAGGCTCAATATTTTGGCAATACCGGCCAGGTGCAGGAGGGAGGCGCTAGCCTCAGCGCCCTGGCGTCCGATTGGATTCTGGAAGAGAAAGTTATCGACCGCGACCCGAACCATCGCATCAGCCATTATACGATCCATACGCCGGGCGGCGATCTTTCCTATAAAACCTGCGGGAACCGCCAGACCATTTGGGTGACGGAATTCCTAGTCAAGCGGGATGACGATATAGGCCTCATCGATCGATACATGCCCGTTTCTCAATTAAATCTCCAGGTGGTGAGTGAATTATACGATCGTCTGGGAGACCGGGGGATTCTTCGCGGTTTTGTCTGGGGCGATCAGGCGGGTTGCTGGCAGCACGCCTGTTGCCTGATGGATGTCCATCAATTAATCGTTGCCTGCTTTGACAAACCCGGCTGGGTACACGAGTTTCTTTCCATCCTGCTCCAAAAGAAACTGCAATTTATCGAGACGATGAAAGGCGCACAATACGATCTGATTGAGACCGGAGGTGGGGCGGGTTCCTCCACCGTTATATCTCCCAAAATTCACGAACAATTCTGTCTGCCCTACGACCGGAAAATCCATGACGCTCTGCACGGATTGGGATTCAAGATAAGTTATCACACCTGTGGGGGAACGAGCAAAATCGAGGATCTGATCGCCGCCAACGGTTGCGATGTCACGGAAACCCTCGCACCCATCAGCATCGGTGGCAATCAGGAACCGTGGGAGTTCGCTGCAAAGATCAGAAACCGTCTTGCAATGATCGGCGGACTCGACCAATTCAACGTGTTGACATTGGGAACGCCGGAAACCATCCGCGCCATGGTTTTCGAATTATTTGAAAAGGTGGGGAAGGAGGGCGGATATATCTGCTCCGCCTCGGATCATTTTTTTGAAACGCCCCTTGAAAACCTTCAAGCGTTCTCCAGCGCAGCCAAGGAATGCGTATATTAAGTTAAATTTTCGGTATGGAGAATTAAAAAAATATATAATATTCCGGAATGGTCATCCGTCTTCGGGAGGAAAAGATCGAATAATATAAAATATTGCACGCCGCGGCATGGCCCGGCGTCTTGAGGAGATTCGGGAATGCCACATTCCAAACTACTCCATTTATCTTCGCAAGATGGATGGCGGCCAGCATTGCTTGTTCAGTTATATCGACCTGCTTCCGTGAACCAAAATCCTAGTAAAATCCTCTCAACACCTTGATAAATAATG
>JBHGBC010000175.1:0-12192 GCA_041946805.1 bacterium
CGGGCGATCTGCGATTCGATCAAGACCCTCTGCGCCACGGCCAACGTCACCAAGATCGTCTCCGTGACCCGGCGCGGCAACACGGCCAAACTCATCTCCCGCCTGCGCCTGCAGCCGGAGATCCTGGCGTTGACCTCGCAGGAAAAAACCTTCCGCGAACTGCACATGTATTACGGGATCCATCCGGTCATGTACCCCAACCTGCCCGGCTCGATCCGCACCGCCACCGCTGGTATGTTCCTGTTCGAAAAGGGACTGCTGGGGGAGGAGGACCTCGTGCTCTTCGCCTCGGGGGAATACAATCCCAGCAACCGCGCCACCAACACCATCCAGGTTTTGCGGGCCCGGGATCTCATTGAATATTGCAAGACGTTCGGAATACCCCAGTAAGGCGTGGTCCGGGATGTATATTGAATGACGGCCCGGGGATGAGGCCTGGAGGTGATTATGGATCAAGAGAATCCACGGCGTACGGAACCAACGGAGTTTCCCCGAGTCGACCGTTCCATCGTTCTAGTGGGAACGGATCTGAATGACTCCGGCGACAAGGAATACTGGCTCCGCCGGACGCCGCTCGAGCGTCTCGAGGCGGTGGAACTTCTGCGTCAGATTGCGTACGGTTATGATCCGGCTACCACCCGACTTCAAAGAATTCTTGAGATTGCTGAATTCCCACCACGTTGAGTATTTACTCATCGGGGGATACGCGGTGGGCTATTATGGTTATCCCCGTCCCACGGGCGATATGGATATTTGGATCGCCCTGAATCCTCACAATGCTGCTGGATTGGAGAAGGCCCTGGCCGATTTTGGCTTCTGTGCCGCGGATATCCCCGCCACTCTGTTCAAGGAACCGGGTAAGATTGTCCGGATGGGAGTCCCGCCGATGCGGTTGGAAATAATGACCACCATTTCGGGTGTGGAGTTTTCCAGCTGTTACGCACGACGCGTTACGGCCGAGATTGATGGGATTTCTGTAACCCTTATCGGACTGGATGATCTGAAGATTAACAAACAGGCCAGCGGCCGGCACAAGGACCTGAACGACTTGGAACAACTGCCGTAGGGAAGCCGTATTTCATCCCCGCAGGGGATGAATGTGAATAGCCGTAGGCGGCAGTTCCTGGTTTGAATGGAGAAGATACCCATCACAGCGTGATGGAATCACGCTCCCTTTAGCCCCCTCTCCTGGCATTCTCATGTTTTTCAGAGTAAAATCATCCATACAACGATTGAGTATCTATTCAATCGTTTATTTGTTCGGAGAAAGTGTCGTGATGAATAAGGTTCTCAAATCCCACAACGGCGCGCGGGATGAATGCGACGCCGTCTTTATCGACCGCCGGAAAGTGGAACGCGTGCAAAAATCGTTTCCCAGTCCGGACCTCTTCTCCTACCTGGCCTATACATTCAAGGCCTTAGGCGATCCCACACGGGTCAAAATGCTCTACGCCCTGTCCAAGGAAGAATTGTGCGTCTGCGACATGGCGGCCCTGTTCGGTGTGACCCGCTCGGCGGTTTCGCATCAACTCCGCTGTTTGCGCGACTTGCGGCTGGTCAAGTACCGGCGCGAAGGCAAGATGGTCTATTACTCGCTGGATGACGACCACGTAACCCGGTTCCTCCGCGACGGTTTGGATCATGTGCGTGAGTTCGCGCGGGACGATAAGCGCGTGTAGGACCATTGTGTCATGAACAATTCCCGCAAACGCCTGACTCTCCACGTGGAAGGTTTGGATTGCCCCAATGAAGAAAAAATCCTGCGCAAGGCGTTTCAAGGCCGCAAGGGTGTTCAGCCCCTGGCGTTCGATCTGATCCAGGGACGCATGACCGTGGAATACGATCCCGCGCTCGTTCAGCCGGAGGACATAGCGTCCTGGATCGCCGCTACGGGCATGAAGGCTTCCGGAGTGAAATCCCGCGCCTCCCGCTCCCCCTACGCGGGGGTGTCTTTCTGGCGGGGAATCGGCGGAGAATCCCCGCTGGTTCTGCTTTCTGCCGGGCTGCTGGCGGTTGCCTTCGGGCTTTGGCTGCTGGATGTCTGGGAATGGATAACATGGGCCGTTCTGACCTTTGTGCTTCTGGCCTCCGGCTGGAAACTGGCCCCCAAGGTCTGGCTGGGCCTCCGCGCGCTGCGCTTCGACATGCATGTACTCATGGCCATCGCCGTGGCGGGTGCGATCGGCCTGGGGGAATGGTCCGAGGCGGCGATCGTGGCCTTTCTCTTCGCTCTGTCCCAGGAATTGGAAAAATACAGCATCGGGCGAGCTCAAAACGCCATCGCAAGCCTCTTCGCCCTGTCTCCCGCCACCGCGGATGTCATCCGGGAAACGGGAATCGAGAGCCACCCCGTGGAAGAAGTGCTGACCGGTGAGCGCATCTTGGTGCGTCCCGGAGGCCGCATCGCCCTGGATGGCACGGTGACGCAAGGCTCTTCCTATGTCAACGAAGCGCCGATCACCGGCGAATCGGTTCCGGTTCCCAAGGAAACGGGCAGCGCCGTGTACGCGGGAACCCTCAACCAGGATGGCGCGCTGGAAGTGCGGGTGGACAAGCGCGCCCATGAAAGCACGCTCGCGCGGGTTATCGAACTGGTGGAAAACGCCCGGGCCCGGCGCGCCCCGGTGGAACATCTCGTGGACCGTTTCGCCCGGATCTACACCCCGGCCGTCATCGCCCTGGCGGCTGTGTTGGCGGTGGCGCCCCCGTTGCTGGGAGGCCCATGGCCGGAATGGATTTACCGGTCGCTGGTCTTGCTGCTCATTTCGTGTCCCTGCGCGTTGATGATTTCCACGCCGGTATCGTTGGTCTGCGCGCTCTCCGCGGCGGCGCGGAACGGAATCCTGATCAAGGGCGGGGCCTATCTGGAAGAAACCAGCCGGATCCGGGCCGTGGCCTTCGACAAAACCGGTACTTTGACATCCGGCCGCTTGCGGGTCGACCACGTGGTGGCGCTGAATGGTCAGCCCACGGATGAAGTGATCCGGCTGGCGGCGGCGGTGGAACACTATTCGCAACATCCTCTTGCGCGGGCGGTCGTAGCCTACGCGAATGCCCATGGCCCAGGGGAAATCCCCGAAGCCCGCGATTTCATCAGCTTCCCCGGACGGGGCGCCATGGCCGAAGTCGAAGGCCGGCGGATCCTGGTGGGCAACCACCGATTTTTCCACGAAAAAGACCTCTGTTCGGAAGAAATGCACGTACGCATGTCACTTCATGAACCGGAGGAGAAGATCGCCGTAGGCGTGGCCGCTGATGGCATTCCCCTCGGCGCCATCCTCATCGAGGACACTGTGCGGCCCGAAGCGGCGGCCTGCGTTCAAGCGCTGAAGGAACTGAATGTCAACCGGGTGGTCCTGCTGTCCGGCGATAACGTGGGAACCACCCGGAAAGTCGCGGACGATGTGGGAATCAGCGAAGTCCACGCGGAACTGTTGCCCCAGGATAAAGTCAGCAGGATTGAGGACTTGGTCCGAAAGCACGGCCATGTGCTGATGACCGGCGACGGAGTGAACGATGCGCCTGCTCTGGCCGCCGCCTCGATAGGCATCGCCATGGGCGCGATCGGCACGGATGTGGCCCTGGAAACCGCCCCGGTGGCGTTGATGAATGACGATCTCGGCAAAATCCCCTGGTTGATCCGCCACAGCCGCCGGACCGTGTGGATCATCGGCTGGAACATCGGTCTCGCCCTGGGAACCAAGTTGCTGTTCGGACTTCTGGCAGTTCCGGGATGGACATCCTTGTGGATGGCGATCCTGGCCGACATGGGAACCTCGCTGCTAGTCACATTCAATGGCATGAGATTATTGAAGGGGGAAAGAGGATGAAAGTGGTTCATCCGGCATGTGCGTACATTTTTCGGCAAAAAGCGATAGATTGCCAATCGCGGCAACCGTAGAGATCCACCCAATCCCCTCTCCCTCTGGGCGAGGGCCAGGGTGAGGAAAAGCCTAATCACCACGCTTTGACTCCCCGGATTGTGTTTACACCTCCCGAAATCCATCTGAGTCCCTTTCAGGGACGTCTTTAAAGCAACCGAGGGATTCAATCCTGGGCATAATGTCTCCGGTGTACACATTTCTCGGTTGAATCATAAAAGTTATTTAATTAACTATTATTATCTATTTACTAATATATGCTGATTTAATTTCCAATTTATGGTAGCCTGTTCCTTGCTGTTTCGTTTATAGCTATGCTAGTATATGGTTAAAAATACATCCAGGCACGGCAGAATGACATGACTATTCAAGACGATCTTAGCAACCCGGAATTTCGTGAAATGCTGGCCGAACGTATTCGGGCCTTGGGGGATCCTACCCGTATACTTCTCTTGCATGAGCTGATGAGGGGGGAAAAATGCGTCCGGGAACTGGCCGGAATCGTGGGGAAAAGCCAGGCCACGGTATCCAAACATTTGGCGATTCTTTACCGGCATGGATTTTTGCAGCATCGGCGGGAGGGTGTCCAGACTTTTTACAAAGTGGGCAATTCCGGCATGCAGATGTTTTGTGAATTGATGTGCGAATCCCTCAAGAAGCACCTGAGTGACATGGCCAAAGTAGGTGCGGTGGAATAGATCAGGCGGCCGGTAGCCATTCCTCACCGATTCATAACCGGTTGAATCCTCCGGTGGGATTGTCTTGTTTATTGATCAATAAAGGAAACGGTTTTGCCCGGTCATTCCACACCACAACCACCATCCGAGGGGTGAGAAAGCGACACGTATCCTCAACGGCATCCCTTCCTTACAACCCGCCCAATCCCTTTTCCTTTGTGTATTTCCGGTTATCGTCGTGGCAACCGGCGCACGAATAGGTGACACCGCCGGCCTTGGGGACCAGATTGCCGTTGGTTTCCTGCAGCGAGCCCTCATGGCAGGCCACGCAATCCGCCTGGCTGTGGACTTCATCCAAGGCCACTCCGGTGACGGCATGGTTGAAGGCTTCCGGTTTCCAGCCTTCGCCATGGCAATTGGTGCAACGATTGTCAATCTCCCGCAGATTGCCGCGCTGGATGTGGCAGTCCAGACAGTGCAGGCGGCCGTGGTAGGGTTTCAAGGGCCAACCGCTGGCGGAATGATTGAAGACATCGTTGGGATCCCGGCCATGGCAATGCTCGCAGGCGTCGTTCTCATGGCACGCGAAGCAATGGCTATGCATGGCCTCGGGAGTGAGATCGCCCATGGGCTTCAGCTCGGCGGCGTGCTGGTCATGGCAGGCTGCGCAACCTTGCTGCTGGTGGCAATCGCCGCAATTACCGCCGTACTGATACGCATGAGTTTTGTGATGAAAGGGAACCTTGTCGTTATCTTCGTAATTCGTGTTGTAAACAATTAAGTCCCGCATTTTAACCGGCGGATAGTGCCTGGTTGCGGAGGCGGAGACAGCGGTGCCGTTGAGCGGTCCGCCGGATTTTTTCTCATGGCAAATCGCGCAATCGGTGTTGCGGTCCCATTGGGTATGGCAGCCGACGCATTGGCGGTGATAGGCCCCCTTGAGGCCGGGCTGGGCGAGGTTCTCGTGCACGATATCCACGGGATGGCAGCTTTTGCACGAAGCGGGCATCGCGCCTTTTTCGGTATAGTGATGGCACATCTGGCAGCCCGCGGCCGTACTGGACATGTGCGCGTGAGTAGCGTGGTTGAACCGCACGGGCACGTAGAGATCCTCGATTTTCTGCAATTCATCCAGAATCACAATCTCGGGCCCTTGCGTGGCGAGCGGAGTCAACGCCCCCAGGGGCCGGGGACAGGGTTTCAGGCAGGGATCTTCCGGCGTGGGATTGAGGCAAGAATGGCACTGCACGCAATTCACGGCGGCGTGCTTTTGTGTCTCCGCGAAAACGGTTCCGGAGGCGCTGCTCGATACGATGAGGATCAAAAGAATGGATGATTTCGTCATGATGAACTGTTCCTCGGACGGTCAAAATTCGGATTCTTCCTGGGTGGGGATGATGGGGAAGAGGGTCACCATGATCCGGTACACCAGCATCAACGCGGAAATCAATCCCAGCGTCACCGCGATTTCGCCCCAACTGGGGAAATATGGGTTCACCTTGTAAACCGGGGTGTACGCCGTGATGAAGACGTTGATCCGGTTGAAGGCCACGCCGATGACCACCAGGGCGGAGGCGGTAAACAACAGCCCGGCGTTTCGACGGACCCGCTTCGTCAGAAACATGACCAGGGGAATGATCACGCCGATCAGCATTTCCGCCATGAACAGGAGGGCTTGCACGCTGCCGTCGAAGAGGTACTTGCCCGCTTCCCGGATGGTGATGTCTCCCACCTTGGTGGCGAAATACGCGGCCAGGAAGATGGCGATGGATTTGCTCAAGGGACTGAGGATGCGCATCTCCGGTTTTTGACCGAAGATCCGCGAGGCGATCATCGATTCGAAGATGACCATCGGGAATCCCACGCAAAAGGCCGTGAGCAGGAAAAGCAAGGGCAGGATCGGCGTGTACCAGAGCGGGTGCATCTTGTACGGGGCGATCAGCATCAACGCGCCCAGCGACGATTGGTGCAGGAACGAAAGCACTACCCCCACGATCACGATCACCGGCAATACCCGGAACAGGTACCGTTCCGCGAGGCCGAGCAGGCCTTCCGCGAGACCGTTCCCGCGGGACAGGAGGCCGGGCAGATTCACCCGCCCCTTGAAGCGTTCGACCACGATGGGCACGAATTCGAGGTACAACACCGTCAGGTAGGCCATGACGCACATGCCCACCTCGAAAAGCACCGAATGACCGGACCACATGGACGGCATCAGGGGGTGCCAGACGTTGTAGTAGCGGCCGAGATCCATCATCAGGCCGAGGACCACGAAGGAATACCCCAGCAGCGCGGTTAACAGCGCGGGCCGGACAATGGGCTCGTAGTGCTTGCGGTGAAAGATGTGGGCGAGCGCGGCCGTGGTATAACCGCCGGCGGCCAAGGCCACGCCCGTGGCCACGTCCACCGCGATCCAGAGGCCCCAAGGGTATTGGTTGTTCAGGTTGGTCACCGAACCGATGCCGTACAGAAACCGGACCAAGGCCACGCCGAGTCCCAAGGCCACGAAACCCAGCAAGAACAGAACACCGGGAGTCAGCAGTTTCTTGCCAACCGGCCCGGGCTTGGAAGGATTATATCTCAAGGGGGCCGCGGGCAGGTGTTCATCCCGGTTCTGGTCTCCGTAAAGCCAGGAAATCATGGCCAGGATGGAGAACAGCGCCACGGGCGGGATGAAATAGTTGAAGATGCCATGCTGCAACCCTTCCGTGAGCCGGGGCGGCGCGGTTTCTCCCACGGCGGGCAGGCCGATTTCCTCGAAGGGCTTGTTGGCTACGTACATCCAGGAAGTCCCCCCGGCCTCGTGTTCACCGTATACATGGGGGACGTATTTATCTGGATATTTGGCGAGTTTCTGCTTCGCTAGGGCCAGCAACTCCTCCCGCTTGCCGAAAGTCAGGCACTGGGGCGGGCAAATTTCCACGCAGGCGGGAACACCGCCTTCCTGGGAAATGCGCTCGTAACATAACGTGCATTTCTGGATCTTGGGCGTGAGGGGATCGCCGTATTCATAGGCCGGAATCTGAAATGGGCACGCCACCATGCAATAGCGGCACCCCATGCACCGGTCCGCGTTGTAAACCACCGCTCCCGTCTCCGTTTTGGTGAAGGCGGTCACCAGGCAGGCCGAGTAGCAGGCCGGGCGGTTGCAATGGAAGCATTGAAACTTCACCCACAGCGGGCGTCCGCCCTTGTCCGGGCCAGGGTATTCGTTGACCACGGTGTAATGCCCGGCGTCCGGACGCCGTTTCTCTTCAAAGACCGACTTGTCCTCGAAGGTCTCCAGGGGCTGCACGGGAAGATGGTTGGCCTGGTTGCAGGCCCATTCGCATTTCCGGCAGCCGATGCACTCGGTGACATCCGTCAAGACGCCATAATAATCGGTGGCTGCGGATTCGGATTCCTTCGCCGCGGAGGCGGCGGAAATCCCGGTGGTTCCAATGGAAGCCACGGTGGCAAGAAAATTCCGGCGGTCCATGATGATCTCCACTCGTTGAATCGTGAGATGAGACTCTAAGTTGGGTGAATGGAAACTGCTTGCGTGTCACGACTCGGTGTCGCCGTTTCCCTTGTTCGCGTCGGCGGTTTCCCGCGGTTCGGTTTCCTCCTTCCGGGATTCGGACGCGGACGTCCGTTCGTATTCCAGCGGATGGCGGTTCCTCAGATGATGCAGGGACATGCGGCCATTCAGCCAGGTTACGCTCATGGGGTATTCCTCCGGGTGGAAAATCACGAAGAAGAAGTGCCACACGAGAATCGCCAGCGTGGCCAGGACGGCCTCGTAGTAATGGATCAGTTCGGCGATGTCGATCGCCCACTTGGGCAGGTATTGAAAGGCCAGGATCGGGAACCAGAGGATCAGGCCGGTGACGGCCATGATGATCACGCCCCAGACCAGAGCCCAGAACTCCATCTTTTCCGCGTAGTCGTACCGGTCGAAGCGCGGCGGTTCGGAGCGTTTGCCCAGGTAATATCCCAGGTTTTCCCAGACGTGGCGGATGTCCCGCGGCCAAAACAGAAACGAGACCAATTCCATGCGCCCCCGGGAGAAGGCGAGCATGTAAAACGCGTACGCCACCGACGTGCCGATCATCAGCACGCCCGCCACCCGGTGGGTGATGGAGCGGATCCCCTCGCCGAAGCCCGCGTAGGACAGCATGGTCACCCACCAGGAATTGGGGCTGACCAGGGCGAAACCGGTAATCACCAGGATAATGAATGTGACGGTAAGCAGAATGTGGCAAATGATCTCGAACCGGGAAAACCGCTGGTAGGCCAGCTGGCTGGATTCCCGCTTGAACTTCTCGCGCAGAAGCGCCCACAAGATCACGCCGTTGTGAACCAGCATGCCGCCGATAATCAACACGATCAAGGGGATGTAAATCCGCGGAACCCAGGCCGCTATCGCGTCGGATCGCAAGGTGACCTCGGAGTGGATGGGAGCGGCGAGCACGTTGGTGGTGATTCCCGGATGGCATTTGCCGCAGGTCTCCACCAGCCGCTGGGGACTGACCGTGGAGCGGGGATCGGAGGACGGCAGGATCAGGTGATTGCCATGGCAACTGCTGCACAGGGCCACTTTCTTGGCGCCATGCTGCAAGGCCAGGCCGTGGTAACTTTCGAAATAATTCTTCACCCGGCCGGTGGGAATGTTGTACTTTTCATTGATGACAATGGACGAATGGCAGCGGCCGCAGGTGTTGCCCGCGACGTTGAAGTACGAAACCGGCGAACGCTCGTCCGTGACCCGGAAAATGGCGTGTTCGCCGTGGCAATCCGTGCAAATGGGCGCGTCCTTGTGGCCGTACGCCGCCGATTTCCCATGCACGCTTTCCTGGTACTGCTCTTTCTCGGTGGTGTGACACTGCCCGCAAGTCTCGGCCACGTTCATGAAATTGGTGCGCGATTTGGGATCACGCAGGGGTAAAATGGCATGAGATCCGTGGCAATGCACGCAGGACGGCGCCTTGCTGTTTCCCCGTAACAATTCCGTGGCGTGGACACTTTCCCGGTAGAGCATTTCCCGTCGCAGCACGTCCTGGCTGTATTCCGCCATGATGGCCGAATCGGAGTGGCATTTGCCGCACACGTTCGCCACGCGGAACAGGTTGGTGAGGGAATTGGGATCGCTGGCCGGCAGGATCTTGTGGGCGTCGCCATGGCAATCCGCGCACACGGGTCCGTTGGCCACGTCGTGGACCGAGGACTTCAATTCCTCGGCGGTCGTGTGGCAGGCCGAACAATCCACTTTCTTGAGCTCGGCGTCGTGCGGAAGCTCCGTGATGTCAGTATGGCAGCCGGTGCAGCCCGCGTCCTTGTGGACCGAAGCCTCGAACTGCTTCAAGTCCACGAACATGGACTTCTCCTTGCCGTCCCGTTCCCCTTGGATATCGGCTTCCGCGTGGCATTCCATGCAGGACTTGGGTTCGTCCAGATCCTGCGCCGCCGGGAAAGAAAAGGGAAAAGAAACCAACGCAATGAGAAAGAGTATGCGGAAAAACAACTTCATGGGGTTGACTCCAGGCTGAAAAACTACGATGGTGATCATGCCACCATTATATAGCTATATAGCTAAAAATGTAAACGATTGCGAGGGGATTTCCACCACGAAATCATTTTCAAGTAATCCAATTAAATAACATTTTTATTGCTTTACTTTATTTACGAGTTGGACTTGGATCGTCAGATCAGTTGAAATACCATGATTTATCTCCCGTCTTGGTATTTTGGAATGCAATTTGCACATGGTTACACGGTGCGGAACGATCGCGCAGCCTCACGGATACCGGCTCGTCCTTAAGCAAATATCTAACCAAGTCCCGATCCAGCAGGAGTAAGCGGAATGATGGAACAAACTTCTCCGGCCTCTCACAAGCCCTTGACTCATAACTGGATATCGATTTCCGGATTCATGCTGGCGATGGCGTTTATGGTGGGGGAAGCGCTGATCATCACCCTGGATTTCGTGTACGGCCAGAACAATCCCTACGTGGGGATTCTGATTTACGTGGTGGGACCGTCGATCCTGGTCACTGGATTGTTGATGGTTCCCCTAGGGATGTGGCTGCAATTCCGGCGGCGTAAGAAAGGGATGGTGGAGAAGGAATTTCCGGTTTTCGATTTGAACACGCCCCGCCACCGCTTGTATCTGACCACGTTCGTCATCGTTTCCACGGTGTTTATCTGCCTGTCGATGATCGGATCGTACCAGGCCTATCACGTGACCGAATCCACCGAGTTCTGCGGCCTCATGTGCCACCAGGTGATGAAACCGGAATACACGGCGTATCAATTCTCGCCCCACGCGCGGGTGGATTGCGTCCAATGCCACATCGGGCCGGGCGCGAGCTGGTATGTGAAAAGCAAACTCTCCGGCTTGCGGCAGGTGTGGGCGGTGGCGACGAATTCCTACAAACTTCCGATCCAAACCCCGATCGAAAACCTGCGCCCCGCGCGCGACACCTGCGAACAGTGCCACTGGCCGGAGAAATTCTACGAGGCGGTGGAAAAATCGTTGACCTACTACGCCAACGACGAGGAGAACACGCCGTACCGGATTACATTGCTCCTCCATGTGGGCGGCAGTTCCACGCTGCTGGGACACTACACGGGGATTCATTGGCATATCGCCCGGGATCACAAACTCGAGTACTACCCGGCCGACCACGCCCGGCAGACGATTCCCTGGGTGCGCGTCACCCACGAGGACGGCCGGGTGGAGGAATATGTCAGTTCCGAGGCCGCGGATTTCGACAAAACGAAAATCGATCCCGCCGCCATCCGCGACCTGGACTGCATCGATTGCCATAACCGGCCCTCGCACCGCTATGAATCGCCCTTCGCGTCCATCAACCAGGCGATGGAACTGGGATTGATCGATCCCCACCTGCCGGGCATCAAGGGCACGGCCGTCGAGGCGCTGCAAGGCGAGTATCAGTCGACCCCCGAGGCGCTGAAAGCCATTGAGGAGAAAATCCGGGAGAAATACCAGGACGCCGTGGCGGAAAAGGCCGATCTGCAAGTGAAAGTGGACCAGGCCGTGAAACAGACCCAGGCGAT
Source organism: bacterium (assembly GCA_041946805.1). Taxonomy (GTDB): domain Bacteria; phylum Hinthialibacterota; class Hinthialibacteria; order Hinthialibacterales; family Hinthialibacteraceae; genus JABLXU01. Next base: position 11,618 of record JBHGBC010000175.1, read on the forward strand.
CTTCGAACGCAGCTTCTTCCCGGAAATGAGTGTCAACTGGACGAAATACCCCTCGAATATCGGGCACTTCGACTATCCGGGATGCTACCGGTGCCATGACGGGAAACACGCCACCGCCCAGGGCAAGGTCATCAGCGCCGATTGCAACCTGTGCCATTCCATCATCCAGCAGGGTGAGGGGTGGGAGGAGATCAAAAAACTGGACTACAAACAACAAGACTTTGTGCATCCCCGGGGTATGGGCGACGCCTGGCAGGGGCAAAACTGCCACGAATGCCACGGCCCGGGCATGATGTGAAACCGCGGGGATTATTTGAAGTGACTTGTGGAGTGGATTAGACCGGTGGAATAAACTAATCCATAGGTTCTGTTGAGTTTTCGTGATGAATGATTGACCGGAAAGCGGCACAGTCTTTCCAGCGCCCACTTCACGCTAGAAGCTAATCCAGGGCAACGCCCTGGAAAAAAGTCGCAATAAGTGGCTCATCCGGTAAGTGCGTACTTTTTCCCAGTAGGTTGCTATGCCATCCCATCAAACCGTCTGGAGAGAACAACCCCCAAGTCTCTCTCTGGGT
>JBHGBC010000176.1:0-12128 GCA_041946805.1 bacterium
GGGAATGGGTTACCTTGGTCCCGGCAATTTCCCAGGGCTGAAGCCCTGGGCTAGTTTAAAAGCGCCATTGGCGCTGGCACGGCCATCCCGCATTTTCGTAACTCATTCATGCCGAAAACTCATCAGAACCTATTCCCTCATGGAATCATAGCATATCCGCGGGGTCAACATCTTGGACGATGCGCAAATCCTTGCGCCGCTGTGTGAGCAGTTTGAGGAGCGCGTCCAGTGACAGCAGGGCGCGGATGGCCTGGTGGCTGCGGCTTTTGAGCGCCACCTGCCAGCGGAAAAAATCACGCAGGCGGTAGAGAGGCGCTTCCACGGGCGGCAGCAGCGTGACGCCTTCCTTGCCATGGCGGGCGGCGGAAAGAATGGAGTAGAGTTCCCACGCCTTGCCGCGGGCCACGTCCTCGATGGTGGATTCGACGCGCCACAGGACAATGCGGGAATAGGGCGGGAATCCGATCAGGCGGCGGTAGCGGATTTCCTTTTCGAAAAAGGCGTTGTAGTCCTGGGTAAGGGCCAGTTGGATGCTGTAGTGATCCGGGCAATAGGTTTGAATGAAGACTTCACCGGGATGCTCGCCACGGCCCGCCCGGCCCGCCACCTGGGTCAGCAGCGCGAAGGTGCGTTCGGCGGCGCGGAAATCGGGCAGTGAAAGGGCGTAATCGGCATTGAGGACGCCGACCAGCGTGACGTTGGGGAAATCCAGACCCTTGGCGATCATTTGCGTCCCCACCAGGATGTCGCTTTCACCCTGGCGGAACGGGGCCAGGAGGCGGTCGTGTTCACCCTTCGGCCGGGTAGTGTCGCGGTCGAGACGCACCACACGCGCGCCGGGAATCTTTTCTTCCACTTCAAGCACGACCCGCTCGGTGCCGTATCCCCGCTGGCGGATGAATTTTTCGGCGCAGGCGGGGCAATCCTCCGGCGGCGGCTTGCGGGCGTCGCAATGGTGGCAGATCAGCACGCGCTGGCTGTTGTGGAAGACCAAGGCCACACTGCAATGATCGCACATCAGGATATGCCCGCAATGGTTGCAGATCAGGGAGGTGGCGAAGCCGCGGCGGTTGAGAAACAGGATGGATTGCCGGCGGTTCTCGTAACGGTCCCACAGCGCCTCGAGCAATTCGCGGCTGAGGATGGCTTCGTCCCCGGCGCGTCCCCGCATGTCCACCAGCTGAACCGTAGGCAGGCCATGGGTAGAAGCGCGCTGGGTCAATTCGATGCCCTCGTATTTCCCGGACCGGACGTTGTAGGCCGATTCGGCGGAGGGGGTGGCGGATCCCAGCACGGCCAGCGTCCCGGCCAGATGGGCGCGGACCACGGCCAGGTCCCGGGCGTGGTAGCGGGGGCTGGGATCGGATTGCTTATAGGAACTGTCGTGTTCCTCGTCCACGATAATCAAACCGGGATTCTCCAGGGGCGCGAAGATAGCCGAACGGGTGCCCACCAGGATGGGGCGTTCCCCGTGGCGGGCCATGCGCCATTCGTCGTAGCGTTCGCCCTGCCCCAAGCCGCTGTGCAGGATCCCCACGCGGTCCCCAAAGCGGGAACGGAAGCGGTCCATGGTTTGGGGCGTGAGGGAGATTTCAGGAATCAACACCAGCGCCGTTTTCCCCAGACGCAGCCCGGTTTCGATGGCGCGCAGGTAGATCTCCGTCTTGCCGCTGCCGGTAATCCCCTGGATGAGAATGGGCTTGGGCGAAGGCTGCCGCAGGGAGCGCTCGATGAGGGCCAGCGCCTGTTCCTGGTCAGGGGTGAGCACCAGGCCGGTGGCGTAATCCCCCTTATAGGCAAACTGGGGCACGCGCGCTTGTTCCCGGGATTCGATCCGGAGCCAGCCGTGCTTTTCCAGAGTTTTCAGCGTGGAAGGATACACACCCAATTCGCGGGAGACGCCGGCGGGCGAAAGCAGCGTTTTCCGGTGGATGAGGAACTCGATCACCCGCCGTTGATTGGGCTTCTGAATGGCCTCGGGAACCTGCGCGCTGGCCAGGATGTGGTCGTCCAGCAATACCACCTTGACCATCCGGGGGCGCGTGGCCGGCGAAAAAGGGTAAGCGGCGGAGAAAGTCTCACCCAGCGAGGCCATGTAGTAATCGGCGGTCCAGCGAAGGAAACGGAGCAGTTCGGGTCCGAACAGGGGCTCCTCATCGACCAGGTGCAGGACCGGTTTGAGATCCGTAATCTCCCCGGGAGGATTTTCCAACAGATTGACAGCAAATCCCAATGACTTGCGGTTCCCAAGTTGGGCATAGAGACGGCATCCGGGCAAGATTTTGCCCCGTAGCGGCTCCGGAATGCCATACGTGAAGAGTTGCCGGGCCGGAATAGGGAAAGCCACTTCAATGTAGCTAAAATTGTTACCCATTGATATAAAATAGGTTATTGTCCATGTATTGAAGTAGAATAGAAGGTTCCTCTTGGGCTCTGGATTCCTACCTATCTAAACCGGGCATTTCACCTTTCCATCGGGTATTAAACCGCAGAGATCAACGAAACGTAACGCGTCTCGTTCACCCTTGTACTGTGGGAGAAAGCCGGATCGGGGAACATCGATGAAAGGACATCATTCCGGTTCATCGGTCAAGGCAATATTCATATCTGTTTTTCGGCCGGTCACGCATCGCGGGGAACGAAGAGAAGCACCCCAAAATCCAATTCCACTCCGGGTGAGGATCTGGGTGAGGAATTAATGCGGGAGTGGATCTTGGTGTCCACCCGCATCCTGGAGGGGATGGCAAACAATATTTCTGAACCTATACGCATTTCCCAGATGAGCCTAAAAATGGAATGATACCCTCTTCTTTTTGGCATCAAATATGCTATCATGCATTGAAACAATACAAAATATCCAAATATATTATCGAAATGAAAAAAAATTTAATGAAAATGCTAAAATGGACTACAATATTAAATAATTCGATTTATACCAATTCGTGACGCCATCATGTTCTCACTCATCATGACACTCATCACGTTTCTCGCCATACTAAGCATGATCATCCTCTTTTGCGGAGTATTCACACCCAGCAAAGTAGGAATGCTCATCATGGACCTGGGTTTGCAAAGCTCCTGGTGGGGCAAGAAGACGACGGCCTTCTATCGTTGGAATTGGCGGAAAACCAACCGGGAACGTGTTTGGGCGGAACGCATCGTAAAGTCCGCTTTCCACCGGGCCAAGGTCTGGATTTCCAGCGAGGATTGCGAATTTTTCGCCCAACAATGCTACGAATTCAGCCAAAACCAGAAAGTTGATTACGTTCAAATCGTCCGCAAGGTCGAACAAATCGTCAAGCGGTCGGAATTGTACAACCAATCGGTCCAGAAACTCGTCAAGGAAATCCTCCAACGGGTGTGCTCCACCAGCGAGATCGAGGCGGCCCGCCTGCTCGAAGAAGCCGCCGTGGATTACGCTGTCCAGCGGCCGGCCCTGCCCAACTTCGGAATCTATGTGGTGCGGAAGACGGTGGAGCGTCTCGCCTCACTCGTCCTGGTCCGCACGGAGCCGGAAAATCCCGGCGACAGCCTGGAAAGCCGGATGGTGAGCGAGATCCAGGGACCCGAAGGCTGGCAGCATTGGCTGCACTTGTTCCGCACGCACTTGATGCTCGAATTGGAACAGGATTCCACGAAAAACGAGGCGGTAAGCAAGGCCATGGCCGTCAGCGTGCGCGGAGGGCTGTTGCAGGACTTCGAGGAAGACATCCTGGATCATACCGCGTTCGTCGAGACCCTGGAAAACCTGATCCCCCAGAACCGCCTGCGCCTGGAAAAAAGCCGGATCAAGGAGGTGGAGGATATCCTCTACACCTGGCAATTCGACAAGGACATTCCCTTTACCAGCGCCGACCATCGCCGCATCCGCTTCTTCCTGACCCGCAAAGACTTGTCCACTTATTTCCAAGAAATCATCTTAAAAAAACTGCCCCGCGACTTTGGATCGCTCAGCGTGTTGATGAACCTGTTCCCCCGCCACGTGGTGTTTTATGGAGAAAACGCCAGCGCGCGGGATTTCGCCACCGAACAATATCTGGCTCACATCCAGGAATTGCTGGACGTCTTCGCCCGTCTGGCGGGTCAGGACGACGATCTTCCCGTCACGATCGTCATCCCCGCCGCCGATATCGAAACCCTGGTCAAAGAGAAATTGGCGGAATTGAAACTGAAAGCCAAGAAGGCCAGCCAGACGGGGGAGGTCATCGAACTGACCCGGCAGGCGCTTTGGGAAGTGATCGACCAGAAGAAAAAACGCAGCATCCGGAAACGCAAGCTGGATCCGGAAAGCGCGGACCTGAAAGGGTGGTTCATCAATCTCGCTTGGGATGAACAAAATACCCGCATCTTCGAGATATTCCAGTTCCCGCCGCTGGATGCCTACTCCCGGTTCGGATCGGACGGCATTCTCGAAGTCGATTTCATCAGCGACCGGAAAGAAGCAAAATGTCAACGCTGGATGTTTTTCAAAGCGGTCCTGGATACGCTGATATGGAAGACGCCGCCCTCCCGGACGGACAATCCCCCCGGACAACCGGATCCAGCCACGGACAAGCAACCGAATCCCCAACACCACCCCGCTTCCTGTTGGGAATCGGTACCCGCCTAGCGGTTCACTCACTCCGGAGGCGCATTCCCGCCCCGATCTCCTCCGCGCCAAGGCTGACTAACCACGGCCCCTGGTGTATCCTATGAATCTCAATTCCCTTTCTTGAGGAGATCATGATTTTTCACTTGAATCACAAAGAACAATGGGAACCCGTTTTGCGGCACTGGCGGGAAGCGGGCCAAACCATCGCCACCACCAACGGCGCCTTCGACATCATCCACGTGGGCCATGTCAAACTGCTGCGCGAGGCCAAATCCCAGGGGGATAAACTGATCCTGGGCCTGAACAGCGACATCTCCGTGAAACAATACAAAAGCGTCAACCGGCCCATCGTGCCCCAGGACGAGCGCGCCGCCCTGCTGGAGGCCATCCGCTACGTGGACCTCATCCTGATCTTCGATGAACCCGAAAGCCTCCGCTTCGTCCGCGAAGTGCGTCCGGACGTGCATGTCAAGGATTCCAGCTACGGATACAACTTGATCGAGGCCCCCATCGTGCAGGAATACGGCGGGCGCATACATTTGGTCGAAAAAACCACGCACTCCACCACCAACATCATCAAAAGAGTGCTGGAGGTTTACGGGAAGGAGGGGTGCTAATCCCCATCAGCGCCCCCTCTCCTGAAACGCCCGCATGATGGGCGAGACCGCCCGCACCAGGATCCCGGCCAATTCATCCGGGGGCCGCATGCCATCCAAAACCATTCCGGCATGGACTTGGGAAGGATGCACATAGCGTTTCATCATCGGCAGGACGGTGGTTACATACTGCCGCGTAATGTCCATGCGGGACCGGCCCCGCTCCTCCTGGTCCCGCTGAATCCGCCGCTGCAGGCAAATGCTCGATGGAGTGTCCACATAAACGGTCAGATCGAAGAGGGAGCGGATGGATTCGATGGCCAAAAGCAGGATTCCTTCCACCACCACCAGTTCGGGCGGTTGGATGTCCTGCGTCCCCGTCCGGGAATGCGTATGGAAATCATACACCGGCGCCTGGATGGCCCGGCCGGCGGCCAGTTCCAGCAAATGGACGCGCAGCAGTTCCGTCTCCAGGGCGGCGGGACAGTCGAAATTGCTCCGCGCGCGTTCTTCAGGGGGAATCTGCGACAAATCGCGATAATAGAAGTCCAACGAGAGATGGGTGGCGGCCCAGGGCGCCCGGGCCAGGAATGCACGTGTCAGGGTGGATTTACCGGAAGCGCTCGGTCCGGCGATGCCGGTCAGCGGTACGGCGCGGCGGGGGGAATCGAGGAGAAATGCGGGGATTGGAACCATGAGGCGCTGTCAACGGGAGGGCGTCCGCCGGTTGGTGATGAACTTGATGAAGCGCAGTTCGTTGCCCTTTTCCGGATCGTACCGATAGTGAACCCGGTCCATGAAGGTCTTGATGATTTGCAGGCCGTACCCCCGCTTGCGGGTGCGGTCGGTGAATTCATGCAGCGCGCGCGCTTTTTGAAAAGCCGAAGTAAAATCGTCACCGCAATCCCGGACGGTGATCTCCAGGGCGTCCGTTTGAATCCGGAGTTCGATGCGGATACAGGAGCCGTCGAATTTCCCTTGTTTCAGCAGCGTGCCTTCGATGGAATTGGCGCAAGCTTCATCCAGGCACAACTCCAATTGCAGGGCCTCCTCCTCGCTTAAATTCAATTCGCGGGCCATGCACCCCGCAAACCGCCGGAGAAGCGAGAGAAATTGCGGATTGGGCGCGATTTCAATGGCGATACACGGTTTGCGCGTCGGTGTTCCGCTCATGCTTATCGACCCACGCGGCCTGTCTGCGCCACCACTTGTTGTTCCATTCCCGGCGCCGATCTCATGCCGCCGCTTTAATAGTCATCCTCGGGGAGAATCGGTTTTTTGTGCGCGAGTTTCTCCTGGTCGTCCAAAAAGGCTTGCTTGGCGGATTCGCAGTCGTCGTAGATCCGGATCAGGCGGGAAAAACCCAGCATATCGAACAGGTTGCGAACCTTGGTAGACATATTGGCCAACTTCAAATCGCCCTCGTTGTCCCGAACCTCGTGTAACATCCCCATCAGGACCCCCAGGCCGGCGCTGCTGATGTAGTTCAACCGGCCGAATTCCACAATGATGCGGTATTGTTCCTGATCAATCAGCGATTGCAAATGATCCTTCAGCTGTCGAAAGGTGCTGGAGTCGAGATAGCCCTCGATTTTGACGATCTGGACGGATAAGCCATCCACCTTTTCCATTGTTGAAGAGAAGTCAAATTTTTTGAACATTGAGACCTCCCTGCCCAGGCTCCATGGTCCAATCGACCAGGCTTGCCACTTCACAGTTTAAGCTGATTTGTCTTGGATTCCAATCCCATTTTCACGGATTAGTCCCATCTCCGCCGGATCTCTCACGGAAAATCCTTGCCGAACACGGCGCCGGGCGCGGAACGCTCCTGGGTGGCGTCCCGCGCCGCATACACAAATCCTTCCTGGAGGGAAGCCGCCCCTATTTCCCCCTCCCGGTTCATGGCGATGAATGCCAATTGAAAATCCAGACGGTCCTTGTTCCGCTCGGCCACCCGGCGCAACAACTGCTCGCAGGCCTTTTGCGGAGAGAGGCCGTACCGCATGAACTCGACGATGGCGAACGCCCCGCATACCTCGATGGCCCGCTCGCCCACGCCGGTTCCCACCGCGCCGCCCACGGCCTGATCCAAGTACAATCCCGCGCCGATCAACGGCGAATCCCCCACCCGGCCGCTCCACTTCAGGGCCAGCCCGCTCGTCGAACAGGCCACCGCCAGGCCGCCCCGCGCATCCCGGGCCAGGACACCGACCGTATCATGCCCGGGGTCCGCCGGTTTTTTCTGTAGCTGCTCGGCATACCAGCTCACACTCTTCGGGGTGTTCAAGTTTTCCTCGTGGAATCCTTCCTTCAAGGCGAAGGACTGGGCCCCCGCTCCGACCAGAAAAATATGCTTGTTCTTCTCCAACACGCGCCGCGCCACGGAAATGGGATTGCGGATCCCCTCCAGCGCCGCCACCGCGCCCATGCGCCCGGTTTTCCCGTCGATGATCGCCGCGTCCAGCTGGACCACGCCCATTTCGTTGGGATAGCCTCCGTAGCCGACGCTGGGGACTTCCGGATCGTTCTCGACGGCCCGGGCCGCCGCCTCGACGGCGTCCAGCGCGGTCCCTCCCCGGGCCAGGATCTCCCACCCGGCCTGGTTGGCTTCCCGGCCGAAATCCCACGTGGCGAGTATCAGTGGCTGGGATTGTTCCATGATAAGCCTTTCCGGTGCTCACGGCCTCCAAGCCGCTTTAATCCCTTCGAGTATGCCCTATCCTCGGAGGTTAACAAGGGTTGTGGAATTGTGCAGGCAAGGGGGGAAGGTCGAGGGCTGGACATTTCCAGACCTTTCCGGTCCTTTTGGTCTTTCGCTTCCACTCCAGATGTTGAATGGATGGTTTGGGGGGGAAAACGTAGGGTGGCCTGGGAATCGCCGGAGCTCGTTGCAACGGGTTCCTACAACCTGGATTCCACTTTCCTCCGATTCACCCCCGGGTATCCGCCGCGGGCATATCGAGTATCGTGTGGAGCGGATACCTCCAGATCTGTCCTTCCTCATTGGTCACCAGCAGCGAATCGTCATCGAAACAGATCCCTTCGCTCTTCTTGATCTCGATGGACACCGCATGGGCGGGCGCGGCCAGCAGGTCGGATTCCTGATTCACTCGAAAGAAATAGACATGTGTATACGAAAGCACTGCCAGGATCGCGTAGGGGGCGGAATACGCGGCGTCCGTAATGGTGTCCTTGACCTGGAAGTTCCCGATTTCCTTGGCGGTCATGGTCTGTCCCCCGGCCTCGGGTTCCAGCCGGAACACCTTGGGAACTTCCATCCGGTCCCGGTCTTTCTTCTCTTTTTTCTTCTCCTTGTCCTTGCCGGTCTCCACTTTGGTGATGACATACAACCGGCCATTCCAATGGAACAGCGCCTCGCAATTGTGCGATTCCCCGCGCCCGTAGCGGTAGGAAAGGGTCTCGAATCCCTCCACCGCCGCGGCCCCGGGAGGAGGTTCCGGCAGCCGGTAGATCTTGTATGTCTCGCGTTTCCGCGAGTTGTCCCCGAATCCGCCGATGTACAACTGGCCCACCGCGTCCCGCGTGATGGCCTCCCAATCCTCGTTGGTGATGCCTATCAGCGTCACACGCTGCAGGATGTTGCCCTCCCGGTCGAAACGGAACAGTTCGGGATCGTTGCCCTTGTCGTTATGGCCCCAGTATTGGCCGTATTCACGGGCGGGGATGATGCCCGAGAGTTCCCGCAGCGTCTCGCTGCCGATCGACGCGGTGGGATTGGAGCTGAGTTTCCGCCGGGGGAGAAACGCCACCGCCCGTTCTGGACGCCTCGGGGGCGGAACAGCGGATCGATTTGGGAGGCTTTTCCCGGTTTGGACAGACGAAGCCGCCGCAATACTTGCCCCGGACGCCGGCGCCGCCCGAACCGGGGTTGGAGGGGGTGATTGAGCCGGAACCGTAATGGCGGGTTCAGCTGGAATGGCAACCGCGGTTTCGGCCGTCCGGGGCTGCGGTGCAGGCGTAACGCGGGGGGATTCCTGCGTGGGAGCAACCGGCGTGATCACGTCCGGGGACGAATCCTTCGCGAAGAGCGGTTGTTTCGTGGGCTCGAGACTTTTTACGGAAACATCCCCCCCGCAGGAAACACCCAATCCAATCAGTACGACGATAGGACTGAAAAACCATCCAGGCTTCATCGGTTACCTCGAACCTCCATGGTAGAGGTGAGGCGAAGGCATCATGAAAATTCCTTCGCCCAGTCTAGCCGCCAACCCGAATCCACCGCCAATCTCGATACAATCGAATCTTTTATAACAACCGAACATAAATAAAGTAGTGATTTCCGCACTCCAACTCAAGGGCCTTGGCCTAGAGGGAATATCGTGATAGATCGATGCCCTTTTCCTCCGTGTTCTCCGTGTTCTCCATGTTCTCCGTGTTCTCCGCGTTCTCCGCGTCGCGGCGGTGAATTCATCCAGAGGTTTTCTGTCACTTCCCCGCGAACTCCTTCCACCGCAGTCCGATCTCCTCCAGGGATTTCAAATCGCGGTGGATATACAACCCGTAGCGCAGGCTGAGCTTCTCATCGCTCTGCATGACACGCGTGGCCTCATGCGTCAATGAGGCCCCCATCCAGCCATCGTTGCGGACATGAAAGTATGATGGATAATTGGGATTGCCCGGATGATCGAAGAGGGTGATCCCCTCCACGGCTTCATTCGTAACCGGCCCGGAATAATCCACCCACTTGGCTTTTTTCCAGAAGGCTTCCTTCTCGTCGACATTCCCCTCGGAGTTGCGGATCATCCCCCCGCCGTCGTTCACCCCGATGGTCTTGGCCATGCGCACGCCGATCAACCCGAAGGGGGATTGCCCCAGGACCACCTCTTTCCCGTCCGGCTGGAGGACCAAGTCGATGAGCAACAACCACTCCCCGTTGCCCAGCATCCGCATAGCGGCCGTCCGCGTCTCGCGCATCACCACCCGGCCCGTGGACTCGTCGAGCCACTCGTTTTCGGTGACGGTCCGGGCCTCGCGGCCGCCATCCTCGAACTCGACGATGCGCCGGTGCGCGATTCGGCCCTGACCCGTGTCGGCCCAAAAATCGACGCCGTTTACACTGTTGTGCGAAATCCACACCGAATTGTGGTGCTTGTGGCTTTGTTGATCGTGGGGATGCCCCATGCGGGTCAGCGAAATCCCCGACGGGCCGATGACCGGATACCAAAACGGCCGCCGCAACGCGGAACCGTAATGATACCGGGTGAGTTCCTTCCCCTCGAATTGAAACGAGGCTTGCTCATATGGCAGCGGGATGATCTGGCACGCAGGAACCGGACGGGGATTGGGCAGTTTCTCCTGTGCCCACGCCGGAACCACAATCAGCAGCCATAAACCGGAAAACCAACACCGCGCCGTCATCGCTCACACCTCGTTGGGAACCACAAAGGGCTTGCGGTACTCGCGCGTGAGCATCCGGTTGGCTTCCTCGTCGCCGGGGAACGTTTCCGTGGCGGGATCGAAGGTCACTTCGCGCCCCAGGCGGAAGGCGATGTTCCCCAACAGACAAAAGGCGCAGGAGAGGTAAATCTGCTCGATCTCCCCGTTGAGTTTCCCCGGGTCGTCGGCGCGGACGGCGTCGATGAAATTCTGGTAGTGATCTTCCGATTCGAGCACGCCCTGATCCGGCTCGGGCTCGGCGTTGCGGCCCAGGAAGAGTTCATATTTATCGTCGCTGATGGCCAGATAGCCCTTCGATCCGTAAAACATTCCGCCCCAGCGGATGCCATGCGCCTCGGGATTGGTGTACAAGCCCCGGACCTCGCAACTCAGGATAGTCTTATCCTCGAATTCATACGTGACGATCTGCGTATTGGGCGTCTGGCCCTGGTCCTTGTAGCCGTACCGCCCCCCGGTGGAGTGGATCTTCACCGGCAGGCCCTTTTGGATCCCCCAACGGATGACATCGAGGATGTGGCTGCCGTTATTCCCCAAATCGCCATTGCCGAAATCCCAGAACCAATGCCAGTTGTAATGGATGAGATTTTCGTGATATGGCTGCTCGGGCGCGGGCCCCAGCCACATCTCGTAATCCAGCCACTCCGGGACGGGTTTCGGCTGCGCGAAACCGATGGAATCGCGCGCGCCGAAGACCAGGGCGCGGGACATGTAGATATCCCCGATGGCCCCCTCATGCAGAAGCTGCACCGCCTTGCGGAACAGGCCGGAGGAACGGCGCTGAGGCCCCCCCTGAACCACGCGGTTGTATTTCCGGGCCGCTTTGACCATCTGCCGTCCCTCAAAAATATTGTGCGAGACCGGCTTTTCGACATATACATGCTTGCCCGCCTGGCAGGCCCAGATGGCGGCCAGCGCGTGCCAGTGGTTGCAGGTGGCGATACTGACTGCGTCGATCGTTTGGTCATCCATAATCTTGCGGAGATCCTGAAAACGCTGCGGCGCCTTGCCCGTGGCTTTTTCCAGGTCCTCGGCGTTTTTGGCCACACGCCGTACGTCGGGATCGGCCAGCGCCACGACCTCCACGCCCGCGACCGACGCCGCGGATTTCATCAATTCGCCGCCGCGGCCTCCCATGCCGATCACGGCCACGCGGACCCGGTCGTTCGCGCCCGCCCAGGAGTTCGAATTGCCGATGAGAGACACCCCCGCGAGGGCCGTGGAATATTTCAAAAAACTTCGCCGGTACATGAGCTTCTCCTTGTGAGTTCCGGATGACCTTGAGATCCGGATGGCTATATAGGTCCCATTGAACAAACCGGAATTCAAATTGTTAGTGAATTCCCATTGTCCCGAAACCGGCCGGGAATGTCAATCAAACAGGGGAAAGGGTATATCCGGGAAGGGCTGATAACCGAGGACTTTTGCCCAAGGTTGAAACCCCGGGCGGCTGCAAAGCCGTCCCCAGAAGGGGACTCCCATAAAGGCGAGACGCCAACCAATTCCAGAGAGGCCCAGCGGGGCGA
>JBHGBC010000177.1:0-12028 GCA_041946805.1 bacterium
TTTTTCGTGGTGTAAGTATCGTATCCAGTTTTTGGAGATCTTAGTTCACGGATTCAGGTCCATGCTTCGGCAATCCGATAAATTGCGCATTTGGGGCGGCATGAATCCGGATGAAGTGCTGAAGACATTGGAAAACTTGTTTTTGGGATTTCAGAGCGTTGGCGGACAACGGACATGGTGCGCCATCAGTTTCTTGCCCATTGCAAGAGAGATCATTGCAAAGGAATGCATATGGCAAGAAACAAAAGCAAATAGGGAAAAGGTTGAAGATTGGAATTCAGCATTAAAATATTTCTCCTCTACTCAAAGGATATTTCTTGCGCGAGGGGGTGAGCTTCTATATTTGCAGTTGTGCAATGCCTTGCGGCAAGAGGCCGAATTCGTTCGAGCCTGGATTAAGGAGACCGGAATCAACCTTGATGACCGGGAACGCGATCCCGCCAGTTTGCACGAAGCGTTGCAACAAGCGCTCGCCGGGGTTCTGAATGCGTGCCCGGAAGGGGTCGGTCATCTGGCGGAATTTTTGGATACCGGGATCGATGAAGAAACGGCTCAATATACAGACCGTGATATCCGTGAAGAAAATGTACATTCGTGCGGTTGGTGTCCGGAAGAGAGTTGGCGGGAGGGAATTTTGTTCGCCGTGGAGTTGCTGCGGCTTAGCGAAGCCGTTGTGGATCCGGTGGAGCGGCTGGAGCTGCTGGAAATCGCCTGCGCCATGCAATTGCTCCGCAGTCTCTGCGCCCAAAGCGCCCGGTACACGGAGCGGCCGGAGGAGGCCCAATCCGCCGGGGGGCCATGGGGGTATGTGTGGGCGGTTTCCCATCCGGAAGGCAAGCATCCGGTGACGAAACAAATATCCCGCCGCAATGCCGAAGCGGTCCAGAAGATGATCCATGACGCGATCCGGCATCCCGGTATCCATATCCATGAGGCGGATCCGGAGAAAATTTACAAGGAAGCCGACAGCCGCTATGGCCACAAGTTGTTTCTGACGGTTGCCAAGCGCTTGGGATTGATCATCCCCAAGCGGGGAACGGGGGCGCGGTTTGTCCTCAATGAGAAGTTGTTGCGTTTCCTGGTGTTGGCCACCATTCGTCCTGGAGAGCGGGTCACATATGACCGTTTCAAAAAGTTGCTTTTTGCCCATTATGGAATGGCCGTGGACGATGCGAAGATCGGATTATCGTGCCTATGGTCGGGAACAGCGCGGCTGACGACCTTGGGCGGTGATGCCGACGCCTGGTTGACGGAAATGCTGGACGCGTCCGGCGTGCTGATTCGCCTATCCGACTCCTGTTCGCTAGTCATCAATCCCTTTAACGGGGGGGAGAGTGGGGCATGAAATACTTTTCGCAAAGCGCTTTTTCCTACATACGCAAGCAAGTGGAGCGGCACAGTGGATCCAACAATAAATTGATGTTCATGCTGCCGGGTTTACCCCCGCCCGTTGTCTGGGACATGGGTGACCGGTTAATGGCATTCTGTAACGAGTTGCCGAACACTCGATTGCCGCTTGTCAAAGTGGCGGCACCCTTGGTTGAAGAGTGGTTGAATTCGAAAGATCATGATACTCAAAAGAAGGCGCGTAAGGTGGTTGATCTGGGTTGGCGGGATGAACAAGAGAACCTGACCGGTTATCGCAATCATCCGCCTGTGGCGGACGGGCTTACGGTGATGCTGCTGATCGGTGTGGACCGCGTGACCGATTCATCCAGCATGGCCGATTTTCATCATTGCGATCCGCCAACCATCTGGAAAGAAGAACTGGGTGGAAAATTTTCCAGTTGGATTTGCGCAGTACTGGACAACCTATCCATCGGTTATGAAAATGACACGGTGGAGCATTTTAATTCGATCCTTAATCCTCTTGTAGAGCGCGGATTGGCCGACGTTTTGCAGATCAGTACTCTGCTAGAAGAACTCCATTTGTCCGCCGCGCAAGATGGCCGCGATGCGGAAAAAGTGTTGCTGTCCAGTTTAAAGCGTTTTGGCTTACCCGATTTTGGTGCGTTCAAGTTTACCGGAAAGCAGGCATTCAGGACCTACATTGACGATGCGGTATCCTTTTTTTCCTATACGACGTATCTTAATGAACGCAACCGGAAGAAAGCGTTGGATGCAATCGACAAGTTCGAGGAACATAATCCGGGGGAAGAACTGTTCGATCCCACGGAGAGACGCACTTTCTCCACCGATGAGGAGTTTATCGAAGCACTTCGAAAATATATCCACACGGCCGATGAGACACTTAAAAAGAAACTTCTGGCCTGCGATTTCGTAACCATCCGCGACCGGGTATTGAACTTTCGCGCGCCCAAAGAAACAAAACCCCGAAAAGAGACAGTCATCAAATTGAACGGGGGGCCGATCGAGGTGATACTCACGGCGTTGTGGGCCACAATGGATGATTTCAAACGGGCCGCGAATGATCGCGGTGTTTTCGCGCAGGAGGCGCTCCGCGGTATCCGCATCCAGTCCACATTGTTCAAGCATGACTGTGATGGCGAATCGGGAGATCTGCGGGATGAAAACGCCCGGGTTTATCTCAAACGCTTGCTGGGCGGAGTGGATTGTTTCATTAAAAAATCGATCGACACATCCTGCCTCTGTTCTGATTCACGGAGCGTGCCACTCCAGTCCCAGCTGTTTCGAGAAGACTTGGAATGTAAGCCGGCCCGGACGGCCGAGCCCGCCTTGGAATTTGAGATACGCATCGATGGCGGGGAGTGGGATGTTGTAAAACCATTTGCCTGGCGTCTCCCCGAGATTCAACCGTACCGGATAGCCGATGAACTCTTGCAGCGGGGAGCCGATATCCTGGCCAAGGCCGAGGGGTACTGCCTTCCGGTTTTCCATGTTCCCTACTATGAAGAACTAATGCTGGCCAAGGACCATGAAGAGGTTCACCGGATTCTTAAGCAGTGCCTCAACGAGGATGGCGGCGAGGCCTGCAATCTCCTCGCGGCCGAAAACCTGGATCCGGACGATCCTTTGTTGCCTTTGATCAGGGAACTGGCCATCAAATATGGCCGATTTCTGAAGAGCGCGAAGACCGACGGCCTCCATGCGGCCCTTCTTGACCGGTGGGATGACTTGCGAAAGGCCTACGAGAAAACCTGTCATGCTTACTTGAACGATTCCGCCTGCCGGGACAGTTCCCTGGGAGCCCTGCTGTTCCGTTCCTTTTTGATTGTTAAACACCGCCCGCCGGAGGAAACGAAGCGATGGATGTGGGAGGAGTACGAGCCTTCCTGCGCCGTGACCGTGTTGCATCCCGCCCTGTTGGAGATGCTGCAGGCGCATATCCTCTTTCTCCTCACGTCGTTCCTGGCGGCCGCCAAGCAGGAGTTGAAATCGCCGGGGACGCGTTCCTTTCGCCGCTCCGTATGGCAAAACTATGTGGATTTAGCCACCATTCAAATGCCGCTTTCGGGTCTCATCAAGGACCGGAACCATATTCTCGATACGGATGTGCGCGGCGAGAATCTGATTCACCGGATCGGTTCCGTGGGGGATGCCGAGGCCCCGATGTCTACCCGCATGCTTCTCCGGTACGATTCGTTCGATGAAGAGGACGTCTCCGATACGCAATTGTTTCAAGAAAGCCGGGAGTCGGCGCTCCTAGGCCACATCCTGAAGGACTACCGCATGCTACACCCCCATGCGGATGATGGTCTCCGCCTGGCCGTTTATCAGAATCAGGACATTCAACCCTGCATTGCCGCCATTGACGGGTATCTCAAGGACGTCTGCGTGGATCGTACGCGGCCGTATGCCATGGCCGTGACATTTTTCACGGAAACCAGTGACGAGAGCGGCGTGGCCCGTTGGCTTGACGAGTGGAAGGAACGTTGGGAAGCCGTTGAAAACCAGGGATCCCGGGGATACTACCGCCAAGTCCATCTTTCGATCGCCCATCGCATGGTATCACCGGATAATAATTATCAGCAGTTCACGGATTTGGTGAAAGACGGATTGGAGGTGGATATTGCCATCCTGAATGGATTCATTCGGGCGGGTTCCCAAGGGAATGATTTTGTTCGTGTCGGGCCCTATGATGTCACCACGCGCGCACTGAAGTTTCCGATTCTGGAAAAATCATTCTGCGCGTTCCGGGATCCCGGCCGCAAACTGCGACGGGCCCGTATTCTGAGCAACCGGCAGTTCCGCATTACGACTTGGCATGCCGAATTGATGGCCCGCCTGAAAAACCGTCAAATCTCTCCGGATGCCCACCATGTGGTGCTGGGTTATGGAGACTACACTCCGTGGCAAAGGGTGGTCGACGCGCTTCATCAACGGGCGGAGTGGATTGTTTGCATTGATCCCAACGTCGATATCCGCCTGATCGCCGAAAAAGGGAACTCCCCGGAGTCTCCAGAGGCGAGGGAAATCATTGGTTTTGGATCCGGAGTCGGGGCGCACGGGGAATCCAACTACACCATATCCACCGAGCAATTCCGGCTTTCGGACATTCTCCATAAATTGACCGCTTCCATCCGGGAGGTTTACAGCGGATGGGATCGGGATACGTACTCACAGATCGCGCAAAGCATTCTCAAAGAATCCCAACACATATCGGGCCTATCGCTCGTCCGGGCTACCGGGATCGGGACCTACATCCACGACTTCATGGCGTATTCTTTGACTCGCAAGTTGTTACAAGCGGCTGACGGTGTTCTCTGTGACCAACTCGTGTCCCTGGATGCGTATCGTCACTGGTTTGATTTTGCGGAGGAAGAAATCCGGCCCGATCTCTTGTGGCTAACCGTCCGGATGGGTGAGGATGACCGGTTTCATCTGGATCTGCGGCTGATTGAATGCAAATTAGCTCAGACCTCCGATTGGTATGTCGACAAGGCCCGGGTACAACTGGAGAACGGATTGCGGCATTTGATCGCGGTGTTCATGCCTCACGCCGGTCTGGACCAAAGAGAAGACGAAAGGCCGGATCAACGCTACTGGTGGTTGCAACTGCACCGCTTGATCGTTAGCAACTCGGGAATTGCCCGAGCCGGCCAAGAACGCATGCTGACAGCCCTCGAGCGCCTCGCGGAGGGGGATTACGACGCCGAGTGGCGGGCGGCCGCGGTTACGTACTGGACGGACCAGGCTTCACCCGGCATCGCCCAGACGGACACGTGGCCTTTCTCGGTCGAGGGGCAGGAACTCGGCATCGGGATGGTGTCGGCCGGCTCCGAATTCGTCCGCTGCCTGTGCGAGACCGGCACTCGCGTCACGATGCCTTGGGAAGGAGGAAGCGTGGCCTTTTATGCCTCCCGTATCTCCACCGGTGAAGAGATGACCGGCGGGCTGGAGGAATTAAATCCGGATGAAGTTGGTGAACATGCAGAGAGGTCAAGACCGGCTGAAGTCACGGTTCCTCCAGTTGAAGAGGTGGCGCGTATGCCGGAAGAGGACACCGCCATCCCGGTTGAACCGGTGCCGAGGGAGAGCCAGATTCCCGGCCGGATTCTCCTGGGCACGGCCTTCCCCGGATCCCGGCAGATTTACTGGGAGTTCGGACACAACGGACTGAATAACCGGCACCTGCTCATTTTTGGTTCATCCGGTATGGGCAAGACCTATACAATTCAGTGCTTGTTGGCTGAGTTGGGGCGAAATGGCCAAAACTCCCTGATCGTGGATTACAGCAACAGTTTCCCCGACAACCAACTGGAGGAAGAGTTCAAGAACCTGGTCAATCCTCTCCAACATGTGGTGCGCAAGGAACCGCTGGCAATCAATCCCTTCCGTCAACAGTGTGAAATCATTGGTGAGGAATTGCTTCCGGAACCTCCCTCCACAACCGCTCAACGGATCAGTGGCGTGTTTTCCGAGGTCTACAGTTTCGGGGATCAACAGAAATCCGCTTTGTATCAAGCGGTCAAGTCCTGCCTGGAAAGGACCGGCGGAGCGGAGATGACTCTCAAGAATCTGATTCCCCGCCTGGAGAGACTCGCCGAAGGGAAAGGTCCCGTAAGTCAGGCCGCGACCAGCGTGATCAGCCGGATCCGGCCCTTTGTCGATCAGAATCCCTTCGGAGCGGAAGATCCCGGGAGTTGGGAACGCCTCTTCACGGATACCGATCATCGATGCCATATCATTCAGTTGGCGGGATTCATCCGGGAGGCCGCCCGGCTGGTTACCGAGTTCAGCCTTATCGACCTGTACTGGTTTTACCACGGCCATGGGACTCAGGATTCTCCTCACGTGATTGTCTTGGACGAAGTTCAGAATCTCGATCACCGCGATGAGAGTCCGCTCGCGCTATTGCTGCGGGAAGGGCGGAGATTTGGATTTTCGCTCATCCTCGCCACGCAGATCATGAGCAATCTCGGTAAAGACGAAAAAGACCGCCTCTTTAACGCGGCGCATAAATTGTTTTTCCGTCCGGCCGATACGGAGATACAAACCTATGCGGAGATCGCCGCGGTTACGACTAACGAAAGGAAGGATGTCTGGTTAAAAAGGTTAGCCGCTCTGAAGAAGGGAGAATGTTATTCGCTGGGCCCCAGCTTGAATGAAGCCACCAGGATACTGGAAACCAAGGCTTTCCGGATCCGGATTACATCCTTGGAGGATCGGCTTACCCGTGCCTGACAAAAACCAGCCCAATCGGCTGCCACGGAATTTTCACAAGACGTTCAAACCGGAACGCCAGTACATCAACGCCATGCTCCGGTTTGCCGCTTCGGGACGGGAAGGGGATTATCAGACAATCGCCGCGGCCACGGGCATACCCATGGGCGCTTCCAGCGGCAAAGTCCCCGCGATCCTCGACTATTGTCTGGGAATGGGATTGATCCGGATCAGGGAACCGAACCGTTCGGCCGTGAAGAAGCCCGAATTGACTCCCTTCGGGAGGATCGTTCTTCTGGAAGATCCCTACCTGAGAGAAGGGGTAAGCCAGTGGATCGCTCACCTCAATCTCTGCGGCCCCCTCACGGGCGCGGACGTATGGTATCAAACCTTCTTTTCAGGAATCCAAGCCCTCGGGATGAGTTTTGAACGGACGAGACTGGAATCGCACCTCAGTTTGATTTACGGCGCCGCCGGGGCCGGCTTGATCGGGCCGCTGATCCGGATGTATGAGGACGATGCCGCTTTCCTGGCATGCGGGGTATTGTCCGAAATATCAGGCCACGTGACGCGTAAACCAGCGCCACTCGAGGACGAGTTCGGGGTTGCCTATGGGGCGTGGATGTTGCAACTATTGCACGATCATTTTCCGAATACCGGTCAAGTCCCGATAACCGATTTGGAGGCCCAAGCCGGCTGGCGCACAATTCCCGGCTGGGATATTGACAGTCATCAGCGCATTTTGCGATCGATTGAGAGAAAAGGCCTCATCGATGTGGACCGGCATATGGAACCGTGGCTTATCCGGCCGGTGTCGTCCGTTGAGGAAGCCTGGAAAAAAATCTATTCCGATCTCATGTGAGGACAAGCCATGACTCTACGTTTAAGCGACGTCGTGTCGTTCAGAGGCGACCGGTTGTTCAATGGCGCGGTCAACATGGATTGGTTTGGGACCGACGAAGAAAGAACCCATACCGCTGCCGGTGCTTTTATTTTCCACGGTCCGGAGTATCACGGAGTAACCCAGGCTGATGTCGGGATCGAACATGGCCACCGCCTTCAAGACACCGCGGAGTTCGCTCACTCGATCGTGCGCCGGTGCTATGGATTGGAGGACCAGCCCTTTACTTTGGCGATCGCCGGCTATGGCACCGGCAAGTCACACCTCGGCCTCACACTTGCTGCCTTGCTTAGCGACCCCGAAGGAGAGACGGCGCAGGTTGTCTTGAACGGGATTGAAGAGGCGGACCGGGGAATCGGAAACGAGATCCGCGCGGCGTTGCGCGAAGCAGGGCAGCCGTGTTTGGTTGTGGCGTTAAACGGCATGCAGAGCTTCGACCTGACCACCGAGGTCATGCGGCAGATTATCCTTCAGATCAAGCGATGTGGCCTCGATACCCGTCCCCTGGATGAACTTCGACCTCGCTTTTCCCAGGCTGCCAGCCTGATCCGCATGGCCAATCAAGATGTCATTCAAGAACTGGTTGCGGCATGCGATGTGGAGGACATCCAAGTCGTGCTGGCGGGTTTGGACCGGCAAGAGGAACGGATCTACAGCCAGGTCCATGATCTCTTCGCATCCAAAGGGATGCCCATCGCGGCTCTCCGGGGCGAATCGGTTCGCGACGTCATAGACGTTACGGTTCGGGAATATTGTGGAACGGAAAAACCGTACCGGACCCTGTTGATCCTCTTTGACGAATTCGGACGGTATATGGAATTCGCCACCATCCGCAGTCCGATCGCTGGAAGCGGTGTTCTTCAGGATCTTTTCGAAAGCGTTCAAGCCCATGGAAACGCGGCTTGTTTTACGGGTTTTATTCAGTTTGAGTTGAATACCTATGTTCAACGGATTGCTTCGGAGTATCGGAACGAGATCTTGCGATATGTTACGCGCTACCAATCTGCCCACCGCGTGTACCTATCCATCAATCTGGAAACCCTCATCGCGAACCTTTTCGAAAAGCGTTCCCCCGAAATCTTGGACCGGTGGTTTGATAATCAAGAAGCCAAGGATGAATCCAAGGAAATAGGGATCAACCTCGCCCGCTGGTTTCCCCAAGTGCGGAATCACAGGCTCTGGGGAGATCCCCAATTGTTTCATACGATTATCCGGAAGGGGTGTTGGCCGCTGTCGCCGTATTCGACATGGTTCTTGTTCCACCTGGCGGCGGCCGGGAAACACTTGCAAGGACGATCCGCTCTGGCCTTGCTCGGGGATGTTGTTGACCGCTTTAAAAGGCACTCCATGTCCGATGAGGGCTCCTGGTCACTTGCGCCCGCCGATTTCTGGTCGGATGCCCTGCAACAGGAACTCATTAACTCGGAAGAAAGCGGCCAGCAAGGATCCATTACCAACGCCTACGCCTCGGTGGAAGCCCGCCATGGAGCCCAATTGACGGACGAACTGAGACGCTTGCTCCGGGCCGTCGTCTTGGCTTCCAAGATGGGATTGAAGGCCTCCCAGCGGGGGGACGCGGTCCAAGCCCTCGCGGAACTGGCGGGCCGGGATTTTCAAACGGCGGATAACGGCCTTCGTCTCCTCCAGGAGGAATACAATGTTCTGGATTGGGACGAAAGGTTCAAGGAATTCGATATCCTCGGGGAGGCGGTCCCTCGAACCCAATTCCTGTCCTTTGTGCGGCAGCGCGTCGCCAGCACCTATGACGAGGCCGGAAAGGCGAGTCTCTTCGCCAGCAAGTCGCCGGCCTGGTGCGATCTCCTCGGGGATATGGAGTGTGATTTCGCCGAGGAAAGCAAGATCACCACGCGCGAATGGCGGTATCAAGGCGTCACTTCAAGCCTGGATCTTTTGCCGATGCATGTGAAATTAGCCTCGGACCGCTGGGCTGGCGCCGTGGGGGTGGATGAACCGCGGGGAACCATCATCTATTGCTACGTCGAACCAAGCCGGGATTTGGACCTTCTTGATGCTGAGATCAAGAAGATCTTGCGCGCCGCGGCCCGGGAGGCCGGTGTTTCAGCCATCCCGATACTCGTTGTCTTGTTGGTCGATACGGAAGGAGTCTTGGGACAAGCGCTGGCGGAACTGGCGGTGCTGGATGGTTCCCTCAGCGAGGAGGACCGGTTACGTTTTGGCAATTTAATCCCGGCACACAACGAGAAAAATCGCCAGGTCGTGCGGACTCAAATCGAAAACATGATCAAACAGCGCCGCTACCTTGCCGGCTTCAAGGAACCCCTCGAAGCGCAAAGATTAAACCGCGTGGGGACGGAAATCTTTTCCCGCATTTACAAAAATCCAGTGCCTTTTCCGTTCGATGGCTTCAACACAACCCGGGGCAATGCCGCGGACTCGTGTCAAGGACTGACCACGGAACTGCTGCTCGGTAAACTCGATTATGATTCCGTGCTGAGCATGCCGGTGATGGTTAGGAATAGAGCCATCACGGTTCTGAAGGAAAGTTGGGGGATCTTTGGGAACCATGGGGATGTGCGGAAACGGCCGGCGCATCCTTTGATCAAGGCATTGACGGAGAAATGGGATGACCAGCTGAACTCAGAGAAACGCTGTTTATCCATCTCAGAGGTTGTCAATCAGTTATGCAGGCCTCCTTGCGGCGCCAATCTCGCCTCGGCAGGACTGTTTTTGGGCGTTTTCATTGCGCCCCGGCTGGAAAAACTGGTTATTGTCCGCAACGGTCAGCAAGTTGCTGTTGCCCAATGGCTTCAAGATGGCGTGTTCAGAAACAGACTCATCGACATGGGAAGGCTTCACGATGTTGATTTGCTATTACTGGGCGAGGAATCTTCTGAATGGGAAATCCTGTTGGAAGAATGGGAGCAGGCGGAGAGTTATTCCGCGAGAAAAAACTGCCTTATCCGCGCCAACGATTTGAAACAGCGTATTCCGGTCCCGCCTGCTCTTGTTTTTCGGGAACAATATTTTCAAGAGCAAGGAAAAGCCGCCGTGCAGGCGATGGAGGCGATGGATAAGCAACAGAACAAAGCGATTCAAAAAATGGAAGCGGGGATTGAAAAAGGCGATGTGGGTTTGCTCTCGTGGGGGGCGGCGGAGTTGTACGATCTCGTGGCCCGGATGACAAAAGAAAAGCCGTTGTGGACCGATCATCAAATTGCCGAAATGCAGCCTTTTTTAGAGCGCGCGCGTCCGGCCATTATCCATTATTTCCCGGACTGGTTGGCTGACCAGTCTCCCCGGGACGATACCCTCGCGGCCGTCGGGGATTTCAAGAACAGAATGCTCCATAAGATAGGAGGCAATCTAAGTAAATTGGGTCTTGACGATCTTCTTCAAGAACTCCAGACGTGGACCGGTCAGATGATTCGGACAGTCGAAACCGCCGCGGAAGCGCTTCAATTGATCCGGGATGTTCGCTCCTGGCTAACCTTGCATGGCGATACAGCCCGAATGGTCCGAATTGCCGAAATCCGTGATCTCCGGGATCAAGGCCAAAATTACACGGCAAAACTTCGCGGCATGTCTCAACGCATCCAAATGCCCGAACTGGGCGAAATCCGTGCTCAACTCTCCGAGGCATTGACTCGAATGAAAAAGACTGACGAGGAGATTATGAAACGAGCGGAGCGTTTGTGGAAATCTAAAATCCGCCGTAAAGAAGATTTGGAATCAATCCTCGATGAAGTCAACGCGCTTATAGCCGTCTTTGAAAACTGTCCCACGGATCTGTCTGATTTTCAATTGATGCAACACACTCTGCGGATGTATCAAAAACACTTTGATATGTTGGAGAATGAACACCTGACCTGGCCGGAATTCGAAGACTTGACGAATAGCCTGATCCAGCAAGCGGAAGATAGCCTGGGTGAAGATACGGTACCTTGGCCTCCTCAAGAAACTATCGAGAAATATGCTGTAGCAATATCAAAACGGCGCCAAGAAGCTGGCTCATCATGGATTGAATCAGTTGAATCTGAGGTGGCTCGAATTTCATCCATGTCTGTAACGGACGCCAGTCGCCTTCATACCCGGGTAAGTGCCCCTCCCGCAGTACTCACCGACCAACACGCTAAACGCCTGGCGATGATGATCCCTAAAATCGAAAATCGTCTCAATGAACTAAAACTGGAGTGGCTAGTGGAAAAATTCAAAGATTTGTCGGCCTCCTTGCGGAAGAAATTTATTCAACTCATCACGGAAATGGAACTTTAATGATAGACTTCAAATTTCCTTAGAGAACCGTCAGATTCTGGCCGTTCCCATGAATAATACTGGGAGTGCACGGGTTGGTAGAGATTTTGGTGGCTCGCAATGGCATATAATCTTTCTTTGTAACAAATCACCCTTCTGAAGTGCGGATAGGCGGTAAAGGCGGCAAGTGACCGGTGTGGACGAACTCCCGTAGGGCCGCAACGAGAGACGCGATGGGATTGTAGCCGCGCTGTTTCAAGGTCTGGAAAACGATCATCAAAACCCCTTGGGTCATCGCGCCCTCATCGC
>JBHGBC010000178.1:0-11738 GCA_041946805.1 bacterium
TCCGGAGCATCGCCTATAAAGACGAGACAAACGCCGCCACGTAGGCCAGGGCGGCGTTCCAGGCAATGGAGGCCTGGTTGGAGGAGAAACTGTCTTCCGAATCCAGGTAAACCGTGGCGGGCGCGGTAGTGGGGGAAAACGACTTGGCCAGTTCCCCATCGTTGAGAAACTGGTTGGGTCCGCCCGCCAGCAAACCGGGGATGGGGGAGGCGTTGTTGCCAGCCATCGTGGCGGGGTGGGAGAGACGCAGGGGCGGGTGCGAGCCGAATCCGGTTACATAGCAGATGGAGAGCGGATTGCGACCCAGGATGTATTGCAGCTGATCCAGCGCGCCTTGGCGGTAATCCGCGCTGGGTTGAAAGCGGTCCGCCAGGCACAAGATAATCGCGTTATTCAACAACGCTCCATTCGAGCCCCAGGTAAATTCCCCTTCCTGGAGACTGAGCCGGTAACCGTCCGCCTGGATTTTTTCGAGCAGGGCGCCGGCCAGTGAAAGCAGGTCGGTCAAGGCTTCCTGGCGCAGCTCCGGTCCGAACGCATTGGAGGCGTCGTCGAGAATGGCGGCCACGGCCAGGGGCATCATGTTGCCCCAATAACCGGAGGCGGAGAGAAGGGGGACGCGTTGATCCGCCAGGGTCTTGACCGCCTGGAGATAGATTTGGTGTTTTGTGGCGAGAGAGAGTTCCACCGCCGCCCAGAAGCGTTCCTCCGAGTCGTCGGCGTCGGAGAAGGCCTGGGTGCGGACATCGGGCGGATTTTGGAATCCCGCGCCGGGGGGATGGGATTCCAGGTAATCCCAGGCGGCCATGGCGCCATGCAGGCACCGGCCGGCGAAGTCCGCGTCATAAACCGCATAGACGCGCGAGGCTTTCGCGAGCAGCGCGCAGGCTCCGCCGGTGGCCGCGGTGGAGGGCGGGAAGAGGAAACGGGATTCCGTGTCCTTGGCCGGGGGAACGGGCTTCACCGGTTCGAGGGATGTGAGTTTGTGGTAAAATCCGCCCTCGTCTCCCTGCATTCGTAGAAGCCACTCCAGTTCCCAACGGACTTCATCGAGCAGGTCGGGGATGGAATTGCCGCTTTCGGGGATGGCCAACGAGCCGTCCGGGAGCGCGGCAGGGAAATGATCGTGGAGCAGTAGAAGGAGTCCCGCCGCGTACACGCCGCTGACCGTGTATTTTCCGTAATCCCCGCCGTCATGCCATCCGCCGGTGGCCGCTTGGACCACAGCGGAGGAGGAGAAGATCGCGGCGTCCGCGGCGTGGCATTCGGGGTGCTGCCAGGCATCGGCGAATTTTTTGGGAAGCGCGCATCCGCAACGCTGGAGGTAATAACTTCGGACAGTCTGCCGGAGGAGAGAAGGATTGAGCCGCGTATCGACCGGGAAGGGAGGGGATTGCCCGATGCCCTCCACCTGGAGGATGTATTTCCCCGTGGCGTGGAGGATACTGAAATCGGCGATCCAGACATCCGATCCGCTGGCCGCGTCGGCCGGTTCGGCGAGTTCGAGCATGCCCTCGAGCACCGGTACGGAGGTGTCCGCGTTCAGGACCGAAAAGGGCAGGCCGAGAGGCGAGGAAACCATCGCGATTTTCGAGTGTCCGGCCAAATAGCCCAATTGATTGATGTGGATGAGCGAGGGAGTGTTGGGGGTCTCGGCGCCGCCCGCCGGCATGGGTGGAAGCCCCACGGTCAAGACACCGGCCAAAGTCCCAATCCAGATCAGGAGGGAGGGGAGGGTGAGTCTCCGCCGCGTTTTCATGCTTAGCCTCGTGCGCCTTCAGGGATGTTGGTTGGTCCGGATTCCCGCCTCATATTCGATTCCGTCCGGTCCGGGGATTTCCGCCGTTCCGGGCCGAGGGAAGCCGGAGCAGAGAACTACCAAACCGCTTCAAATCAAGGATAATATCATACGGGATGGGTTCGGTCCGTATACGTGTGAATACCGATTCCGGCATTTCGTCCAATATGAGGGACCGGAGAGGATACGGATACCGCCATCCATCGGAACACGTTCCTTGTATACTCGGATTTGATTTCCACTGAGGAACACTCATGAAAATCCGCGTTTTGGTTGTTGCAACGTTCGTTTGGCTAGGACTGTCACCTCCGGCCTGGTCCGACACCGTGATTTTCAAGAACGGCACCCAGGCCATCGGCACCATTTTATCCATGACCGATGAGAAAATCGTCATGGATGTCTTCGGGGTGACAACGGAATTTCTGCGGTCGGAGATCGTGGAGATCATCCGTAAGGAAAGTCCGCCGGAGAACACGACGCCCCCCGCGGTCACGCCCGAGACGGTTCCCGCCGCCACCGAACCGGTGAATTCCATCACGCCGGAAACACCGGTTCCCTCGAAACTGGTTCCCCCGGCTTCCGTTCCTGTTGCCCCGCCGCTGGAAAACGAACCCTTGCAGCCGTTGCTGCCGGTCTTGCTGCCCCATGGCAAGGCTTACCAGGTGCAGGGTTCCGCCGGTGTGCGGTTCCGGGAAGGCCCCAACCTCGACTCGCCGATTATTGCCATGCTCCCGGGCAAGACGATCTTGTTGGAAGTGGAAATCGCCAACGGGTGGCTGCGGGCGAAAACCCTCGATGGCAAGGAAGGGTGGATTCACCCCAATTTCGTCTTGCCCCTGGAAAGTGTTTCCTGCCTGGTGACCGGAGAAAACGTCAATATCCGGGAAGCGCCGGGTGAATTGTACCGCCCCTTGGCGAAACTGCGGAAAGGCGAAGTGGTGCTCAAGTTGGAGGAGCAGGGGGAATGGTGGTTTGTTTTGTCTCAGGAAACGGTGTCGGGCTGGTGCAACAAGGCGTATTTGCAGCCGGTGACGGATGAAAACCTGATCCGGCCGCCCATGCGGGTGGTCAACAACCAGGATGCCGGCATGCCCATTCTGGTGGTGAAACGCGCGGAAACGGCGGAGACGCTGCAGATCTCCTTCACAGTGCGCGATCCCAATATTGTACTGGCGCAAAAGACCAACGTTCTGGTTTTTTACCGGGACGCCAATCTGTTCAATTCGGAAAAATCGGCCTACGTGAGCGATGCGATCCTTCAGCGGACGCGCCTCAAGACTTCCGCGGACATCCTGCAGGAGGGCTTTCCCGAGGAAATCGCGGTCAGTTTCGTGGGGGGAGATATTCTCACCATCGAGGGGCAACGCGCGGCGGAAGGGTGGCAGTTTGAATTGTCCGCGCCGGATGCATCCGCCATTACCTACGCGTTCGTGGTGCAGAAAGGACCCGCCCGCGGCTCGCTGGTGCTGGTGCCGTAAGGGAAAGATCACTCAATCCTTTCTCTTCCGAAGCGGTCATTCGTTGAATATCGTCCAAAGGTGTCATCCCCGCGTAAACGGGGATCCAGAGAGACAACAAGTAGGGGCCTGTCGTACCATGCCCCTGCTTTCGTGGTGGGATTGGGATTCCCATCCACATGATGGATTCGAGTCTCTATCCGGAGTATTGTTCTTCCTACGTTGGTATCCTCAACGAAAAGGCCTTGAGACTTCCTCGCCAGCAAATCACGCAGGGCACATAAACAGGATTCATGCATCCAAAAATCCAGGTTTATCTATCCTGCATTCCGTTACCTACCTAAACTGAAATATTGAGTCTGTTATCATAATTGTAATATAATCAGATTATTATATGATTGCATTTGTCACTCTTCCGAGTCCCATTGCCTTTGTCAGACGCGATTAATGGCCTGGAAAAAATCCCTCATCTTTGATCTTGATTGAAAAGTGGATCAAGTTTATCTTATTTATCAACTTTATTTCCTAGGATTCTGGTCTGGAGCGTTTCAGGGGTTGAAATTGAGGGAATGAAACCGGTTCGTGGCTTGCCGCGCCACGGGAAAGAAACTTGAGGATCAACTTTATGCGCAGGGTTTCCTTTGTTCCGTTGTACGACGAATATTGTCTGGGCGTGCGGTATATGTCTTCCGTGCTGCAAGAAGCCGGGCATAAGGCTTTCATCAACATCTTCAAGGGGGTGGAGTACATTTCGCCCACCGAGGTGCCGCCTCCGGACAAGCAGGAGGAGGGGGGCTACTACTCGATGTGCACGTACATCACGCCCAAGGAGTTGGACATCCTGCTCGGGTTGTTGAAAGAGCAGGATCCCGATCTCGTGGGCATCTCGTTCACGTCGATCAGCTACGGGCTGGCCAAGTTTGTCACGCAGAGGATCAAGCAAGAGTTGAAGGTTCCGGTGATTTGGGGCGGTGTGGATTCGACCATGAACGCCGAGGAGAACATCCAGTTCACCGACATGATTTGCATGGGCGAGGGCGAATACGCCGTCCGCGACCTGGTCAACGCCCTGGACCGGGGCGAAGACACGGACCATCTCCCCAGCATTTGGGTGAACCGGGACGGGAACATCATCCGCAATCCGTCACGGAAACTCGAGCAGAACCTGGACAATTACCCGTTTCCTGATTTCGAGTTGGAAAACAAGACGGTGATCATCCACGAGGGCATATCGGATTCGCCCTACCCGCCGCGCAGCCATCTGTACACCAATTTCATCATCATGGCCACGCGCGGCTGCCCGTTCACCTGCACGTATTGCTGCAGCGGGCACGACGACGTGATGTACAAGGGTGACAAGTTTCTCCGGCGGCGTTCGGTGGCCAACGTGATCGCGGAGCTCAAATACCGGCTGCGCACCTGGCCGTGGCCCATTGAACGGATCGAGTTCTACGACGACGTTTTGCCGCTGAACAAGCGCTGGATCGCCGAGTTTGCGCCCGAATACGCCACGGAAGTCGCGTTGCCGTTTTTCGGCTACACGCACCCCAACGTGGGCGATCCCGAGATTTTGCAATATCTGCACTACGCGGGATTGAACTACCTGATCATGGGGATTCAGTCCGGCAGCCAGCGGACGCTGCGCAAGTACTACGACCGGCGGCATCCCAAGGAAGGGACCGTCCGCACGGTTCACAATATCCTGGATTCGGGGACCAAACTGCTGGTCGATTTCATCGGTTACAATCCGCTGGAATTGGAGGAGGACAACCTCGAAACGTTGGACTTGATCTGCGACCTGCCCCGGCCGATCGGGATCATCAAGATCAATCCCATGGCCTTTTACGACAATTACAAGATCTTCCACCTCGCCCACCAGGAGGGGATCGTTGACAAGTTGGAGCGGCCCAAGGGAGTCCACGCGCTCCAGGCCAAACCGGATCCCATTTACGTATTTTGGGAATTCGTGCACACGCTGGCGCATTTTGACGGATTCACCAAGGAAAATATCGTGGGGCTCACGCAAGACCACTATCTGAGGAAGAATCCGGCGCTATTGGAAGAACTGGTCACCAACCTGTACATGGCGACCTACATGGATGGCAATCCCGTCGTGCGCAAAGAGGATTACATTCAACAGTTGCGGTGGCGGGTGGCGCAGACGGAACAGAATTCGGTGTTCCGGGCATACCGGAAGATCAAGAGCCTGGTGGCGTGAGTGGCAGTGGGGACAATGGGCCTTCACCCCCGGCCCTTCTCCCACGAAGGGAGAGGGGAGAAGTGGCAATGGCGGATTACGCGCGGCGTGCGCCATCCATAAAATTCTCACAAAATTTTGGATACCGGTTCCCGCTTGGATATACTGGCAATAGATTCAGGTTTTTTTAAGGGATGGGGAAAGTAACACAGGTGACACACCACACACCGGGTGAAGGACGATAGGTTGGCAACGACCTTCTGCACTGACGTTCGGCGCCGCGGCTGTGTTCGAGGAAATCAGGGCATGGCGACATGCCCTTTTTCATTGGATGCCGCCCTGTCACTTTATCGAAGGCCGCCGGGCAACTAAAGTACCCGTATCCCGTCTTTTCAGCCTGTCGCATCCGAGGGTTAATCCGTGGTTGTTTCCTTGCCGGTTTGGATCGTTTTTCTGGTTTTCATCCTCTTCCTGTTGGCCTTGGATCTGGGCGTGTTCAACCGCCGGGCGCATGTGATCCAGTTCAAGGAAGCGCTCTGGTGGACCGTCATCTGGATCCTGGTGGCGCTCGCGTTCAACGTGTGGGTCTATTGGTATCTGGGCTCCCGCGCGGGGACCGAATTCCTGACCGGTTATATCATCGAGCGGGCGCTCAGCATGGATAACATCTTCGTGTTCATCCTGGTGTTTTCCTATTTTCAAGTACCGGATAAATACCACCACCGGGTGCTCTTTTGGGGCATATTGGGGGCTCTGGTGATGCGGGGATTGTTCATCGCGGCGGGCATCACCTTGATCCACATGTTTTCCTGGGTGATGTACCTTTTCGGGCTCTTTCTGGTTATTACCGGAATCAAGATGGCCCTGGAGAAAGATAAGGAAATCCATCCGGAGAAAAATCCTGTTTTACGGTTTTGCCGGAGGTTGTTTCCGGTAACCGAGAATTACGTGGAAGGGAAATTTTTCGTCCACCGGAACCACAAGTATTGGATTACGCCCCTCTTTCTGGTCCTGATCTTCGTGGAAGCCACCGACGTGGTTTTCGCGCTGGATTCGATTCCGGCCATCCTGGCCATCACGCTCGATCCGTTTATCGTCTTCACCTCGAACGTGTTCGCCATCCTGGGCTTGCGGGCCATGTATTTCGCGGTGGCGGATATCCTGAAACTGTTTCATTACCTGCATTACGGGCTGTCGTTCATCCTGGTGTTTGTCGGTGCCAAGATGCTGATCGAGGAATTCTATCAAATCCCCATTCTGGTCTCGTTGGGGATCATCACCGTGTTGTTCACCCTCTCCATCGTGGCCTCGGTGATTTGGCCGCAGGAGGAGAAAGCCCTGCCCGCCGCCGGGAAAATCCACCGGTAACCGTCAGCCTTCTTCACCCCCGTGTGTTAATCCGCCTTTCCTGGCCGGTGGATCAAAGCCGCGTGATGTATTGTGGAGTGCAGGGCCGCCCGGCGGGCCGCCCCATCAATCCATCATTCTGTCCTCTCCCGGAGAATCAAGGCCAGATGATAGTCTGAATCAGGATGGTCAGGATTAACAAGATGACCAGGATCGGGCGGGTTCCGCCGCGCTCAATCCCCCCCTGCAGTAGTAATGGATGGAGTACGCGCAACGCGCTAACCCATCCTACGCACTTCGCCGAACCATCCCGTGCGCGTCTACTTCCGGGGAATCACGGGCAGAATGATGTGCGATGGATATTGATCATTGTGATGGATCGTCTGAGTGGCCTTGAATAGTTCCGTATCGGTCCCGAATTCCTTTCCGCTGTTGGGATTGCGGTCGAAGCGGGGGAAATTGCTGCTGGAGACTTCGACGCGAATGCGGTGTCCGGGCAGGAAGACGTTGCTGGTCACCCATAGATCGATCTCGTATTGGTAAACCTGGCCGGGTTCGATCAAGGACTCGCCCTTGGCGGCATCACGATACCGGGCGCGGATGATTCCTTCGCAGAGGTTGTACGCCTTGCCGCCGGGATGAACATCCACCAGTTTGGCGGTGAAATCGGTGTCCCGCGCGGAGGAGGAAGCGTAGAGAATCATTTTCACCGGACCGGTGACTTCGAGCGGCTCGTTCAGCATGCCGCTGGTGTAGACCAACACGTCGTCCCGTTCCTCGAGTTTTTGTTGGTTGTACGGCCCGGCGGGAGCGCCGACCAGGTTGTTGCCGCCCAGCGAGGGCACGGGATTGTTGGGATCATAGACGAAGGTATCGGAATTTTCGGTTTGGGGCGCGGTCTCGCAGAGGGAGCCGTCGCCGTGGCGGGTGTTGGCCTTGCCCTGGCTATGGAAGTAATACTTCGTGAATTGGGTCCGGGCCAGGGGCCACTCGTATTCCGCCCGCCATTGGTTTTCGCCCATGACGTAGAGATAATAGGGCGGCCAGTCCTTGACGGGGGTATCCTTCCCTTTCAGCCAATACTCAAACCACTGGAACTGCATATCGCCCAGGTCGATTTTGGCGTTGCTGAATTCGAGCTCGCCGACTTTCTCCTTGTTCACGCCGTGATCCCAAGGCCCCAGGATGGCGAACTGGTTGCGGCGGATGGCGACCTCCCGGGATTCCTGCCGCACGCGGGTGACCATTTCCACCGTGGCCTTGGAGAAAATGTCATACCAGCCGCCGATGTTAAGGATGGGGACGGCGATGTCCGCGTAGCGGTTGTCGATGCCGCGCTGTTTCCAATAATCATCGTACGTGGGGTGGGCGATCCAATCGCGCAGGTAGAAGATTTCATGCCCCAGGCAATCGTCCCAGGTTTTGAGGGGCAGGTATTTGTAGGCTTCCTCCAGTTTGATCTTCGCGGGATCCATCGGGATGCCGGAAACCGCGGCGCCCCAGCCCATGGAGAGCGCCAGTTGAAACGCGCCGCCGGCGTACATGACCTCGTACGCGTTATTGAACGGGACGATGGGCACCATGGCTTTCAACGCGGGAGGGTTGAAAGGCGCGGGAGCCCACTGGGTGTATCCGACATACGAGCCTCCCATGGCGCCGATTTTGCCGTTGGACCAGGGCTGCTTGCTGATCCAATCCTGGGTGTCGTACCCGTCCTGGGGATCGTACCGGAAGGGATCCCAGGTCCCCTTGGAATCGCCTTTCCCCCGGCAATCCTGGATGACAAAGGCATAGCCGGCGCTGGCGTATTTGATCCCGTCGCCGTTCTTTTCATCGGATTTGCCGTAGGGCGAACGGATCAGGATGGCGGGGAAGGGGCCGTCCCCCTGGGGAAGAAAGATATTGGCGGCCAATTCGACGCCGTCCCGCATGGGGATCAGGACGTTCTTTTGGAACGTGTACGCGCTTTCCTCGCTCCACACGGGCCATTGCGAGGTGAGGAGAAATACCAGCAACAAGCCTTTCAGGAACCACGATGGGCAGGATTTCATGTTTGGACTCCTTCTGAAAAGAATATGATGTCGCCACTTTCCAGCCTTACGGTTTTATCACAGCGCGGGGGGATTTTGGAGAGTGGAAGCAGGATTAATCGTAGAAGGGGGCAGCGGCTCCAGTCCGCCCGCCAGTCATGCGCGGGAGTCTGGTTGAACCCGCTTCGGCCCTGGCTAGAATAGCCCCATCCCAATTTGTAACCGGGCCGTGTTTACCATCCTGATTCCCTCGTGGAGAACGATGCAAAAAATATCGAAGCGGGAACTGGTTTTCATCATCCTGGGCGGCGTCTTCATCACCAACGCGGTTCTGGGCGAAGTGATCGGGGGCAAGCTGATCCAGGCCGGTCCCTTCACCATGAGCATCGGCGTGATTCCCTGGCCGGTGGTGTTTGTCACGTCGGACCTGGTCAACGAATATTTCGGGAAAAAGGGTGTCCGGCAGTTGACGTTTCTGACCGCGGCCCTCGTCGTTTATGCCTTTATCGTGCTTTTCCTGGCGATGGGCGTCCCGGCCGCGCCGGTGTCGCCGGTGACGGATGCGGCGTTTTCCATGGTGTTTTCGCAATCGCAGTGGATCATCGCGGGGAGCCTGACGGCGTTCCTGGTCAGCCAGTTCGTCGACGTGTTCGTGTTCTGGATTTTCCGGGGCTGGACCGGCGGGAGGAAACTCTGGCTGCGCGCCACCGGGTCCACCGCGGTGTCGCAGTTCATCGACAGTTTCGTGATCACGGCGATCGCCTTTTGGCTGCCGGGCAAGCTGACCGCCGGCCAGTTCATGTCCCTGGCCGTGATCAACTATGCGTACAAGTTCATCCTCGCCGTGGTGATGACCCCCCTGATTTACCTTTTTCACGCGCTGATCGAACGGTTCCTGGGCGAGGAACTCTCGCATCAGCTGGTCGAAAACGCGGCGCGGGAATCGAGCCTCCAACCGGTGGCCATCCTGGCTCAGGAGTGAAGGGCATTTCTTCCCGGGGGAAATCCCATGGAGAAGCGCTTGCCTTGGGGAATCATATCAGTATAATAGCATGTTATTAGATTAATAAGGCTTGACTGTGCCGGCTCCGAGTCTGCCGGGTGATAAGCAGGCCGCTCGATCCATCGGGAAGGGGAAAAAATCGATCCGCGAGGTTTAAAGTTCCATCATGGCCTGGAGTTGCCCCCATTTGGATGAAGGATATTGTCATTTGCGTGCGAAGATTTGCGTTCCCGCGGTGAAGGGGTGCGTTTTGGAAGGCAAGGTGAAACTGGCGGGGACCCGGATGGGACAGCGGGGCGGTCCGGATTCAGCAGAAGAAGCCGAAGCCTGGGTGGCGCCCGGGAACGGGGATAATAAGGGTGGAGAGGAAATTGGGTGAACGATTGGTGACCGGTGGATGACTTTATTCAGCGGCCGGAACTCCCTGCCGGAATACGGATCCCCTCTCCCTGGGAGGCGGATTATCCGCATAATATAAGGGCGTGTGGTGAGATCCGCCTATCCCATTACGCCGGTGCGAGCGATGAAACCGGAGTGTCCATTTCTTTTTTCCTTTGTGATTGGCCGCACGCGGTCATTGAGTATCGCGCGATGGATCTTTACCGGCCTGATCGGGCTCTCCGGATTCGGAATCTGGGATACGGGCCGGTGTTCCGGAGCGGAATCCGAACCGGTATCGCGTAATGAGATCCCCGCCGCGGCCGGGGAATACCGCGATATTCTGCCACGTTTCGAGGCGTACGATGTCATCCTGAAACCCGACAAGCAGGAGCCGGAATGGTGGGCGGGCGCGCCGTCGGTGGTCCGCGGCGCGCAGGGCGTGTTCTGGCTGGCGTGCCGGATGCGCGACGCCATCTCACCCCGGGGACTGCGGGGATATGAGATCCGGATTCTGCGAAGCGAGGATGGCGTGCATTTTCAAACCGCTCACCGCATTCCCCGCGAAGCCGTGCCGATTCCCGGTTTCGAACGTCCCGCGCTGGTGATCGATCCCTATTCGGGGAAATTCAAGTTGTATGCCTGCGGGCCGTGGCAAAGCGGCCCCTGGTCGATCATCCGGTTCGATGACGCGGATGATCCGGCCCGGATCGAACCCGCTTCCGCCCGGGTGGTCATCGCGCCGTACGACAAATCCTTTCCCCGCGACGCGCCGCCCGAGGGATACAAGGATCCATTCATTTATCATGCGGAAGGCCGCTTTCATGCCTATGTCATCGGCCAGGTGCGCGGGACCGAGCGGATTTACCATTTCATCAGTGGGGATGGGGAGCAATGGCAATCGGCGGGCCGGCCGTACGCACCGATCATGGACTTGGCGGGCTGGCATAATTTCTTCGTGCGCCCGGCGAGTGTCGTCCCCCTGGGGATCGGCTATTTGTTCATCTATGAGGGATCGAACGTTGAATGGCGCGATCCGGTGTACAACATCGGCACCGGGCTGGGCTTCACGTTTGACTTGCACCAGATCCGGGATTTGACTCCGGACGCGCCGCTTCTTCTCAGCACGACTCCCGGCCATTTCCACACCTTCCGGTATTCACACTGGCTGAAAGTGGACCGGGAACTCTGGGTGTACGCGGAAGTGGCCAATCCCGACGACACCCACGAGATCCGGCTGTACCGGGCGGCGATGGACCGGTAGGTTGGTGGCGGAGTTTTCTTGGAGGATGTAACCATCCCGGGGGAGAGGGAATTGAAAAGGGAGGGAATTGTCTGAATCCGGATGGCCGGGATGAACAAGATGACCAGGATTTTCACAAATGACATTTCTGGACATGATTTTGGTTCATCCGGCAAGTGCGTACCTCCGGCGCTATAGGCCCAGGGTTAAAATCCTGGGCTGCTGAAAAGCCGTCCCCTGAAGGGGACTCCCATGAAGGCAAGACGCCAACCAATTCCAGAGAAG
>JBHGBC010000179.1:0-11584 GCA_041946805.1 bacterium
CTCCGGATAAGGTTTCTTATAGTATAGCGCATGTTGAGTAATTTATGATAGTCTCAATATCTCTACACCGAACGTTGCGGATCGTGGAGTTTGAGCGCGAAAGTACGCTGGATCGATCGCGGAAATCCCGATAATGAATGGGGTAAAATCGGCCCGATGATCCGTGAGAAGGGCAAATTGCCCACCTCGAAATTTGTGTTTGAGATCTATCGCGCCGGTCCGGCCGAACCGTGGGGAGACATGCTCGATACCCAATGGCGTGAACAGGAAAATTATACGGTTTACAATACTTTCAGCCTTTCCAAGAATATTCAACTGCCACAATCCGGAAAGACAATTTATTTGCGGATCAGCCGGATCGCGCCGCTCGGTCTGATCTACACCGAATGGTCGGATGACAACATCCAATGGAATTTTCATTATGGTGTTTTTATGGAAATGAGTGATATCGCTGCCTACGGATTGGCGATAACCAACCATTACGATAATGAACAATTGGCCCATGCGCAAATCAGTGAAGTGAAATTGCAACCGCTGGCCGCGGTTCCACCCCTGGTTCGGCGATCCTTTCCCGGGGCCTTCTTTGAGTTCGGCCAACCCGTCACGCTGGAACTATATAATTTCAATCCAGAGAAGCGGGATGTCCATATTGGAGAAACGGTCCCCCCGGATTGGACTCCCGGCCGACTCAGCCACGGAGGTGAAATCCACGGCGCTACTCTCACCTGGAAACTGACCGCCGAACCGGGAACCACTCCCATCACGTACTATTTAACCCCCAACAAGGAAAATATCAAATCTCTATCGTTCCAGGGTAAAGTCAATGAAATTCCGATTCTGGGAGAATCCGACGTCAGTGTGATGCAAACCGAAGCGCGCGGATCGGTTCCCTTAACTCGGCGGTTTTGGGAAAAATCCGACGGATTGGAATTCATCGATAATCGGTTGTTGTTCGTGAACGCCAATGGAACCGTACTCACCCACAAAAATGCCCGTGGCGAATACGCTCGCCTGGGCGGATACGAAATCGAAACGATCCCGCCGGGGGATATCGCCCAGTTTCCCATTGTAAGCGGGGCCGGTGAAATCTGGTCCGTCTCATCCTTCCTCGTGGTAAATTCCACTACCCCGATCTCTGCCAACCGGGGATTAAGGCAATATAAGGATGGGCAGTGGATTGCGTACGCCGTGCCGGAGATTGCATCCACCACCTATCCGGTGGCCGTCCTGCCCGGCGCCACGCATCACGTGCTGGTCCAAACGGTCGACCGAATTTGGGAGTTCAATTCTGATACCCGCCAAATCCAGGCCATGCGTTCTTCCACTCCGAATTTGATCGATGGCTTACCGGAAGAACGGCTTATCAATTCGCAGGATGCGGACGGTTCGTATTGGATCGCCGAAGCGGAGGGGATGGTCCGAATGACCTTGCCGGCTTCGGGCAACGGACCTCCGGATATCCTTTGGGAAAAAATGCCATGGGATCCGGCCCTTACCATCCAGGCCATTCGGTGGCCGCGGGGGAACCAAAGACTGGGTATCCTTTTCAACTATGGTTTTCCCATGAATAGAAAGGGATTAGGAACATTGGGATGCCTCCAAAACGGGCGGTTTCTTTCTCTTCGACAAGTTCATCGGGATTTGGGGATCCGGGACGAGGAGGGGACATTATGGATGATGAGCGACATCACCAATTCGTTTACCCGAATCGGCCGGGAGGGTAACGAAACACCCGTTGGGGATGATTTTTTTGCCCTGCAAACCACCGATATCGCCGCCGATCCGCGCACGGGATTTTGGGTGGCCACACACCGAGGGATTGCCAAATATTCCCTGCCTTTGTGGAGTTCTCCCCCGGAGATCGCCGGGCTGAATACGCCGGTGGAATCCCTTTATGAAGACGATCAAGGTAACCTTTGGTTTTCCGGCCGGGACCGCTTGCTCTGCCGCGATCCTGGCAACGAATGGCGGATTTATCATTATCCGCGGAATATACGCGCGTACCGGTTCTCATCCTTTTTGAGCA
The DNA here is from genome assembly GCA_041946805.1 of bacterium. Taxonomy (GTDB): domain Bacteria; phylum Hinthialibacterota; class Hinthialibacteria; order Hinthialibacterales; family Hinthialibacteraceae; genus JABLXU01. The sequence continues at coordinate 2,027 of JBHGBC010000179.1, forward strand.
TCATATCCGATAGCCGGCTGATGGCCCTCCGCAATGCGGTATCCGAGAACATGCTCACCTTTTTGTATTTTGATCTGGAAGGAAGAAAATTTATTGATTATCAAGACTGGTCCAAAGGCATTCTGCTTCAAATACTAACAGCTCAATCCCCAAAAGGATTGTATAGAATTTACCTGGTTAGGCCTCCCCACCGGATCCAGATCGAGCGTGACGACGGCCACGAGCTTAAAACCGTGGCCGAAGTTGGGATAAACGTCACGGTCGATTACCATGGAGTTCTTTTCTACCGGGGTTTGTTATGGGTTGAAAAAAATGGCGATTTATGGATTTCCCTGGAAAATGAGCTGCGGTTTTGCCACGGCTCCAGTCATCAATCCTTTGAAAATCTCAAAGGCTGCCGCGCCCTGCTCGATCTCGGTGGTGGAAGGAAATGGTGCGGCAAGGACGAACTCTGGGAATATGACGGGGATTCCTGGCGGCTCGTGCGCGGGGGATTCGGATTGATATACCAATTCCTCCGAAGTACCGATGGCAGCATCTGGATCGCGTCGGAAAACGGATTGTGGCGGTATATGGATGGCATCTGGCTGCAATTTGGCATCGAGGAGGGATTGCCTTCCAACACGGTGTTGTGTGTGTTCGAAGACCATCAAAAACAGATCTGGGCGGGCACCGTGCAGGGCGTGCGCATGTATCATCCGGAACGGGATCGGGATCCGCCGCGGACCCTCATTCGCAAGGAAGACAATGTAACCCAAATCGCGGCCGGTACCTCCCCCCGGATCGTTTACACGGGAATCGATCGCTGGAAGTATACCGAAACCGAACGGCTTGAGTATTCCACCCGGCTGGATGAAGGAGGATGGTCGCCTTTCTCCGCGGAGACTATCTTTTCCGCCACGGGCCTGACCGCCGGTTCCCATCGAGTGCAGGCGCGGGCCATGGATCGCAACGGCAACATCGATCCAGCGCCCGTGCGGTGGGATTTCACGGTGCTGCCGCCCTGGTACCACGAACCATTCTTCTGGCTGAGCATCCTCACCTCATCCCTGCTGGTCTTGTTCTTCGGCGGGTATGCCGTCCATCGCCATCTGAACCTCGGGAGATTGGTGGCGGAACGGACGGCCGTCCTGAGCGCCGCCAATCAGGAGTTGCTGGAGCAGCGGGTACGCTTGCGCCAGATGGCTTCGGAATTGTCCGTGGCGGAAGAGCGGGAACGCCTGCGGCTGGCGGCCGATTTGCATGACAACATCAGCCAGTCCTTATCGCTTTCCATCATGGAACTCTCGGCCATCAGCGAAACTCCGGGCCATGAGGATGTTCGCCCACAAACCCTTTCGATCGGGCGCCGGCTGTATCAAACCTTGAAGGCCACGCAAAACTTGACCTTTGATCTCTGCCCTCCGGAACTGTATCAAATCGGCCTTGAGGCCGCTCTTCAGGAAATGACCCGCCAGATTCAGCGGCAGTATGGAATCGGCATGGTATTCGAGGATGACCGGCAGGAGAAACCCCTATCGGAGGATCTGCGGTATTTTTTGTACCGGGCCTCCCGCGAATTGTTAATCAATGTCACCAAACATGCGAAAGCCGCGCAGGCGCGTGTGACCGTCCAAAAGGAGAACTCCCATATCCGCATCGTGGTTTCCGACAACGGCAAGGGAATCACCCCGAGCGACGCCGGGAAAGAATCCCAGGGTGGTTTTGGCTTGTTCAGCATCAAGGAAAGGCTGAGCCAAATCGGCGGATCGCTCACCATCGAGTCCGAACCCGGCCAAGGGACGACGGTGTCTCTGATCGCGCCCTTGAAATGTATTCCCGAAAAGAAGGAAGATCCCCATGAAAATTCGCATTCTCCTGGCGGATGATCATATCGTGATGCGCAACGGATTATGCGCGTTGCTGGAAAAGGAATCCGATTTGGAAGTGGTGGGCCAGGCCGGAGATGGCCGGGAGACCTTGCGGAAGGCCCAGGAATGCCGTCCGGATGTAATCGTGATGGACATCAACATGCCGGACCAGAGTGGCATCGAGACGGCGCGGCAAATCAAGGCAATCAGCCCAGGCGTGAAAATTCTCGCTCTCTCCGTGTTCACGCAAAGCCTCATCGTGGCGCAGATGATCAAGGCCGGCGCTTCGGGGTATCTGCCCAAGAGCTGCTCGCCCCAGGAATTGTGCCACGCCATCCGGAAAGTGGTTCAAAACCATACGTATATCGATCCCGCCATTCAGGACGCGGTCGTCGAATATCTGCAGGCGGAATCGGCTCCCGCGGCCGGCGCCGCGGCGGTTTTGACTCCCCGCGAACGGGAAGTGTTGAGCCTCATCGCCGCGGGAAAAACCAACAAGGAAATGGCCGATGCTTTGTTTGTGAGCGAAAAGACCATCGAATCGCATCGGTTTCAGATCATGCACAAATTGGGAATCCATAACCTCGCCGATCTGATCAAATACGCGGTCCGCGAGGGCTTTACCTCATTGGAGACGGATTGAATTTGAATTTCTTGATTTCGTCGGTGTTGGATAAAAACTGGATATCAAACCTGTTGGCCCTGTGAATGATCCTTCTCAGTACTTTCCCTGAATATTTCCCAGTACTCGCCCCCTGATTTTTTCCATACTGGATCCCTCCAAAAATCAAGGATATTCCGAATATCTTTTCGTTGTTGCAGCGTTTACGATTCAGTCTCAGCCCACGAACCCGGTATGCGATCGTGAAAAAAAACATCCTGATCGTCGATGATCATGCCCCCTTCCGCGAATTCTTGCGCGCGCTGCTCACGCGCATGCCGGATGTGGGACAAATCCGGGAAGCGGAGGGAACCGATCAGGCAGTGGAAATGGCGCGCGACGATGCACCGGACATGATTTTCATGGACCTCGGGATGGACAAGGACGGTTTTGAAGCCTTGCGGATCATTCATCAAACCCATCCAGAAGTGAAAATTATTATTCTGACGGTGTATGCCAAGAATGCATTTGTGGAAAAGGCGCTGAAACTGGGGGCCGTGGGGTACCTCATCAAGAAAGACGTGAACCGGGAATTGGCGGAGGCGGTGGAATCGGTCTTTGCGGGGAAAAAGTATATCAGCCGTGAAGTGGAAAGAGATCCGGAATGATTGGCATTTGCGTATGAAGTCCGTTTTATATATATCTATAGAAAGGCAACGACAATGAAGAACAACAGACGAAACGAAGGAATAGTCGGAATAGTTTTTTTCAGGCATTGGGTATTTGGGGCAGCGGGAGCCATGCTGATATTATTCACATCATTGGCTCCCGGTCAGGAAGTAAAAGAATACAAGGTGTTCAAGGTGTCCACCAAGGCCCCCGCGATCGACGGTAAGTATACCGAGGACGAATGGGCTGGTTCGACGTGGATGGATGAATTTTACGGATTAGATTTAGATCCGAACTTGCCGGAATATAAAGGCGTCCGAGTGGATAATATTGTCAACATCAAGTGGCGGGCGCTGTGGGATGAGGATTATTTGTATGTCCTGGTGACCACCGACAAGAAATTTCTGACTCCGAGCGGGGGATTGCTGTATGATAAATCGGCTACCTTTACTCCGATAACTCAAGACCAGGATTCCGTAGCTGATTTTGGATATGGATGTGATGATTTGGAATTTTATATGGTGCCGAAATGGACAGAAGATTTAGGGAACGAAGGTATGCCGGATTTTATGGGTCCCGCTGGTTATCAATTTTGCTACTTCCCCGTAATCAATGGGGTGGATGAAAACGGCCAGCCCACTCCATCCAATTTCGGAATTCGGGATGCTTCCGGTCCCCCCTTCTTCTTTTCATGGTATATTGGAAACGAGGCGAATGTCCCGCAAACAACTGTCAATGATCCAGTCATCCCCTTGAAATTTTGGTTGCCGACTTCGGATACCGCTTATGCGGAGTCAGTGGGTATAAAACCGCTTGGGTTAGGATCCCAGGCTAACGAGATCGCGGGCGTAATGGATGGAGAGGTTGTGGCGAAACCCGTGGTCGAAATAGCCTTTCCTTTTTCACAATTTACGGAGAAATTCGTTATGTTGTATTTTTTCAATTACCCGGATCCCAATGATCCGTCGAAGACTGTATCGTCATGGCGAATGGCGGCCGCCAATGAAGTCTACGCGGCGAGTGGTGGTGAGAATGTGTTTCTCACGAAAGATGCTCAAGGTCATTGGGTGAAGGAGAACGATCGGTGGTTGTTCAATATCTGCTCTTGGATGGATGGTTGGTACGTTGCCCACGGATTGAATTATATTACTTGGAATCAGATGCAAAAAGGTAGTTTTCTTAACTGGCCGAAGGGAATTTTGACCTTTTCCGGAACAACAATTATTGACAAGTGGATGTTGTATTAAGAATCAAATGATTGTTCGATACCTTAAATAATGCGTAACAGTTCACTCTTCTGAAGTGACAACCGGCGGAAAAAGGGGCAGGTGGCCGGTGCGGACGTATTCCCGCAGAGTGGAAACGAGGGTCGCGATGGGATTGTAGCCGCGCCGTTTCAAGGTGCGGAATATACTCATCAACACCCCTTGATCCAGCGCGCCCTGGACGCTGCGGGTGCCTGGTATCACTATGCGCCAGATCTCCGTCGGCCTGATCTCCCACTCCACGTGGTTGTTCGTCGGCGACGCCTCGGGATGATCCCGAAAGGTCGGCAATTCGTCTCAATAATCGAGCAGTTGTTTGGTGAGTCTTGCGCATTCGGATCTCTCTTGGGCATCGGATTTTTCGGGAATGAAACCGTACTCGAGGGTGTGCAGGGCGTGGACTTGCGATTGCATAACCGCACGGCGGCGGCTTCGGCAAATCCGCCGGGGGAGCCTTCCCATTGCCCGAGGCCGGCGGCGTTTGAACCCGCCATGGCTCAAGGAATCGAAAAATATTGATGGAGTGCTCGCCAATCCATTCTGAGTGAGGGAATCGCGCAATGCCTAGGCTCATGCCATGCTTTGTCTTGATATTCATAGACTTAGACCTCGAAAAGGAATCCGGCCCGATCCTTGGTCAGGTTTGGGGGAGGGCGTTTGGCTAGAATCCCCCAAAAAACCTATTGACAGAATCCCTATTATGACTACAATTGAAAGACTATGACTTCATTGAGGAGGCTTTGATGAAACGGCGCGCCGCGGATCCCCTGTCCCATAGCGAATGGAAAGTCATGAAGATTGTCTGGCAACTGAAATCCTGCGCCGCCCGGGATGTGTACGCCCGGGCCGGGGAACAATACGGCTGGTCCCCCAAAACAGTGCGGACTTTTCTCAACCGGCTGGTGGTGAAGGGCTTTCTGAAGACGAAACAGATCGGCAATTGTTACGTGTACAGCCCCGCGCGGTCGGTTTCGCAATCGCTGTTCAAGGCGGCGGACGACCTGCTGGACAAGTCCCTCGCCAGCCAGGCCGGGCCGCTGATCAACTACATCATCCAGAAAAGCGAATTATCCCCCGAAGACATTCAAGGATTGCGCCAACTTCTCGACGAATACGATGACCGGGAGTGAATCATGGAAACGCTGAATGCCTGGGCCGAAGTGTGGGCCGGGTTCATGTGGGATCGCACCCTCGATTCCGCGCTGGCCTTGTTCCTGGTGGGGATGGTGTGGCTGGCGTTCCGGCGGCTTCTCCCGGCGCAATTCGGCTATTGCCTGTTTTTGTTGGTCTTGTTGAAATTGGTGCTGCCCAGCCAGTTTTCGCTTCCCAGTCTGATCGAGCAATGGATTCCGGGCCCCGAGCGCTGGGTCAGTTCCACCAGCGGGACGGGTGGCGGGTGGTGGTGGCTCATGGGGGAGGCGCAAGGGGAAGAAAGTCCCGCCGCCCAACCCAACGGCCTGGATCCGGCATCCTCCACCGGGCCGAAACCGGAGGCCGCGTTGACCGGCTTGAGCGTTCTGATGCTGATTTGGGTGGCGGCCGTGTTCCTGCTCCTGTTGCGGTATGCGTGGTGTCAATGGAGCACCCACCGGCGGCTGCGCCTCACGAAACCGGTCAAGCTAAGTACGTTTCCGGTCGATCTCGAGGAACTGATTCGGATTTCCGGGGTGAAACGGCCCATCCGCTGGCGGGAAGCGCCATGGATCACTTCGCCCATCGTCGTGGGCCTCTTCCGGCCGGCCATCCTCTTGCCGGCGGATTTGAATAAACACTTCACCCGGAACCAGATCAAATGGATTTTACTGCATGAGTTGGCCCACATCCGCCGGGGCGATTCCCTCATCCGCATCCTGCAAGGGCTGCTGCAAATCATTTTCTTCTTCAATCCGGTGGTTTACATCGCCAATCTGGCCATCGATCAGCAGCGCGAATTCGCCTGCGACGACAAGGCGTTGATCGGCGCCAAGGTATCCCGCAAGGATTGCGGGGAGGGGTTCCTGAACGCGGTGGTGAATACGAACGGCTTGCCCGCCTTCCTGCCCGCTTCCATCGGCTTGTTTATATCGAAAACGTACATTCAAAAACGGCTGCTGCGGATTCTGGACTCGAAACGTATCCTGCAATCCGGACTAACCTTCCGTGCGGGCCTTTTCCTGCTCCTCGTCATGATCCTGGTCCTGCCATTCGGGGGGAGAATGGCGATCGCCCAAATGGGCGCGTGGATCATGGCGGAAGACGATCCCACGAGCCGTCCTTCGCCCCGGGTGGTCCATGGCATGGCGTACGATTCCGTGCGGGGAGTCGTGGTGCTTCATGGCGGGGTATCAACCTTTATGACGCCCATCAAAGATACTTGGGAGTGGGATGGAGAGACCCAAATCTGGACGGAAGTATCGACCGAGGGTCCGGTTCTCTATGCGTTCGGGATGGCTTACGATCCCGGCCGGCGGGTGATGGTTCTGTCCGGGGGATCGCACGGACCAACCTATCCGGACGCGGAGACCTGGGAGTGGGATGGCCTGGATTGGAAACAAGTAGCGGTGGAAGAACATCCGATCCTGGGTTGCGCCATGGCGTATCACCCCCTGCGGAAAACCATCATCCGTCATGGGGGATTCATCGATAACATGTACACAACCAGCGCCGAAACCCGTGAGTGGGATGGCAGACAATGGAAGCTGTTGCCGGATGGGCCGCCGTTGGAGGGGCGGATGGTGTACGATTCCCGGCGGAACAGAATAGTGTTTTGGGGCGGCCTGGCCGGCCTCGGTTCTGTAGCCAACGAAACCTGGGAATTCGACGGGGAAGCCTGGATCCATGCGGCGGACACCGGGCCGGAAGGGCGATTAGCCCCGGGATTGGCGTTTGATTCGGAGCGGGAGGTGACGGTTCTCTTTGGGGGCGGCTTGACCACCGACTGCGGATTCAGCGAAAACCGTTCGTATAACGACATGTGGGAGTGGGATGGAAAGAAATGGACATTCATAAACTATATAGATGGCCCCCCCGGTCAAAACCTTCATCTGCATATGGTGTACGATGTCAAAAACAATCATATTGTGTTATTCGGGGGAGCGGAGAATCCGGATTCCTTCCGGCCGAACGATACCTGGCTCTTCCGTTTTGCCAGCGGCATTCTGAAAAATATCTGGTTGAATTACTAAAGTAATTCAAAAATATCAATCCCATGAGAAAGGAATTGACAATTTTTATCAGATCAGTAAACAGATCCAAATAAGGGATCGCCTTTTCAGAGGGATTCTGTATTTCCACCTGCCTCTGCCTTCCTGATGTCCCGCGGCTACGACTTTTCGACCTTTTCTTGTAGATGGCAAACGCCATGATCTGATACAAAATTCATACACCTAAATATTCAATTTCCGAGCAGTATATAACGGAATTCCGGGAACCCGGGTGACTGATTGAAAGAGAAATGACGAAACTGGCGGTTTTTGCTCGAAGGACTGCCAGAATCGAGGTGATTTCTCTCAGGGGAACGTGTTTGCGTTTCTGCCATGGGATTGGCCTGTATTTCAAGGTTTTTGTGGTTTTGAAAGGAGGCGGTTCATGGAAATGCATGAAGGTCATACGCGAGAATGGAAGTACAAAGATTGGATAGGGATGTAAGCCAAACTCACGCAAAGGAGTCAGTACCATGAGAAAGACGGGGATGTGCATACTTGTTTCGATGACTGTCATTCTCGGATTGGCGTTGGGCGCATGGGCACAGCCCACCGCCGAGCGCTCGTTTCATGAGAACACCTACACGCCGGAGGCGCCGGTATATGTGTATCTCACTATATCCAGCGATGCCGGGGCCATCGGGTCCACAACCGTAACCGAGAAACCGCCCGCGGGATGGTTGATCGTCAAAGGTTCCCCTTTTAATCCAACCGTAAAGGAAGGCGAGATTGCCTGGAATTTAAGTTCGAGATCGGAGATCACATTGAGACTCTTCTACGAAGTGATCCCTCCCAGCGCCGCCACGGGGGACGCGGTTTTTTCAGGGAAGGCAGGTGACCGGGAGGTGGGTGGTACGGCTACCCTGGCACGAGTCGAACCCAAACCGATCGGAATCTTCCAGAACCATCTCGATACACCGGAAACGGATCTGAGTTGGCCGGCCACGTCTGGTGATGCTACCTACAACAGCCAGACGGGAGAGTATAAAGTCACCGCTGGTGGGACCGGCAAATTTCTTAGTGAAACTGGTCATAGTGTATATACCAGGATGAGTGGCAACCTGAGTATCCAGGCCAAGATTCGGGTTGAAAGCACGAGTACTGAGTTATTGGCGGGATTTTTGGATATCAATGAACGTTTGGATCATGCCTACCTTCCAGACTCTCTATATGCCGCCTTTGTTACTAACCTCGGATGCAGGGCCTTTTGGCGCAATTCGCAAGGCCAGAGAAAGGCGGAGGAATTTGTCGATCCCAGCGCTCATGACGGCCAAGTCATGATTGTAAGAGAGGGCAACACGTGTAGCATGTATTACTTTAATATCCAAACCCAGACATGGACCTTAAATGACACTCGGATTCTCGAATTAACAGATCCGGTCATTGTTAATATTACTGCTTTCTCGGGAGATCCCAGTGTACCCGCCACGGCCTATTTCACCGAAGTGGAAATAAAACAGCTGGCATCATCCGCCGACGACTGGGAATTGTACCGATGAGAAAGACGCTTGGGCGCCCGGGATGCCGCTGCTTTGCTCACTGGATTCCACATGTCTCAAAGACAGTAATGAGACCATCTTGGCGCCCAGGATGTCATTCTCAAAGGAGGAGGCATCATGTTTTATCTAACTCTTCGACTATTATTCGTAAGCATTCTAATTTCCACAATCATTATTCCATTATCCGCCTTGGAATTGCCGCTAAGTGGTCCATCGGGGGAGATGATTCTGGGATTGGGAGAATTAAGGGCCGAGGCCTATTCACCGGACGGCAAATACATAGCCTCAGCCGGTTCGCCGCTGGGGCCTTTTCTCTGGGATGCGGAGACAGGTCAGCGAGTCCGCATCTTCTCAGGAGACAGGATTGGTGAATCCCTGTGCATGGTGTTTTCACCGGACGGGTCAAAAGTATTGACGGGAGGTGGAAGGGATCTATTGAGACTATCATAAATTACTCAACATGCGCTATACTATAAGAAACCTTATCCGGAG
>JBHGBC010000018.1:0-54780 GCA_041946805.1 bacterium
TATCCATCGAAAATAAGCAAGAATTATACGTCATCGTATTTATGAAAATCAGTACTAAGCCATCCCATGAAGGGACTCATTTGGTTGTGCGGGGTAGAAGCATAATACGAAAAGTCATACCGAGGTGAAAAGGTATTCCCTCACCCTGGCCCTCTCCCAGAGGGAGAGGGAACATATCCAGCAACCATCACTGGTTTTGGCTTAAACATACCCAATCCCATACCAGACCAGGGGAATAGGGAACAGGCGGTTTAACACATTATATAATTTTGAGTCTTTCGATACCTTGGAGGCCAGGAAATCTTCCCCCGCCTGGCCGAAAAACAGCAAAGCCAGTTCACCTCCATGGGCCAATTCGATTTTCTCGCCATCGAACGCGATGATGGCGCGCTGTTCTTCCGCCTCGATCTGTAATTTCTCCAGGCAGGCTTCCCCCACCCGTTCGGCCAGGTAAGGACGCGCCCGTTCCAGGAACCGGCGGGCATGAATGACCAGCACCGTCCCGTCAAAACGGCGGTAATTCTGGATCCGTGACCGCCAGGCCAGGGGCAAAAGAGTCTTCGTCGAGGGAATGTAGGTCAAGGAATCCACCGCGTAATGGTTCAACCACCAAGCCGCCGCGTGTTCCAAGGCATCCGGATGTCCCGCCCAATCGAGCAGAAGCAGACCATTCTCGGGCCGATGGATGATTCCACATCCCACCGCCTCCCGGCCGTCCCGCACGATCCACCAATCCGAAGGCTTGTCCATCACCCATTTTGATGCAAACAGCGCTTCCAGGTCCTCCCGGGGAAGCAGGTAACGGGTCGGCAAGGAAGCCCACAAAGCCGTCATGTCAGAGAGATCGGCAGGTTGCATCCCGCATATTGACAGGTGGCTGGATAGTTTGGCATCGCCGGAGTCAATCTGAACCACGGGATAACAGCCGCAATCCACCGCGTGCATCCGCCTGTAGACGCCTAAGTCACCGGAAATCAGCATGACATCCGCACCTTGGGCCCCGCTGCGCTTCACCGCATCGTCCATCAGGATGGAAGCCAATCCGTGTCCCCGGGCATCCGGATGCGTGGCCACGGCCCCGATGCCCGCCTCCCATGTATGGATTCCACCCAGCACCACCGGCCGCACGGAGGTGGACACATGCGAGACGATCCGGCCTTTTTGTTTGATGACACGAACGTTTTCACGGTTGTTCATACCCACATGGCGGGAATATTCATAACCCATATCTCCCCCATGGGGACGGAAAACCAGGTTCAACAAGGCGATCAACTCAGGCAAATCCGCGGCGGTGATGGAGACGGGACCTTCATAATCTGCCATGGCCGGAACCTTCTTTCTCGAAAGAATAAAGATATGGGATCCCCGTTCAGCGGAGATCCGGAGCATTTTGCCCAGGGTTGAAATCCTAGGCTGCTACAAGGCCGTCCCCTGAAGGGGACTTATCTTATTGATTAGCCTAGGTTTATGCATTTAAATGCAAAGTAATGGTGAAGCGCAAGGCCTTCCCTCACCCTGGCCCTCTCTCAGAGGGAGTAAAGGGATTGAAGATCTGGCAAATAAATAGAAAAAGGGGCAAGATCCGAAGATCCTGCCCCCGAGAATACCATCTTATACTTTGTTAAAGACCCAGCAGGCCCGCATCAAAGTATTCGGCCTTGTCATCCACGATCCGAATGGCAACGTCATCCACATTGGCGTCGAAGCCAGCAGCCTGAACGAGCACATAGTTCATTCCGGCATTGGCAACGGTCGCCACGGCGTTGACTTTCACCCACGAATCGGTCGGAATCGAGGCGCCCGCGACGAAGGAGTGGGACGTAGTCGCCACACCATCCGTCACAACCAGAGCGAAAGCCGCGCCCGCGTCAGCATCGCCGACACGCTGGACAAAGCATTCCGCCACGTTGGTGCCCTTCGCGAGGGTCGGCATGATAAAGGCATTGGCGATCTTGCCTTTGCCCGGGAGAGACATGCTCCCCGCACCCGCGGCCGAAGTGAAGTGGTTCGCCGTGCTCGCGGCGGGACCCACGGTATTCGGATCAGCCAACAGGTTACCATTCCAGCCCGTGATGGAGGCCAGACTGCCATCCACGCCCAGAGCCAGGACCGCGTTCGGATCCAGAGCGTAATCGACCACCGCGCCCGCGCGTACAACCTTCATGTTGGACACGGTTACGGTAGCGGCCGCCGCACTCCCATTGAACACCTGCACGGCGGGAACCACGTTCCCGGTCAGAGTGACAAAGGAGATGGCGAGGTTCTTGGTCACGTTCGCTTCGAGGTTCGCTCCCGACGGGTTCGTGAACTTTGTGTCCGCGCCCAACGCGCCGTCAAAGGCTACCAGCGCCAAGTTGACGCCCGCGTTGTTGGTGTTGTAATCGGCCACCAGAGAGACCGAATCACCAGCCGCGCCCGCGGCCACCGGAGTCGTCGAGGCGATCAACACGCCTTGACCCGCGGCCACCGTAAACGTGGCGGCGCCGTTCGCAAACGCTACCGCGCCTTGAGGAGCCGTCCCGGCCGGCATGGCGAGCCACGTGGCGTCCATGGCCACGGCCGTCGCTTGCGCCGCAACGAGGTTCGCGCCATCCGCGCCTTCACCCGACTGCGCGCCCAGGCTGACGATCCAGGTTCCCGCGAAATTCGCGCCCGCGGCGAGGCTGTAGGTGCCGTCCGCGTTCAGCGTGGCGGTCAAGCCGTTCGCACTCGCACTGCCAGCGCCCGTGGCTACCACGGTCCGGGCGACTTGACGCAAACCCGTCTCCGCGTACGTCATCTGGACCGATCCAATGGTCGCGATGAGGGCCGCGGCGCCAGTCGCTCCACCGCCCGTGCCACCACCACCGCCTTGCGGCAGGTTGGTGAGAGCCACAGCCGAATTCACCGTCGTGCCGGGAACCAGGGCGTTGAAGAAGATGTTCCCGCCGGCCAAGCCGGGAATACGGTTGTTGTTATCAACCGCCGGCTTGTTGCCGATCGCGAAGGAACTCACCTGGACGACGCTCTCCGTGGTAGCGGAGCCGGCGCCCGACGTCGCGGTGAACTTCGCCACCGAACGGCCGGGAGTCGCGCTGCCGAATACCGAGACCATGCTGCCATTGATCGTGCCGCCTTCGGCTGTGTAGGTAAGGGTACCCGTCACAGCGTCAAAGAAGTTGGCCAGGTCAAATGTCGCAGTGGCTCCCGGAGCGATACGGAGATCCGGGGTGTCATTCGCCACCACGGTCGCAGCATGAACAGGGGCTGCCACCAAGCCTAGGAGTGCCGCCAGGCCTACAATTGTTAGAACCGGCATTTTTCTCATTCGGTATGTCCCCCCTTTCTAGGGTTTTGATTTTTTTTATGGTGAAAATCACCATTTTCTAGAGGAGCAAATGAGTCAAATGTCAGTTCTCCCTCCCTTCTGTCTTCCGGCTTTTCACCATGAGCGCTTCATCCACTTTCCGATTGAATTCCTGTTTTTTCAACAAGTAACACCTTTTTCGGCCAGCCTTTAACTCCACTATATAAAAACCCGGACGCCTTGTCAACCCTATTTCCGTGAAAACCGCCGCATGGGCCATCCGGACTAAATCCACTTCTTTTCTCGATTCCGCACCACCATAACATACCGGCCTACATAGTATAGTCCACACAGCAAATAAATATTCAAAAAATTTCCCCACCCAAGGTAGGGGAACCGGCGTAAAAAGGCAAGGGGACTTCCCAAAATGTTCCATTGCGTCCAGAGAAAGCGCCGCAATCCCCAATTTTTCAGGACGAAATTCATCCGCAAACGCTCATGATAGTAGTGAAACTCGATCTTGCCCCGCGGGGTGCGTCCGGGCTCCGCATAATGATGGAGGATCTTCACCGCCGGATCCACATGCAACCCATATCCCCGCTTGCGCAGGCGTTCGCAGAGGTCGGCGTCCTCATACAAATAAAAAAAATATTCGTCGAATCCGCCGATTTCCCGCAAGGCGGAGATCCGGTACAGGGAAAAACAAGTGGACAGGACCGGCGGATCGGGCTTGGCGGCCAGCGAAGCGGCGGGATCATGGTTCCCCGTCCAGTCCATGCAGGGCGACCAACACCAGAGTTGTCGCATTTCTTCATCCGAGTAATAAACACCGGCCGCGCCCGCCGTTTGGGGGTGATCTTCGAGATATCGAACCAGGGAACGCAAGGCCCCGGGGGTCCGCAGTTCGGCATCGGAATCCATGAAGAGGGCGTAGACTCCGGTGGCCGCGCGCAATCCCTGGTTGCGGGCGGCGGCCGCGCCAAGGTTGGTTGCATTTTCGATCAACCGGAGATCGCCGCGCGACCGCAACCAGGGCAGCGAATCATCGGTGGAGCCGTTGTCCACGACGATGATCTCCAGATCGCCGTATTGCTGGTCCAAAAGGGATTGGATGGCTTTTTCCAGGTACGCCCGGCGGTTCCAACTGACCAGGACGGCGGAAAGACGCGGTGGTGTCATCGAGATGGCCTGTCCTTCGTTCAGGAAGCCGCCGGAGGGGAAGCCGGGCGGCCGGCGCGTTGTTCTTCCCATTCCTGGAGGCTGGTGAGCACGAAACAACTATGCGTGCAGGAGCAGTTCTGGATTTGATTCCGGCGGATTTGCGCCTCCGGGGAGTTCCAGAGCCGCGGCAAATCGTAATCATAATCGGCGAGCCGGGCGAAGGGGGTGGTGAATTCGCAAGCGGCCACCGAGCCGTCGCTGTAGACCACGGCCGCCGTGCGTCCGGCGGAGAGGCAGTAGAAGGGAGCGGGGCGGCCCAGGTAGAGGCCGACCTGCACTTCCAACTGGCGGACGCACTGGTCGAACCGCGAGCCTTCGCGGGCGTTCACCCGGCGGACCCGCTCGAGGATGGATTCCAGTTCCTCCCGGGGAGGCAGGTCGCACTCGCGGGGATCTTCTTCCTGACGGATGGCTTCGGGAATGTCCCAGGTGGAGAAGCTGGCGCCGCGCACCAGGTCGTAGGTGTGTTCGACGCCGATCCGGTCCCAGAGAATCCCGGCCAACGCTTCGATTTCGTGGTAGTTGTTTTTGTTGATGTTGGTCAGCACCACCACCCGGAAAAAGGGATGCTCGCGGGTCAGTTCCACGAGCCGTTTCAGGTTGCGGGTGATTTTAGTGAAACTGCCCGGCATGCGGCGGACGCGGTCGTGGGTATCGGCCAGGCCGTCGATGCTGACCTGGTACGTCAAATAATGCTGATACGCGCGGGCGAGACCGCGGACGGCCAAGTCTTCCATGCGCTCCATCAGCAGGCCGTTGGTGTTGATTTGGACGTGATGGGCATGGTTGTCCCGGAAGAATGTCTCCACGATGTCATGCAGGTCGTTGCGCAAAAAGGGTTCGCCGCCGGTCATGGCCACGGTGCGCAAGGGCCACGCGGTCCGGGCGATGGACTGGATTTCCGCCAGCGTCATTTCCGGGCCGGGATCGTCGATCCGCTGCCAGAACATGCAATGGTCGCAGCGCATGTTGCAACGGTCGGTCACGAACAGGATCAGATCCTTGACGCGCGGTTCGGGGTAGGTCCCCCGGGGGTCCACCGGCGCGGGGTGAAACCATTGGAACAATTTGGGCAATCGAATCGCCATACCGCCACCCTTGCCAAATACGACAGATGTCCTTCATTATAAACATCCGGTTCGGCTTACCGAACCGATCACCCGGCCGCATGCTTCGAGCCGTAACAAGCCCCGGCCCGCGGAAAAGGACAAACCGCCCGGAAATACCTCCGTGGAAACGGACGACGATATCATAGCAGAGCCTCATGTCCAGGCAACGGTATGACTCCCACGAGTCCGCTCCGCCGCTTCCCCGCCCCATGGTCAAATTGGTCCTGGCGTTAATGAGCGGGATCGTCTACGCGCGCTATTTCCCTGTTTCGCTATCCTTCTCCGTGATTCTCATGCTGATTCTGATTCTGATATGGGTGACCACGTTCCGGAAAGGGCTGCTGGGTCCCCGCCAGGCCGTGCATTGGGGCATGGCCCTGGCGCTGACCGGGCTGTTGGGAGCGGTTCGCATGGAGGCGTTGCTGCTCTCCTGGCGCGCCTTGTCCCTGGAAGTGGAAGCGCAGGGACAAGCGGGCGTTCAGGGCATTTCGGGCACCGTGGATGAAGTTCATGTGTACGAGACAGGCCAGGCGGCCGTGATTCTGGCCAACGTGCGGTTGGAGCAAGCGCGGCAAGTACGGATTTTCCCGGGAAAAGTGGAAATCACGGGATCCGCCGGAACACTGGCATCCTTACGGCCTGGAGACCCGTTGCGCGCCACGGGAATCCTCTATCCGATCCGCGGTTCCCGGCTCCCAGGCGGTTTCAACCGGCAACAATACCAGTATTCGTTGGAGATTTTCGCCAGTATGCCGATCCGCGCGGATACACCCCTGGTCCGGAGCGCGCCGGCCGGTTGGAGTCCCGCGCGCGGTTTCGCCTATGCGGCCATGGACGCGATCCAGGAGCGGTTGAACGCCCGGATTCCGCCCGCCGGGGAAGAAGTGGCCGCGCTGCTCGGCTCGATTTGTTTTGGATTGCGTTCCGGCATGCCGGCGCGCCTGCGGGAAGCGCTGTCGGTGTCGGGTCTGGCGCATGTGACCTCGATCAGCGGCCTGCACGTGAGTCTGGTGATCTTCGGTCTGGGTTATGGCTTGAAGCGTATCGGATGCAAGCGCCGTCTGTCCGCGGTGGTGACAGCCGGCTTATCCATATTCTATGTGTTGATGGTGGGGGCCAGCATACCCACTCTGCGGGCGGTGCTGATGGCGTTCGTGTTTCTAGGCGGGTATTTTACCGAACGGCGCATCGATCCCATGAATACACTCGCCTTGGCGGCTTTTTTGTTATTGCTGCTGTATCCAGTGGAATTGTTTCTCCCTTCCTTCCAACTCTCCTTCACGGCGGTTTGGATTTTAATCCTGATGAAACCTTGGGACCGGTTCCTGGCCCAACGGATCCGGTTTCAATCCCTGGCCTGGCTGATCCGGGCTTCGCTGGCCTCGGCCGCGGTGTCCATCGGCATGGCCCCCCTGACCATCACCTATTTTCAGGTCTGGGGCTGGGGGGCGATTCCCGGCAACCTGGCGGCCATTCCCATCACCAATTTTTTGATGCCCATCACCTATGCGTGGGCTCTTTCGCTGACGATGCCGGTTCCGCTTTTCTCGCGGATTATGGAGAACGGTGCGGTTATCTTGGCCGAGGGATTGCTGAGGACAATCTATTCCTGTTCCAATCCCGATCTTTTCAAATGGGAAATCGCGTTTCCCTGCCTGATGATCCCGGCTGCCTTGTTTTTTGCATTCATTCTGATGACACGCCCGGGATTGAGTCTGTTTCAACTCCAAAACCTGTCCATCCGGGCCGGTCATGCCGCGCTGGCCTTGTTGGGCGTGGCGGTCTGGATGCTGCCGCTTACCAGGATTCCGCATCCGCTGCGGATCGACTTTCTCGGCCTTGGCCAGGGGGATTGCAGCGTGATTCAAACTCCCGGCGGCCGGGTGATCCTGATCGACGGCGGACCGCCGGAACAGAACCGGGAGGACGCCGCCGCTCCCGCCCTGGCCGAGTATCTGGCGTCCCAAGGGATATCCCGTATCGACCTCGTCATCCTGAGCCATCCCGAGGAAGACCACATCGGGGAGTTGCAGGCCGTGGCGCATCGGTATCCCATTGCCTTGGTCCTGGAAGGCTGCCGAAATCAGCCAACGCGCGCCTATCAAGAATTTATAGAACTGCTGGAGAAAAAACGCATCCCTCGTGATGTGGCCCGGCAGGGAACGCGCATCGACGTGGAGCCGGGAATCACCGGGTGGGTGCTGCATCCGGATGAAAAATCCATCAGCATGCGGGAGGAGGTTAACGAGTTATCCGTCGTGCTGCTTTTGCAATTCCAAAACTTGTCATTCCTGTTTCCCGGAGACGTTTCACAAAAAATCGAGGAACGGCTATGTGAATCGTACGAGAATTGGGATGTGGACGTGCTCAAGGTCCCTCATCACGGCAGCCGCTATTCCACCAGCGCCCGCCTTTTATCGGAAATCCGGCCGGAATTCGCCATCATTCACGCGGGACGCAACCGCTACGGCCATCCTCATCCGGAAACGCTGGAGCGCCTGCGGAACACGGGAGCCACCGTTTTACGCACTGATTATGACGGTACGGTGAGCCTGCTCTCCTGGGGATCGGGCTTTCAAATCCACACCACCGGCAGCAACCGGGTGTTCCGGTACCGGCCATAATCCCCATTTCGAGCCTTTGATCCGGATCTCAATGATTCACCGCCGAGACGTAGTGAACGCATAGAATGTCATGCCCGTGAAAATTTTAAGGGAAATCGAAGGATTTTTTCCCGATTCATACCCAAAGCGAACAAAAGGGAAACATCCTGTATGGAAAAAAAGGCGGACACAAAGGTCCGCCCCATTTTTTGATTCATTCATTTTTGACGTCATCCCCGCGAAAACGGGGATCCGGGATCACCCCGGCCGAGGATTGAAACCCTCGGCTGCTTTAGGCGGCCCCTTGAAAGGGGCGCGAAATCATCTCCCCGTTCCCGGCGCCTCCGTGATCATTCTCCCAGCACGGGGAACTCGGTGATCCGCAGGCGGGTGCTGCCGTAGGGGATCAATTCCAGATCCACCAGCGGCTGGTCCGAAACCACGGGGCTTTGCGGCGGCGCGCCGGCGGAATTGTCCACCAGCGTCCATTCCGGAAGCATCCGGCCCTTGACCTTCAACACCACCGGCGCGTCGTCATGGCTGAAAGGCGCCGGACTGACGGGCCGGGTATCTACCTGGACGCCCTCTTCGGGATGCTCCCGGTCCAGCGCCAGCGCGTAGTTCCAAGGCGTGGTGGGATACACCGCCCAATCGGCCACGGGAAGCGTGTCGTGGTAGGATTTCAGTTTCTTGAAATGCTCCCCGATTTTTAACGAGAAATAGAGCGGGCCGCGCCGGAGGGCCACGGAATCGTTGAACCGGGTCTCGGTCCGGATCTTCATGGGCAGGGTCAACCGCACGGTGTCGCCGGATTTCCATCCTCGAACGATAGGGAAGAATGATCCCGCCTGGGGACGCAAGACCTCCCCGCCGACAGCCACCGAAACCCCTTCCGCCCAGGCCGGGACGCGCAGGTAGAGGGGAAATTCCACGCTCTCATCCATATCGAACAAAAACCGGATGCTTCCATCAAAGGGATATTGTGTCTCCTCGGTGATCGTCACCGTCCGGCCGTCCGCCACCTTGGCGGTGACCACGCTGGGCCCGTACGCCACGGCCGCCAAGCCCTGGTCTTGGGAGGCCATCCAGAGATGCGAGACGAACTTGGGCCAGCCCTGGTGCATGTTGGCGGTGCAACAGCCGAAGTTGGGCTCCAGGCCATAGAGGTTGGACGAATTGCCGTTGGTGCTCCAATTGCGTTTGGCCACGGTGCACAGGACCTGGTTGGATTGCTGGTCGTACTGATGCGCCCAGTAATCGGGCGTGCAGGTTCCGGGCTGGGCGTTGTACGCCAGCCCTTCCAGCCGGTCCGACAATTGGGGATCGCCGAAGATCTCGATCAGGTTCTCCAGCGAGTACATGAATTCGACCACCCCGCACAGTTCCGTGCCCTGGGAGGGATGACGGCCGGATAAATGCTCATCGCCGGAATACCGCCCAGCCGCCTGGCCATGATAGCGGTCCAGATTCTGGATGGCGGTATAGGAACCCTGGCGGAACGGCTCGTCTTTCGCCAATTCATAGATCAGGCCGGGATACTTGATGGCCATGGCGATGTTCACCACGTGGCAAGGGTGGCCGTAGCCGGTCCGTTTTTGGGTCCAGGCGTCGTCGAAGGGGAAATCGATAAAATGGCGGGTCCAATCGAAGCAATTCTTGTAAATGATTTCCGCCGTCTGTAAAACCTGAGGATCGCCGTTGCGGCGGTAGAGCCAATAGGCGGTGACCAGGTTTTCCAGGGCCCGCACGCCGCGCCAGTCCTTGTCCGGCCAGTCGGGCGGGGTGTCCGCGAGATACTGGAAATAATCCTGGATGACGGTCAACGCGCGGGCGTCGTGCGCCGCTTCGTAATACTGCGCCAACACCTTGAGCGCCACCGAGAGGGGCCAGCGGTCCTGATTGCGTTCGGGTCCGAACCAGCCGTCCGGCCGGCTGCTGGCCAGAATGGGCTCGATCCAGGTTTTGACCTTGCCGAGCAGCCGCGGATCCTCGAGCAGGTAGGCCAGGGGAACCAGGCCGTCCAGGTAATACGGCCCCCGTTCCCAGGCGTCTCCGGTTCCTCCCTTCCAGGCGGACTTGGAGAGCGATTCCCAAAACTCATCGAGATGCCCGGTGAGGCCGTGGGCCTGGATGGTCAATTGGTCCTTCAGCCAGCCCGCCGGTTTGACAGCCCCCAGGGGCAGGGCCACGAATTGCGTCCGCTGCAACGGTTCCCGGTTCACGGGATAATGCCGGTTGAGGCTTTCGGCGGCCTGTCCCAGCGACACCTGCCAAACCAATCCGGCGGCCAGAATCCAGATGCAAGGTTTCATGAACAAAGTGACCTCCTCATTCATCCTATTTCATTGTCAAAATTTTCTCCAAGCGCTATTTCACACCATTCTCTTAAAAACAGCGGCGGTTGTACAGGCACGGGAATTCCCCCGGTGGCTCCAAGGGCTTCCTCTCTTCCTCCCGGGCCGGGATTCATGATATAAACACATGAAATTGAAAAAGACCCAATCGTTTCAACCATTCTCCATAACACCAGCGAGGGCATGATGACAACCAACATCAATCCTGATACCCAAGGCGTAACCCGGCGGCAATTCGCCCAGGCCGGCCTGTTCGGCTTGAGCGCCATGGCGTGGGGGATGCCGGCGTACGCATCGACCTCGGACAGTCCCTCCTTCAAGATGTACAAAAACCTGGGCGTGGGGCATATCGGGGTGGACGCCGACCTGAAACAAGCCATCGCCTACGCGAAGCGGTTCGGATTCGAGGGCGTGAATCCCGACGTGGGCGAACTGGAGAAGATGTCCCCCGCCCAGCGGCAGGGGATCGTGGAGGACCTCAAAAGCAATAACTTGCGCTGGGGCGCGAGCGGCCTGCCGGTGCAGTTCCGGGAAGGGGAGGAGCAATTCAAGAAAGATCTGGCGTTGTTGCCGGAACGGGCCAAGATCCTTCACGAAGCGGGCGTGGACCGCGTGGACACCTGGATTTTGCCCGGCCATGAGACACTGACCTACCGGAAGAACTTCGAACAACACCGCGCGCGGCTGGCCGAGGCGGCGAAAATCCTGAAGGACCAGAACATCCGTCTGGGATTGGAGTTCGTCGGCCCCCGGACTTTCCGCAACCGCTACCGGTTTCCATTCATCAGCACCTCGCCGGAAATGCTGGAACTGTGTGACGCGATCGGCACGGGGAACATGGGCCTGCTGCTCGACGCGTGGCACTGGCACACCTCGCACGGCACGCGGGAGGAACTGAATCAACTGAACAACGAGAATATCGTCGAGGTGCATGTCAACGACGCCCCGGCGGGCGTGCCCACGGACGAGCTGGTGGACAACCGCCGCGCGCTGCCCACCGCCACCGGCGTGATCGACCTGAAGAGTTTCATGAACACGCTGTTCGAGATCGGTTACGACGGGCCGGTGACCATCGAGCCGTTCGACGACGAGTTGCGGAAATTGGATAACGAAGCGGCCTTGAAAAAAACCAGCGAGGCCATGAAGCAGTTGTTCGGCCTGATCGAGGCGTAAGTTGTAGCGCCGGTGTCCCGCCGGCATCCGATCCCCCTCACGCGGAGGCCGCCTGGCGGATCATGCGCGCGGGGACGCCGGCCGCGGTCACGCCGGGCAGCACATCGTGGATAACCGCCGCGCCGCCGCCGATGATCGCGTCGGGTCCGATGCAGACGCCGGGCAGCACGCACGCGCCGATGCCCACATGAGCGCGGTCGCCGATGGTGACCTGGCCGCCCAGATGAACCCCGGGCGAGATATGCGCCCCATGGCCGACCCGGCAGTCATGATCGACCGTGCAGCCCGTGTTGAGAATGACATTCTCCCCCACGCGGGCGCCGCTGTTCACGATCACCCCCGCCATGGCCACGGTCCCGGCCCCCAGAACGGCGGCGGCCGCGATCACCGCGTGGGGATGGACGGCGGTCACCAGTTGATAACCCAGTCCGGTCAACAGGGCGGCGCGTTCCTGGCGCGCGCGGTTGTCCCCGATGGCCACGATCGCCTGGCGGACCTTTTTCCGCCGGGAAGGCTTAAGGTAGTCTTGAGGAAGGTATACGGGGAGTTCCACGAAGGTCCCGCCCGCTTTGTCGGGATCGTCATCCAGAACCGCGGCGATCTCGAAGCCCATCAACTGGAGAATATCCACCACCACTTTGGCATGTCCACCCGAACCGTACACGATCATCGGGCCAGCAAGTTCCATCGCGCGCGCCTTTCGTTCATTCCAGGGATGGGCTCTCCAATACCCCCGCCGCCAGTTCCACCAGTCCGTCGCGCAGGGAAGCACATACAATGGACGGCGACCGCGGATGCGTCAGCTGCCACACATCGCGCGAGTCCTGAATTCCGGGAGTCATGACGGGGTGAAAGTCCGTCTGTTCAAAAATGAACTGGAGCAGAAACTCCAGGGAGGGTAGAAAAAGACAGGCGGGATTCTCGTCCCAGTTCTCCACGTAAAGGATTTGCCGCGCGTCGAGGGGAATGCCGGCGAGATCGTCGACCAGCGCCAAGGTCCGGCCTTCGATGGCGGCGATCAACATCGGTTGGCCTTGGTAAAGGATCCACCCGCCCCACTCGGGATCCAGGCGGATCCCCCGGGACCGGCATGCCTGCATGAACCGTTGGTACAAGGGAAGTTGATCGTAGGGTTCGGTCATTCGGCGCTTACCATGTAGGGGGGAGGCCCGAAATCGCGGTCTCCGAACACGATGGCTTCGTAAAGAAAAATTTCGATTTGGGGATCTTTCCAGGCCTGGGCTTCGAGTCCCGCCTTGACGCAGGTGGCGTCCAGGAAGGTGGAGACGTCCCATCCCTGTTCGGTGGCCACCTGAGGCAGCAGCGTGCCCGCACGAAACGAACCGGACCGCGAACGGCCCTGGACTTGTAATCCATGCCGTCCGATCTGGATTTCCCGGATATCCTTCACGGACCGCCGGGGGGAAAGCACCGAGATCTGTATATCCACCATTGGCAGTTCATCCAAGGTGACGGAACGGAAGCGGATATCATGGGAGGCGGATTGCACGGCCATTTCGCCGACCAGCCGGTAGAGCGGCTGGCTGTCAGGATCGAAGCGGCCGAGGCAGCCGCGCAATTCGCCCTGATTTTTCAGGGTCACGAACAGGCCCGCCTTGATCAGGAGGCGCGGATCGGTGACGGCGGGCTGATATTTTTGATGATTCAGAAACGTCCAGATGCCGCGGCGGGCGATGTCCAGAAGGATTTTACGCTCTTCCGGCGTAAAATAGAACTCCTCATGGAATTCGATTTTCGCCTCCCCCTCCTTTACGGCCGCGGATCCGGCCGGCGCGTAAATGGCGAGCGCCCCATATCCCACCACCTTGTCGTGTTTTCCCATGGGGCTGTCGCCGCTGTTGCGGTAAGCCAGGATTCGGGCTTCCGGCGCGCCCAGCCCGCGGGCGGCCTCCACGGCGGCCAGCATGGCCGCGCTGCCGCACATGATGCATTTCACATTGTGGGCGGGATCCCAGTTGAGCCGCTGGTAATCCGCGTAGATGGTTTGGGAATCCAGGGTTTCCAGGGAGGCGAGCATTTCCCGGTCGACTCGATTCGCGACTTCATAGGGGGGATAATGGCTCATGTCGGAGGAGACCACGATCAGCACGTTTTTGCCGGCCTGCTTCCGGAGAACGCGGGCGACACATTGTCCTACCGAGCGGCACAGTCCGGGTTCCGTATGGGTGATGAGGATGGCGGCGGTTTGAGCCCCGGGGAACACGGTCTGCACAAAGGGAAGGTTCACCTCGATGGAATGTTCATTGAGATACGCGTCCCACTCCGCGGCCAGCGGACCGCTTTCCTCCAGCAAGGCGGCCGTCAGTTCCAAATCCACGGACACGCGGCCCAGGGGCGTCTCAAACGAATGCCCGGAGAACACGCCGGCGCCCTCCACGCCCCGGTGGGCCAGGGCAAGGAACAGCACGGTATCCGGATGCTGGTTTTGAACATGCTTGAAGGAGAAGCCCGCGACCGGGCCGGAGAACACATAGCCCGCGTGCGGGGTCAGGACCGCCAGGACCTTTTTGGATGACGGTTCGATGTCCGCCTCCGCCAGGTAGCGGCTCACCTCGGAGGATAGTTCTCTCGCGCCGCCCGGGTAGAACTGCCCCGCCGCCACCGGTTTCATGACATCATGGGCATGGCTCGAGAAAAGGTTCATGGCATTGTCCAGCGCCTGCCTGGTTGGATCCGGGAGATTGAGGTCACGGGAGAAATCCACCGGTACGCGCCCAAAGCCACCAGTCCGCCAAACACCCCATCTCCGCTAGAAACACGATTGACCGCACCGGGACCACCCTTTTTTTCTATTTTAAATAGGTTCTCATGAAAAATGAAGCGGATAGGCGGGAAATCCGCGGCAGGGCCGGACTTGGCTTCCGGAATTTCCCGGGGGGCCGCGATACTTCAGGCCGCGGGAAACGTTGATGCTATGATCATCCACCGCCACACGAATCCGGGAGATGCACTCAGTTCAATGATTCGAACCTGGCCTTGTTGGTTGTTCTACCTGGGATGGCAGGTTGCAGCCGTCCTATCTTCCGCGTCTCCCCAGCCGCTGCCCTCCGCCGCCGGGGTTTACTATGCCTACATGAAAAACGCGGCCCTGGCCCATCACTGGAAGGGCACCCTGCAGATCAATTATCAGCGCATGTATATCCGGAAGGTTGACGACCCTTTGCGCAAGGAGTTGGAAGCGATCTTTTCCCTGCCCTGCCAGGATCCACTCTATCAGACCCATCCCGCGCTCTATATGAAAAGCCACGTCCAGATGAACTGGCTAACCACCCTGGATGAAAAGTCGCTGTCCGGCCGGCAGCAACTGGTGGATTCGTACACGCACCTCACCGCCGTCCATCCCAGCCTCGCGGCCCCCCCGGACGCCATTCTCCGGCGGTTGATCCCCTTGACCGGCCTCGAATTCCGTTTCTCGTTCCCCGCGGCTCCCGGCCAGGCCACTCCCACGGCCCCCCGGTTCCTGTTGCCGCCGGAACTGGCGGCCTGGCACTATCCCCCGAATCTGTGGTATCCCCTTCCGGCACTGACCGGTTTTCCAAAAGACCTGAAGGCGGTCCAGATCCGGTCCCAGGAAGCCGGTTCCATCACGTATGTCTACACACCCGCGCAACTGGATCCGGGATTACTCCTGTACTTCCGCGATCTGATCCGGCGGCCCCAGCTGGACTTGAGGGATTTGACCAATATCCTCATCCTGGATCCCTTGTCCAACAGCTGCCGCTCCTTCTCGATCACCTGCCAGGCGGACGGCAAGCAGCGGCCGTTGCTCAGTATCGCCCACGGAGACGCCGATCCCGCCTTGCAGCCGTTTCCGGTCCCCGCCATTTCAACCCTCTTCACCAGTTTTCTGGTCGAGGAGGGGGACAAGCCGGCCTGGAACACCAACTATTTCTGTCAAATGAACCTGCTGCGGATCACGCCTCATTGAGCGGGGGGGATTCCGTATGGTCCCGGCCCCCGGCCGCGCGGAAGGGGATTTTCCAGCGGCCCCGGATAAAGTGCGCCAAAGTCAGGAGCAGTTGGACCAGTGGGGCCAAGGCCCAGGCGATCCAGGGCCCGAAAAAGTCCAGGGAGGAGAACATCGTGAAACCATAGGCCAGCGGCAGCATAAGCAGCCACTGGGAGAGGATGGTAAACCGCAGGGGTGGCCGGGTATCGCCCGCGCCGGTGAAGACACCGCTCACGACGATGGCCACGCCGTTGCAAAATTGCTCGAGGGCGATGAAGCGCAAAGCCCAGATACCCAAGTCATGCAAGGCCGCCGAATCCGAAAAAAAACGCATGACCGGTCCGGACGCCGCGAAGATCAAAAGACTGGCGGCGCCCATGACCGCCGTGCAGAAGGCAATGGACGTCCAGCCGTACGCTTCGGCGGTTTTCATGCGCCGCGCGCCGATGCTTTGACCCACCAGCGCCGCGGTCGCCACCTGAAAGGCCAAGGCCGGCATGACCACCAGCATCCGGATCTGAAATCCGACAGTGGCCGCCGCCACCGCGTCCGCCCCCCGGGTGGTCGCCGCCAGAATGCTGAAAAACAGAATGCGCGCCCCATTGCGGAAAAAGCCTGAAAAACCGGAAGGCAGGCCGATATCCAGAATCCGGCGGAACAAAGCCCAGTCAAAGCGGGCGCGGACCGCGAAATGAACCGCCCGCGTGGGATTCAACAAGATCCACACGGCCCAGGACGCGCCGATCAGGCGGGCCAGGAGCGTCGCGCCGGCCGCTCCCATGACCCCGAAAGCGGGGATGAGTCCCCACCCGAAAATGAGAAGGTAACTGAAAACGATATTCAATCCGTTGGAGACCGTGGCGATCTTCATGGGGGTCTTGGTGTCGCCCTGCGCCCGGAACACGGCATTGGTGGTGTAATTGATCATCAAAAAAATCACGCCCCCCATGAGCACCTTCAGGTAGGCGGTTCCCCCGCGCAACACCTCGCCTTCGGCGCCCAACAGCCGCAGGGAAACATGGGCCAGGGCATAGCCGGCCGCGCCGAACAAAATCCCCGAAAGCAAGGCCAGAATCAGGGAATGATAAGCCACCGCGGAGGCGTCGGCAAACCGCCGCGCCCCGTAATTCTGCGCGATCAGGGTGATGGTCCCCGTGGTGATCGAGAGCGTGCCGATCATCAGGACCAAGAAAATCTGGCGGGAAAAACCGATGGCGGCCACGGCCTCCGGCCCGAGATACCCGGCGAAATAAATGTCCACCAATCCCACGCCGGTCTCCATCAGCGAATACATCACCGTGGGCCAGGCCATTTCCCACAGCCGTCCCAAAAGGGCCGAATCCAGGCGTTCCGCCCAGGGGACGGCGTTGCCCTTCGCACCGGCCGCTCGGGGGGAGGATATTCCATTCCATTTCATGGCGAATCCGCCTCTTTCCCCGTCACCTTAACCCGGTTGGAACCTGACTGAAAAGGGGAATACCGTTTCTTTCCCGGAGGGGAGGCTAGCCGCGGCGGGCGTCTTGCTTGAAAATGCCTCGTACCCTCCCGGCGGCGGACGGCCGGGAAGATCCGAAAGTTCATTGCCCATTGGCGAGGCGGAGAAACATGGCGCCCAAATTCATGACGGATCACCGTGAAATCCTGTCCGGCATTTTCCTTCCGGTCACCACTCCGTTCCGGGAGGACATGCGTGTCGATCTCGACGCTCTCCACGGCAATATGCGGTTTTACGCCCAAACGGGAGTCAAGGGTTTTCTGGCCCTGGGCAGCAACGGAGAAAACCGCTGCCTGCGGGAAACGGAAAAACGCGAGGTGCTGGAAGTCATACTCAAAACCAAGCGGCCGGACCAGATTGTCATGACCGGCTGCATTTATGACAGCACGCCCCTGACGGTGGAGTTCATGGAAACCGCCCGGTGTCTGGGCAGTGACTACGCCACCTTGCTTACTCCCTCCTATTTCCGGAAACAGATGACCCACGATGTGCTGGTGAATTATTTCACCGAATGCGCCGAGAGCGTCGATATCCCGGTCTTGTTGTACAACGCCCCGGGATTCACCGGCATCACTCTCACGCGGGAGACCGTGTCGGTTTTAGCGCGGCATCCCAACATCGTGGGGATCAAGGACAGCGCGCCCAGCGGCATCGAGCAGTTCATTCCCCTGGACAGCCCCGGATTTTGCGTGATGGCGGGCTCCGTGAGTTTCATCTATCCCACCATGCAGCTGGGATTGCGGGGCGGCGTCGCCAGCCTGGGCAACGCGTTCCCCGAAGCCGTGGTGCAATTGTGGACCCTGGGATTGGAGGGGAAGGAGGAGGAAGGGCAGGCGTTCCACGAACGGTTGCATGAAGCCAACCGGCGTGTCAGCGGCGCCTACGGCGTCCCGGGAGTCAAATGCGCCATGGACCTCGCCGGACTGAACGGCGGCTATCCCCGCAAACCTCTGCGGCGGCTGGAAGGCGCGGACCGGGAGGCGGTGCGGCAGGCGCTGGTGGAAACCGGACTCTTGTCATGAGCCTTGTGTTGGCCGTGGATGTGGGCACGACCAAGATGAAATCCGCCGTGGTGGAGGACGGCCGCCGGGTCCTGGCGTCCGCCGAACAGGCCTATCCCATCAACATCCGCGCGGGAGGGCAGCGCGACATCGACACGGACCACTGGTGGAACGCCTTTCTGGACTGCTGCGGGCGGCTGAAGCCGCTCACCGCCGATGTGCAAGCGGTGGGGCTGTCGGTTTCGACACCCGGCGCCACCGCCTTCGGGCCGGAGGGGGAGGCGCTCACCCCGGCGGTGCTCTTTCTCGACGGGCGCAGCGGGCGGCAGGCCCAGCGCATCCGCGACCTCATCGGCGAGGACGAACTGCTCGAACAGACCGGCAACCTGCCCGCCTCGGGCGGCTGCACCGCCGCCACCCTGCTTTGGTGGCGGGATGAAATGACCGAACTCTTCGCGCGGGCCGCGATGTTCGGCCACACGAACACCTTGTTCGGCAAACGGCTGACCGGCAACTGGGGAATGGACCCGTCCACCGCCTCGCTCACCGCGCTGTACAACACCACCCGCAACGGCGGAACTTGGATCGAATCCATCGCCGGGCGGCTGGGCATCCCCGCGCGTAAATTGCCTCCCATCATCAACAGTTGGGAACCGGTGGGCGGACTGCTGCCCCGCTGGGCGGACCGCACGGGCCTGCCGCCGGGAACGCCGGTCCTCATGGGGGGCAACGACGCCATGTGCGCGGCTCTGCACGGGGGCGTCATCCGCGAGGGGGCGGTGCTGGACATTTGCGGGACGTGCGAAATCATCAGCGTGGGCCTCGCCCGCGCCCTCCCCGGGAGGAACTACAACCTCCGGTGTCATGTCATTCCCGACCTGTGGGCGACATTGTACGTGCTCAACACCGGCGGCAAGGCGCTGGAATGGTTTCACGAAAATTTCTGCCGGGAGATGACCGCGGACGAGTTTTTCCTGGACTACGTTCCCCGGGTGATCGAAACCTATTTTCAGGACGAAGGCCGGGATTTGCCCGATTACGAAGTCTTCCTGGCGGGCGACCGCTACAGCACGGCGGACCGCCGCGCCGCCTTTTCCCGGATCACCCTGGAGACCCGCCGCGAGGACCTGCTGCTGGCCCTGATCCGGGGCAACAACGCATACATGGCGCGCCATCTGCGGGAAATGGCACAGAAGATCCAGTTGTCGAAGACCATCCATCTCACCGGCGGCGGGCTTACGGAAGCTTTTTTACGGTGCAAGCGCCGCTGGATGGGCGAGTACCAATACGTGCGGCGGGACAATTCCTCGATGCTGGGCGCGGCGCAGCTGGGGCATTACTTTTTGACGGGGGAGGCGGCGTGGGGGGAGAAGTAAAGCAGGATATCATGTATACTATTTTACATATAAACTATTTTAGTTCTTCCGGTAAGCTCGGACTTGCAGGTGAAAGGTAATCCATCCCCTTGAAGGCAGGGGCGGGCGCCAAAGCCCACCCCTACGGACATGGCCTCACCCTGGCCCTCTCCCAGGGGAAGTGGTGATTTCATGAGTAGTTCTCATGGACCACCTCGAAGAAGAGGGAATCGGCCGTTTAAATAAGTACACACTTGCCGGACAAGCCCAATTTTAGAGTTTCTATCTATTAAACCGTCTCATATTGCAGGGAACGCAGATTGACAGGATTGCTGCGTTTGGATAGATGAAGGATCTCGATCCCGACGACCTCGTTTTGCTCGTTGAAATCCAGTATCACTCCCGGTGACACTTCTTCCGAGTCGATCACCTTGGACTCATCGATCCGGAAATATAATGCATCTGTCTTTTCGTCGATTTTCAATCTCATAATGCGCCTCTCATTTTCCGGTCAAAAAATGCCGTGATGATCAGGGCGGGTTCAACACTTTGCTTCAGCACTACCCGCAACACCCGGTTACCGCATTCGGGTATCCGGCTCAAACGATGTTCCAATTCCGGATTTTCCCGGTCTGGTTCAATGCGTTCTGGGCGGCCCACAACTCGTTCCAGATATTCTATCGGGATTTTGCGTTCCTGAATTACATTTTTGGCATGTTTGCTCAGCGAGTAATTCATGGCCAATGGATCCCTGCGTCCGAGCTTTCCCGAAAATCGACAGATGGCTGCAAATAAGAAGATGATACCCTAATCAATCCATATTACGGTTATATTCCTCTCGAAAAGAATTGATTGGTAGTTTTCGTTTTCCCTGAGGTTGCGCTCCCTCGCCATGTGCGGTATATCCGTTCCTTGTCCACACCAAGGCCTGCTTCTGGGCGCGGTACTTTGACAGGATTTCTTTATGACGATGTAGGAAGGATCGGGCCCAATCATTAATCCTCGTACCCGACCCGCTCAAACCATAAATCGTGAACTCCATTCCGGCGGAGGGGCCGCTCCATCCTGCCTTTCCTGGGGCCTCTACTCCAACATCACATAGAGCGGGTCCTGCGAGACGGGGAGCACGGCGCGGCCGTTTTCCATGGATAACGCCACGTTCTCTCCCAGCATCGTCACGGCCTGTGGCTTCACCTTCACCCCCTCCAGCGTCACGGAGCGCGGATCGCCGGTGGTCCAGATAACCAGCACCCGCTTCGTTCCGTCGCTGAACACGGCCCGGTAATCCTGTTTTTCGTTATCCACCGACGAACGGGTGAGTTTCATGCCTTGCAGTTCCCGCATGAACACTTGCGCCGCCTTGTACGTTTCCTTGGGCGTATAGTCTTGCTTCACCGTCCCGAAATTGTGTTCCCGTTCGGCGGGATCGGGCCCGTCGTCATGCCAGTCGTACCAGATGCTCAGCCGCGCTCCGGCCATGAAGTTGGTCAGGAATTGCCGCACGATGAACTGCGCCTGGCGGTGTTCGTCCACGTTCAGTTTTTTGTAAGGATGCACCGAATAGCCCCACTCGCCCGACACGATGGGCATTTCGGCTCCGCGCTCGTAATTTTTCATCAAGTCCCGCAGCGCCTGGTATTCCTCCAAGGCCGTTTCCGGGGGCTGCTCGCGGTAGGGATGCACGCTGACCGCGTCGATCCATTTCAACAAGCCCCGGTCAAAACAGGCCTTCAAAAAATCCATGGGAATCTGCGACGTGGCGGGGGCCAGGATCGTGCACTCGGGATCCGGTTGACGCATGGCCTTGGCCGTTTCTTCCACCAGTTGGACATAAGCCTCCGCGCTGGGCTGTTCTTTCCAGAACTGTTCGATGTTCGGTTCGTTCCAGATCTCCCACAACACCCGGTCCTTTCCGATGGCCTTCAACGCTTCCACCGCGAAACGGGCGAACGCCTGGCGTCCCTCCGCCGTGAGCACGCTGCGCGAACTCTCGTACAACGGATTGCTGTAATCCAGGATGTAGAGGGGCATCATGCCCCGTTTCCCCAAGGCCTGCGTCAGCCGCTTGTATCCTTCAAAGTCGTATTTCCCTTTCTCTTTCTCGACCGCCGCCCAGCCGAAGTCCATCCGGACCAGGCCGAAGCCCGCCGCGCGGATCTGGTCCAGCTCTTCGCCCCGCGGTTCCACGAAATGAATGTTCACCCCTAAACAATCTGGAACCTGGAACGCGGGCAGCGCCTTCTCCGAGGCCGCGGCCGCCACCGCCATCCAGCCCGCCATGAATAACACCAGTCCGGTTTTTCGCATGGTGATCTCCTTCACGCATTGTCCCGGCCGCAATCAAGCCACGGCCGGGTGTTTCTTCTGGATGTATCATGATAAACAAGAGAAAGCGCCTGGGGGAGGCGGATGGGGAGGCGAAGTTGGATTGGAAGCCGGGATTGAGTTCGATCCGAATCGCCATGGTTCCCCATTTTCCAAAAAATATTATGATGGATTCACCATGCCGGATGAAAACGTTACCCGTCCACACAATCCGGCCTGGCGCGTCTGCCGGATCGAGCAGTTCGACGCCCAGGGCCGCGGAACCGGCCCCACCGATACCGGTGGGCGGCTTGCCATTCCTTTTACCATTCCGGGAGAAGGAGTCGAAGCGGAGAAACTCCGGCGGAAGGAAGGCCGGCTGCGGCGAATTTTAGAGCCTTCTCCGGCCCGGACCGAACCGGCCTGCCGGCATTTCGGCGCGTGTGGAGGCTGCGCCTGGCAACATATCGCCTACGAGAATCAACTCCAGTTCAAACTTGAAAAATTCCGTGACCGGATGGCGGCCTTGAAGTTGAAGCCCGAGGAGGAATCCCTCGGCATCGTGCCCTCCCCGCCGTATGGATACCGTAACCGCATGGATTTCATCTGGTGGCACGACGGGCGCTTCGGTCTGCGCGAACGGGGCAAATGGTACTCGGTGACCGATCTGCGCGAATGCCATCTGCTGCCCAGAGAAGTGATGCAAACGGCGTTCGAGGTGAACCGCCGCGCCCACGCCCTCGGCCTCCCGTTCCGGGACACCAAACGGCATACGCCGGGCCTGCGCTACCTCGTCGTCCGCCGGGGAGTCTTCACCGGCGATCTCTTGCTGAACCTCGTCAGCGATCCCATGGAACTGCCCGCGTCCCTCTGGGAGAATCTGCCGGGGGTGACCGGCGTGTACCAATTGGTGAACGACAACCTGGAAAACGATCTCTCCGATGGAGTACCGGTGCATCTGGCGGGGGAAAAAGCGTACACCGAACGGATCCTGGGACACACCTTCCGGGTGGGGCCGCGCTCCTTCTTCCAGCCCAATCCGGCCGTGGCCGAGGTGATGGCGGCATCCGTCCGGGGCCTCGTGTCACAGCGGGAACCGCGCGGGGGGCTCATCGATTTGTATTGCGGCATCGGGCTGTTTTCCGTGTGCCTGGCGGACCAGTTCGAACACGTCACCGGAGTGGAGAACAACCCCGACGCCTTGCATTGGGCCGGACTCAACGCCGGCGGACTCCCCATTTCCTTCGCGGCCGCGGACGCGGAAGCCTGGCTGGCCGAGCCGCGCGGGGGATTTGACACCCTGTTGGTGGATCCGCCCCGCACCGGGCTGCCGTCCCGGGTGATTCAATCCCTCCTCGGGCAATCGTTCCGCCACATCGTGTATGTCTCGTGCAATCCCGCGCGGGGACTCGAAAATCTGGCAGCCCTCAGCGGACACTACCGCCTGCTCACCATGCGCTTGTTCGACCAATTCCCGCAAACCCCGCACGTGGAGATGATCGCGGGGATGGAAAGGAGGGAATCCTCGAGCGCCGGAAGCGCATAAAAATCCAGGTTCATCCGACAAGTGCGTACCCGCTGGAGAAGAAGGCATTCTATCCACTCGATGAAATTCGGGCGGAATTCATCCTTTTCCTTCCATTGAGTAAACAGTTACGCCGTCCATACCTTCAAAGAGGATTAAAGCAGTTTCATGAGGTCCTCTTCGCTCACCTCAATCTGCTTGAGAATTTCACGCAAAACGTACCGGGAAAGATCGCCGGAATGGATGGGGACCGAGGTGTTTCGGCCATCGGGATGGTGAAAAAAAGCATGACTGCCCTTCTGCCGGATCAAGGAAAAACCGATTTTTTCCAGGATACGGACCAATTCGATGGCTTTCAGGCTGGGAAGGCGCTCGCTCATACCGGGGAGAAGCTTACCGTCAGGGCTTTCGTCATGCTGACCGGAGCGGGGTGTTCTTCCAAGGGAATTTCTTCGCCAAGGGCCTGGAGGCCTTCCAGGTAGCACTCCACCGCTTCCTGAATGTTGTGTTCGGCTTCTTCCAGGTTGCCGCCATAGGAGACACACCCGCGCAGGGCGGGCACCGTGGCAATGATGACACCATCCGGAGCCTGCTCAAAATGGACTGTGTAGTGGTAGGTTTTTTGGTTCATGGCCATCGTATACGCTTAAATCCTTCGCAAGGATCAGCTTAGCTGATTCCCAGAGAAAAGTCAAATGAAAAGCCTCCAAATGGCCGACTCAAAAACTGGTCTTCATGGATTTATAGGGTGGAGATTTTTCAAAAACTACCTGTTTTAGTAACCTTTTACACCTTTAGAGAAGATGTATGAATTCCACCTTTCTGGGCTTCCCTCACCCTGCCCCTCGCCCCGGGGGGAGAGGGAAATAACCTTTTGTCATAATTTTCCCTGGGCTTACGCCCTGGGCTATGCTCATATCGCGCCGTTGGCGCTGAAAAGCAATACTGTAAACCAGTAACCCTGTTTTTTTTATCGTATCGTGATCGAGAGAACCGGCCAGAAATGATCCGGGCGATTGAACACATGCCCCCTGGGAGGCGATCATCCCCCACCCGCTTTTTCTCCCAGCCGCTCACGGTGCGTGATGGCGAACTTTTCGATAATCGGGCGGTTTTCGGGGGTGTCGCGCAGGTAGATGACATACCCGGTGTTGTTGTCGAAGACCAGGTACCATCCCATGAAGTTCTCCCGTAAAGTCTGGTCGAAGATGATCTCCTTCCAGGTGATCACGAAATTCACCTGGTACTGATCCAACACGTATTGCCAGTACGGTTTATTGCCTTGGAACCAATCCCGGATTTCCGGAAATTTGCCGCTGAGCACGCCGGCCTGGATGTCCGCGCGGGTTTTCATGTCCTTGAAATCCCACCATTCCCCCTTTTCGTCATACGCCCCCAGGGGAATCTCGCGCAGGTAGAACACCGCCAGCTCTTCCTTGGCGTAGCGGCTGCCCCACAGGTCGTAGCGGCTGTCGGTGAAGATCTTCATGACCTCCGGCGACATGCGGAAAATCAGGTACCCCGCGAAATTGTCATGGTTGAACATGGGGCCTTTCAGGTACCGGAGAATGAAGTTGGCGGCGTCCACGGGGTAACGGTCCCGGACATACCCGTCCTGTCGCAGCGCGGGAAAATCGCGGGAATTCCGGTCCCAGATCTTGTACGGGCGCAGGCCGAACAGATAAGCCACGGCCACAAAGACCACGATGACATCCACGTGGCGGTTCAGGCCCCATTTGATCATCCCGCAGAGGCGCCCCCAAAATCCGGTCAACACCGCGCCGCCCCGGTCCGTGGGTATCAAGGCCCGGCGTTCCTCGGCCAGGGCGCTCATCAAGGGGGGGACAGCCACCAGGGCGAAGAGGGGGATGTGCCGCATGTAATTCAGCGCCTGATGCCCGAAAAAAATGACCGCCAGCCCCTCGTAAACCCAAATGGAACCCGCACGCAGCATGGGCAGCATGAACAGGCCCAGCACGATCAACTCAAATTCCGTGGTGTAGTGAAAGTTGGGCGGCTGCAATTCGCCGATATGCTCCACCAACCACCAATCCCCCGTGACCTTGAAGGGCAGCAGGTGGACCTCATACCCCCAGGGATTGATCAGCGAGGCCAGAATCACCGCCGCCAGCATCAGGCTGGCCCGGATCAACCGGCGGAAGGAGGGCGCGGTGGGATTTTCCCGCATCCAGGTGATCAGGCAAAACCAGAGCTCACTGAGCCACCAGAAAAAGAACAGCAGCAGGCCGATCACCGCGCCGCCATGCAGGTTGATCCAGAGCATCTCGCCCGCCACCGCCGCCGCGAACGACCACCAGAAATACTCGTCCAGCTGCAGCGAGAGGATTAGGTGCAGAAAAATGACCACGAAGAGGTAACTGAAAACCGGGGGCCGCAGATCGAGCGACGTCTGGCACGCGAAGAGTGTCAATAGCGATCCCAGGCAGGCCATCTTCCACCCCACGCCGTTGCGGTGCATGTACAGCATCAGCAGGGCGATGGTGAGGGTGAACACCACGGATTTGAAGACAATCGCCCCTTGCAGGCCCCCCAGTTGATAAAACGCATAGATCAGCAGGGTCGACAACCATTCATGATTCACCCAGGGCGTCTGGTCCCCGGTATAGGTAAAGACATCGTACGGCGGGAGATGAAAACCGTTGTCCTGGAAATAACTCCATAGATACTCGCCGGTTTTGACATGCCACCAGCAGTCGTTGCTACCCCGGATGGGATACAGGGCCGCCCAAAACGCCCCCACCAGCGTCAGGACGATCATGAGGCCCGTCAACGCGCGCAGGCTCGGGGAGGATTCATCCGGGCACAAAGAAAAAGCAAACGATTTCATACCTGCCATATCCGCCTAGAAGTGATGTTGGATGGGAATCCACCGGGCAACGGCAAGGATCAGGCCGTACGGCGTCCGAGTCTTCGGGCAATCCCTTCATCCCGCCCAGCGGCCCTGAGTTTCGCAGCAATATAAACCCATTTCGGCGGGGATACAATCGGCGTCTCCCGGCCCCCGCCACGCCGCCCGGGACGGTCCGGGAGAGGCCGGTGATCTTTCGGTGCATGAAGGGATTGCAAAAAACCTTCCACTCTTTTTTTATAATTCATACACACAATCGATACATTTGGAGAGATTGCTTGATTTTAGGTATGCTAAGCAAAATTATAGTGTAAATATTGACGTGACTTTTCCCCTATTCTACAATTCAACTCGATCATCACGCACAGGGGGAGAAAAACCGTGTCTGACCGGAAACACTCTGACATGGAAAAAACGGCGGGGAACGTCAAAACGGATAAAACCGCCCCGGACGATTACACGGCCCAAATGGACCGGATGGTCGCCAACCTGAAAAAACAAAGCGAACTCGACCGGCAACAACGGCTGAAGCTGACCGTGATCTGGTTCTGCATCGCCACGGTCATCACCATCGTCACGATTTACTTGATGCTAACCCTCACCTCGAGCACCTTCGAGGACGCGTTCCGCTTCCTGCAAAGATAAGATGAATAATTCCACACGGCTTGTCATTTCCCCGGGGCCGCCGTATCAGTGGGCTTGGGCGGGGGCAGGAATTCCCGCAGGCGGAGCACGCCGAGAATGTCGCGCTCGAATTCGGGCGTTTCCATCCGCAACTCTTTGCGAAACTGGCGGAAGGTATTAGGGGGATATTTCATCCCGGTTTCCAGATCGAACCACTGGTACTGGTAAATCCCTTCCACCGTCCGCATGAGCAGTTGGGCTTTCTCCTTGGCGGGCTTTTTCCGCAGGAACCAAAAAATCCGGTCATATCCGGCCAGAGACTCCGCCGATAGATAGGTATCCATGGGCGTCATCTCCAGGGGGGCGGTGATCGGCCGGGGCACGCCATCCAGACGGATTTCAGGCAGGAAGGCGGCGAGCATGTCCAGAAGGCTCAGGTCCGCGTCACCGATCTGCTCGCGCTGGTTGATTAACTGCGGCGACAGAAACATCCCGCCGCCCGCGGCGAAGGAAGACCAGAACACGTATTGCATGAAGGATTCCCGGTTGCCGCTAGAACCCACCCACAACGGTTCGACAATGAAAACCGGCTTTTTGAAATCCCGGAGGCTTTGGATAAACCGGGGGACGCTCCGCGCGGCCAGCAGCGGATCTTGCGATTCCACCGGCAGGAGGTTCACCTGAACCTGAGGCAAGTTCAACAGGGTGGTTGGGTAGGTGTTGGGGAGAAACGAGATGGCGGTCAGGTGGCCCTGATCATCCGCCTCGCGCAAGGCGCTGGCCACGCGCACCACCCAAAAGACAACGCCGTCCCGGAGTTCGAGTTCCGGCCCCGGATCGAGATCCCATACGTTGGCTCCCCGGGCGATTTCCCAGGCCAGTACATTCCGGGATTTGAACCGGTCCGCCAGTTGTTGGACGCGCTTCAGGGCCTGGCCCAGGGAGTACGGTTTCGTGAACCATTCGGCGAGGGTTTTGCATTCCCCCCCGTTTTTCAGGTTGGAGGGAGATTCGTTCCAGTGTTCGGCCATCCGCTGCGTGTCGAACAAGGCCAGGATCACGTATATCTGGTACTTTTCGGCCAGTGTGAAAATGGCGTCCAGGCGCGTAAGAATCGCCTCGCCCAGCCGCCCGTCCCGGTTCATATAAGTATTCAGGGGATCGCCAGGCCCAAAGGCGCGGTCGATGACGATCCGCAGCGTGTTGACGTGATGGTCCGCCCAGCGCGCGAAAACCGGCTCCATTTCGGCCTCGGTGAGGGATGGGTCCATAAGACCGCTGGCGTTCACCGCCAAGGGATAAAATACCTCTTCCCCACGGCCCAACATGAAGAAGTTGGACTTATGAATCCCAATCGCGGCCCGGGCGAAAACGGGGGCGTGCACTTCCAGGATCAGCAACCCGGCCATGCAGAAGACGCGTATCCATCGATTCAAGACACCGGCCTCCTTTCGCCGACGCTCATCCTTTATTCTCCGCCTTCGCCGGAGATTCGGACGGAGGAGCCTCGGCTTTCGGTTGCATGGATTCCGGCGCCTGGCCGGTGAATACACACTGGATGGTTCGTGCGGTTTTTTGAATGACGTCCTGTTCAAACGAGGTCTTGCTGATATCCATGCTGCCCGTCAGGTGCTCCAACACGTTCTGCTTCGATTCCACCGATAGAATCCGCCCCCGGTCCAGGCTGAACCGGATCCGGCCCTCGCCCTGGATGTTGAATTCCTTGAACGCGAACTGCACAACGATATTCTCCAGGTTTCCCCCCATTTTGCTGGAGTCCACGGGGACATCCTTCTCGACGATCCGGATTTCGCTCTTGATCACCGCCACCTTTTCACCATTTTCCTCTTCCACTTTCTCCAGCGTGTAGGTGATGGCGGCGATCATGGGCCGGGCCGCCGCGGAATAGGGAATCCGCTGCTGTTCCCGCCACGTATACCCCAGGGGAACCGCTTCCGCCGGGCACTTGAGGTAGGGCATCTGCCGGGTCGTGGCCTTCATCGCCTCTTTCATGCGGTTCTCTTTTCCCAATCCGGTCTCCGGCGCTTTTTCTTGCACTTCACCCCGGGAATTGACCTTCATGAACACCGGCTGATCCTTCAGCCCGAATTTCTCCACCAGGTCCTGCGTGCCGCCGCTCAACATCACGCCGGAGATCATCAGGCGTTCGTACCCGATGCGCAGCTCCGCCCAACCGGACGGGTCCACACTCTCGGTCTTGAACGAAACCGTGGATTCCATTGTGTGATCGATGGCGGTATCCACCGGTCCCGACTTGGTTTGCTCGGTGGATACTCCCTTATCCGCCACGACCAGGCCGAGATAGATGGTTTCCCCGGGATTGAACTTATTTGTCAGGAGATACGTTTCCCCCGATTCCGCCGCCGCCAACATCCCGCCGCCGAGCGCCAAACCGAAACCAAGCAAGCCAAGCGCGATCTTCCACCGCATGAGAACCACTCCGTTCAATTATTTGTAAATGGATAGCCCGTTCGCTGCATTCAAAACGTGATTGGGGATGGTGCATCGGCATTCCCTTCCGATTCCACCGGTCATCCTCGCCTCAATCAGGATGGTCAGGATTTACAAGATGACCTAGATTTTGATGGGTTACGGTTCGCGAATCCATCTACGGCCACGGCTTCCGGCATCATCAAGGAATCATCCTGCCGTCCCTGGTTTCAGCCTATACATGAATAACGATTGAAACCGGAAACAAGTGATTCCCGGAAGCCATCCCGAAACAAAATGGCCGATGATCCAATCCCCGGTCATTATAGGCGGGGAGCGGCAAGGGCGAAGAGGCGGCGCGAGGGGTTATCCTTCAATCCACCGTTCGCGCCCATCGGCCAGGATTTCCTTTTTCCATAGGGGGGCTTGTTTCTTGATTTCGTCCATGATCCATTCGCAAGCCCGGAACGCTTCCCGCCGGTGCGCCGAGGCCGCCACGATCAGCACCAGGTTGTCTCCCGGGCGGTGGCGTCCGTAGCGGTGCACGATGGCCGCGTCCAACAGGCCGAACCGCTCCAGCGCTTCCCGGCGGATCGCCTCGAATATCTTAGAAGCCATGGATTCATAGACATCCCATTCCACCCATTCCACCAGCGCGCCGTCCCGGCTGACATCCCGCACGCTGCCCGAAAACGCCACCACCGCCCCCACGGCGGGCCGCTTCAGGGAGTTCACGATTTCGTCCACGGAATAATCATCCCGCTGGATGCGGATCATCGTCCGCCTCCGCTCACAGGGGGGATTAAGGCCAGGACATCCCCCTCCCGCAAGGGGGCGTCTTTCTCCCGGTATTCCTCGTTGACCGCGGTGTGAATCCGCGCCAACAGATCCCGGACCTCGGGATGGCGCGATCCCAGATGATCCAACGCGTCCTGAACCGTGCCGCCCGGGAGGTCGAGTTCCAACCGGTTGGTTTTCAGCCGGTCCCGCAGAGACGCGAAAAACAGCAGGGTGATTTTCATGATTCACTCATCCAAGGCGGGTGTAATTCGGCCCTTGATCACCAGGATTATTCATCTATCGATTCTTTCATCCACCAATCGGACAATTCCCGCCGGGGATCGATCCGCTTCTCGCATTCCTCCAGCCACGCGTTCATTTCCGCCAGGGGGAACGGCTTGGAGAACAGGCGGCATCCCAACCGTTTGGCGGTTTCCGCCTCCTCAAGGCACCAACTGCTGGACATCAGGGCGATGTTCATCATCTTGCAGCCTTTCGATTTCTGGCTTGAGATGAATTCCAATCCGCTCATCACGGCCATTTTCAGATCCGTGATCACGATATCCGAGCAGGCGTTGTTGAGGGGACAGATGCACTGCCGTGTTTCATACAGGGGACACAGGGAAGGATTGGGGAACGTGAATACCTGATATCCGCGTTCATCCAATATCCGCCATAGCAGGGAGCGGATTTGCGGATCTTCATCGAACACAATCGCGCGTATATTCATGAATGCCTTCATTCCACATTCAATCGCCAGAATTCGTTGCCTTGCGCGCCACCGGCCGGGCGGCCACGGGCCGGAAGAACGAGCCGATGCGTTCCCCTCTCAACCCGGATAAGTCATTGGGATAGTATATACCCTCTTGAGAGAATCAGGATTACCTTGATTCGCTCCAGAAAAAAAAGAAGCACATACGATGATCTCAAGAAATTCCATCGAGGCTTAATCGGTAATGGAAACCAAGATCCGCGTCCGCAAGAGAAATTGGATCCCGTATAAATTCGGCGGCCATATCCCAGCCCTGGAGCCGTTTGATCTGCATCCCGTCACCGATATCCCCATCCGGCTGGCGGTTGAACAGGGGGTCATCCCCCGGAAACGCGATCTCAACCTCTTCCGCACCCGCGAGGAGTGGAACGGCCATCCGCCGCGCAGCATCGTCATCGCCGCCGCCCTGGAAGAAGGCCAGCCCTTCGCGGTGTGGATCGGCGGCACCGATTGGGATCCCAACGATCCCCGGGTGACGCAAGCTCCCGTGGTTTTGAAAAGCCATGCAATGGAATCCGAAACCGGCGAAGATCCAGAGGAAGCCACAGACAATCATTCAGACATCATGACAAGACGAACAATGACCGGAATCCATCGCCCGCGGAGAGTGAAATCCGGAAAATCGCGGCCGGAATTCCGGGCCGTTCTCCGGATACAGGACCGCAAACAGACCCGTCGTCACAAAAGACGGGCGGCGTTCCTGCGCGGCAAGTGGTTCAAACGCCATGACATTTGAAACCTCAATATAGCCAAGGTAAAGTAGGTTGAGCATGGCGGAACCCGCCAAACATGATCAAAATCGAATTGCCGTGGCTCATCCTCCATGGCGTCGAATTAAAGGGAGACACATCGGGTTCCGCTTCAGGGGCACGTGGCAACGTGCCCCTGCAAAGTCAGGTGTATGTACATTCTTAGGAATGGAGCCGAAACCGGCATACGTCCACGTTTCAAGGTTTCCCCTCACTCTGACCCTCTCCCAGAGGGAGAGGAGATTCCATGGTTCCGTATTTCAACGAATCCAGGGCTCATCCCCTAGGTTCGGCTGAGATTTCATACTACATGTATCACCGGACTTCAGCACTGCGATTCAAGCGCCAACGGCGCGCTAGAAGCGAGTCCAGGGTAACGTCCTGGGAAAAAGGCGGAAAAAGTAATAATTCCCTCTCCCTGTGGGAGAGGGTCAGGGTGAGGGAAGCCCTGAAAGGGCGGAATGCACCTTTTCTTTATAATAGAGTAAACCGTTACGGAAGAACCAAACTGAACCTGAGATATTCTGACAAAATCACTCCCGGCAGAGCGGGAATCCAGAGAAAGTAATCGGTTATGAATTCAAGTATCCCCCTGACAACATTCCAAACCCTGGCCGAGCTGGTGCGCACGTTTCCCGCGCGGGGCAGCCAGGACGCCTTGTTGTTGTTCAATGGCTTCCGCGTAATCCGGTATTCCTACGAGGAGATATACGACCTCTCCCGGCGCTGCGCGGCGTATTTTGAGCAATTGGGAATCCCCAAAGGCGGCCGGGTGTTGATCTGGTCGCCCAGCCGGCCGGAATGGGGCGTGGTCTTTTGCGCTTGCGCCCTCAGCGGCGTGGTGCTGGTTCCCCTGGACGCGCGCAACACGGGCGAGTTCGTGCGGCATGTCGCCCAGGCCACGGAAGCCCAACTCATCTTCCATACCCAGTACAAAAAAAATCCCGGCCTGGCGATTCCCGCCCTGCCGGTCGAATCGCTGTTCAACGTGCTCGGCCACGTATCTCCCTGGGAACGCGAGGTCCCGGTCGCGCCCGAAGATCCCTTCGAAATCGTGTACACATCAGGAACGACGGGCAATCCCAAGGGCGTGGTGCTGACTCATAGAAATATTGTGAGCAATCTCGGGGATATTCTGGAATTCATTCCCATCGATTCCGATTATCATCTCCTTTCACTTCTCCCCCTCAGCCACGCCCTGGAACAAACCGCCGGATTCTGGACTCCCATGGCGGGGGGCGGATCGGTGCTTTATCTTCAGGTCCTCAAACCTTCCGCCTTGTTCGAGGTGTTTCAACGCGA
Organism: bacterium; assembly: GCA_041946805.1. GTDB lineage: Bacteria > Hinthialibacterota > Hinthialibacteria > Hinthialibacterales > Hinthialibacteraceae > JABLXU01. The sequence goes on from JBHGBC010000018.1 coordinate 32,944, forward strand.
ATCCATCACGGCCATGGTGCTGGTTCCCCGGCTGCTGGAACTGCTGAAACAACACATCGAGCAAACCATCCATGAAAAAGGGCTTTCTGGATACTTGAGGCTGGGGATGCGCCTGGCGCCCCATGTTCCGGCTTCGCTACGCAAACTCTATTTCTATCCGGTCCACAAACGCTTCAACACCCGGTTTCATCTCTTCGTGTCCGGGGGCGCGGCCCTTCCCCCGGAGGTGGAGCGTTTTTGGAACGCCCTGGGATTCGTGCTCCTGCAAGGCTATGGACTGACCGAAACCAGCCCCGTGCTGACCGCCACCCGGCCCGGAAAAACCCGGATCGGATCGGTCGGCTTTCCCCTCCGGAGCGTCTCCCTCCGCCTGGGCCCGGACCGCGAAATCCTCGTGCAAGGCCCCAACGTGTTCTCGGGCTACTACAACAACCCCCAGGCCACCCGCGAGGTCTTCGAGGAGGGCTGGTTCAAAACCGGCGACGTGGGCGAACTGGACGATGACGGCTATCTTTACATCCGCAGCCGGAAAAAAGACATCATCGTCACCAGCGACGGCATCAACGTATATCCCGAAGACATCGAGCAGGCGCTGGCGCGGCATCCGGCGGTGAAGGAAACCTGCGTCCTGGGCTTGGGCGCGCACGAGGATAAAGTACATGCCGTTTTGCTGCTGAAACCCGGGGCTTCCGATCCGCGGAAAATTATCCAGGAAGTCAACGCCCAACTGCCGCCCGAACAGCAGATCGAGTCCTGGAATCTCTGGCCCCGTGACGATTTCCCCAAAACCACTACGCTCAAGATCAAGAAAAACGAGGTCCGTAAACAAATCCGCACGGACGCGCCCGCCCCGGCCGCCGAGAAGGCCATTGAAGGCACCACGCTGGAAAAAATACTGTCCGACCTCTCCAACCTGCCGGTCCAGGATCTGAAATCCGAATCCAAACTGGGACAGGATTTAGGCTTGAGTTCGATCGACCGGGTCGATTTGATCGCCCGGCTGGAAGAGGAGTTTCGTCTCGACATCGACGACAACCAGGTCACGGCCGAGACCACCGTCAGCGAACTGGACCGGTTGGTCAATTCACGGAACAGCCATCCGGCCGTTCTCCATTTCCGCCGCTGGACCCGTTCCCGTCCCTGCCAGGCGGTCCGATGGCTGTTTCAGCACGTCATCCTGCGTCCCGCGCTGCGTTATGCCTGCCAAATCCGTTGCCTCGGCCGCGAAAACGCCGAGGGTCTGGAGGGGCCTTTCCTGATTGTGGCCAATCACACCAGCCACCTGGACGTCGCCTTGGTCCAGACCCTGTTGCCTCCGGCGCTCGCCCGCAAAACCTGTCCCGCCGCGTGGAAGGAATATTTCGATTTGGAAGGCCAACCGCTCCATAAGAAATTCGGCAAATGGCTGGCCTGGCAAATCGCCACGATCGGTTTCAACATTTTCCCCTTCCCCCAGTATTCCGGATTCCGCCAAAGCATGGCTTATGCCGGCGAGTTGTGCGACGCGGGATGGAGTATTCTTTTTTTCCCGGAGGGGGAACGCTCCCAGGACGGCCGCTGGGCCCCGTTCCGCGAGGGAACCGGCATCCTGGTGAAAAGCCTGCAAGTCCCCCTGCTGCCCATCGCCATCCAGGGCGGCGAAAAGATCCTCCCCCGGGGCGCGGCCTGGCCGAAACGGGGGACTGTCCAGGTCGCCATCGGCCGGCCGTTTACGGTTTCAGAGGGATCGCCCGCCGAGATCACGCGGCGCGTCGAGGAGGAGATCCGCGCGTTGTGGCGGCGGTTGGAAGAAACCCGGGAGGGCGAACCTCCGGGTGAACCGCGATGAACCGGGAGGTTCTCGCTTAAACGCGCCCCGGCGGAACCCGCGTTCTCCCATTGGTTCATCTAGGGTGTTTTTTGTCTGAATCAGGATAGTCAGGATGCACAAGATGACCAGGATGGGGGTGGGTGCGAGGTTTGAATTACAATGGGCGCGGATAGGGACGTGGATTTTACAGTGAAAAGCCAGCGGACGTAAAGGCGTTGCCCAGGATTGAGACCCTGGGCTGCCGTAGGCGGTCCCTTAAAAGGGGGAGAGATGAACAGCAGGGACCTATGCACGGTTTGTGGGGTGAAAACGTAGTGTAAAAGTATTCCCTCACCCTGGCGCTCTTGCGGAGGGAGAGGGGATAGGTTATCGGTTTTGATAATAATTATCGCAGGTATGATGCCAAAAGGATTGGATAAATTATAAAAGAAGTATGGCTCGCTAATTGTAGGGGAACGTTGCAGCGCGCCCCTGCTTCCTCTCCACCGGTGGCTGGGCAGGGCGATGCAACACACGCACCCCCATCCGCAAAGTCTCCTTTCCATACCCAAGATAGTTATCCTAATAACCATCTATAATGGAATTGGTTCCAGTATTATGGTAAAGAATCTGGGATGATTGATGGATATTCAATAGAGCATTCGGCCGCACAATCCTAAAAAAAGGTGAAGATTCATCCTAGACGAGGCGGGAATCCCTGTTATAATTTCTTTTCACTTTCGATTTATTGCCGGGTATAATGGAAACAGAATGCCAATTGATAGGAAACCCGTTAGATTATTTATCCTGTAATTTCTGAAGAGATTCACCCCAGGGAAGCCGGATAAACGATACAATAATCTATGGTATTGTTTTCGAATCCGCGGTATGACGGGCGCCGCTCTCCCGAAGCACGGGATCTCCAGCACGGAATACGATAGGAATTCTAAACTCCAACCGCGGCCTCATTAAGGAAACGGACAGGCCAATCTGTACCGAAAAAGGCGGATACCATGAAGACCGGATATCGTCCTCAACCGCTGGGTCTCTACGACCCCTTGATGGAACACGACAGTTGCGGCGTCGGCTTTGTCGCCAACGTCAAGGGGATTAAATCACATGAGATTATCCGCAACGGTCTCAAGGTTTTGGAGAACCTGGAACACCGCGGCGCCTGCGGTTGTGATCCGGAAACCGGGGACGGCGCGGGCATCCTGCTGCAAATCCCCGACGCCTTCTTCCACAAAGTCTGCGCTTCCCTGCCCTTCTCGCTGCCGCCAGCGGGGGAGTACGGCGTGGGGATGGTTTTCTTGCCTTCCAGCGCCCGGCAACAGGCGTGGAGCGTCCAGATGCTGGAAAACACCATCCGCGCCGAGGGCCAGATCCTGCTGGGCTGGCGCGAGGTGCCCAACCACGAATCCGCCATCGGCCGGAAAGCCCGGGAAGTGAAACCGGTGATCCGTCAGGTTTTCGTACGCCGGGGGCCGGGAATCCAAACCCCGGAGGAATTCGAACGCAAGCTGTATATCATCCGCAAGGTGGCCGAGAAAGCGGCGCGGGACTACCGCGAAGAATCCGGTTATTTCTATATCCCCAGCTTTTCTTGCAAGACCATCGTTTATAAGGGCCTGTTGATCGCCAAGCAAATCGACCGGTTTTATCCCGATCTGACCGATCCCGCCATGGTCAGCGCCCTGGCCTTGGTCCACCAGCGTTACAGCACCAACACCTTCCCGACCTGGGACCTGGCCCATCCCTTCCGGTACCTGGCGCACAATGGGGAAATCAACACCCTGCGGGGCAACATCAACTGGATGCACGCCCGGCAGTCGATGTTCCAAAGCGAGCTGTTCGGCCGGGACATCGCCAAGCTCTTCCCGGTGTGCACGCCCAACGCCAGCGATTCCGCCACCCTCGACAACGCCCTGGAGCTGCTGGTGCTCGGCGGCCGTTCGTTGGACCACGCCATCATGATGCTGATCCCCGAAGCCTGGACCGGCCATGAAAGCATGAGCCCGTCCAAGAAGGACTTCTATGAATATCATTCCTGCCTGATGGAACCCTGGGACGGACCGGCCTCGATCGCCTTCACCGACGGACACAAGATCGGCGCGGTGCTCGACCGCAACGGCCTGCGTCCTTCGCGGTATGTCGTCACCCATGACGATTTCGTGGTCATGGCCTCCGAGGTGGGGGTCCTGGATATCGATCCGCAAAACATCAAGACCAAGGGCCGCCTGCAGCCCGGCCGCATGTTCTTCATCGACACTCTCGAGGGCCGCATCGTCGACGACGAGGAAATCAAGGAACGGATGGCCGCGCGCCAGCCTTATGGCCAATGGCTCCAACAGCACCGGGTGCGGCTGCGGGAGGTCAATCCCCCCGCGTCCGTACCCGCCGCGCCGGAAACCGCCACTCCGCTCCTGCAACTCCAGCAGACCTTCGGATACACCGAGGACGACCTGAAGTTCCTCCTGATCCCCATGGCGCGGGACGGGCAGGAACCGGTCGGCTCGATGGGCAACGACACGCCCCTGGCCGTTCTCTCCGACCGGCCCGTGCTGTTGTACAACTATTTCAAGCAGCTCTTCGCCCAGGTGACCAATCCGCCGATCGATCCCATCCGCGAAGAGCTGGTCATGTCGCTGGAATCGAACCTCGGCTCCGAAAAGAACCTGCTGTCCGAAACGCCCGAGCATTGCCATCAACTCAACCTGGATCAACCGGTTATGACATCCGAAGACATGGACAAACTCCGCCATGCCCTGGACGGCCGGTTCAAGGTCCGCACCCTCAAGACCCTCTTCCCCGCCGGCGCGGGGCGGTCCGGCCTGGAGAAGGCGTTGGACCTACTCTGCGGCCAAGCCTCCCAGGCGGTGAAGGACGGCGTGGAAATCCTGATCCTCAGCGACCGGGGCGTGAACGAAGACCGGGTTCCCTTCCCCGCCCTGCTGGCCACCTCCGCCGTGCATCATCATCTCATCCGGGAAGGCACGCGCACGCAGGCGGGCCTGGTGGTGGAATCGGGCGAGCCGCGGGAAGTCATGCACTTCGCCCTGTTGATCGGCTACGGCGCGGGCGGCGTGTATCCCTACCTGGCTTATGAGACGATCCAGCGCCTGGTTGAGGAAGGCCGGATCGAGGGCGAAACCGATCCCCAGCATGCGGTCAAAAATTACATCAAGTCGATTGATAAGGGCCTCTTGAAGGTCTTCTCGAAGATGGGCATCTCCACCCTGCAAAGTTACCGGGGGGCCCAGATCTTCGAAGCGGTGGGCATCAGCAAGGCGGTCATCGACAAATATTTCACCTGGACGGTCTCCCGCCTCGACGGCATTCCCCTCGAGGTGATCGCCCAGGAAGCCTTGATGCGCCACGAATTCGGATTTCCCCGCGGCGCCGAGCCCCAGCCCACCCTGGATCCCGGCGGATTTTATCAATGGCGGCGGGACGGCGAACATCACATGATCAATCCCGAGACCGTGGCCAAGCTGCAGCACGCCGTCCGGATCAACAGTTACAGCGTGTTCAAGGAATACACGTCGTTGGTGAACAACGAAAGCCAAAAACGGGCGACCATCCGCGGCTTGCTGCGCTTCAAAAGCCACCGCCAGCCCATTCCCCTCGAGGAAGTGGAACCGGTGGAGACCATCGTCCGCCGCTTCGTCACCGGGGCCATGTCGTACGGTTCGATCAGCAAGGAGGCGCACGAGAACCTGGCCATCGCCATGAACCGCCTCGGCGGGAAAAGCAACACCGGCGAAGGCGGCGAGGATCCGGAACGGTTCATCCCCCTCCCCAACGGCGACAGCAAGCGCAGCGCCATCAAGCAGGTCGCCTCGGCGCGGTTCGGCGTCACCATCGAGTACCTGGTCAACGCGGACGAATTGCAGATCAAGATGGCCCAAGGCGCCAAACCCGGCGAAGGCGGCCAGTTGCCAGGGCACAAGGTGGACGAAAACATCGCCCGGGTGCGCCATTCCACTCCCGGAGTGACCTTGATCTCGCCGCCGCCGCATCATGACATCTATTCGATCGAGGACCTGGCGCAGCTCATCCACGATTTGAAAAACGCCAATCCCCGGGCGAGGATATCGGTCAAACTGGTGGCCGAAGCCGGCGTGGGGACCGTCGCGGCGGGCGTCTCCAAGGGCCACGCCGATCATGTATTGATCAGCGGCGACACCGGCGGCACCGGGGCATCGCCCCTTTCGTCCATCAAGCACGCCGGACTGCCCTGGGAACTGGGGCTTTCGGAAACTCAGCAGGTCCTGGTGCAGAACGATCTGCGCGGCCGCATCGTGGTGCAAACCGACGGGCAGATCAAAACCGGGCGGGATGTGGTCATCGCCGCCTGCCTGGGCGCGGAAGAGATGGGCTTTTCCACCACCGCCCTGATCGCTTCCGGATGCATCATGATGCGCAAGTGCCATCTGAACACCTGCCCGGTGGGCGTCGCCACCCAAAATCCCGAACTGCGCAAACGGTTCGCCGGCAAGCCCGAACATGTGATCAACTTCTTCCTGTTTATCGCGCGTGAAGTCCGGGAGATCATGGCCCAGCTCGGCATCCGGAAGATGGATGACCTGATCGGCCGCACCGATTTGCTGGAGCCAATCGACTCGGTGGATCACTGGAAAGCGAAATATCTCAACTTGGGGGCCATCCTCGTGAAGCCCAACGTCCCCCACGCGGTCCGTTGCGTCCAAGCGCAGGACCACGGCCTGGAAAACGCGCTTGACCACCGGTTGATCGAGCTGGCCCGCGAGGCGCTGGAACACCGGCGGCCGGTCGAGATCCATCTGCCGATCCGCAATATCCACCGCGCCGTGGGAACGATGCTCAGCCATGAAATCGCCAAGCGCCATGGCCTGAAAGGCCTGCCCGGCAACACCATCAAGTTGTATTTCACTGGCTCGGCGGGCATGAGTTTTGCCGCGTTCCTGGCGCACGGCGTCACCGCCACGGTGGAAGGCGACGCCAACGATTACACCGGCAAGGGCCTTTCGGGCGGACGGCTGATCGTCTATCCGCCCAAGAACGCCGGATTCAAGGCCAACGAGAACATGGTGGCCGGCAACGTGGTGCTCTACGGGGCGACCGGCGGCGAAGCCTATTTCCGCGGCCTGGCGGGCGAACGCTTCGCGGTGCGCAACAGCGGCGCGTGGACGGTCGTGGAAGGCGTGGGCGACCACGGCTGCGAATACATGACCGGCGGCCGCGCCGTCATCCTCGGAAAAACCGGGCGCAACTTCGCGGCCGGCATGAGCGGCGGCATCGCGTATGTCTACGACGAGGATGGTACCTTCAAACACCGCTGCAACCTTGCCATGGCCGATCTGGAACCGGTCGAGGATCCCGAGCCGGCGGACGAACTCAAGCGCATGATCCGCAACCATTACGCCTACACCGGCAGCACCGTGGCGGAAACCATCCTGCAGGACTGGGACGCCAACCTGGCCCGCTTCGTGCGCGTCATGCCCCGGGAATACCGTCAATACCTGGCGGCCCGGGCCGCGAAACCGAAAGCGGTGGAAACGGGAGACGAAATCCTGGACGCCACGGTGGTCTCGGGAAAAAACGTGAGGTAAATCATGGGTAAGATCACGGGTTTCTTGGAAATCCAACGCCAAACCCCCGCCGACGCGCCGGTGAAGGAGCGGCTCCAGCATTACCGGGAATTTCACGGCCACCTCGAGCCGGACGCGCTCCGCCAACAGGGCGCCCGGTGCATGGACTGCGGCGTGCCCACCTGCCACTGGGGCTGCCCGCTGGGCAACCTCATTCCCGACTGGAACGACCTGGTCTACCGGAACCGCTGGCCAGAAGCCATCGACCGCCTGCATAAAACCAACAATTTCCCTGAATTCACCGGGCGCGTGTGCCCCGCCCCCTGCGAGGCCGCCTGCGTGCTATCCATCAACGACGACGCGGTCACCATCAAGGAAATCGAACGCGCGATCATCGAGACCGCTTTCGAACACGGCTGGATCAAGCCTCAGCCGCCCCGGCGCGAAACCGGGAAACGGGTGGCGGTGGTGGGATCCGGCCCCGCGGGTCTCGCCGCGGCGCAACAGTTACGGCGGGCCGGCCATGATGTCATTTTGTTCGAAAAATCCGACCGGATCGGGGGCTTGCTGCGCTACGGCATCCCCGATTTCAAACTGGAAAAGCGGATCCTCGACCGCCGCCTCGGGCAAATGGCGGCCGAGGGCGTCAAATTCGCCCCCCGCGTGCATGTGGGCGTGGATATCTCCGCCCGGGACTTGCGCAAGAATTTCGACGCGGTGTGTCTCGCGGGCGGGGCCATGCAGCCCCGGGATCTGCCGATCGACGGCCACGAGCTGCGGGGCATCCATTTCGCGATGGAGTTTCTCTCCCTCAACAACAAACGGACCGCCGGCGACTACATCCCGGATAGTGAATTCATCTCCGCCCGGGACAAAAACGTGGTGATCATCGGCGGCGGCGACACGGGCGCGGACTGCCTGGGCACCTCGCTGCGCCAGGGCGCCCGCCAGGTCCGGCAATTCGAGATTCTGCCCAAGCCCCCGCTCGAACGCACCGAAACCATGCCCTGGCCCTATTGGCCCTTTATCCTGCGCAATTCCACCTCCCACGAGGAAGGCGGCACGCGCGACTGGTGCGTCAGCACGAAGCGGTTCACGGGTGGGAACGGGCAGGTTCAAAAATTGCACGCCGTGCGCATCGCGTTTGAAACCACGCCGGACGGGAAACGTGTCATGAACGAAATCCCCGGTTCCGAATTTGAGATTGACGCCGACCTGGTGATTCTCGCGATGGGTTTCACCGGCCCGGTAAAAACCGGCCTGCTCGAGGGACTCGGCATTGAATATTCGGAGCGGGGCAGCGTCAAAATCGATGAGAACAGCATGACCAACCTCCCCGGCGTCTTCGCCGCCGGCGACATGAGCCGCGGGGCGTCCCTGGTGGTGTGGGCCATCTGGGATGGACGGCAGGCGGCCAAGGGGATTGACCGTTATTTAATGGGAAATACGCATCTAACCTGACTTGACTCCATGTTTTGACAGCCCATCAGACCCCCTGAATCGCCTATTCGGGGGGTTTTTATCTCGAATGACACCCTGCCGCAGAGCGGATTCTGAGAAATTCAGACCATTTTTGTAATCATTTTGACCACTTGGGTGTGTCAAAAGTGGCTACGAGTCGTCAAAAATGGAAAAGTAGACTAAATTACTAAAGTAAGTGGGGCAGTGAAAAATGGACAGGAAACCAGTCCATCGTTTCAAAATGATACACTCGCGTGGGGTTTTCGTGTAAACAGATACGACAGCGAAGTCAACTTTAATTACAACCGTATGGAATTCCTTGATTTACTGATTGTGGTATGAAGATTGCGAAAAGATAGCATTACCGATGTCCCCATCGCGAATAAACCAGTTCACAAGGTGAAGAATCATGTACACACCTCATATCGACGAATTAGAGAATCATGTCAGCGCCGTGGATGTCGGCCTGGAAGGGGACACCGAAGAGCTGGAAACCACTATCGCCGAGCCTCTCTTCATGGATTCGGACGATTATATGAGCGAAAAAGAACCCAAATCGAAACGCCAGCGCGCCTCGCGCACGCAGGGCAGCAGCGCCAATCCCGTGAAGGAATATCTGCGGGAGATTGGGCACTACTCGCTGTTGACCCGTGAAGAAGAGGTTTCGATCTACGAGAAGTTGGAAAAAGGCCGGAACTTCGTGATCGAGGGCCTTTCCACCTCCCGGGTCGCGCTCAAGGAATTGGAAGCCCTGGTGGATGATCTTTCGGCCGGACGGCGCACGGCCCATACCACGTTCCGCAGTCCCGATGCGGGCAAGACCCGCCGCAAAACCGAACTGGCCAAGGCCGTCGACGAAATGAAACGGAAAATCCGGCAGTTGCGGGCGGGCTTCCGGGAGGAAGACGCGGGTGAGTTATCTCCCCGCCAGTTGGCCAACCGGTACAAGAAGTGGGCCGCCATTTTCGAGTCCATGGATCTGGACATCAATGTCCTGTGGAAGATCTCCAAGCGGCTGCGCAACGCCTTCGAGCAGATCCGCAAACTGCACGCGGCCGGCCAGAAGATTAGCAAAAGCGAAATCCTGGAAATTCTGGGGGATACGCCCCAACGCATCATCCAGAGTTATCGGAGCGCCCGGCAAGGCCTGCGCCTGATCCGGGACGCGCGCCAGGAAATGATCCGCGGCAACCTCCGCCTGGTGGTTTCGGTGGCCAAGCGCTACAAGCACTGCGGCGTGCCCATGCTGGACCTGATCCAGGAAGGCAACCTGGGCCTCACCCGCGCGGTCGACAAGTTCGACTACCAGCGCGGCACCAAGTTCAGCACCTACGCCGTGTGGTGGATCCGCCAGAGCATCTCCCGCGCGGTCAAGCAGCAACGGCGCACCATCCGCCTCCCGACCGGCGTCACCGACGAGATCGCCCTGGTGGACCGCGCTAACACCAAACTCACCCAGGAACTGGGCCATGAGCCTTCGATCACCGAACTGGCCGATCATTTGGGCATGGAAGAAGACCGGATCACCGATCTTCTGGGCTGGCAGCAGGATCCGCTCTCCCTGGAGACGCCCATCCGCGACGACCGGGAGACCACCATCGGCGAGATGATCAAGGATTCGCAGGCCGTCGATCCCGAACTGAAACTCACCCGCCGGGTGTTGAATCAACGGATCGAGGAAGTGCTGGGCCAGCTGTCCGAGCGCGAGGAGACCATCCTGCGCCTCCGCTACGGATTGTCCGACGGCAAGGTGTGGAAGTTGGGCGATATCGGCAAGCGCTTCGGCATCACGCGGGAACGCGTCCGCCAGATCGAACAGCGGGCCATCCGCAAACTGCGCCATCCGCTCCGCGCCCGGGAGATCCGCGACTTTTTGAACTAACCGGTCACCCATCCGTTCACCCGATACCGAGGCCTTCCCAATGGAAGGCCTCGGTTGTTTTTGGGGAAGCGCGGATTGAACAGGAACGCCAGGGATTGTACCCCTGGCAAAAACAGAAAGCGCCCCTACGGGGCTGTTATCTCTCGCCCCCGGCACCATTTCCATGAGGGGGAGAAGGGAGAGTTGCCCAAAAACCGTTCCGTTTAATATCCACCCTCCTCCAGGCATTGTCTGCCCGGCGGGATTGTGCCTAAATAACCTTTTATGCCTTTTCATCCTCGCGCCGCCCGAAATCCGCCGGAAGGATACCCCCGAATGGAACCGGAACCGAAGTTTTCCCATATCGACGAACAGGGCCGCGCCACCATGGTGGATGTGGGAGCCAAGCCGGTTTCCGCCCGCGAAGCCCGGGCGGAAGGTTACATCCTTCTACGCCCGGAGACCGTGGCGGCCATCCGGGGCGGTACCGTCCCCAAGGGAGATGTCCTGGCGGCCGCCCGGGTGGCGGCGATTCTGGCCGCCAAGCGCACCGGGGAATGGATCCCCCTATGCCATACGCTGCCCCTGGACACGGTGGCGGTCGAATTTACGCTAGGGGAAGACCGGATCCGCATCGAGGCGTCCGCGAAATGCACGGCCAAGACCGGCGTGGAGATGGAAGCCTTGACCGCCGTCTCGGCCGCCGCCTTAACCCTTTACGACATGTGCAAGGCGGTGGACCAGACCATGCGGATCGACGGCATTCGCCTGTTGCGCAAGGACAAACAACCCATTTGAACCGGACGAAACCGGGAACACAACCCGTGGAGGAATTTCACCGTGTTGGATATCAAGCTGATTCGTGAAAAGAAGGAGTGGGTGGAAGAGCAGCTGCGGCGGCGCGAACCGGGTCTCTCGCTCGACGCGATCGTCACAATCGACACCCGCCGCCGGACGCTGCAGGCCGAGACCGATCAAATGAAGGCCCGCCAGAACGCGGTCAGCAAGGAGATCGCCCAACTCAAGAAGACCGGGCAGTCCGCCGAGGCCCTCAGGCAGGAAATGAAGACCCTGTCGGAGGAAATCAAGGCCAAGACCCAAGAACTGCGGGAATGCGAAGAAACCTTGGCGTACAAAGTCTCCGAACTGCCCAACCTTCCCCATGCCTCGGTGCCCACGGATCTCGACAAGAAGCACAACCAGGTGTACCGGACCCACGGCCAAAAACGGGAATTTCATTTCCAGCCCAAGAACCACCTGGAGTTGGCGAAACTCCACAACCTGCTGGACTTCGAGCGCGGGGCGAAGATCGCCGGCTCGCAGTTCCCCCTCTACATCGGCTGGGGAGCGGAACTGGAATGGGCGCTGCTCAACTTCATGCGCGAACACAACCGCCAACGCGGCTATGTCTCGGTGATCCCCCCGCTGCTGCTCAACCGCGAAACCACCTTCGCCTCAGGCAATCTCCCCAAATTCGAGGAGCAGCTCTACAAGTGCAAGGACGATCCGTTTTACCTGCTCCCCACCAGCGAAGTGCCCATGACCAGCCTCTACCGGGATGAAATCCTGGAGGAAGAAAACTTGCCTCTGTTCTTCACCAGCCTCACGCCCTGCTTCCGCCGCGAGGCCGGGACCTATGGGGCCGAGGAACGGGGCCTGGTGCGTGTCCACCAATTCAACAAGGTGGAAATCTACAAATTCACCACGCCGGAAACGTCGTACGATGAGTTAGAAAAACTGGTGCGTGATTCCGAGCATATCGTCGAGGAACTGGGACTGCACTACCGCACCATGCTGCTGGTTACCGGCGACATCGGCAACCAGTCGGCCAAGACGTATGACATCGAAGTCTGGCTGCCCGGCCAAAACGCGTATTACGAAGTTTCGTCCTGCAGCAATTGTGAGGACTACCAGGCCCGGCGCGGCAACATCCGCTACCGTCCCCGGGACGGCGGCAAGCCCCGCTTCGTCCATACCCTTAACGGTTCAGCCCTGGCCACCCCGCGCCTCTTGATCTCCATCCTCGAAAACAACCAACAGGAAGACGGCAGCATCCTCATCCCCGAAGTCCTGCGCAAATACCTGGGCGGCAAGGACCGGCTGGCGCTGGGGGACACTACCTTTGCCCTCCGTCCGGTCCGCTGAAAAACCGGCGCCGCCCACACCGCCAGTCTACGGATATATAAATAAAAGCCGGCGTGACCTGTTGTATAGACAAGCATCTTTATGTACAATCCAGATGTAACATGATTTTACGTTGATGTGGGGACCAGGGGACCATGGAACATCTTTCCATCATCCGCAAGGTGACCGGAATCATCGGCAACTCGCCTTTGATTGATCTTATCAGGCCTCGGGAAGTGCACGAAATCCAACCGGAAGGGCCTCCTCCCACCTTGTTGGAATTCGCTCATCAACACAGCCTGTGCCTGGAAATCCGCAAGGACGGCACCGGCCGGTATCACGTCGGTTTCAGTGATTCACCCATTTTTTACCGGGTTCAGAAATCCGGCCAGGATCCCGTGGGTGTACCGCGCCGTTTGTATCCCCGGTCGTCCTCGAATCCCCTGACGGCGGCCCGGAAACTCTGCGATAAAATCCGGGGAAAGAAACTGATTCTGGATTACGAATATGGCATCCCCGTCACGGATCAATACGTCAAGAAAACGGTTCAGGTCCACAAGGACATCTACGTGGACGAGGACGAATTCGCGGCGTATCTGCAGGATTTCTCCGGCGTGTTGTGATCCCTCCAGGCGGCCGGATTCCACACGGCTTAGTACGATTAGTCCTTATACAAAAACGCGGGAGCGGTAAGCCGCCCCCGCGCAATGCTTTTTCCCGATCACCGGGGCTGTTCAATACACGGTGATTTTCACCTTGCCCTCGAGATCCTTGGCTTCGCCCTTGGCTTTGGGGAGGTCTTTGAAGGGGACGCGCAAGATCATCGTGGAAACCGGTTTCGCCACATTGGAGCCGGGACTAATCGTGACCAACTGGGTTACATCCCCATTATCCTCGCCTTTCGCGACTTTGAGGATGACGCCTGCGTCTGGTTTCTCTTTCTCCTTTTCTATCTCCGCCTTGATGCGGTCACGAATAATGGGCAGGGTAAAATCCTTCAGTTTTTTGAAATCGGATAATTCTGCCTGGAGATCTTTGAGTTGAGCCTTGGCCTCATCCATGGCCCGCTCATCCGTTTCGTTGCCCATGATTTGCTTGAAGACACGGGCTTGTTCGCGGATGGTATCGATTCTGGATTGCATTCCTTCCTGGCTTTGGCGTTGTTGCTCCTCCAATTTGTTCCTTTCTTGTTGGAGTTCCTGTTCGCGTCTCAGATTATCGAATTCCTGCCGCGCCCGGGTTAACTGATTTTCCGCTTCATGCAGGGTTTTTTCCGCTTCCAAGAGGGCTTTCTGGCTCTCCAAGGCCTGGTTTTGGACATCATCCAATTCGGCTTGTGAAGCCCGGCCGGTCTGGACCAACTGTTCAGTCCGCTTCACCCGGTCGTGGGCCAATTCCATTTGTTTTTTGACCAAGTCGAGGTATTGCTGACGGTTTTGCAGCTGGTCTTCCCATTCCTTCAAGGACAATTGCACGCTTTCCATCCGAGCCTTGAAATCCGTATCTCCCTCCTCGGCGCGCCGTTCAATCATTTTGTTGAAACGGGGCAGGACCTCGACGCCCAAATCCGGGGAGGAAGAGCTATCCACGATCACCGTGACGGTTCCCTCACCCGGAATCCCCTGCAACCGGTGACCGTATTGCGCCAGGGCGGTCAACAGGGCATTTTTCAAATTTTCCACTTTTTCCGGATTGTAATTATCCCGGCCGCGGTACAAGGACACGCCGGAAAAGGGATCGATAAGTATTTCGCGCCGGTCCACTGTTTCCCCGAAAAACTGCACGGAAGCGCGCGGCTCCCCGCTCAGTTTTTCCTCGTATTGATCCCACAGGTCCTTATCGCCTTCCTCGCGTTTGACTTCCTCCGCGGCTTTCGAGTCCTGGAGAGGAAACTTGACTTCCAGCAGAAAAACGGCGCCGTCCTCGGGGATCCAGTATCCCCGGCAGCCGGAAGACAACACACCCTTGGACCGGTAATCATCGCCCAGTTTTTCGCTGAGCATATGGTCCAGCACATTGGCCATGATGGCGATGGAGCGGCGCGGGGCGTCCGCCGGGCTGAAGGCCGTTTCCTGGACATCGCCCTTCTCATCCCCGATCTTGAGAGTGGTTTCTCCACCGGCAGAAGGTTGCATTTGCACCATGACCGGGGAATTGGAAACTCCGGTTTGAATCGTTACCGTCTGGCCGCTGGCGGGGGGGGACGATGGCGGGGCTGTTGGAGTCTCAACCGTCTCCGGCGCCGCGGGAACGGCAATGGGATCAGGCTGCTCCGCCGGAGTCACGTTCTCGACAGATGGTGTTTCCTGTCCCGGAAGCGGGGCGGAACCGGTCGTGATCCCGATAAAACCAACGATAAGCCATAGACAAACCGAGCGATTCCTGAACATGATTGCATCTCCTTTTCAGGTTGGTTTAGGTACGTCACGAAAATCCCGCGGGAATATGAGGTTCGTTTTGGATTTTTATTTTGTGATATTTAAGATCCATCCGGTACATGATCCGGGCGGACGCCGAGGTCCACCCCGGCCGATTTCCTTCACTCCGGGCCTCTCCCCAACGCCGGGGGAGGACTGGCGCCGGGGAGCCGCCTGCACGGCAAGGCGCTTCCCTCCCCCTGCCCCTCTTCCAGAGGGGGAGGGGAATCATCCCATTGGCCTCTTCTTTCCCAGGGCGTTGCCCTGGGCTGGTTTCTTGCATGCCGTTGGCGCTTAAAAAACAGGAATGCCCACCACTAAATATTTTATCGATTATTGACAGCGGTTTGCATCACCGGGTACACCGCGCGCAGGCGTTCGTCGATGCCGTTGACCAACTCCGCCGCCACCCGGTTCATCCGGTGTTCGTTCAATTCTTGCGCGGTGGTTTGAATGGCGAACAACTGCCGCATGGAATTCTCCAAGGCTTCCTGGCGGTTGGAGGTCAGCTGGGTAGCGGTTTGCAGGTCATCCAGGGTGTGAACCACCCCTTCCACCACCGGCATATATACCGCAGCGAGTTCCAGGCGCACCAGGTCGCGGACCGCCGCGGTATCCGGCGGGCGGTTGGATACGGGACCCAGAGCCAAGCGGGCGTCGCCCACCTGGATCAGCACACCCTGAGAAACGCAGAAGAGCATCAGGGCCACGCAGGCGGCGGCCAGGCTGGAGACGGTGAGCCGCCGTTTCCGCGATCCCGCGCGCTGAACCACGCCGGCGGCGCTGAGGGGCGGGACGAGATGCTCCGGCAGCGGCTGGAGATGATCGAGCACCCGCGCCGTTTTGCGCAACGCCTCATACTCCGCCCGGTCTTCCGGATGATCATTGAACCACGCATCCAGGCGGCGGCGCTCCTCCTCCGAGATTTCGCCATAGATCAACGAGGCGATCAGTTGTTCGCGTTCATCGGGTTTCATAACTCAACCTCCGCCAAGGGCCAGCTGCCGGAGAGGCAATCCACCTCGGCGACGCCCAGCCCTTTCAGTTCCTTGCGCAGGGTTTGCAGCGCGCGGTATACACGGGTTTTGACCGTGCTTTCCGGCGCCTGGATTAATTCCGCGATATCCTTGAACGGCAGATTCTCGAAATGCCGCAGGATCAAAACCATCCGCTCCTCTGGAGGCAGACGCAGCAAAGCGGCATGAAGCCGGCTCTGGATTTCCCGCACCGCGGCTCCCCGGCGGACATCGCCGTTGAGCGATAAACGCCAGGAGATCCATTCATTGTCCAGGCTTTCGGATAGCGGTTCCAACGGCGGCCGTTTTTTCCGCGCCCATTTGTCGATGATCAGGTTGGTGGCGATCTTGTAAAGCCATGCCTGGAAATTGCCGCCGGGCCGGAACGATTTACGCTGCTGGTAGATTTTCAAAAACAGTTCCTGCCGCAGATCCTCGGCTTCGTCCCGGCATCCCACGCAGCGGTAGATATATTGCAGGATCCGTTTGTCCCACCGGCGGATGAGCAATTCAAACGCCGGCAGCGAATCCTGGCCGCATTGGGAGATCAACTGCTCATCGGTCAAAAGCATGGGCGACCCTCGCGCAAGACATCGTATCATTCTTTAATACGAATCCGCGGCCGGAAAAGTCGGCGGCGATTTGATTTTTCCCGGCGGGATTTTAAGATGGAGCGATAATGAATCATGAGGATCGGCGTGTCTGTGACCCTCCCAGGGCTGAAGCCCTGGGCTAGTTTAAAAAATTTCGGTAAGTTCAGCCTTTTCTGGGTGGTAGCGCTGGCAGGATGCCTGCATCACAAAGGGTTTTCCCACACCCGGACTCTCTCCCTCACCCGAATCCTCTCCCAGAGGGAGAGGGGAATGATGTGTTGTGTTGGGAAGAATCGAAGGGAATCCGCTTCGCGGATGAATTATAAAAAACAGTAAGGAAATCCGCATTCCCATGCAAATTCAAAATCCCAAAAACCTGCCCTTGCCTCCCAGCCTATACGGCGGCGGCCTGGTGCTTCCGTACCTGGAGCACGCACCGGTCATCGGGGAGGATGTCTTCCTTGCCCCCCATGCGGCGGTCATCGGGCAGGTCACGCTGGGCGGCCGGGTCAGTATCTGGTTCGGTGCGGTGCTGCGGGGAGATATCGCCCCGGTGACAGTGGGCGAAGGCACGAACATCCAGGACAACAGCGTCCTGCATGTGGGCGGCGGCGCACCCTGCGTGGCCGGCCGTCACGTGGTGGTGGGCCATCATGCGGTGCTGCACGGCTGCACGGTGGAAGACGGTTGCGTGATCGGCATGGGGGCCATCGTGCTGGACCGGGCGGTGATCGGGCAAGGCTCGGTGATCGGCGCGGGGAGTTTGATCACCCAGGGGACCGTGATTCCCCCGTACAGCCTGGTGCTCGGCTCGCCGGGCCAAGTGGCGCGGGAACTGACCGAAGAAGAGATAAAACAGAACGCGCAATACGCCCCGAAGTACATCAAGGTGGCGGTGAATTACGGCGTGACGCTGGGGGAATGACACTGGGGATTTCGGGAAGAACTCCCCGGATAGAAAAAGACAGATTTTCCCAGGGCTGAAGCCCAGGGCTAGTGCAAAAAAATCCAGATGGCTCAGCCATTTCGGGCAGGAAGCGCGCAGGCAGGATGCCTGCACAGGATGCCTGCACCACAAAGGGATTGCCCTCACCCGGGCCCTCTCCCAGAGGGAGTGGGGAAGAATCTCGTGATTGTAGATTGTTCCAAGGGATGGGATTGGAGGGCTACGCTTCGCTTTGAGCCCACCTTACATCCCACGGCTTGCGAATCCATCCACAGCCGCCGCAAAAACAAACTCCGCCCGGCGGGGCGAACAAGTCCTCCCCGCCGGGCGGGAACATTTACATCGAAAAACTGAATACCCTCAAGCCTACCCGCGGGCGCCGATGACGGCCTTCAGTTCGTCCTTCATCGCGCCGGAGGCGTTTTCGAACAGGGTTTTCAAGGTGGCGTTCACTTGATCCCCCTTCATTTCCTTCAAGCAGTTCGCGGCGGTTTTGCGCACGATGTAGGACGGCTCGTAGGTCAGCCGGGAAGCGATTTTTTCCACCGCTCCGGCGTTGCCGATCTTGGACATGCCCACGATGGCCGCGCAATGATAATGCTCCTCGATTTGTTCCGGTTGATCCGCTGTGAAGAAGAATCCATACAAGGCCGCCGCGGCTTCGAGGTTGCCGTTTTTAACTTGGGCATCTGTGTAACGCAGCCAACTGTCCACGAAGGCGGCTTTCTGCCGCGGGCTGAGGGAGTCGAATTCCGGGACATCCGTTCCTTCGGGGACTTCCTTGCCGATACGGGCGAGGGCTTTCATGGCGTCGATGGCCAGATCCGTATCGGAACCGCCCATGATGGCGCACAGAGGCCCGACCGCCTCCTCGATCTTCCGGTGGCCCAGGGCGGCGATGATCCGGGGCTTGAAATCGCGCGGGGCCTGGGCCAAGGCGTCCACCAACGCTTTGGCGGATACGGAGCCGGGAATGCGTTCCAAGGCGTAGACCGCCTCCTCGCGCATTTCTTCTTTCTCGAGCCATGGGGCGATCACCGGGACCACATCGTCATCCCCGATCAGCGAGAAGGCGCGCAGGGCATAGACCCGCAGCGAATCGGGGCCGCCGTCCAGCAGTTTCTGGAGTTGTTGCGACACCGCTTTCCGTTTCGGATCGCCTTTGTCTTTCCCCACGGAGTGGACAATCTTGTTCAGGCATTCCTCCGCCGCCTTGGCCACCGCCGGATCCTCCGTGATGGCCAACTTACTCAACGGCCCGATGACCGAGGGATCCTGCTGACCGGCCACTTTCCAAGCGGCGAACTTGACATCGTTGCTGGGATTCTGGACGCGGGCCAGAAACTCCTCCTGGTTTTCCGCCGCCCGGCTTTCCGCGGCCGAGGCCAACACCGCCGCGGCGATGATCCCCCGGCCTGTCTGAGTTGATAATGATTTGGACATGCTCTCGAACTCCCTTCTTCCCAATTTGGAGAGAAAACTTTAGAGATGAAACTCGCCCCGGCCGGGCCGGCTGAGCAAGCGGTTGGCTTCGTCGTCGTTCTTGACCATTTCGTTGACCGGATCCCACTCCAATTTCCGGCCCAGGATGTACGACAGGTTCCCCAGGACGCAGAGGGTGGCGACCTTGTATCCGGCCTGGATGTCCATGATGGGCTTTTCCCGGCTGCGGATACAGTCCTCGAAATTCTCGCGGTGGCCGGGGCTGCGAAAGACCTCGACGCCGTCCGCGGGCGGTTCGTATTTCTTGGCCTTTTCCTCGGTGTCGGTTTCGGCGGTGTCGCCGTAGGTGATGATCAGGTTGTCCTTGTCGCCGATGTAGCGCGCGCCATACGATTCGCGCGGCCACTTGAACTTGGGATCCTTGTATCCCTCGCCCGGTTGCGCCCAAACCAAGGTCCAGTCGGGATTTTTGAATTCATAGACGATGGTCAGGTTCTGGGGCACGTCGTAGAGTCCCTCAAATTGGGGATTGCCGTTGGTGGCCTCCACGCTTACCGGGCCGGTATCATCCGCGTCCATGCACCACAGGGCCACGCTCATGACGTGCGCGCCGCGGTCGCGGATCTGTCCCCCGCCGTAATCCAGCATCCAACGGAACGCGCCGTGCGTCCGCGTGGGATTGTAGGGAATCATGCGGTTGGGGCCGACCCAGCGGTCGTAGTCCAGGTTGGCGGGCGGCTGGCGGTTCGGCGTCCAATCCCCCTTGGGATTCTCGTAATGCCAGCAGGCCACCGTGCGGACGGTGCCGAGTTGCCCGTTTTTGATATACCGGTTGCCGTAATAAGCCCCATCCTGCGAGCGGCCCTGCGAACCGACCTGCACCACCCGGGCGTACCGCCGGGCGGCGCGCACCATGGCTTGGCCTTCCTCGATCGTGTTGCAGGCGGGCTTTTCGACGTACACATCCTTCCCCGCCTCGCAGGCGTGAATGGTCATCAACGCGTGCCAATGGTCCGGGGAGGTGACGAAGACCGCGTCGATGTCCTTTTGCTCCAGCAACTCGCGGTAATCCTTGTAGAGCCGCGGATTGCCGCCGACCCGTTCCGCCGCGTCCGCCAGGCGTTTCTCGTCCACATCGCACAGGGCGATGGAGGTACCGGGCCGCACAAAGCCCATCCCCCGGCCGCCCACGCCGATGTTGCCGAACCGCAATTGATCGCTGGGGGCCGGACGGTTGGGGGCCGCGAAAACCGTGTGCGGCACCAGGGTGATTCCCAGCAGGCTTCCCGCGGCCGCCCCGGCCGATCCCGCCAGAAACTGTCTCCGGGAAAATGATTTTCTCTTGTCCACCATCGTATTCTCCCATTTCCACCAAAATTCCCGCGAAGACCGGCCTTGATCCCGCAACCCTTCTCCGCGAGGGAAACGGGAGCGCCGGACCTGCCGGATCCCCCGTTCCGCGCCGGCGGGAAAGCATCCCGCTTCCACCGGCATACGGTATACTGCCATAATTATCGCGGACCTGTAAATGTCCCGGGAGGATTCAGGGAGAGGATTCGCGCCGGGTTTCATTCCTCCGCCGCCTTGACGAATCCAGAAGCGCCACGGGCATCCCGTCTGTGATGAACGGATCTCTCGCACCAATCGGATTTCATCCCCGCGGTTTTAACCATGGAGACTCTGCGCCTGTTCGATTTACCCATCCGCGACGCCACGCTTCCGGAAGCGGTGGAATGGCTCGTCCACGCACCCGCCCCACCGCCGGGAAGGAAGGTCTATTTCGTCAACGCGCATGGCGTGAACATGATGCGGTCGAACCGGCAGTACCGCGAGGCGTTGCGGCGGGCCGACGGCCTCTTCGCGGACGGTACCGGCATGCGCTGGGCGGCGCGGGCGCTGGGCCGCCGGCTGCGGGACAATGTGAACGGGACCGACCTCTATCCCCTTCTCTGCCCGGCGCTGCAAAAACGCGGATGGCGGATCTTCCTCCTGGGGGCCCAACCGGGCATCGCGGAACAGATGCGTGAGCGGACCGTGGCGCAGTATCCAGGGCTGAACATTTGCGGAACACATCACGGGCATTTCCTTCCGGAAGAAAACGATCGGATCATTCATCTCATCCGGGAGTCGAAAACCGATCTGTTGCTCGTGGCCATGGGGATTCCCAAGCAGGAACTCTGGCTGGACCGGCATTTGGAGGCCACCGGCGCGCGGGCGGGCCTGGGCGTGGGGGGATTGTTCAATTTCTATTCGGGGACCATCCCCCGCGCCCCGCTGTGGATGCGCCGCGCGGGCCTGGAGTGGCTGCACCGGTTGTATCAGGAACCCGGGAGGCTGTGGAAGCGCTATCTTATCGGCAACGGGCGTTTTTTGCGGCTGGTGGTCCAAGAGTGGATGAAACATTCTATCCGGTAAATGCCTTGATGGTCCCCGCGGGACGGCCGTGAGCCGGCGAAGTGGAAGAGGGCGTGTTTCGGATAGCGGGATTCACGAAGTCAGGTTCGTCCGGGAAGTGCATACCGGATGATGTAAAATCGATTCCATTCACGCCGGGATGAGGGCGGACACCCAGGTCCGCCCCTACAAAAATTCCCTCACCCTGGCCCTCTCCCAGAGG
>JBHGBC010000180.1:0-11569 GCA_041946805.1 bacterium
GATTCCGGCCGTCCCGGCGAGGGCGACAAGAAGGTGCAGGCGTACAATTTCCGGCTTTGTTTGACGAACCGCAAGAGCAACCAGGTTCCCTTCCCCCGGCCGCCGGACTACGATCCCCGGCGCTTCGCCTTGCTCGGCCGGTATCTGCGCGAAGCCGAAAAACGCGGCGTGTCCCTGGGCATGAAGCAGATGATGATTGTATCGCCCATGCCCAACCAAAAGACGGACATCAACAATTCCGGCCCCATCTCCACCGATTACATCGGCGGCAGTTGGAACTACCCGGAGGCCGATTACGCCACGCGGGAGAAAATCTGGAACGAACACGTCCACTACGTCCAGGGTTTTCTCTACTTTTTGGCCAATGATCCCTCCGTTCCCGAGCGCTTGCGCAATGAAATCAACGAATGGGGCCTGGCCAAGGATGAATTCACCGACACGAACCACTGGCCGCATCAGCTCTACGTGCGCGAGGCGCGGCGCATGATCGGCG
Source organism: bacterium (assembly GCA_041946805.1). Taxonomy (GTDB): domain Bacteria; phylum Hinthialibacterota; class Hinthialibacteria; order Hinthialibacterales; family Hinthialibacteraceae; genus JABLXU01. The sequence goes on from JBHGBC010000180.1 coordinate 494, forward strand.
TAAAAGTCATGGTGCAAGCCGACTTGCAGACCCACCGGACAAAGAGTGATTCCATCGGCATGGGTTCGTACAACTCCGATTCGCACCACGTGCAGCGGATTCCCACGCCCGAAGGGACGGTGGTCAACGAGGGGGACATGCAGGTTCCCGTGCGGCCCTATGAGATTTCCTACCGCGCCATGACGCCCAAGCCGGAGGAATGCGAAAATCTGCTTGTCCCCGTTTGCTTCTCAGCCTCGCATGTCGCGTATTCCTCGCTGCGCATGGAGCCGCAGTACATGATCTTCGGGCACGCGGCGGGGCTCGCGGCCGCCCTGGCCGTCCGCGGCCAGGTTCCCGTGCAGCAAATCGATATTCCCCGGTTGCAGGAGAAATTGCACGCGCAAAAAGCGGTCTTGAACCTGCGCGGCGCGGAGGAAAACGCCAAGAATCCGCAGTGAACCACCCTCGGCTTGGCGGAGAGAAAAACAAGCCGGGCAGGGGGAGGGTGAGGGATTTTTGTAAGGGCGGACCTTTGTGTCCATCCCATCATGGAGGTTGATAATACCTTTTTCAACAATCTGTTTGCACTTACGGAATGAACCGGGGAAAAAAAGAAGGGACCTGTTACAGTCCCCTCTCGATTGTTACCTCACGAGGATACCGCTTATTTCATGGCATCGAAATGTCCCACGCCCGAGGCGAAGGGCACTTTCGTGACCATGATGTTATCGTACGACCGCTTGCCGCCTTCCGCCGCGCCACCGGACCGGCTGAAGAGGGCGAGGCCCGCTTGCTTCAATTCATACTTGTTGGAGCTCGGGGCATTGAGCATGATCAACGAAGCCGCGCCCGATCCATTCACTTCGCTCAACGTGGCGATCACATCCGCCTTGCCCGTGTCCACATTCGCGTTGGCCACCGTCACGCTCATGTGATACCAGGTATCGGCCTTCCAGAAGAGGTTGGGAGTTTGAGACAGCCACGCCCGGCCGCCCAACAGGGCATGCAAGCCTCGCGCGCTGGTCGCTCCGCCATCCCGGATCGTCATGATCACCGCGCCGTCCTCGATGTTGCCAGCCGTCGGCGCCGGGGCGAACAGGGCGATGCCCGACCAGGTTTCATCCGATTTCGTGGTCAGGCTTTCCACTTTAATGTCGTACTCGAGGGATACCGACTGGTTGCCCACCATGCTGACTATGTTCTCCAGCATGGCGCCCTGAGTGGTATCCGCCGCCACCGCGTCCGTGCGCACGATCGCGCCGTCCACGACTTCAAACACGCCCTTCACCTGGGTCATGCCCGCGACGCTGGTCCCGTCGTTGGAATAAACCACCGACCCCGTTGGCACGTTCGCCGCTTCCAACACGATGTTGTCGAACGAACGCAATCCCCCCTTGCCCGCGGCAGAACCGCGCGTGAAGATGGTCAACGCGGTCTGGCTCAAAACAAAGGCGTTACCGGAAGCCGGGACGCCCGCCATCGTGGCCACCACACCCTCCGTTCCACCCTTCTCTTGCAAAGTGGCGTAAATATCCACTTTGTTCGTGGTGAAATCGGGATTGGACAGCACCACCCGCATGGTGTACCAGGTATCCGGTTTCCATGCGAAATTCCCATCTCCCTGGGCCCATTGCCGGCCGCCGACCAGGAAGTTCAATCCCTTGGTGCCGCCGTTGTCGCGCATCGCCACAATGACCGCCCCGTCCTCGATGTTGCTGGTGCCCACCGGAGGTGCGCCGATCCCGATGCCGGTCCACACTTCACCGCTCCCGCCGGAATCCAACTCCGCCTTCAGGTCGTAGGTGAGGGTTACGGGAAACGTCACCTTCGTCATGTCGATGGCGTTATCCAACACCAGGGCATGCGTGTGATTGCCCTGCTGCTCAGCTGTCCGGACGATCACTCCATCCACCGACTGCCATGCCCCATCCACTTCGACCCACTGGCTGATGTCGGATCCATCACTCGCCACAATAGCCACGCCATACGCCTGGGGTAAAAACAGGCACACCGCCAGGAGAAGCAAACCCGCTTTTTTCATCATGAACCTCCCGCTCATAGATTGTCCATACAACCGTTAATACGATTGTATTTTCTGGAGGGATTATCCAATTTTGACGGACACAGCTCAAGAGGAGATCACGTGAATGAAGCGATTTATTTGCGGTTGATAGGGAAGGTCTTTTCTGATAATCCTGAAACGGCTCCATGGATTATTATCGCCGGCTATTCCGCATGAGGATGCCTTCATGGATGACAAAATCAGCTCTTCAACAGATTCCGGAGAACATAATGCAGAATCCCGCCGTGTTTGTAATATTCCAGCTCATCCACGGTATCGATGCGGCAGAGGACGGGAATTTCCTCCGAACGGCCGCCTTGCCGGGTGATCCGGAGGATCAGATCGGCCCCCGGTTGCAGACGGCCTTCGATACCTGAAATATCGTATGTCTCATTTCCGGTTAACGATAACGTCTTCCGGCTGACACCTTCCTTGAACTGCAGGGGCATGATCCCCATGCCGATCAGGTTGGAGCGGTGGATGCGTTCGAAACTCTCCGCGATGACCGCCTTCACTCCCAGCAGCCGGGTACCCTTGGCCGCCCAGTCGCGCGAGGAACCGGTCCCGTATTCCTTCCCGGCGATCACCACCAGGGGAACGCCGTCCTGCTGGTAGGCCATGGCCGCGTCGTAAATAGGCATGACCGCGCCCTCCGGCATGTGCCGTGTGTAGCCGCCGGTCTTTTCGGGCGTCATCTCGTTTTGGATGCGGATGTTGGCGAACGTGCCGCGCATCATGACTTCGTGGTTGCCGCGCCGGGAGCCATACGAATTGAAGTCGGCCGGCTTCACCCCATGCTGTTGCAGGTACAATCCCGCCGGGCTGTCCGGTTTGATGCTCCCCGCCGGCGAAATATGGTCGGTGGTCACCGAATCCCCCAAAATCGCCAGGGGATACGCGCCCACGATATCGGTCAAGGGCGCGGGCGACGGGCTCATGTCCTCGAAATAAGGCGGTTTCTTGACATACGTGCTCGCCTCGTCCCATTCATACGTCATACCCTCCCGCACCGAGATCCGCCGCCAGGCCTCGTCCCCTTCGAACACGTTGCCGTATTCCGATTCGAACATCTCTTTTTTGACGGATCGCAGGATGGTTTCCTGGATCTCCCGGTTGCTCGGCCAGATGTCCTTCAAGTAGACCGGATTCCCCTCCGGGTCCATTCCCAAGGGATCCTTGACCAGGTCCACCGCCAGCGAACCGGCCAGCGCGTAGGCCACCACCAGCGGCGGCGAGGCCAAGTAATTCGCCTTGGTCCGGGGATTGATCCGCCCTTCGAAGTTGCGGTTGCCCGACAGCACCGAGCAGACCACCAGGTCGCCCTGGTCCACCGCCTGGCCGATCTCCTCGGGCAGCGGGCCCGAATTGCCGATGCAAGTGGTGCAGCCGTAGCCCACCAGGTTGAATCCCAGCTGGTTCAGCGGTTCATCGAGTCCCGCGGCCTTCAGGTAATCGGTCACGACCTTCGAGCCGGGGGCCAGTGAGGTTTTCACCCAGGGCTTGACCTTCAGTCCCTTCCGCACCGCGTTGCGCGCCAAGAGGCCCGCCCCCAGCATGACCGCGGGATTGGAGGTGTTCGTGCAGCTGGTGATCGCGGCGATCACCACGCTGCCGTCCTCGAGTTCGTATCCGTCCACGGGCGCTTTGCGGAAATCCGCCGCACCGCCGCGAAAGCCGCAGTAGGCTTTTTTGAATTCCTCGGCCGCGCGCGACAAGAACACCCGGTCCTGGGGCCGTTTAGGGCCGGCCAGGGAATGTTCCACCTCGCTCATGTCCAGCCGCAGCGTATCCGTGAACACGGGATCCGGGACGCCCGCTTCGCGCCACAAGCCTTGCGCCCTGGCGTAGGCTTCCACCAGCGCGGCCAAATGGGGATCGCGGCCGGTGAAATGCAAATATTTCACCGTCTCCCGGTCGATCGGGAAATATCCGCAAGTCGCCCCGTATTCCGGGGCCATGTTGGAGAGCAAGGCCCGGTCGGCCAGGGTCAAGGCGTCCAGGCCGGGGCCAAAAAACTCCACGAATTTGCCCACCACGCCCTTCTGGCGCAGCATCTGCGTGACCGTCAGCACCAGGTCGGTGGCCGTGGTCCCTTCCTTCAGCGCGCCGGTCAGTTCGAATCCCACCACCTCGGGGATCAGCATGGAGATCGGCTGCCCCAGCATGGCCGCTTCCGCCTCGATTCCCCCCACGCCCCAGCCCAGCACCGCCAGCCCGTTGATCATGGTCGTGTGGCTGTCCGTACCCACTAAAGTATCGGGGAACGCCAGCGTCCGCCCCTCCTCGTCCGCCGTCCAGACTACTTTGGCCAGATATTCCAGGTTGACCTGATGACAGATGCCCGTTCCCGGCGGCACCACGCGGAAGTTGTCGAACGCCTTTTGTCCCCAGCGCAGAAAGGCGTAGCGTTCGTGATTGCGCTGGTATTCCCATTCCACATTGGTCCGAAACGCGTCCGGTGTGCCGAACCGGTCCACCATGACCGAGTGGTCGATCACCAGGTCCACGGGATTCAAGGGATTGATTTTCTGGGGATCGCCGCCCAGCTCGGCCATCGCGTCGCGCATCACCGCCAGGTCCACCACCGCGGGCACGCCGGTGAAATCCTGCATCAGCACCCGCGCGGGTCTGAAGGCGATCTCATGGCTGGATTTGCGCTTCTCCAGCCAACCGGCCAACGCGCGGATATCCGCCTCGGTCACGCCGCGGCCGTTCTCGTTGCGGAGCAGATTTTCCAGCAGCACCTTGAGCGAATACGGAAGGCGGCTGATTCCCTGCAATCCCGCCTCTTCCGCCGCCTTGAGGCTGTAATAGGCGTACGGCTTCCCGCCGGCTGTCAATTCCCGCAAGGTTTTCAGGCTGTCCAGGCTCTTGAATCCCATGGTTCATTCTTTCTTCGGTCAAAATGGTCTGGTGAATTCACCATTATAGATCTTCCCATGGTTCTTGAGAACACAGTCATCATCCATCCGGCGATCACCCGGCCTGTTCCCAACCATCCGGTTTCATCCCTAAAATCACGCCATTCGTCACAAGAGCAAGAACTTTTTTGCGAAATTCGTCTACTAATACTCAAGGATGGACTTGCTCCATCTGATGTACCTCCTCCACCAATGGGAGAGCATAGGGAGGGGGAGATGTGGATCTCTCCACCCCCCCCTCCTTATCCTCCTCTCCAAAAAATCGGGGATTATTCGTTCGAGCAGCCGATGGAGCCAATCGGAATACCAGCTGGAAGCCTGCGCCTCAAAATCGGCAGGTATCTCACTAACATCAATACGCCATCCAGGCATTCACCGGCGTATCCGGGTTGTCCTGTCCCGGGGTGGGATCCGCCGCTTGCCAGTTGGCGGGATCGTTCCCCGGGCGGCGGGCGGAAATTCGTTGCAAGGCCTGGCCCGTGCCGTCGGCCATTTGTGTCCAGGGGGATTGATCGAAATAAATCACTTCGTCCGCAACCGCCCAGGTGGTTAGTAATCCGGAGAGATCGTTCCCCAACGGCTTTTCGAGCGCGATCCGTTCCCCCTGGTTGGATAGTTTGCCGTTGAACGGTCCCAGCAGCAGGACGTTCCAAGTGGAAATCTTGTATTTCGCCTTAAAGGCCTCCACCGCCGCCGGGTCAGCGGGATCGAACTTCACCAACAGAATCCGTCCGTTGGGCGGAAGCGTGGTATTGGGCGCGAAGGTATATTCGATGCCGTCGTAAATCCGCCACGCGCCGTTCCCGGTAAATAACGGGACCGCCTGATCCGTGGGATTCCACAACTCCATGTATTCATCCACCACGTTTTCATCGCCGCTGGGCTGCAAATCGGGCGGATGATACATGATCTCGTCGATGACCACCCGTTCCAGACCCGGTTGATTGGCCATGTCCCGCGAGGGTTTCATCCCAACCCAATACGGTTGGCCGTCTTCATGCCGGCCCCACGCGACGCCGGCCTCCTGCCCGGCGAACTTCAACGCGTCCACCACCCGGTCCACGCCGGGGACGCCGGGAAGATACGAGAGATACAGCGCGCCGCCTTGCGGGGATAATCCGAATCCGGAGCCGGCAGGGATATCAAGATGATTTTTCTCATCCAGACTCAGAAAACCGCCGTGCTGGATCTCCACTCCGGAGACCGGCCATTTTTTGAGGTTGGCGTTGTCATCACTCAGATACCAGCCGCCCAGATGAACTAAATCTCGAGAAGAGTTAAACAGTTCCACCCACTTGGCGCCGTCCGGCGAATCAACCAGGATTTCATTCATCACCACATTGCGGACCGGCTCAGGATCCTCTTTTCCCGGTGAGCCTCCGATCACCGCGCTCGCCCGCCAGTTGCCGCCGTAATTCAACGCGCCGAGATCCTGGTCCGGCCACGAACGGGCCAGGGGAACCAAAGAATGCCCGGCCCCGTCGGCGGCCGCCGGCCAACCCGGGCCGTCACCATATTCGAAGGTCACGATTGCCGGACCGCCGTGGGGCGCGCGCAGGACCACCGGTTCCCCCTCGTTGGCCAATTTCCCGGTGAAAGGCCCGGCCAGGAGGGCAGCGTCGTCCATCCGGTATTCTTTCCGGAACGCGGCCTGTTCCGCCTCCCCCTGCGCCTGCGTCAAGACCAGGTAGCCCTGGGGAGGAATGATCGTGCCTTCCGGGAATCGGAACTGGATGCCCTCCGTGAATTCCACTCCGCTCAACACCAGCGGTGTTTCGGGATGGGTGTTGTGCAGTTCGATGAACTCGAAGTTCCCCGCCGCGGCGGGATTGTACATCAGTTCCGTGATCTTCAGATTCGCCCGTAAAAAGGCCACGTCTTGCGCGGGCTGGTTGATGAAAAACCGGGCTTCGCTCAACGCGCTCCAGGTTTGCCCGTCAAACGCCCGGGCCTTGACTTGCGAGTTTTCGTTGAGGATCACCGGCCCCGCGTACCGCTTGGCGTGGGCGTTGTCGGCTTCCCCGCCCGGCAGCCGCGGATCCCTGCCGTCCAGCGTGTAATAAACCGGAACGTCCGCCGAGGTGGTGGCCGGCTTGATGACCTTGGCGGTGAGCGTCATGCCCCATACTACATCCGTGCTGCCCGCGTTGGTCTGATGGACCTCCACCGCCACCACATTCTTTCCTGTTTTCAAACTCGCCGCGGAAATGCTGAGGGGGCCTTCCAACACCGCTTCGGAGACCGTCTCGGTGGAAAACTGAGCCGCGGAGACAATCCCAGCGGCCATGCGGATCCGCGATACCTCCACCCCGTTGAGATAGATCACCGCGCCGTCATCGAGGATGGTGGACATTTCCAGCGCCGCGTCCTTCAGCGATACTTCCGCGGGGACTTCGAACGAGGTCCGGAAATAGTAGGTGGTTTTGCCGATTTTCAGGGGCGTGTTCTTGGCTGCCGGCAAATCCGCAGTCTCCACATACAGCAATGCCTTGCCCAACGGCCAGGCTGAATCGTCATAACCCGGCTGGATCCAGGCCGTTCCCAGGTCCTTCCCCGATTGTTCGTATTTCCATTCGTGGTCGATCGCCACCAAGGGCAGCGTGACGGGAGTGGGCTCCCCGCCCGTATCCACCGTCATGGTCAAGGCGAATCCCGGCTCCACCACGCCGCCCGGCTGGTTGAATTCCGGCGCGGGCAGCGTGGGGTAGAGTTTCGCCTTGCGCAACTGCTCCAGCACGATGCCGGAACGCACCGTCAGGTATTGATTCAGGATCCGGTCCCGCTCCTTCACCCAATCGTCGTCCCGGGTGCGCGCCCGCCCGCCGGGAGCGTCGCCCCACCGCGCCGATTCGCCCACGATGGCCCGGTCGATGAACCGCGCGATTTCCGCGTAGCGGGCCTGGGAGGCTTCCGGCGTCAAGACCCCCCCGTGGAAGAAGTGCTTTTGAATCCGGTCCGCCACGCGCATTCGGAATTCCGCGCTGGGCCGCAGCCGCTGGAAGATGCGCCCGGGATTGTCCCGCCCGTTGTGAAAATCCACCACGTTGACCGCCGTCTCTTCCAGCGTCCATTCCGAATCCCACGCGAACGTATGCAGCCCGGCTCCCGGCAGCCGCCGCCGCCCCGTGTAGAAATTCCAGGGTGTTCCCCCGCCGCCGATCACCGTTGGCGCGTCCCGGTTGCCGGTGTAGATGATGGTCAGCATGTAATCGATGAGGTTATCGACGTTCAGATAGGGTTGGATTTGCCGGTAACGTTCCTCCGCGCTAAGGGTGTTGGATTCCACGACCGCCATCATCGCGTTCCAGGCTTGCTTGTTGCCCGCCTTGACCTGCGTGGTTCCGATGTTCCGCGTGCCGCCGGTGACGATGTCGTACTCTTCCTTTTCCCCGCCCAGGTAGGAAGCCGCGAAACTTTCGTCCGGCCGTTCCACCAGGTTGTACAGGCCCCAATACATACCGTTCAGGTACAGATGCACATACGTCCCATGCGAGGCCGGTTGACCCAAATCCCGTTGCGTACGGCGGGAGAACTCGTCGCGCATGTACTCCGCCCGGCCGATGGTGCTGCCGAATCCGGACTCCGATCCATGCCAGGTGTAGTTGTAATTGCTGCGCAAGACCAGGGTGTCGAACTGATCCACGGGCGAATCGTCGAATACCCGGTACCGTAGCGCGGGCGGCCCATACTCGCGTTTGAACACCAGACGCAGCGAGTGTTTCCGCATGGCGGGCACACGGCCGTAGCCGCCCTGAATCTGAATGCCGCTGTTCACCTGATAGCCCGGCCGGCCATCGGGGTATATGAACTCCGCCGATGTAAAGCGTTCCCACTTGTCACCCTTGCTCTCGGGGTGGGTGTAGATGCCATCACGCGCGCCGAACAAGTCCGTGGGATCCATCACGATGGACATGGACGGAATCGACTTCAGGTCCTCCCGGATCGTGTTCCGGTAGCGCGCGTCGTTCACCACGTCCGGGTCCATGTCGTAATCGGCCGAGACTCCGCCTCCCCACCGGGTAGGATACCCCGCCGGGCGTTTCTGTTGGATCACTTCGGAGAGAAAGATGTAGGTTTGGGTGATGGACGCGCTCGGTTCATGACCGGGCTTGAAGGCCGCCGCCCGCAGGATAGTGGCGCCTGGGATGGGGACCGGCCCCGTATACTCCACCCCCACGCTTTCCGTGGGCGCGCGGCCGTCGGTCGTGTAACGGATCACCGCGCCGGCCGTTGGCGTGGTCATCGTGACCTCGAAGGGCTGGTCGTAAAAGCCCCGCTCCCGGCTGAACAACGGCGGATCCACGAATCCCACCACGCCGGTTCCGTTGGCCGCGCCGGGAGTGGGTTTCTTGAAATAGCGTTGCGAATCCTTGACCACCGCGGCCGCCTTGAACACCGGCTGGATCAACAAGTCCGGATCGTCCTTTCCCGCGTTCAATCCCTGGATGGCCAATATATTGGCGCCCGCGCGCAATTCGGGCGCGATATCGGTCAGGTTGATCTCTTCTGTTCGGAAATTCTCTACCGCCGGGAGTTTTGCCGCCGCGCTGGAATTCCAGGCCACCGCCATGGGCGCGTTGCGGCGCGCCACCTCCCGCCCGTTCAAATAGGTCACGAAGCCGTCGTTGTAGTTCATCTCCAGATAGATGGAATATGGCAACGAGGGATCGGCGATGGAAAATGGAACTCGTATATAAACCGTGGAATTGATACCCTTCATGTCCGCCCCGGCATCGTAGCGGATCCGGTCCCCGAAGCCTCCCAACGACAGGCCGCCCCCCGCGGCGTCGCCCACCAGCCGAAAGCCGCCGTCCTCGACATCGGTATGCTCCCCGGCCGCCGCGAAGAGTTCCAATTCCGCTCCCCCGCCCCGCTCGAAATAGACCAGTTCGATCTCGTGCGGCCCGGTAGTCAGGTTCACGATCCCGAACACGTCCTGCGGGCCGTGCAGCGTGTCGTCCACGATCACGTCGCGGCCGTCGATCCGCAGCCGCGCCCCGTCATCCGAGTTGATGCCGAACGTCCAGGTCCCATCGCTGGGGATCATGACATCTCCCACCGCCCGCACGACGAAATCATCCACGTCCTGGTCGGCGGCATGGCCGGGAAACGGCTGATTTTCCGGGAAATGACCTTCCGTGGAATTGTCGAGAAAATTGAGGACCGCCGCGCCGGTTTGATCGGTCCGGACCTGCCGCGCCGGATTTTGAATCACCTCATCCGCTTCCGCCAGCGTTGTCACCTGGATGTTCGCCTTGTAGGTAGTGACAGCGAAAACTCCCGGACGCGAACCGAACCCTGCTCCCAGCGTTGCCGCTTTCCAACTGGAATCATCGAACTCCGGCAAGGTCCAGGACAATCCCAAATCACCGTTCGCCGGAACCCGCAACCGGACGGGAGTCCCCAGGCCGGCCAGTTCCGACAGATCCGCCACCAAGCCGAAGGAAAAACCGTCGCGCGGGCCGGTCATGTCCGGATAGGAGGGACTGTAGGCATGGGCGATGGTCTGGCCATCCGGCTTGACCAGGGCCAAAAATTCGCCGGCCTCGCTCAGTTGAAAATTGGTGTGCAAAGGCGCGGCGGGATTCCTCCGGTCCTTGCCCGAAGCGAAAATCACTAGAAAACTCCCGCCGGGAAGGATTACATCCGGGAAAGCCCATTTGGTGAGTGCCACGGGATCATCGGTTAGATACCACCCCTCCAAGGAAATATCCGTGCTGCCCGTGTTGCCGATTTCAATCCAGTCGGGATATTCCTTGTCTTCATCCGCCAGCGTGGTGTTCCCCCCGGCCAGGATCTCGGTGATCAACACCTCGCCTTCCCGCGTGAAGCCCATCTCACCGTGGAGGCATGGAACCAGCATAAGTAGAATGGATATAAGCTTATAAGACATAGATACTTTCACGTTATGATGACAGTGCGTTCGGAGTGTCATGCGCGGTCGGCCTCAGGGAGATGGGGATTTCCGTATTCGTTTGTCGAATTCACTCTATCTGTTTCAATATCAGGAACTTCACTTCAGGGAAATATAGTACAGAAATGGAAAAATAACTGGTTCATCCGACAAGTGCGTACCTCCGGCGCTATAGGCCCAGGGTTAAAACCCTGGGC
>JBHGBC010000181.1:0-11306 GCA_041946805.1 bacterium
TCGTTTTTGGGGTAACATTATATACCTCCTCGGTTGTGTACGGAGAGTAGCCCAGAGGGAGAGGGAATTTTGGAGGTGGTTTTCATCGATCACTTCGAAGAGATGCGAACCGGCGATCCGAAAAAAAGTATGCACTTGCCCGATGAGCCCTTTTTTTTCTCCTTTGATTCCCTTCTTCCATGAGATGTGAAGATACTTTTTACCGGTGATGGATTACACCACGCGCTTTAATCCATCCTGCATAAACATCATCGCGGAAGCAGGAGCGCGGCGCGGCGTGCCTCTTCTTGTTATTCCGCCCTCCGTGTCCACGCGGAGCCTGAGCGCCTGTCCGGCCGGAGCCCCGGGAGATACAATGGTGAATCCAGGGAGCTACAACATGAAAAACACACGTGGATTCACGTTGATCGAGTTGCTCATCGTGGTGGCGATCATCGGCATTTTGGCGGCGGTCGCGGTGCCCAATTTCCTCAACGCGCAGGTGCGGGCGAAGGTGACCCGCGTGGAAGCCGATTTCCGCACCCTGGCCACCGCGCTGGAGGCGTATCACATCAGCTGCGGGAATTACCCGGTGGCGCATTTGATTGACCAGCAAATCGCGTCGGGCACGGCCTTGAGCCGGTTCTCGGCGCTGACCACGCCCATCGCCTTCATCTCGTTCTACCCGTCCGATCCCTTCGGCAAAAAGAAAGAGAGTTTGGAATTCCATACACAGACCTACGACTATTACGATTGGACTTCGGCCAAGCTGGCGGGCAACGCGCCCGGCTCGACGCGGGGCTCGTACTGGCGGATCGCCAGCGCGGGGCCGGACAAGATCCAGATGGTGGGCTTTTCCGTGGATTACCAACCCAGCAACGGCGTGCTGAGCAAGGGCGACATCGTCCGCCTGGGTTCACCCTGGATGCCCTTCGATAAGAGAGCGTTGCAGTGAGGTTTCAGTTCGGGGGACAGGTACTGCGATATTCATTAATGTCATATTGAATCAAAGAATTGATTCAATTTCTTCGGGGTTTGACAAATCGTAATCCTTCCCTCGGAAATATCCATCTCTCCCCGCGCGGCGGTTCTCCGCCCCCTCACGGATGGATGTTGTTATAATCCTCATGCGTCAACAGCTGCTTGGGGACGATGCGGTTGTCCTGGTCTTCGCAGATCATCCGGTAGCCATTGCCCACCGGGATCGAGAGGATATGGCGGTCATAATGCATCCGCTTGCCGCCCAGTTCCGCGATCGAATCCCCCGCCTGGATCCGCGCCAGCACATGCCGGGCCTTGCGCACGATGCCCTTGGGGAAGCCCCGCAAATCGATCACGTCACGGGCAAACGAGTCGGCCCATTGCCGCTTGGCCGCCTCGCGCCGCGCCATCTGTTGTTGTTCATTCTCGCGTTGTTGTTTCTCCTGTCCGCACCGATGGCAATACTGCCCTTTCCCGGTATGTCCACACTCGAATTTTCGTTTCATCTTTTCTTCCCATATTCCTGCCCGAACTTCATGGGATCCCACTATTATTTTGACAACGGAGTACAATGTTTTATGCGCCTCCGTTCGCGCCGCTGGATCGCTGAACACGGCCACCTTCGGATATTATCGATACCCGGCTATTTAATCAACACGATCCCATGCCCTCCCTCCGCCACCGCGGCGCACGTTTGTTTCAGATCCGGCATGAATCCCATCCCATATTTCATCACGTAGGGAAAGACATTGAAAATCCGTTCTTGTAACGCGGCTTCGGGATACAGCGCGCTCCGCAGGGATTCGACGTGATCGCGGATTTTTTGCCCGGTGCCGGCCAGACGGCGGACCAGGAGGGATTCGGAGTTTTCGATTTCCTTCCGGATTTTGCCGAGATTCTTCTCCAACACCGCCACAATCGTAGGATCGGCCTCCCGCGCCTGGTTGATCCAGGTATCGAACAAAGCCGCCATGGATGCCTTCACGTTCGCTTTGAGGCCGGACCAATCGATTCCGGAAGCGGCGCGTGTGATCCTCTTCACCAGGGCGGCGGGATGTTCGAACAAGTCACCCGGAACCAGGCCGTACCGCTCCAAGAGTTGCATCTCGCGCCCCTCGATCAAGGTGCATCCGAACCGGGGAACCAGGACCGGCCGGGGCACGCCGTGGTTTTCATATACACCCCGGAGTAAGACATGATACCCCGCCTCGCTGGGCCCGAGCACGAAGCCCGCCGTGGGAAACACCGCGTCCTGAATCACCGGCCGCAGGATGGCGGAGCTCGAAAACACCTCCGGCTGCCGATCCAACCGCCTGAGAAGTTCATCCCGCGTGTAGGTTTTATCCTCGCCCGCGAACCGGCCATCATCCACGATACGCAGGGGGATCCGCTGGTCCTCCTCGATCAAAAAAAACGAGGCCCGGTCGGCGCGCTTGTGCAATTGCGCGGGGAGGCCCAGGCGGTCCCACCGTCCGCTGATTTCCTCCACGCTCGCGGCGGCATGGGCAGGCTGGCGGATCTCCTTCTCCATCAACGGCCGCGCCGCTTCCCGGACGAAGGAGTCATCCGGCCGGAGAATCAAGAGACCCTCGTTGGGGAACAAGGTCCAGATCAGCCGGTCGATGAAATCCGGATACCATGCGGCCGGCCGGGCGCAGGAACGGACAGTCTCCAGGATGGATGAAACATATTCGGTGGGGTGAAGGCTGGATTGAATTTGTTGAAGCAGATCCTCCAACGGGCATTCCGATCGAGGGATCCGAAAATACGGACGCCGGCTTTGCGCGTCACCCGGCCAAGCGAACGTGGCGATGGTTTTATCCTTGGTCAGCCATTTGTAAACCGCGATTTCGGGAAAATCATGGTCTTCCGCCGCGTTCCAATACGCGGGGAGAAATGTTTGCGGCCGTTCCCGGGACAGTTTGTCCGCCAGTAAAATGGCGTGCAGGATCTTGTAGACCACCAGCAAAGGGCCGCCCAACAATCCCGGCTGCTGTCCCGCCACAATCAGAAAAACATCGGGATGGTTTATTTGATCGATGGCCGCCAACGTGGAGGCCGGCGCGCCCCGGCGCTCATGCGATTCCTTCAGCGAACGCGCCAATATCCGCCGGTCGATTCCTCGCTCGATATAGGCCCGCCGCTCGCGGATTACCGAGTCCAGCCGATGAAGGGTGGGAGGAGTCAAATCCCCCAGCGCCGGATCGGGATTCAGCAAGAGTTGATAATAAGGCCGCGGCCCCACCATGGGCGGCGCGTTCCACTGCGATACCAATTCCATGCCTGCCTCGCGGAAAATCGCTTTCCCCGGATAAATCACTGGTTCATCTTAGTATGCCATCAATTCCATTTATACTAAGGGATCAAATCCTGTCGCGATCGGACACCAAACAACCCATGCGGACCCCGAGCAAACCAAAATCCACGTTCCTGACTGTCACCTTGAAACCCCGGGGGGGCAAACGGGCCAAAACCGGCCATCCCTGGATCTTCAGCAACGAAGTCGAGCATCCCGCGCCTCTGCCGGAACCGGGCGTGCTGGTCCAGGTTTTAGATGACGGGCGCAATTTTCTCGGCTACGCCACCTACAATCCGCACAGCCTCATCGCGCTGCGATTGCTATCCCGGGACCCGGAGGACCTCCCCGGTTCGGTGGAATGGTTCGTTTCCCGGATCCAGCGCGCGGTGTCGCTGCGGCGGTGGCTTTACCCCGCCCGCCAGTCCTATCGCCTGATTTACGCCGATTCCGATTATCTGCCGGGCGTGATCGTGGACCGGTACGAGGATATTTCGGCCGTGCAGGTGCTAAGCGCGGGGATGGAGCGCCTCACCCCGCCGTTTCTGGAAGCCCTGAAACAGGTGGTTTCCCCCAAGGCCATCGTGCTGCGCAACACCAACGAGAAACGGAAACTGGAAGGCCTGGATTTGTACGAAAAGATGGCGCATGGCTCCGTGTCCGGATTCCAGCAAATCGATGAATATGGCGTTCGCCTTTGGGTGGATGTCCAATCCGGCCAGAAAACCGGCCATTTTTTCGATCAGGCGGAAAATCGCATGGCGCTGTCGGCTTACGCCTTGGACGCGGAAGTTCTGGATCTGTTCTGCCATACCGGCGCCTGGGCGTTGACCTTGCTGCGGGCGGGGGCCCGAAACGCCATCGCCGTCGATTCCTCCGCCCCCGCGTTGACGCTCGCCCAGAAGAACGCGGAATTGAACGGCCTGGCCAGCCAGATGAAATGCGTCCAGGCCGACGCCTTCGCCTGGCTGTCCCAGGCGCGGAAATCCGAATGGCGGTTCGATATCGTGGTGGTGGATCCCCCCGCGTTCGCGAAAACCGCCAAGGAGGCGCACCAGGCCCTCCGTGGCTATGAAGACCTCAACCGCCAGGCCCTTCACGTGGTCCGCGACGGCGGCGTTTTCTGTTCGTGCTCCTGTTCGTCTTACATCACCGAAGAACAGTTCCTCCAAACGCTCCAACGCGCGGCGGTCCGCGAACACCGGCGGATCACCATCTTCGAAATCCGGGGACAAGCCCGTGACCATCCCATCCTGCCCGCCATGCCCGAATCGCGCTACCTGAAATGCGTGATGGGGAGGGTGGAACCGATGCAATAAATCCCCCTACCACCTCCCGCTGGCGCCTCCACCGCCAGAGAGGCCGCCCCCGAAGCCGCCGAAGCTGCTTCCTCCCCCGAATCCCCCGCCGAAATGCGAACCGCCCCGCCAATGGTCATCCCGCCGCTGCCCTCCCCCCATAAGCATGTAGAGCAAAAACAAGTTCGGATGCCGAATGAAAAAGTAGAACACCAGCAGCGTAAAAAACAAACTGAAAAGCGATTGGAAAAAGCCCCCTTCCGCCTGGGATGACGATGCGCGGCCTGGCCCCCGCGCGGATGAGGGATTCACATTGAATTCGCTCAGGGGAATGTTGTATTCCTTGGCGATTTCCGCGATCAGGGCGGTACACAGATTCAGCAATCCCTCCCCATACTGCCCCTGCCGGAACGCGTTGGGCAGCAAGGTCCGCCCCAGGCGCGAGGCCGTGATGTCCGGAACCGCTCCTTCCAGGCCGTAACCCACTTCCACCCGCCATTCCCGTTCTTTCAGGGCTATTACGATGAGGAGGCCGTTGTTTTTATTTTTTTGGCCGATCCCCCACGACTCGAAAAGGCTGACCGCCGCTTCCTCGATGCTCCCATATCCCCGGTCCGCCAGGCTGGGAATCGTCACCACCGCCAGTTGCGCCGTGGTTTTCTCTTGCAGCCGCCGGGCCAGCGCGTTAAGGCTTTCCTCTTGCGGAGCGGGGATCACGTCCGCGAAATCCGAAACATAGTTCACCGGTTGCGGCCAAGGTTGTGGCGCGGCCCCGGCGCTGGATAATCCAGCCCAAAGAAGAACGGGAAACCATCCGGCCAAAGGAACCGCCAGCCATGATCTCCTGGAATGAAATCCCCTCATGATTGCCTTTCCGCGGCCGTATTCAGGAACCGGTTAGGGCCGCTCCCAGCGGTCGATCAAATCCGCCAGTTTCACCAGGACCTCGATAAATTCGCCATACACGGAAACCGCCTCCGCGGGGGGAATGGCGGCCCGGCCGGCCGTCTGCTCCCAAATCCGGCGGAGCGGAATCACCGAAAACCGCAGGCGGGTTTCGAGGGCTTGCAAGATCAGGTCCTTATTCAAGGGAGGGGCCGTGACGCCCACAAACCGCAGCAGGTTGCGAAGCACGGGAAACAATTGCTTCTGCGCATCCACCAGCAGGTTGGTCAGTTCCCGGTCCAGCCCCCGGTGTTCCATGTAGATCTGCCGTAGCCGGATCAATTTTCCCTTGATCTGCTCCTCGATCTTCACCCGCAGAAGTTCCATCGGGATTTCCAGGGAATTGACTCGGTCCGTTTCTCCATAAAGAAAGAGATGCTTGTCCTGGATCTCGATGAACTCCAAGGGGAACGTATCCGTGGAACGCTTCAGCGTGTTCACCGACAAGCACAGCGGGGCCGCGATCCGGTTTTTCCGCCCCCCTTGGACCATCGGCTGCATCCGCCGCGCATCCGCGAAATGAAACGTGTCGAACAACACCAGAGAATTGACATCCGATTGACCAGGCAAATAATCGCCCGTCACCACACTGCCGTGGAGGTAGATCGAATCCACGCGCGGGCCGAATACCGCAGCCACCTGTTCAAAGTAACTCCGCGCGGCCGGCCGGATAGCCTCCGGCACGGCTTCCAGATTTTTCAGCATGCTCCGCTCCTTCCGCTCTCCCCTACGTTCGCCTCTCCAGCACGCCGGACGCCAATCTCCTGCTCTGCGTCCGGGAAAATATACTCGATTACCTCCCGCTGAACCAGCAAGCGGAGAGGCCGGGAGAGATTTTCCACTTCCTGGCCTTCCATTTCATAGTTGATTAAATTGATCGGAATAGATTTGTTTCATCACCATTTACATAAAGTTGGATGGATACATCTTCCACCTGACAGATTGCCAAAGTGTTTCTATATTTAATACGAGTTCACTTGCCAATGGATTATTGCCGGCTGGATTGTAAAGCCGTTGTCCGGGAATGAATACGCGACCCATGCACGCGGCCCATTGATCAGACGGATGGCTAATCCATTAAATATCCTCCGCGGGTTATGAAGGAAGCCATCAGGAAGGTATTATCATGCTGTATCTCCGCCGTGGGTGGATACGGACTCGCGGTCCATTCCATAATCAACACTGGCAAAGGATAAGTCTCATGCGTTTCCACTCTCCCTGGCTTCGATCGCTCAGCCTTCTCGCGCTTCTTTGGCTCCTCCCCGGAATTCCGGTGGGCTACGCTCAGGAATCCGTCGAGAATCGGATTCAAAAATTGGAGGATGAAAACCAAGCCCTGCGCGGCCTCGTGGAACAACTCCAAAAGCGTCTCGATCAAATCGAAGGGAAAGAGGCCGAAAAATCCAAGAAGAAAAAAGAGACCGAAACTCCCACCGGCGAACCGGCCGTCCCCGCCGTGGAAAAAACACCCCCGGAAACACGGGAAAAGACCGGCAAGGATAAAAAATCGACTACCAAGGCCGAAGAAGCGGTTCCAGCGGAGATTCAAGAGGCGGCCGGAGAGGCGCAAGCCGGCGATAAAGCCAAAAAGGAATCTTGGCTGCCCTCGCTGAAAGGGGAAACCTTCAGCCTGGGCGGACGGCTGCAATTCGAATATTTCGATCCGGAAAACGAGACCGGTCTGCGTTCCGCGATTCCCGACAATCCCGGCGGCAGTTTCAAACTGGATGAATTCCGGATCCTTCTCGACGCCGATTTCAAAAACAGCATCCGGTTCCACGGCAAGTACGATGTGGAGGGCGAGGAAGGGAATCTTGTCGAAACCTACGTAGACTTTGAGGATCTCCCCCTCTGGTCCGAATTGCGCGTCGGCGTTCAACCCCGCTTTTACCGCCCGGACCGCTACACCGAGTCGTACCCCCTGACCGGCAATGCCTTCTGGCGGAAGCGGGACCTGGGGATCACCTGGAAAGGGACGTATGATCCGGTTTACGCCTATGTGTCCGTCACCAACGGGGCCGCCCTGGACCGGGAAGAAGTGGGGGAAGATCAGGGGGACCGCCTCATTGGTGAAGATACGATGCATCTGGATTTCAATGGGAACAAGGAATTCAGCGCCGGCCTGGGTCTGGACCTGAATCTGGATGCGTATGGCCAACTCAACCTGCTCGGGTACGGCATGACCGGCGGCCTGTCGGACGAGGACTTGTTGTTTCTTCAAACCGAAGTCCCCGGCTACGGCTTTTGGAGCAGTGACCGCCGCGAGCTGGCGGGCGTCAACCTGGATTACCGCATCGACGAGTGGGATTTCTTCGCCCAGGCCATCGGAAGGCGGGACGGCGAGCTGGAACGCTTCGGTTGGTACACGGAAATGTCCTACAAGTTCAACTTCAAAGGCCTGCGCTATCTCAACTCGCTGCGTCCCCTGGTCCGCTACGGAGAACTGGACACGAACCTGACTCCCCAACCCTTTTTCACGAACGGTTCGTTGACCTGGGACCGGGAGCAGTGGCTGTTCGCGATCATCGCCGAACTAGTCCGCAATGTCACCTTCCGGGCCGAATACGCGCTGAACGAAGAAAAAACCGGCGGTCCCGGCGCCCAAAACAATGAACTGCTCTTCCAACTGGAAATCGTGTTCTGATCGAAAGCAGCGGGAAAAGCGGGCCCCGGCCTTCCGGCCTGCTTACCCGGGGAATCACATGGGGTAAAATTCAATCAGATATCAAGTCTGATTCATGAGGTACGCGGAACCGCCATGTCATCCAACCTAATAGCCAGCGCGACGGAATGGATTCCCACGCCGGTCACGAATTTCCTCAACACGATGTCCCAGCACGTCTCCGCCCAGGGACCCAATTACCATGAGCAAAAAACCTTCGTGGCCATTCTCTTCGCCTTATCGCTCGCCGCGTTTCTGGGCGCTTTGATCGCCTATCACCCCAAACGTCAGGTCGAGGGGTACGGCCCCGCCAGCGACCAGGAACTCAAGAACACCCAGATCATGATCTGCATTGCCGGCGCGGTCATGGTGATCCTCATCCAGGGCAGTCTGGAACGCGCCTTCGGGCTGGTCGGCCTGGGCAGTTTCGTCCGCTACCGGACCGCCTTGCGCAACCCCTTCGATCTATCCATCATTTTCATTCTGATCGGCCTGGGGATGGCCTGCGGCCTGGCCAACTTCGAACTGGCAATCACCATCACCGGATTCATCTACATTCTGCTCTATCTTCTCGCCTTCACGGGCAGCGCGTACCGGTACCACTGGGAAGTGAAAATCACCACCAACAATCCCACCGAGACCGAACGGGCGTTCCGGAAGATGGCCTCGAAATACAAGTTTCAAATCCTGCGGATGCAAAAAAGCAAGGAAACCGGACGCTTCCGGTGCCGTTTCAATTCCAAACAACCCCTCGACTCCGACAAGCTCACCCATGAACTGAAGGAACAGTGTGGAGAAACCAGCATCTTCACCCGGTTCGAATGGGAACTGCAAGAAGAATAAGCCTACGGACGGTTCAATCCTCCCCGCCCGCCTCCGAACGCATCCGCCTATGGACAGTTTCCGCCAATCCGGTTATCGTACAATCGTTTCTCCGGCCGGGGCGCTAATCATGATGGATACCAGGATGGTTCCAGCCGCGGAGAAAGAAACTGGCGCGGACGGACACCCAGGTCCGCCCCCTACAAAATTCCCTCACCCCAGCCCTCTCCCAGAGGGAGAGGGAATTGAAATCCATGAAGGAGAAAGTCCGGTGTGCGTTCCTTCGGGGCGGGGGATGCGTTTAAAGGATAACCTATACCGGACGCGGCTGAAAACCGCTTCCAAAACCAACGGCTGGCCACGATAACCATATTCACTGGAGTTTGTAGGAAGAGAGTACATTATGTTCACACAAAAATGGCGTGATCATTGGGGATTGATGGATGATCCTTTCAATTGCGAAGATGCGGACAAGGACAGCATCCTTTCCGCGCTTGATTCCTCCGTGGTGCACTGGAGTTTCGACCGCATGTACGGCAATCCCCGCATGTCCGCTCCCGCCATCGTCTTCGGCGAGAAAGGGAGCGGGAAAAGCGGGCTGCGGCTCATGATCCGGCGCCGCTTGAAAGCCTGGAACGAGAAGAATCCCGCCGAAAAGGTCTTCCTGATCGAATACATCGATTTCAATCCGTATCTCTCCCGCTTCCGCCGCGTGATCGGCGCCCGCGCCGACGACCGCCAGGCGGCCCAGGACGTCGTCAAGCGCTGGAAAATTGCCGACCACCTAGATAGCATCCTCTCCCTGGGAGTGACGAAATTCATCGACGAGCTCCTCGCCGCGGAAACGCCGCCCCAAAACCTGACCCGCAAGCAGAAGATGTACCTCCTGCTGCTGGCCGCCCTGTACTACAACTCCGACCGCAAATCCACGGGCGAGGCGATCAACAAACTCCTCCGCCTCATCCGGTATCATTCCTTCCTCCCCGCCCTGCGCTGGAGCGCCACCATCGGCTTGAGCCTCATCAGCCTCCTCCTGGCGCTCTTCCCCTGCCTCGGCAGCGTAACGATCGGACCGGACCAGCTGTGGTACACTCTGGGCGGCCTGGGCCTTCTGGGAACCTGGGGCGGGTGGCTGTACAACTACCTTTCCATCCACACGCAATCCTCCTGGGCCTCCCGCGCGGTGAAAATCCTGCCCCGCAATCCGGCCAACCTCGCCCTGTTGCTGAGCAAGGTTTCCGCGAAGGAACGGAAGGAATTCATCCTGCCCCGGGGATCCGAGGAAGCCAGCCGCTATCATCTCCTGGACCGGTTCATGGACTTGGTGGAGACGGCGGGCTACCAAGGCGTTTACGTGCTGATGGACCGTGTGGACGAACCCTCCCTGCTCAGCGTCAGCGAAGAACTGATGCGGCAATTCGTCGAACGGCTGCTGGACATCAAACTGCTCCAGTATCCCCGGCTGGGCCTAAAGCTCTTTCTGCCCATCGAAATGGATACCATCCACCGGAACGCGGCTCCCGAGCGGCTCAAGCACATGCGCCTCGACAAATCGAACCTCATCGAGCAGCTGAAATGGAGCGGACAGGAACTGTACGAAATCGCCAGCCAGCGTCTGCGGGTGTGCCAAAATCCGGAGGCCAACGCCATCCAGCTGTCCGACCTGTTCCAGGAGGGATTCGATTTCGCCTATCTGCGGGACACCCTGACCACCCTGGGGACCCCCCGGTACGCGTTCGGCTTCTTGTCCACCTTGATCACCGACTATGTCAAGGAACTGCCCAACGACCTGCCGGATTCCGATCCCCGGTGGAAAATCTCCCGGTCGCAGTTCGAAGTGGCGCGGGCCTTGTGGATCGACCGCTCCGGTGTCCTGCGGCGGATTCTGAACTGACCCGGCTATTTTCCCGGCGGACCTGTGAGCCATGCTAACCCGTGCGGAAATCCTATCCCTTCTGGATGAGATGATCGATCAACAGCGCCAAAAAGTCCTGGAAATCGCCCGGAAAATGAATCCCCATCTCACCCCGGAAGATCTGCGGAATTTCGATGATTTTCCTTATCTGCGGGAGAATCCGCGGTACAATTTCGAGGACGGCATCCTGGCGGGATATCT
Organism: bacterium; assembly: GCA_041946805.1. Taxonomy (GTDB): domain Bacteria; phylum Hinthialibacterota; class Hinthialibacteria; order Hinthialibacterales; family Hinthialibacteraceae; genus JABLXU01. Next base: position 11,100 of record JBHGBC010000181.1, read on the forward strand.
CAGCGTCCGCACCGCCCTGCTGGCGGAACTGAACCGTAAGTCATCCTGAGTTTTGTGGAGATTTCATAATGAATGATTTGCCGGGAGGCGGCACTGTTTTTCCAGCGTCAATGGCGCATTTAATTTGACGGAACGGCAAAAAGTCTCTTCATGGTGGTGCAGACATCTTGTCTGCGCAAAATATGGTTGCAGGCAGGATGCCTGCAC
>JBHGBC010000182.1:0-11070 GCA_041946805.1 bacterium
ACCAGCAGTTCTGATGTACAAAATGAGAATGAATCCGCCTCAGAAATATCAAGCCGAGCAGGACGTGGCCTTCGCCACGGACGAGCGCTGGCAGGTGACCGAGCGGGACGGGATGCCTACCCTGGTGGACGCGGAGACGGGGGCCAATCTGCAGCGATACGATATCGGCGAAACGAACATCATGACGGCCGCCTGTTTTTCACCGGATGACCGGCAACTGTACATCGCGGGGATAGACCGGAAAATCTACGTCTTCGACAGCCATCTCCCCTCGCACGCTCCGGGGTGGGAGGTGTATCCGTGAAGGGGATTATAAAGTAGTAATATTGATGGGTTACTCCCTTCGGGCTAACCCATCCTACGTCACTACATAAAGGTGCTGGATGGCTCAATGCGCGGGCGGGGCGGTGATGGCCAGCAGGCGGCAGGTGAACCATTTCCGGGCGGCGTTCAGGATGTCTTCCGCGGTGACCGCCTGGACCGCTTCGGGAAACCGGTTGGCGTATTCCCATCCCAGGCCGGCGGTTTCGTATTTGCCGTAGCACGACGCCTGGCCCATGTTGGTTTCCATGGCCATGACGTAGTGGCCGCCGATGCAGGTTTTGACCCGCTGGAGTTCGTCTTCGGGCGTCGGTTCGTTTTTCAGCCGCTCGATTTCCATCTCCATGCACCGCAGCGCTTCGTCCCGGTTGGCGGGGCTGAGGACGGTGTAGAGCAGCAGCGGAGTATGATCGTAGTGCGGTGAATACGACGCGCCCACCTGGTAGCACAAGCCCCGCTTGTCCCGAATCTCCTTGAACAGCCGCGAATCCATCGATCCCCCCAAGAGGGCGGAGATCACCAACAGAGAGGGCATGTCCGGTTCGCGCAGTCCGCAGCCGGGATAGCCCGCCACGACGTATTCGGCTTCCGTCTCGCGGTGTTCGAGGATCATGGCGTCTTCGTGAACCGCCGGAGCGGCGGGCGGGCAATCGGGAACCGGGGCGGCCGCGCGCGCGGGACGGGCGCCGAAGGCTTCGGCCACGATCTCCATCACCTCGCCGTTTTCCTCCCCCCCGACGACGGAGACCACCAGGTTGGCGGGATCAAACGCGGTGCCGGCGAACGCCGCCAGGCCATCCCGCTGGATGGCGTCGAGGGTTTCGATCCGGCCCAAGCTGGGCCACGAGTAGGGATGAGATCCGTAATAATGTTGGCAGAAGATCCGCATGGTGAAATGCAGGCGCGAATCATCCTGCTCGAGGATGTTCATCCGGACGACTTCCCGCTCGCGTTCCAGTTTGTCCTCGGGGAAGGTGGGGTAGTCCAACAGTTCCAGCACGGTTTCCAAATCCTCGCGCAGGCAACGCGTGGTGGTTTGCAGGTCCACCGTGCTGCGGTCTTTGCCCGCCTCGGCCTTGAACTGCGCCCCGTTTTTTTCCAGGTTGCCGGCGATCTGGTCTTCGCTGTGGCGGGTGGTTCCCGCCGGAAGCAAGGTCAGGCCCAGGTTGGCCAGGCCGGCCTTCTCCGCCGGTTCGTGGCGCGAACCCAACCGGCTGAAGACGCGGATGGCCACGATCTGATTGTAGGGATTGGGCGCGAACAACAGAGTCGTGCCGTTCGCCAGGGTTTGGCGGATCACGGCGCGTTGGGGAATATGAATGGACATCCCGGCAGGCAGGCTGGATTCCATGGACAACGGAGGGGGACGGAGAATCCGCCCCCCTATCCTTTCTCATTGCGTGTATTACTTCTTGACTTTGCCCTGGTTGGCGACCGCTTGCATGGCTTTTTTCACTTCTTCCTCATCGCCCAGGTAATACGAACGCAGGGGTTTCATCTGGTCATCCAGTTCATACACCAGCGGCATGCCGGTGGGGATGTTCAGGTTGATGATGTCCTGGTCCGAGATGTTGTCCAGGTGCTTGACCAATCCGCGCAGGCTGTTGCCGTGGGCGACGATCAACACTTGCTTGCCGGCCTGGACGGTGGGGAGGATCACATCGAACCAGTAGGGCAGAAAGCGTTCGATGGTGTCCTTGAGGCATTCCGTCTTGGGCAGTTCATCCGAGGCGAGGTTGCCGTAGCGGCGGTCGTGCCCCGGAAAGCGGGGGTCGGATACATCCAGCGGCGGAGGGGGGATATCGTAGCTGCGCCGCCAGATCTTCACCTGGTCCTCGCCGAACTTCTCGGCGGTCTCGGCCTTGTTCAACCCTTGCAGCCCGCCGTAATGCCGCTCGTTGAGACGCCAGCAGCGGTAAACGTCGATCCACATCTGGTCCAATTCATCCAGCGCGATCCAGAGGGTGCGGATGGCCCGCTTGAGCACGGACGTATAGGCGATATCGAACGCGAATCCCTCTTGTTTCAACACTTGCCCCGCCTTCCGGGCTTCCTCCATCCCCTTGTCCGACAGATCCACGTCCGTCCAGCCCGTGAACCGGTTTTCCTTGTTCCAGGTGCTCTCGCCATGCCGCAAGAGAACGATTTTCTTCATGGTTTCCACTCCGGCGTTTGTGATGCGTCACACGGTTGCGCCGCTCATTGTGGCCGCGGCCGGCGGGTTCGTCAAGCATTCGAGCGGCGGCGGAGGATTGACTGCATCCGGATGGACATGATGACCGGGATGGGAGTGGATTTCGTGATGTTCAATCCACCCTGCATTGAATGACACGCAAAGAGGGTCATCCTAAATTTTTCAATCCCTGCTTGAAAAAAAGGCGCAAATGAGTTTCCATATAGGTCATCCGGTTGGGGGCCGTGATTCGTTTCCACAAAGAAAGCGTTCTCTGAGGTATTCCAGTTGCCACAACAGGAAAAATCCCATCACCGCGCAGGGGGAAAAACGTGTCTGGGTTTCAGCAATTTTCGACTGAATTTCCCATGGGGCACCGGGGGGAGAAATCCACGGTTCCGCCGGAAATCCAACAGCAGGCGAATCTGTTCAAGAACCGGTTGTATCTAGGTCCGTTTTTGAATGCGGTGCCCCAGGTGTTTCTGATCTTGAATCCCAAGGGGCAGATCGTCTTCTCCAATCGTCCCGTGGCGGATGTCTTGGGATTGGAATGGGGCGACGCCATTTGCAGTTTCCGGCCGGGGGATGTGCTGAAATGCGCGCACGCCTTGGGAAACGGCGGATGCGGTACGATGGAATCGTGCCGGTTGTGCGGGGCGGCCAACGCTCTTTTCACTAGCCGGATCCAGGGGGAGACGGTGCGGGAATGCCGGATCATCCAGAAGGAAACCGGCAATGCGCTTGATTTGCGGGTGTGGGCGACTCCCTACTGGGTGAACGACGAGCAGTTCATCTTTCTTGTGATCACCGATATCAGCCATGAGAAGCGGCGCAAGGCGTTGGAGCGGATCTTCTTTCACGACATTCTCAACACAGCCGGGGCGTTGTTGGGATTTTGCCAACTGATGCAGGAAGCGGACAGCAGCCAGATCGACCGCTTCCGGGAGCGGATCAGCTGCCTGACGGAAAAGATCATTCATGAAATCAAAAGTCAACGAGAACTATTGGCGGCGGAAAACAATGATCTGACGCTGCAGCCTTCGCCACACCGGTCCAAGGAGTTTCTGCTCGAAATCGTGGATATGTATAAAAACCAGGATGAGTGGAGAAACCGGGACCTCCGGATCGATCCGGAGGCGGCGGATGTCGTGTTCACGAACGATTGCACCCTGCTTGGCCGGGTGTTGAGCAACATGATGAAAAACGCCTTGGAAGCATCCACGCTTCAACAAACCGTTACCTTGGGATGCGAGGCGGCCGGGGAACGGATCGCGTTTTGGATCCACAATCCCAATTTCATGCCGCGCGATGTCCAGTTGCAGGTGTTTCAGCGATCGTTCTCCACTAAAGACCCGGACCGGGGTTTGGGAACCTACAGCATGAAGCTGCTCAGCGAGCGGTACCTGGGCGGGCAAGTGACTTTCGAGACCCATCTGGAGACCGGAACCCGGTTTATCGCCACGTATCCCCTGCATGTGAAGTAGTGAGGCGTCTGGACCGGGGGAGGAGCGATCCGGTGGGCGTTGAATGATGGGCCGCCACCGGCCGCCAGGACTGGTCATTTGTCCCTCCCATAATCCTGGACAATTTTTATTTGAGCTCAAGCCGGTGGATCTGAATGCCCAATGGATTCTGGAAATTGTTCCTTTCCCTTGGTTCACTTTCAACCCGGTTTCTGCCATTTTTCCATTCACACCGAAGGAAAATAATTTCCTTCCCGCTCGTCGTTTAGGAACCCGCCGAGGAATCATCGCCAACGGAAAGCTCTCCCTCATCCTGGCCCTCTCCCAATGGGAAGGGGATTTAGGAGTTGCTTTTGATCGATCCCGGCGATGCAATACGAACCCGTCATCTGAAACAAGTACTCACTTACGGGATGAACCTCCTTTTTGTCCATCCTCCGGACCCCGCCCGGTGGATTCAGGGATGAAAAACGAGCCAGCCGAAGCCCAGGCAGATCAGGGCGTTGGTTGTGGCCATGGTGAAATCGTCCGTTCCCCGGGGCGAATAGAGTTCCACCAGCGGATTCACGAAGGCCAGCAACACCCCCAGCGCCAGCCAGGCGGGGGTCAGATCGTTGGCCCACACGACGGACAGGTTTAACGTGAGCGCGCAAAGGAAGGCCGACACCACGCCCGCCCAGGATTTGCGGTTCATATCCCCCAGGCCCCAGACGTGGATGCCGTGACGTCCCCACAGGGAGCCGAAGATCTCCGAGGCGAAATCGGCGGCGGCGTAGGAAAGCCAGATGAAGGCATAGAGCGCCGCGTAGGTTTTGGGAGGATAGAGTTCCGCCAAACGAAGGCCGATGGGGATCATCACGAACCGGAATGTACCCCACAGCGTGCCAATGCACAGGGCGTTGGCGCGTCCCTGGATGCCGTCCAGCACCCGGGCCTGCGCCCCGTAGCTCATGTGTCCGAACACCCCGTTGTTATGAAAAGTGAGGACGGCCCACCAGTTCATGATCATGGCGTCGAAGAGGCTGGACTGCAATCCGAAGGCCAGGGCCTCGGGTGTGGGATTTTGCCGGACCTGGAAATAGATGAATCCGAAGCCCACGACCACCATCACGATGGTGCGGCCCCGCCGGGCGATCATGTCGATGACGCGGAAGGAACGCTCGGAATGGCGGGCGAGAAGATCTTCGAGATCGAAGCCCGCGAGACGGTTGCCGAACACCATCCGCAGTTCATCGCGGCTGAGGCCCATCCGCTTGAGCAGCCCGTATTTGAGCCAGTGGAAGGCGTAGGACCAGATCATCCAGAAAAACGTGAAGAAAACCGTAAAACCGATGATCTGTTCGAGGGAGGGGCGGTAATTTCCGAAGAACCAGCCGCCATCGATGCCCGTGATCATCAAGAACAACCACGTCACGGTGGCCAGAACGGTGTATGCCAGGCAAACATGAAAAACCCTCATCGCCTGACACAGCCGCTGGCGTTGGAGATCCTGATGGGATTCCATGAGGAAATCCCTCCGATACAGAATGGGAATGATCTAACCAAATGCGGAATGGTGATACAAGGGCGGAGGTGTGGGCGGTTCATGAAATGTCTTCCCACAGCCCAGGCCCTTTCCCAGGGGCAAATCCTTACCCATCAGTCCAGTTCATGAATAGAATTTCATCCCCGCAGGGGATCAATGTGAATAGCCGTAGGCGACAGCCTACGGTTTCATGAACAAAAACATCAACCCCGCAGGGGTTGAATTCAATACCATTCGACCCCTTCGGGGTCGTCTCCTCTTTCTATGCAACCGGGGGTTGTCACTCCCGGCTATTCATATTCAATCCCTTCGGGATTGGACGCCGGCGAGACGCCTGCACCACAATTTACCGTATCCCCGCTTTCGCGGAGACGACAATTACATTGAAAACCAGGATTTGTGGGGAGTATTCATCTGAGGCAATGGCCACCTGTAGAATAGGCGCCGTGTAGCGTCGTTCATGAAAACCACCGGTCGGAAAAACAGGGAGGAAATCCCAGGGAGGAAATCATGATCAGTAAGATGTTATTCGCCGCCGCGGGACTGGCTTTGTTTCTGGCGGCGCGGGGAGAGACGCAGCCGGTTGTCATGGGCATTTTCGAATCGCACGGGGATGTCGGCCAAGTGAAGCATCCCGGGCGGGTGGAATTCGATCCCGCCCGCCAAACGTACACGGTCACCGGCGGGGGCGCGAACATGTGGGGCGGAGTGGACGCGTTTCATTTCGTCTGGAAGCGCCTCTCCGGCGACGCCGAGTTGACGGCGGATATCCAATGGGTGGGAACCGGGGGTAATCCGCACCGCAAGGCCTGCCTGGTCCTACGGCAAAGCCTGGCGGCGGACGCACCTCACGTGAACGCGGTCACGCACGGGGACGGCCTGACCGGCTTGCAGTTCCGCCGGACCGCCGGCGGTCCCACGGAAGAGATCCGCATGGCGCTTTCCGCTCCCCAGACACTACGGATCGTGAAAGACGGCGATGTTTACACGATGTACGCGGCCCGGGCGGACGGGAAACTCCAGCCGGCGGGATCCATTCAAGCCAGTCTGGGGAACGAGATCTATGCGGGAATCGGCGTCTGTTCGCATGACGACGAGAAACTCGAGACGGCGGTGTTTTCGAAGGTATCAATGATATCCAAATCCTTGGCGGCCGGGCAGGAGCGGATCGTCGAAAGCAGCCTGGAAATCCTGGACGTGGAGACCGGTGAGCGGACCATCGCCTACCAGGCGCGGCGGCATTTCGAAGCGCCCAACTGGTCGCGGGACGGGCGGACGTTGCTGTTCAACAGCGGCGGGCGGCTCTACACGATCCCCATCGAGGGAGGCCGGCCGGTCCGGCTGGACACCGGCTTCGCGGATCAATGCAACAACGATCACGGCTATTCGCCGGACGGGAAATGGATCGCCCTCAGCGATCAATCGCGAACCCAAAAATCATTGATTTACACGCTGCCCGCCGGGGGAGGCGAGCCCCGGTTGATCACGCCGCAAGGCCCCTCCTACTGGCACGGATGGTCGCCGGACGGCCGGACCTTGGCCTATTGCGCGGAACGCAACGGCGAATACGACGTTTACACGATCCCCGCGGAAGGCGGCGCGGAAATCCGCCTGACGGACACGCCGGGGCTGGACGACGGGCCGGATTATTCGCCGGACGGCCAATGGATCTATTTCAATTCCATCCGCTCGGGGACCATGAAAATTTGGCGGATGAAAAGCGATGGCGCGAATCCGGAAGCCATGACTTCCGATGAGTACAACGACTGGTTTCCCCATCCCTCCCCGGATGGAAATCAAGTGGTGTTCTTGTCGTATGAGCCGGGGGTGGAGGGGCATCCCGCCAACAAGATCGTGAAAATCCGCCTGATTCCCGCCAATGGAGGAGAACCGAAGGTCCTGGCCCAGTTGTTCGGCGGCCAGGGGACCCTGAACGTGCCCTCCTGGTCGCCCGACAGCCGGCGGATCGCGCTGGTCAGTTACCGGCTGGCGGCCCCGTGAGGGTGCAGGATCCCGCCTCCGCTCCATCCTTGCCCTGTTACCGATTCGGGTAGAATTCCGTTTTGATTGAAATGACGAATAGGCAAGGAGTGAGACGCATGAAGGGGATTAATCGGCGCGGGGTGGCGGTTCTGGCCTGGATCTTGGGCGGATGGGCGGCGATTGGGGGGTACACGGCGGAACCGGGGAGCCTGCTGCGGGAAGGCGTGCCCGCGTCGCAAGCGGCGGCCATGCTCTCCGTAGAGGATTATTTAGATCGTGTCCAGGCAGTATGGATGGCGCGGATCATCGGCGCGCAGCTCGGGCGGCCGTTCGCGGCCCGGCCGGGATCGATGGGATGGATCGATAAGTTTGTTTATGACGCGGCGGGGAATGAAGCGTTGATCCAAAACCAGGGGGCGTTGCTGGATGAGGATTTGTATAAATGGATCCTCACACTGAATGCCTTCGAGAAATACGGCCTTGACCTGACGCCGGAGCAACTGCTCACCCATTGGGCTGAGAATCAGGCGGCGCGAAACGGCGGAGCGGGCGTGGCGCGGGCCGCTTTCCTGAAAGGCGTCAAACCGCCCGATTCCGGCCATCCCCGCCACAACCGCTATTGGCATACCACGGAAAGCATGAACCACGGCGGACTGTACGGCCTGCTCATGCCGGGCATGCCCAACCTGGCCGGCGGCGCGGCGCGCCGGCTGGAACATACCCGGTCGTACGCGGAAGGGGCGGACGGGGGCGTCTTCGCGGCGGCCCTGGTAAGCGTCGCGTTTTTCGAGCAGGACCCGCGGGAAGTGACGCGCAAGGCGGCGCGCCTGCTGCATCCCTCCACCCCCGCGCGGCAATGCCTGGACCAGGTGATGGCGTTGGCGGACGAAGGAAAAAGCGCCACGGAGACCGTGGAAGCGGTGATGGCGCGGTGGAGTTCCGATTATCCCGCGGCCGACAGTGCGGTGACCAACGCCGGGCTGATTGCGGCAGCGCTGTGGTTCGGCGAGGGGGATTATCTGAAAACCATCAACCGGGCCTTGGCGATGGATTACGCGGACGCAAGCGGCATCGCGGCCGTGGCGGGCGAGGTTATCGTGGCCATGCGGGGGAGGAAGGCGCTGCCCCCTCAACTCGTGGAACCGTTAAACGGCCGGATCGCGGGCGTCCTTCCCGGAAGCGAACGAACCATGTCGGCCCTGAATCTCCCCCTCGCGGACCTGACGAAAAGATCCATGGCGTTAAGTGAGAAAATCATCCTGGCGCGGGGCGGCCGCAACGCCGAGGGCATGCTGGTCATTCCCTACGAGGAAGCGGAGACGCAGGAGCCGGAACTCTTCGATCTGGGCCAATTCGCATCCTGGTGGACACCGGGCTGGAACTTGGAACGGGCGGGCCATGGCGCGCCGGGATGGGGGAAACGGGGCGTTTGGGGCGGGACGTTTCTCGACGCCGAGGTCCTGGCCACCTACCCGCGAAACGAATCCCGGGGTGTTCGGCTGGAGCGCCGTGTGAAACTGGGAGAGAATCCGTCGCTGCGTTTCGAATGCGCCGCCGATCCCGGGCGGGCGTGGCGGCTGGATGTGTATGTGAATAACGACGCGGTGGTCAGCCGGCTGATCGACGGCGGCAAGGCGTTGAAATGGAAGGACGTTTCCCCATTGGAGTTTCCCTCGCCGGATGAGGAGTATCAGCGGTACAAGGAGCGCCGGCGCTGGGAGGTCATCCGCGTGGACCTGAAGGACTACGCCGGACAAGAGGTGGTTCTGCGCTTATACCAGGATGTGTGGGTGCGGGACCATGTTCCCGGTAACGCCTACTGGCGGGGTTTGCAAGTGAATTAACTGCATCCCCGAAGGGGATTAATGGATATGGCCGCGGTCCAAAGCCCGCGGTTTCGTGATTAAAACACCAATCTCCCGGGGATTGTGTTAAAGCTCATTCGATCCTTTCCGGATCGTTTGATCCTGTCCAATACCGGGGATTGCCACCCCGGCTATTCATATAGAATCCCGCCGGGATTCGATGCAGGCAGGATGCCCGCACCCCATTTTTCCGATCTGCCTTCCTGAATCCCTTCCGGCGCGGGGATGACACCCTATTTCTTTTCCCTCATCACCACTCCGCTTTTCAACCGTTCCAGCAGCCAATCCTCGAATTTCTCCTTGTCCTTCCAGCTCATGGCGGCATGGATGATCCGCGCGGAGGCGTCTTTCACGGTGAATCCCTTTTCATCCACCTTGAGGCGCACGTCTTCCATGACGCACAGTGATGGATCGATGGCCAGATACACCGCCACGGGATCGAAAAGGGTCGAGCTGCGCGATTCAGGATCGATGGAATGCCGGCCTTCCTTGGCCCAAACGCGGTAATTCGCCAATAACGTCTGAACGAGCGGATTGTCGGCTTGTTGCAACGCTTGGTACCGGTCCCCCGCTAGGTACACCAGCCCGGCGGTGTCGAGAGGGGCGATGGTCAGGTCCCAATCGGCCTGATAGAGAGCCTGGGAAGCAGGCACGTTATCGCGGACATTATACTCGGCGTCGGGGGTGGGGCGGCCATCGTAACCGAGGCGCACGCTGCCGCTCATGGCGAAGACCTTCACTTTTTTTACCACGTCCGGCGCGCGTTTGAGCAACTCCGGAATGTTGGGACAGGGGCCGATCACGAACAGATACACGGGGCGGCCGGCGCTTTGGATCACGTCGATCATGGCCTGCACGCCGTCTGGATGGATACCGCCGGGATAGGATTTGAGATTATAATTTTCCGCCCATTTCCCCTGCGGCCCGGGGTGTTCGTCGAACTTGTTACCGTAGCCGACGGGAATATCGGAGCGGCCCACGCTTTCCAGAAACTTGGCCACGATCTTGGCGCGGCCCACGGTGTCGTGGCTGTCGGTCACCACCAGTTTCAAGTCCAGTTCGGGGCTGGCCAGGATGAGGGACAGCGCCCAGGTGTCGTCGATGTCCCCGCCGATATCCGTGTCGAGGATACATGGGATAGGTGCAGGGGTTTCCGCCGCTGCGGCCTGATACGGAAGCGTCAACGTCAAAATCCCAAGAAACAAGTACCGCATGATGGTTCTCCCACAATTCCATTGGTTTTTTTATGGAATTCAACCATAAAATACCCGGCAGGGAAAAGGAAGTCCTTCACCCAGAAGAAAAGAGGAAGATGGCAAGGCAGGGCGAACTTCCCGGAGAACCGCTCCTGCAGGCAGGAGGCCTTCTGCATCACAGCCTGCAGGCAAGATGCCTGCACCACAATGGCTTTCCCTCACCCGGGCCATCTCCGGAGGAAGAGGAAATCAGGAGTGATATTCTCCGGCCTGATCCTCAGGATGCCGCTCACACCTCTTGGAATAAGTATTTACTTGCCGGTTGAACCGTCTTGATTACTAAAATGGAAGAAAGGGACATCCCCTATGGTTCATCCGTGAAGTGCGTACATCATGAGGTAAAATCGATTCCATTCCCTCCGGGATGAAGGTGAACACCCAGGTCCGCCCCGATCAAAAATTCCCTCGCCCTAGCCTTCTCCCAAAGGGAGAGGGAATTTTGGGGATGGTTTTCATCGATCACTTCGAAGAGATGCGAATAGGC
>JBHGBC010000183.1:0-11057 GCA_041946805.1 bacterium
GCTACCGAAGAAAATAAATAAGGTTCATCCGGTAAGTGCGTACCGGATGATTTGGAATTGATTCCATTTGCTCCTGGATGAGGAAGGACACCAATGACCGCCCCTTTTAAAATTCCCTCACCTTAGCCCACTTCCATGGAGAGAAGGCATTTTAGGGTGGTTTTGATCGATCACTTCAAAAGATGCGATCCGGTCATCAGAAAAAAAATGTACACACTTGCCGGATGAACCAAATTTAAATATTGAATTAAGTTGATATCCGGAAGATCGAGTGTAGGGCAGGATGATATTTATCATGATCCATACATATATGTTTTTACTTAAACTTGTTCCATTGATCAGTAAGTCTTCCCTGAGATTGAAAGAGGGCATCGAATTGCTCGGAAAAAAATATGAAGTTTTCTTCGAGTCTTCTGGCTATCATATTGAAATGAGTACCTGTATCCTCTATGAATGTATAGGGTAATCCGGCCGCTTCAAGTAAAGTAACAAGTATGTGATTTTGTGGAGGAATATCGGGAAAATCATCATTCTGTCCCACATAAAGCCAGAATTGTAGAAAATAGTTATTTTGATTATGAGCGTTGATGATACTTGCACCGGGCAGTGGACCTCCAGGGGACGATGAACTTAATCCTCCCACGAATCGAAATAGTTCGGGAAAGGAAAAGGCAATATGGAGCGCTCCGTGCCCTCCCTCCGAATGCCCGGTGATCGCGCGTTGCTCTCGACGGGCCGCGGTCCGGTACGTCGTGTCGATAAAAGGTACAATTTCCTTTACAAAATAATCATCATACGGATCCAGTTCTCTCCCCCATTCCCGGTTCATGTTGGGGAATATGATTATGAGAGGCTTGATTTTGCCTTCCTGGATTAATGGATCGGCAATCAAATTGGCATTGATTCCTGTCATATATGTGCCTTGGTATCCGGCTCCGAGAAATGTCCTGTTGGTTCCCGAGGCGCCATGGAGAAGATAAATGGTCGGATAGGTATCCTCTGACGATTCATACCCTTCTGGTAGGTAAACACTGAGTTCTCTATTGGATGCCTGTCCAGCATTCGCTAAAATATCGCTCTGGATCTGGTGATGTACAATCTTTCCCGAGGTGAAACCATTCTCTCCAGCTAGTTGCACAAGGAACCAAATTGTTATTGATGTTACAAATCTGCTCATGATCAATAATCCTTTTCTACAAATAATGAGTGCACAATAAGGGTTTTTGAATTACGGATTCCTTGCGGCATTCTTGTTGCGCATTTCGAGTAAATGGCCTGCGATTTTCAAATTTCTTTAACAATGTATTTCTCAACCCTGTACTACAAAACCCAGATCACACTCCAAGTAAAATAATTACCCATGAACCGGATGAATTTATCAATACAGATTCCAATTTTCCACGGCGGAGGGTAATGTCAGCACTACATTCGTAAAGAATCCTGTGGAGTAACTCTGAATCTCAGGTGTCCAGGACGAGAGAGTGACATAGATGGGATCTGTGATCACACCGGGACGAAGTCTTATATTTTCCAGAAGAATCCATTCTTGTGAACTGTTTCTGAAATAGTAGGCTGTGATTCGATCCCCATCGCGGGCAATCTTGATCTCGTTGTCCGAGGTTCCATCATTTGCTGGAAAGATACCTTGCCAGGATGTTACGGTCCCATGAGCCAAGTAGGCTGCATTGCCTGTTCCTATTAAAAAGGCATAAAAAAATGAGTCATCTGCGAGTTCATCATAGAAGCATAATCCGGCTCCTAACCATGAAGATGAACTGGAAATCTCGTCAGTCACTTCCGCCGATATACTCACCGGTCCGCTTATTTTTCTATAAGCGCAATGAGCTGAAGGATCTGGAGCCCGGCCACTACCGATAACCGTATACTCGTCTTTCTGGCTGTCATACGAAGCGTCCCCGAGGGGGACACCACCGAAACTCACATGATCCTCAAAGATGCCGATGGGATCTTTGACATGCGGAGCTATGGCGGTATCACCACCCATTGCAAGACCATTAATCGTACCTGTGAATAAAGCATTCCCGGCGGCGGTTTCCGGTGGATTGACGGCGTAGGAATAAATGATGTAGTTTGATGTTTCTTTTGTATCCCAAGTTATTTTATCTTCCTCGACGATGGCTCCTTTTGTTGGATCAACATGGCTGATTTTCCATCCGGCGGGCGGGATCTCGACAATCGTGTCATTTCCCGATGGATTCGGTGTCTTAATATTCACATATATCATTAGTCCCGGTAAGTAACCTTGCTCCCTGTTGACGATATTTCGTTCCGCGGCCGGCGGGGCCATGGCGATGACCAACCAACCAAGTGACAGAAACGACAGATAAAAACCACGCATGATCTTTCTCCTTTTAACTAAAAACAACAAATTTAATTCCATATAAATCATTTCAAGTTCTCCGATTTATTGAAAGCCCAAAAACCGATTATTTCATCGCTCCAATCCATTGACTATTCGGATTTTCGGGTATTTTTTTATCAAGGAAATCAGGTATTCATACAGGTAAGTGGTAGTTCTTCTGATGCGATACCGGGAGGAAAATGCGGAAATTGTTCCACATGGAAACTGTCCCGCGGGACGGAAAGGGTAGTCTCCAACACGCGAACCGGCATGCCATGGACGATAGGATTGCCTGGCTTGACCGAAGGCACGGTCCTTCTCGACATATTCAGAATGGTGAAATCAACGGTATAGTTCCCAATTCTCGCTGGAAGACTTGCCAAAAACGCCGATCTGTACCAAGACCGTTATGTTATCATAATAGGTATGCATGTACGTGCACAGGCCTTCCGCGTTATATCGGAGGATTTGCGCCACCCGCAATCCTTTATAGGGGCGTCCCGTGGCCGGAATTCCAAACCAGGTACCGGTATGAGTTCCATGAAATACACTCTCGGCCAATAACCAACCGTCTCCGAATTCCACCACGCGGACATCCTCCCCTTGGACATCGGGAAAACCGGCGAAATTCATCTCCATCAACGCAACATGTTCCGCGCGGGTCAATTTCTTGTCCACGATGTTGGAATAGATGTCCGCGTCGTTGGAAAAAGCCTTGATCCAGGAGGATAAATCATGGGCATTCCATCGCCTCAATACTTCCTTTCCAACTTCTTTGGGCGTCAATCCCGTCGGCACCGGATCGGGTATCGTAAAGGAAGGGACCAACGGGGGCAACTCGGATTTAGGCATGACCTTGGCGCTGACCAAAACCGATTGCATGTCCCCATACATCATCAAATGGGTCATTTGAAGCCCTTGGTAATCCCAAACATCGGCATAATGGAAGGGAGCCCCCTTCTCTCCGGTGGGCGGCAGTCCATTCCACACTCCCATGTGGGTTCCCTGCATCCAATTTTCGGCCACGAGCACCCCGTCGGTGACCAGGACCCGGGTGTTCACGAATACTTCATCGGGAAACGCGGCTATTGTGTTTTCCCAACCCGACTTGAAGGCTTGCCGATCCCGGATGGTGTCGTCCCAACTGTGTTCAGCGGTGAAATTGTCGGCGATATGAGGCATAACCAGCTCCAAATTGTGCGCGTTCAATCCATCTTTTATCGCCTGCCGCGCCGCCAAGATCCCATCGTAGGTTTGTGCAATTGTACTGGAGGGGATTCCAACCACAGCTGCCAAACATACCAGCAAACTCCAAGTGCAATTTTTCATCGCCTTACTCCTTTGCATCCCATGATTTGAGGATAGTCAAACGGTACGGCGTCATGGCTAAACGGATTTCGGGGAGGTACGAGCCAAGGCCACCGTACCGTGCGCTCCTTGGTTCATGCCGTCAATTCGGTCGTTGCGGCCCAATCCATAGCCAACGGACGAACCGTATCAAAGATCGATCGGTTTTTCTATTCGGTTTGTCAGGTATTTTTGTATCAGGGGAATCCGGTATTCATACGGAGGAAGTACGGTAGGGTGATAGGAAAATCCTCATTTCAACTTGAATGAATCGATCAATATTGCGGTGGATTATTGGAGGGTATGGTTATTATGCCCAATTGGATGGCTTTTTTGATCAATTCCGCCACGTTGTGGCAATCCATTTTCTGCAGGATATGCTTGCGGTGCACCTCCACGGTTTTCTCGCTAATAAAAAGGGACTCGGCGATCTTTTTGGTGGTTTCCCCGTCGCAGATGCGGAGAAGAATTTCCATTTCGCGCGGGGAGATATCCAGAACGGGCATGGGGCTCTTCTCTCACGCGGGGTGGATGTAATCGTGAATGACAATCCCCGCGATGTCCGGACTGATATAATATTTCCCCTCCAAAATGGTTTTGATCGCCGCGACCACTTCGGAAATCGCGCAGTTTTTCAACAAGTACCCATGGATGCCGGACCGGAACGCGTCTTCCACGAAGGGTTTGATCGCATGCATGGATAAAATCAGGATCTTCACCTCCGGCCGTTCCCGCAGGATGCGGCGCGCCGCCTCGATCCCGTTTACATTCGGCATGGTGATGTCCATCAAGATGATATCCGGCCGCGCTTCCTTCGCGAGGGCGATCGCTTCCCGGCCGTCTTGGGCTTCCGCCACCACCTTCAGTCCCGGTTCTTCATTCAAGATTTGCCGCAGGCTTTCGCGCAAAATCTTGTGATCGTCCGCGAGTAGAATATTGATCACCATTCGGGCCTCCCTTTCCCGGCCAGGGCAGAGTGAGCGTCACCTGGGTTCCCCCATTGATGCGGGATACGCATTGAAAGGTACCCCCGAGATATTCGATCCGTTCCCGCACGCTGAACAGGCCGAAACTTTGTTTTTCCAGGACGGTCTTTTGGAGATCTTCGGGACAGAATCCCACCCCCTCGTCCGACACCTGGACCTGGACGTGCCCATCGAGCTGGGATAGCGACACACGGGCGGATCGCGTGTGGGCATGTTTAATGACGTTGTAGAGGAGTTCCTTGATGGCGTTGAATACGATGCCGCGTTCATCCATGCCGAATTCGGAAGGGAATCCGTCTTCCACCAGGACAAAATTCATGCCGTACTTTTCATTGAGTTGCTCAATCAACCATTGTAAGGTTCGCATCAGCCCCAGTTCATATAAAATGGGAGGGCTGATCTCGATGGTCAGTTCCCGCGAATCCTCGATGATCTGTTTCACCGTCTGCCGCACTTCCTCCAGGATCCGCGTGTTCGGTGGATGATCGCCGCGTTGCAGGTATTCGATCTGCATTTGACACAAGGCCAAACTGTGACCGATGCGGTCGTGGATCTGGCGGGCGATATTCCGCTTGCTGCGTTCTTCGTCGATCGCCATCCGCGAGGCGATGGAGCGGAGCTGCTCCTGGTAGCGAAGCAGCTCCTGGTTCACGCTATGCAAATCCTGGGTTCGCGCTTGGATGACCGTTTCCTGCAGGATGTAACGCCGCGCGTGGAGAAATGTCAGCCAGGCGATAATCCCCAAGCAAGCCAAAAAAAGGAAAATAAAGCGGTTGTCCTTGTACCAGGGCGAGATAATCCGGATCTTCCAGGCCGCCGGAGTCGGATCCACATTCCAGCTATGATCCATCGCCCGTACTTGAAACACATGTTCTCCGTACGGCAAGCCGGTCAAGGAGGCGAAGGATTCCGATGTAAAGGGAGTCCAATCCCGGGTGTCGATCCGGTGGGAATACAACAGGCGGTCCGCTTCGGTGTATTTCCATTTATCCATGCCGGTGAACACGATGCGCAGGTTCCCCTCCGGCGACACGTCTTCGGATTGGGCGTTTTCCTGGACTGGCCGGCCTTGGTCGATCACATAGGTCTCCGGCGGATCGCGGTCCATGGCCGGATGATATTGGCTCAATCCCCCGTTGGTGGTTACCCAGAGGCGTCCTTGGCGGTCTTCCAGCACATCATTGACATAATTGTCCGGGAGTCCGTCCTCGGTAGTGTACTTCATCCAGGAACCGTCCCGATAGCAAAAGAGGCCGATGCTGGTCGCGATCCAGAGGCTGCCATCCCGGGTTTCCCGCATACAATTCACTTGATCCAGTCCATCCCGGATCTTGATCCACTGATGACCGGCCAGCTGGTAAACAGCATCATTCGTGGAAATCCAAACGGTTCCGTCCCGCGTTTTCAAAATCTCCAGGGCGAACGGCGCGGGAAATTCCGTTCCGGGAGCGAAAGGCACAATCCGGCCGGATACGATCCGGAAAAGGCCTCCGTAGGTCGCGATCCAGACTTCATCATTTCCCACCATCTCGATGTCGTTGATGAAATAGGGTTTGATCTCCAGGGGAGTGTCCGGATGGACGGGAGTGACGGGAAGCTCCAGCAGATCGATGACCGGTTCAAAATCACGGCCGTCGTAAAGACCGATGGTGGTCCCTTCTGAAATCCATAGTTTTTCAGGACTGCCTTGCCCCAAGCAGGCCGTATAGCGTTTGGTGTCATTTTGCGTGAACAGCAGATGGAATTGCTGAAGGGTTATATCGTAGGTCATGATGCCGGAATAATCATTCCAATAAAAACGCCCGCCCGGCAGGATGCCCACAAACGAATTCCGCGTGTCCAAACTGGGCGCGTAGGGAATAAAGGTCCAGGTTGCATTTTGAAAAAGGGCCAGGCCGTCATCGTAACATAAGCAGATCCTCCCCGATTCATCCTCACAGATGCCATACGCCTTGGTTTTCTTATGGCGGAGTTCCTGGGGCGTCTGCCAGATCGCGGGCGCGTACCGGGCCAGCCCTGTACCCGTGGGAATCCACAGCGCGTTATCTTCCCGGGAGACCGCGTTGAGGATGTATAGATCTTCCGCGATGAAATACAACAAACCATTTTGCCGAATCAACGGCGTGTCTTCCAGTAGGTAATCGATACGGGGAGCGGACGCCGGATTCGGCGTGCTATTGAAAAGGTAATTGGTTCCATCGAACACAAAAGGGGTTCGATCCCCCAAGAAAACAGTCCCCTCGACCAGTCCCTTGAAAGTGAATCCCACTACCTCACCGGCATCGGTTTCATATTCAAACAAGCAAGGCCCTTCCCGTCCGGGCAAGAGATGTTCGCGCCAGGTTCCGTCCCGTTGGAGGTGGCCTAATCCATTGTGACTGCTGATCCAAACCGATCGATCATCCCGTCCGGGGGTCATCTTCAAGAATTCACCCAGGCGGGTGTCGCTCCCCTGGATGACAAGTTTTGCCGATCCGGACTGGATATCGAATTCCAGGATACATTGATCTTGACTGATATAAAGGAAACGATGATCATCCAGTGGAAGAAAGGTCAGGCCAAATTGTGAATATAAGATCGGCGGCGAAATGGCATGGCGGCGCCAGTTCCCGGGGGATGCGTTGCCGGAAACCTCATAGGTCCGTATGGCCCCGGTATCTTTCCAGTTGAACAGCCATAGATGCCTTTCCGGACCTTCAACAATGATGGAAAGAGGCAAACAGGCCGGCAACGGATGGACGGTGTAACCATCCAGATAGTCATTATGCGTGGAGCCTCCTCCGCGCGTCACCGACAGGTTTCCCGTGGGGCCGATCGTGGCCTCATAACACCAGGTATCCCCCAGCCCGTCTTGCGCCTTCCAAAACCGCCAAATACCCGGCGCGGTGTCCAGCGCCGGTCTTGTTTCCTCGGCCGGGAGTGGGAGCGGAATGGCGGGCAGATCCGCCAAGGCTTCATAATGGGATCGCAACTCGGCTGGACTGAGAGCGCGATCATAGACTCTGGCTTCGTAAATCCATCCCTCCAAGGCACGGTTCTCATCCGCGTCCCGGTACGTTCCAATGATATACGTTGCATCATTTCTGTAATTGATCGGGCCGGATTGCGTATCGGAGGAATTTTCCAGTTTTCCGTTTACATAAATCCGTTGGCAAGCGCCATCGTACGTGCCGGCCACGTGATACCATTTTTCATTGTCAAAAAAGGAGGGAGCATACAGGTACGTGGCGACGCCGTCCCCTGACCGGCTTCCTGTACTGGAGAGGGTGAAGCAGAAATTATTGCCATTGAAGCCCAGCCACCATCCCCACCCCCGGTCGACATTCCCGGCATCCTCGAAATACCCGATGATGCTATTCCAGACGGATCCGCCGTACAAACAGATCCATGCTTCCACGGTGATGCCGCGCTGGGGCAACTCCTCCGGTGAAATCGTGTCGGAGATCAAGACCGCGTCCGTTTTGCCGTTCAGTTTTAGGGCATTCAGTTTCAAGCCGCGTCCGCCCGTTTCCGCGGCCAGTTCCACGGTCCCCTCGATCGTGGCATCGTGATTTCCCGTCAGATCTTTCACCGTCTTACCGGCAATATGCGTGGCGTCAAAAATCCAATGCCCCACCAGACCGGGCTCTTGCGCCAAAGCTAGGCCGGTCAGACCAAGATGAAAAAGAAGAATGAATATTGTAAAACGTTTCATAGGTTCCCTTGGGGAAATGATCGGCAACCACGTTCCTTGCTTCTAGTCTCAATCGATCTGGATTCAATGTAAATGGCAGTCAAAATTTTAGTACACCAGATGGAGCGATGGGGATCATTTTATCCTTACTGATGAATGGTAACCGATTCCACTTCTACATTGATTACAGGCGGTAAAGGCGGCAGGTGCCCGGTACGGACGAACTCCCGCAGGGCCAAAACGAGGATCGAGACGGGATTGTAGCCGCACTGTCTCTAAGTGCGATTGTGCATACATGCCGCCAGCCGGATTTCCATTTCGAGTCCCGCAATATTACGCTGGGAAGGATTCCCGTGGCGTTGAGATGCTGGTGCTGTTCTTTATTTCCCATGACCAAGATAATCAATAGAGTCTGGTTGTTATAGCCGGATCCTTTCATCCCTGGCGTAGTCAATGCGGGCGAGGTCGATATCGTTGGCTTGGCGGCGCAGCGGCTTGTCGTCTTAGCGGTCCCGCGGTCTATGTTTTCGCTGGTTCCCCCCTATGATTGATTGTCCCCGGGAGTTTTCTTGGTTTGGGCGGATGGAATACCGGGAAAAACGAACGTGGATCTCAAAATCATTGTTATCATCGCCTCAGCGAATCTCCGGACCGGCGGATCACCCTGGAATCGCTCTATGGAATTATTTGGGGGCCGAGGAGATCATGCACCGTTCCATCCTCGCAGCCGGACTAGCAGCGGATAACCGGAATGATAAATAAAGAATCACAAAATTTTATTAAGTATTATTATAGGGATCTATAATGGTTTTATCTTTCTAGCATATAGAATCTTCATCTCTTTATTTCATCCCTCTCCGGGACGTCAAAGGGAAGATCCGATCGTTCATTTTTCGAACCCGCCCCCAGGATAAAATTGGATATATGGATACATATCCTCGTCGGGCCGGCGGCTCACCCCATTGTCGGTTACCATCTCTCGGAGTTCTCCGGATTCAGACAAATCAAATCCCGGACAATCGAATGGGGATTTCCGGCTCATTTTAGTATTGTCGGACCCGCTTCTCCCCGGAGCGGCGGTACCCCTCATCATCATCGATTCGGGAGGCATTTATGGGATAGGGATGTTGGAATGCCGGGAAAATCGTTTGTGAATTACCGTCTCAAGGACGGTATTATTTTATAGAATATTTGTAACACCGTGACGACAAAAATCCATCATGACGATTCACGATATGGGGGGATGAATCCGAGTGCGAATAAGCGTTAGGAAACTCGAAACCGTCCGAAAAACGCATCAAAAAAATGTGTATCGTCGATTGTTGACGCCTCTTCCGGCCCTCGGTTTTTTTGCCTACCCCAGGGGTAGACATTAGGCGAAAGATTTTCCCCTACACCACACAGGGAGGTATCGTCCGTGCCTCCGGGCGGCCAAAGCCGTGCAATTCATTTAAGTTAGTTAAAAGCATCGATATATCTTGGCACAATATCATTCATTATCTACTCAGTACGACTATTTACACATTATTAATAGATATTTATTTAAATATCTATCCCACATATCACCTCACCCCGCTCCCATGTTGTCACTCCTCCCTCAGCAATTCCGGGGATGGCCTTCTCCTTGGTCTACTTGAAGCGTTCGTGTCGTGGGTCCATCCCGATCAGGTGGAGCAACTGATGCTGGCGGTCCTGGGACCAGCCGGACGTCAACCGGCGCAGGATGCCAATGCGCTCTGCTATGTACATGCGTACCCGGGCTTCGCGGTCTGTCCGGGCCACTTTCCACCCATTCAGGGCCTGATTGTGGCAATAATTAGCGACAACGGAAGCATGACCCACGGTGGATCATCCCCCCGACAACGGGAATCCACGCCACGGAAGCTTCTAAAAGAGGGTTTGTCATTCGTTTGAATTCATCGGTTTCCATGGACGCTGGCACCTTGAGGTTGGACAATGGACCAGCATACAGCCAAGGTTGGCCTGCAGGATAGACATGTAAAACATGCTCATATCATTATACTTAACTAGAACCTGGCCAACCTAGCCGACCTGTCCGACCTTTTTCACTCCCTATCATTGCCACATTTTTTTCGTGAACGCTATTGCAGAGGGGGAACGCCGCGGTCCGGGTTGGCTTTTTTTGTGTAATTTATACGCACCCTACAGGTTGGCTAGGTTGGACATTTTGGACTATATCTTCTTAAATATAGATAGATAAAGGACTTATAAAGGGACAACCTTTTTAACTGGAGATAAGGTTGGACACTAGAATTAGGGCAATAATGGCAACGAAACGTGGAGCGAATATTTACGGCGCAGCCCCTGCTGGTGCTTTGGTTCCTTCCCCGCCCCAGGTCCACGGTGGATCCCCCCCACTCCCGGCGCCTCGGAGAGTACTCACGGCGATACATAAACACGCAGCGAACATCCCCTCCATCCCCGATGGGACGCACGGTTGGTTCACCATCTCGTTTCCCGCGGCTGTCTCCACTTCCTCCCTGTCCCTGGATGGCCTGGGCCGGTTCGCTAGCCGGTTTTTCCCCGGCTGCTATCCAGGTCCCAACCCCATAAGCGCTAACTTAAGAAATTAACAAAAAGCGAATAAACGAGTACAATCCCTCATTCATAACGGATCTTCACCCCCAACGTCATATCGAGAAGAGATTGTATGTAATTCATTTTATTC
>JBHGBC010000184.1:0-11007 GCA_041946805.1 bacterium
ATAAACCGCCCATCTTATTCGATCCCCCTCTTTGCGAAAAATCCTCCCCATGGAGATTGAAAACCTCCGCTCAGCGCTTACAATAAGACCTTGCGAATCTGCCCATCGGTTTGCCATGCCGGAGTGGTGGAAGTGGTAGACGCGCCAGACTCAAAATCTGGTGTCCTTCGGGACGTGAGGGTTCGAGTCCCTCCTCCGGCAGGATTGATTCCATCCCGATATATCCCAATATCACCGCAGGTTAAAACCTACGGCTACTCATTTGAATCCCCTTCGGGGATGGCCCGTAAAACCAATCACGCTTCCTCTCTCCACGTCCGGGATAATCAGTCACCGAAATTCCCTTTTCTTACCCCACTCCCCGGAAAAAGAAATAGGGGCACGTGGCAGCGTGCCCCTGCGTGACGCAATCCGTTTACGAATTATCTTGCGAATTCCGCGCTTCTCACAAGATTGAAACAGTTTCCTCCGTCATCATGAACTCATGCATGGCGTTCGCCGCGATCCGGCCCTGGCCCATGGCCATGATCACCGTCGAGCCGCCGGTGATGGAATCGCCGCCCGCGAACACCTTGCTCCGGCTGGTGGCTCCCTTCTCCTTGTCCACTTTGATCACTCCCCAGCGGTCCAACTCCAGACCCGCCGTCGTGCTCGGGACCAAGGGATTGACGCCGAAGCCCAGCGCGGTGATCACCGTGTCCACCGGCATCCGGAACGCCGATCCCTCGGCCGGCACCGGCCGTTTGCGCCCCGTAGCGTCCGGCTCGCCCAGTTCCATGCGGACGCATTCCATCTCCCGCACCCACCCGGTTTCATCGCCGATCCATGCCGAGGGATTGGTCAGCAGGGCGAAGCGCACCCCTTCCTGGCGGGCGTGCTCGATCTCCTCGGCCCGCGCGGGCGATTCGTCGAGGGTGCGGCGGTAGACGATGGTCACCTCTTCCGCGCCCAGGCGGAGGCTGACGCGCGCCGCGTCCATGGCCGTGTTGCCGCAGCCGACCACCGCCACCCGTTTGCCCACCGTGACCGGGGTTCCATACTCGGGAAAGCGGTCGGCGCGCATGAGGTTAACCCGCGTGAGAAATTCGTTGGCCGTGTAAATGCCTTTCAGGTTTTCGCCGGGGATGTTCATCATCCGGGGCAAACCCGCGCCCGTGCCGAGAAACACCGTGTCGAATCCGTCCCGCTCCAACAGTTCATCCACGGTCTTCGACTTGCCGATGATCACGTTGACATGAAAGCGCACCCCCATCCGTTTCAAGGCTTCGATCTCGCTGTCCACAATCGCGTTCGGCAGTCGGAACTCGGGAATGCCATACACCAGCACGCCGCCCAGGCGGTGCAATGCCTCGAAGACGTGCACCTCATGCCCCTTGGCGGCCAGGTCGCCCGCCACGGTCAGGCTGGCGGGTCCGGAACCGACCACGGCGGCCTTCTTGCCGGTGGGCGCGGGAAGGGTCACAGACTCGCCGCTTTCATGCGCCCGCGCATAATCAGCCACAAAGCGCTCCAGGCGGCCGATGGCCACCGGCTCGCGCTTGCCCTGCAAAACGCAACGGACCTCGCATTGCGTCTCCTGCGGGCACACGCGTCCGCAGACCGCGGGCAGCACGTTGGTTTCCTTGATCACCCGGGCGGCCTCCAGGTACTTGCGCTCCCGCACCAGGCGGATGAAACGGGGGATGTCCACGCCCACGGGACACCCCTCCACGCACTTGGGATTCTTGCAATCGAGACAGCGGTACGCCTCCGCCCGCGCCTGCTCCACGCTGTAGCCCAAGGCGACTTCGTCAAAATTCCTCCGCCGGACCTCGGGCGGCTGCTCGGGCATGCGCTGGCGCTGGATCGCCATCCGCTCCTTGGCGGACAGGGGGCCGTTGTTCAGGTTCACGCCGGGGGGCACATCGGCCTTTCCCCACGCCCGGATCGTGAATTCGATCTCCTCCAACGAACTGGTCCGCGGGCAGAGCGGCGCGTGGCCGTCCGTCCCGTTTCGGTGATGCTCCAGCGCCCGGCGTTCGTGTTCGGCATACCATTTCTGCCGGTTCGTCAACTCTTCGAAATCCACCTGGTGCCCGTCGAAATCGGGCCCGTCGAAACAGGCGAAACGCGATTGCTTCCCCACATTCACCCGGCACCCGCCGCACATCCCCGTGCCGTCCACCATCAATGCGTTGAGCGACACCGTGCAGCCGATCCCCAGCGGTTTCGTCATCCGGGCCACGGCCGCCATCATGGGCACCGGCCCGACCGCGAAGGTATGATTCACCGTCGTTTCCTCATCGAGTACCGCCCGCAGCGCGTCCGTCACCAGCCCCGGCATCCCCGCCGAACCGTCATTGGTGCACAGCCGGACTTCGTCACACGCCTCCCGCATTTCCTTTTCCAGCAGGATCAGGTTCCGCGTCCGCGCTCCGATGATCCCGATCACGCGGTTGCCCGCCTGGCGCAGGGCCGTGGCGATGGGAATCAACGCGCCCACGCCATAGCCACCGCCCAGGCACGCCACGGTCCCGTAATTCTCGACCGGGCTGGGATGGCCGAGGGGGCCCACGATGCTGAAGAACGAATCCCCCACATCCAGGGCCACGATTTCCCGCGTGGTTTTTCCAATGGCCTGCACCACGAAATACACGCCGCCTTTTTCCGGATTCGAACCCGCCAGCGAGAGGGGAATGCGTTCCGCTTTTTCATGCGGGCATACGATCATGAATTGCCCCGCCCGGCGGGCCTGCGCCACCAGGGGGGCGTGCGCTTCGAACCAATACGTATCGGGGGCGATTGCCTTCTTCTGGAGGATTTCAAACATGGGTGGATTCACGCGGGACCGCGCCGCGGGCATATCCCTTCTCCGGTCTTTTGATATTATAGTTATTTATTTAAATATTTAATCAACCATGGATTATGCAGGGTCATAAGGGCCATTCTGTGCGGCAGACGCTGGGGATTCCGGCGCCCGCCGTGACGGTACGAGAATGGATTACACCAAACCCTGGTCGATCATGGCGTCGGCGACCTTCACAAAGCCGGCGATGTTCGCGCCCACCACGTAATTACCGGGAAATCCGTATTCCTCGGCGGTGCGGTGGACATTTTCATGAATGTTGACCATGATGCGGTGCAGATGCTGATCGACCTGCTCGCGCGTCCAGGCCATGAATTGCGAGTTTTGCGCCATCTCCAGGCCGGAGGTCGCCACGCCGCCGGCGTTGGCCGCCTTCCCCGGGCCGTAGAGAACCTTGTTTTCCAAATACACATCGATCGCTTCCGGTTCGGACGGCATGTTCGCGCCCTCGCTGACCACGAAACAGCCGTTCTTCACCAGCGTCTTGGCTTCCTCGGCGTTGATTTCATTCTGCGTGGCGCTGGGAAACGCGCACTGGCAGGGAATCCCCCAGGGACGCACCCCTTCCTTGTACGTGACGCCCTTGAATTTCTCCGCGTATTCGCGGATGCGCCCGCGCCGCACGTTTTTAAGCTCCATCACCCAGGCCAGCTTCTCGGCATCGATGCCCGCTGGATCGTAAATGGCGCCGTTGGAGTCGGAGAGCGTGACGGCCTTGCCGCCCAGCTGGTTCAGCTTCTCCACCGTGTACTGGGCCACGTTGCCGGATCCGGAAACCGTGCACACCTTGCCTTCCAGGGTCTGGCCGCGGGTTTTCAGCATTTCCTCGGCGAAATAGACGGCCCCGTAGCCGGTCGCCTCGGGCCGGATTAGCGAACCGCCCCAGTTCAAACCCTTGCCGGTCAACACGCCCGAAAATTCATTGCGCAGGCGCTTGTATTGCCCGAACAGGTACCCGATCTCCCGGCCGCCCACGCCGATGTCCCCCGCGGGCACGTCCGTCAACGGACCGATGTGGCGCTGCAGTTCGGACATGAAGGATTGGCAGAAGCGCATCACTTCACTGTCTGACTTGCCCTTCGGATCGAAATCCGATCCGCCCTTGGCGCCGCCCATGGAGATGGTGGTCAGAGAGTTCTTGAAGGTCTGCTCGAAAGCCAGGAATTTCAGAATGCCCAGATTCACAGTCGGGTGGAAACGCAAGCCCCCCTTGTACGGTCCGATGGCGCTGTTGAATTCGATCCGGAATCCGCGGTTGATCTGATATTCCCCCCGGTCATCGAACCAGGGCACGCGGAACATGATCACCCGCTCCGGTTCGGTGATGCGCTCCAGAATGCGGTTTTTCTGGTACTTGGCGTGGCGGGTGAGGACCGGTTCGAGGGATTCCAGGACCTCTTTGACCGCCTGAAGGAACTCAGGCTCGGAGGGATTCCTTTTTAATACCATTTGCACGACATCGGACGCGTAGGACATTGAATTTTCTCCTTGCATTTCCGCCCTTTTTCAGGAGAGGGGGCGAGATGGTGTGGGCGTGGCGCCGAATTGCCTTGATTGTAAAACGGTATTTTAGTGACTATTTATATTGGCAACCTAATGCCAAATATAATTGGAACGGGATTTCCAGTCAAGAGGATCTAAAAATAATTTGTGATTTTGGGGGTGATTTTGGCTCATTCGGTCCAAGTATGCCTGTTTTTTTAAAAACCAATCACCATTCCACCCGGCCATTCGGCGAGCCAACCAAAAAGAGGTTACCATCCCTCCGCAAGAGGATCAGGGTGAGGAAAGACCAATCGGATGGGATCACTTTCAGTCATGCCGGATTCACCCACCCAAACCCATGGAGACAATCTTGTCATCCTTTTAAATTCTGCGTTATCCGCGTCTCCGCGGTGCATCTCCTTTAGGATCCCCCCCTGGCGCGGGGAATACATCCCGCCTCACCGGCTATGGAAAAAGGTTATCCAGACACGGCTGTATCCAAAAAACTGGAAAATTTGACCCTTTTTTAGTTCAATTCCCCTAGTAAACGGCATTTCTTTGTCTATTATTATGGTATGAATTCCACGAGTTATGCCAAATATACAGTATTTCATTGCTAAAATAATGATTAATTCATACCGTTTTTTGCCATTAAAAAGCCGTTTTGCTTCCATTTAAGGGTACCAATAGTTATTTTTTTGCCAATTGAAGGGCCGCCATGGTGGAGATAAGCTCCAAACAAAAAATCGCCATTCTTCGCATACTCCGCGATGCCCGCGAACCCATCGGCAGTTCCATCATCGCGGAGGAAATCAAGGCCTACGGCTTCGAACTCAGCGGCCGCACCATCCGCCTCTATCTCCAGGAATTAGAGAATCAGGGCTTCGTCACGTCGGCCAAACGCGGCCGGGACGGCGGCCGCGCCATCACCCAGCTCGGCTACGAAGAAATCCGCAACGCCCTGGTCAACGAACGCGTCGGCTTCATGGCCAGCCGCATCGAATCCCTCGCCTGCCAGGTGACCTTCAATCCCGCCACACGCTCCGGCCGCGTCGTTCTCAACGTCACCCTCCTGGATCAAGCCAACCTGGCCGCCGCCGTCCGCGAAATGCAGCCCGTTTTCCAGTCCGGGCTGGGCATGGGTGATTACGCCGTGCTCATCGAGGGCGGCGGCCGTCTGGGAGGCTTCTACATCCCTCCCGGCATGGCCGGCGTGGGCACGATTTGCAGCGTGACCGTCAACGGCATCCTGCTGGGAGCCCGCGTGCCGGTGGCCTCGCGCTTCGGCGGCGTCTTGGAAATCAACGAAGGCAAACCCTTCCGCTTCACCGACGTGATCTATTACAACGGCACCACCCTCGATCCCCTGGAAATCTTCATCAAGGGCCGTCTCACCAGCGTGAGCGCCGCCGCCCGCCAGGGACAGGGGCGCATCGGCGCCAGCTTCCGCGAGATTCCCAATGTCTCCCTGCCCGTGATCGAGGAGATCCAGGCGGGTTTGGCCGACAGCGGGATGGGGCGCGGCCTCTTCCTCGGCAAACCGCATCAGCCCCTGCTCGACTTCCAGGTGGAAGAAGGCAAAACCGGCATGATCGTTTACGGCGGATTGAATCCCGTCGCCGCCATCGAGGAGGCGGGCATCCCCACCCAGAGCTACGCGCTTTCCACCCTGTACGAATTTCAAGAAATGGCCCACTACCAGGATCTGTTCCGCCAGGTTCTCCGTGAGGCATGATCCATGGACGGTTCTCCTCTTCCCCCCGTGACCGCCCGTTCCCATACTCCCAGCACGGGCCTGCCCGCCCTGGACGCCATCCTGCAGGGAGTCCACCCCGGCGACAACATCGTCTGGCAGGTGGACCGCATCGAGGATTACCAGGCCTTCGTGGCTCCCTTCGTCCAACACGGCGTTCAATCCGGACAGAAGACCTTCTATGTCCGCTTCGCCCGGCACGAAGAACTCACGCCAGAACAGCCCGGCGTCACGCGCGTTCAACTTTACCCCGACCAGGGCTTCGAATGCTTCATCGACCGCATCCACGAAACCATCTGGCGCGAGGGGGAAGAGGCGTATTTCATCTTCGACTCGCTCTCCGAACTCGCCTACGATTGCTACAGCGACCGCATGGTCGGCAACTTCTTCATGCTGACCTGCCCCTTCCTGCTCAAAAGCAAGGCCATCGCCTATTTCGCGGTCCTGCGCAATTTCCATTCGTATCACGCCGCCACCCCCATCGCCGAAACCACCCAGATGCTGTTGGACGTGTACCGGTACGAAAACCGCCTCTACGTCCATCCCCTCAAGGTGAGCGGACGCCATTCCCCCGCCATCAACCAATTGCACCAGTGGGACCAAGACCGCTTCACCCTCATCACCCAAAGCCCGCTCGCGGCCGAAATCCTCGCTTCCGTCCCCTGGCCCGGTTTCGACTCCACTCTCTATCAAATGGGCGCCTGGAACCGGGTCTTTCTCCGCGCGGAAGAGATCTGGTCCGAACATCAACGCAAACCGGTTTCCCTGGAACCGGTCGAAAAGGCCACCGATCAATTGTTGAAAATGACGTTTGGCCGGGACGAGCGCCTGCACGCCATCGCCCGCCGCTACCTGCGGCTGCCCGACCTGCTGGCCATGCGCAAACGCATGATCGGCACCGGCCACACCGGCGGCAAGACCGCGGGGATGCTCGCGGCCCACGCCATCCTGCGCGAGTCGGATCCACGCTGGGAGTCGATCCTGGAAATCCACGACTCCTTCTATATCGCGTCCGAAGTCTTTTACACGTACCTGGTCCTCAACGATTGCTGGTGGCTGCGCCGCAAACAAAAAAAACCCCAGGAGTTTCTGGCCGTGCGGCAAAAAGCCCAGCAATGCATCCTGAATGGCAACTTTCCGGATTACATCATCCGCCGCTTCGAGGCGATGTTGGATTACTTCGGCCAGGCCCCCATCATCGCGCGCTCCAGCAGCCTGCTGGAAGACAGCTTCGGCAACATGTTCGCCGGCCAGTACGAGACCATTTTCCTCCCCAACCAGGGTCCCCGGGCCAAACGCCTGGCCCGCTTCATCGAGGCCGTGAAACGCATCTACGCCAGCAGCATGTCCGAGGAAGTCCTGGCCTACCGCGCCACGCGGGGGAATCTGGATCAAGACGAGCAAATGGCCATCCTCGTCCAGCGCGTCTCCGGCGCCCAGTACGGACCCTATTTCTATCCCCACCTCGCCGGCATGGGCTATTCGTTCAATCCCTACGTCTGGAGCCGCCTTATCGATCCCCAGGCGGGGGTCGTGCGCGTCGTGTTCGGCCTGGGTACCCGGGCCGTCACCTCCCGCCCGGACGATTACACCCGCGTGGCGGCGCTCAACGCCCCCAGCCGCCGGCCTGAAAACGGCGCGGACCAGGCGCGGCGGTACGCGCAGCGCAACGTGGATGTGCTCGACCTTGAAAACAACCGGCTGGCCACGGTTCCCTTCGCCGAACTGGCCGCCTACAAGCCCGCTTCGGACCGCCCCTCCCCTTCCGCTCCCGTGCCGCCCGCCGCCCTGTTCCTTTCGGACGAGGAACTGTTCCAAGGCCTCTCCGGCGAAATCCGCCGCTCCACCGAACCGGCGCTTTCCTTCGACCGCGTTTTCAACGACACGGACCTGCTCGCCGACCTTCAGGCCATGCTGCATTGCTTGCACCAGGCCTACGAGGCCCCCGTGGAAATCGAATTCACCGCGAATTTCACGGGCCCGAAAGACTACAAGATCAATCTCCTCCAATGCCGCCCCTTCCAACCCAAGGGCGGTTTGCCCGCCCAGGATCCCCCGCCGGACCTGCCGCGGGAACGCCTCCTCTTCCGCTCCCGCGCCGCCGTGATGGGACGCAGCCGCTGCGACCGGGTCCACCGGGTGATCCTCGTCCGCCTGGAACCCTACGGGGTCCTGCCGATCAACGACCGCTATTCGCTGGCCCGGGCGCTGGGTCAGCTGACGCGCAGACGGGATCCGCCCTTCGCCGGCAATATCCTCCTGCTGGGTCCCGGACGCTGGGGAACCACCACGCCTTCGCTCGGCGTGCCGGTCTCCTTCGCCGAGATCAGCGGGGTCACCATGCTGGGTGAAATCGCCGCCATGCGCGACGACCTGATCCCCGAGATCTCGCTGGGAACCCATTTCTTCAGCAACCTGGTGGAGTTGGATATCCTCTATTTCGCCTTGGATCCGCGCAAGGAAGGCTATTTCTTGAATGAGGAGCTGCTACTGGCGCGGGAAAACCGGCTGCTGGACCTGCTCCCCTCCGCCGCCCGCTTTGCCGACACGCTCAAGGTCGCCGACTTCACCGGCTCCGAACCGCTGATCTTCAACGCCGACGCCATCGGGCAATCGGTGGTTTGCTATCTCGCCGATTAAGGCGGGATGGAGTACTGCATCCAACGCAATTAGGCCGGATACAAAGAAAGGATTTTCTTGCGTCGTTTCATCCATATACTGTGTCCGATCCGGGCAGCCCATCGATCCTGATTCGAGCCTGAGTCACATCCTTTCCCCGAAATGATAAACAGGGATAAGGAAATCTTCCCCCACGATTCGATCTGTCCGATCCCAAAACACCAGGACAAAATTTCTGTTTGATCCGCGGGTTGTTTACAGGCATCCCGATCCCGAATACAATCGGACATCGCTTTTTCATCATCTCAGACGCAGGAAACTCCCATGATCACACCCCAACGCAGAGACCGGAACCTCCAAATTATTCTCGATACCGGCATCATCGCGGTGATCCGCGCCCAGAGCAGCGAACAGCTGGTGGACGTGGCCAAGGCCCTGCGCGAGGGCGGCGTCAAGGCCATCGAGGTGACCATGACCACCCCCAACGCGCTCGAGGTCATCCGCCAGGTGTCCGCGCTGATGAAGGACGATTGCGTCATCGGCGTGGGCACGGTGCTGGATCCCGAAACCGCCCGCGCCGCCATTCTCGCCGGAGCGGAATTCGTCGTGGCCCCCACGCTGAATCTTAACACCATCCAAATGTGCCGGCGTTACTCGGCCCTTTGCGTTCCCGGAGCGTACACGCCTACCGAAATCCTAACCGCCTGGGAATCCGGGGCGGATATCGTCAAAGTGTTCCCCGCCACCGGCCTGGGACCGGAATATTTCAAGGATATCCTCGGCCCGCTACCGCAAATCCGCTTGTCCCCCACCGGTGGGGTGAGCCTGGAGACGGTCGCCGCGTTCATCAAGGCAGGAGCCTGCGGCGTGGCGGTGGGCGGCAATCTCGTCTCGAAGAAAGCCCTGGCGGAAAAAGACTGGAAGGGCGTCACCGAAACCGCCCGGCAGTTCATCCAGAAGATCCAAGAAGCCCGGGCGAAGAAATGAAGCGGAACCGGCCGCCCACGCAATTGTTTGTTGGATAGTAACCAGGAAAAATAGCAGGGGCACGTTGCTACATGCCCCTACGGGGGATTCGACAGACGCTGTAATCGCGAAAAAAGAAGCGATCTCGGAGGAAAGATTTTTTCCGGTGCCGCCTGTTTGTGTTTTTATGTTTGTATTTTTAAACTAGCCCAGGGCTTCAGCCCTGGGATGGCTAATGGGCACCCAATCAATCATTGCAAGGAGAAAAGAACCATCATGGCTGAGCTGGTAACGTTTGGTGAAGCAATGGTCCGCCTGGCGCCGCCGGATTTCATGCGCCTGGAGCAGACAACCACGCTGGACGTGAAGATCGGCGGGGGCGAATACAACGTCGCGGTGGCGGCCAGCCGCCTGGGCCTAAGCAGTTCGTTCATCAGCCGCCTGACCGACAATCCCCTGGGGCGGATGATCGCCAACAAGGCGCGCGAGCATGGGGTGGACACTTCGCATGTCGTTTGGACCAAGGAAGACCGGGCGGGGCTGTATTTCGTGGAATTCGGCGCCAAGCCCCGGGCCAGCAGCGTGCTCTACGACCGCAAGAACTCGGCCATCAGCAATATCGAGCCGGGCATGGTCAACTGGGACGCGGTCTTCGCCGGGGCCAAGTTCTACCATGTCAGCGGCATCACTCCCGCGCTCTCGGCCAGCGCCGCCGACACCACCAAGGAATCGCTGCAAAAAGCCAAGGAACATGGCGTCACGGTGAGCGTGGACCTCAACTACCGCTCCAAACTCTGGTCGGAAGAAGAAGCGCAGGCCTGCATGACCGATCTAATGCAATACACCGACATCCTCATCACCACCGAGGAAGACACGGAGAGGGTCTTCAAGATCACGGGCCAGAATT
The DNA here is from genome assembly GCA_041946805.1 of bacterium. Lineage (GTDB taxonomy): Bacteria > Hinthialibacterota > Hinthialibacteria > Hinthialibacterales > Hinthialibacteraceae > JABLXU01. Next base: position 10,576 of record JBHGBC010000184.1, read on the forward strand.
TCGAGGAAGTCGCGCGTAAACTGCGCGAACGATTTGGCTTCACCGCCGTGGCCATCACTCTGCGGGAAACCATGTCCGTGTGGCGGAACAACTGGTCCGCCATCGTGCTCTACGACGGCAAGATCCACGCGGCGCCCACGTATGAGGTGGAAATCGTCGACCGGATCGGCGGGGGCGATTCGTTCTCGGCGGGCTTCCTCTACGGTTTCGCCAAGGGCGATGTCGATTACGCGGTGAAATTCGGCGTGGCTTACTCGGCGCTCAAGCATTCCATCCCCGGCGACCTGAACTGGGCCACCAAGGCCGAGGCGGAAGCCCTCATGAAGAGCGAGGGCAATCTGCGCATCGTGCGTTGACACACGTTGATTGAGAAGGATCATCCGGGAAGTGCGTACCTTATGAGGCAATACCGATTCCATCCACTCCGGGATG
>JBHGBC010000185.1:0-10967 GCA_041946805.1 bacterium
ACACCAAGGTCCGTCCCTACAAAAATACCCTCACCCTGGCCCTCTCCCAAAGGGAGAGGAAATTTTAGGCATGGTTCGCTCCTACAAGAATACCCCCACCCTGGCTCTCGATGGGAAGAACAGGATACACTATCTCCACCGCCAGCATTTTACGCCATCGACCGCTCCGAAAGGATACGTCCATGTTCCAATCCAACCGCCGCGCTTTTTTGGGAACCGCCGCCGCGGCCGCCCTGACCGCCCGCCGTCTCACTTTGGCCGCTTCCGAAAACCGCCCGCTCCGCATGGGATTGATCGGCTGTGGTTGGTATGGGAATGTTGATCTCAAGGCCGCCCTGCAGGTGGGAGGCGTCGAATTCATCGCGCTTTGCGATGTGGACAGTGATCACCTCGAGTCCACCGCCAAGGAAACCGCCCAATTGCAAGGCGGCAAGACGCCCCAAATCTTCAAGAATTACCAGGATCTCCTGGACGTGCCTGGCCTGGAAGCGGTGATCATCGCCACTCCGCCGCATTGGCACGCCCTGCATTTTCTCGCCGCCCTCGAAAAAGGGCTCGACATCTACTGCGAGAAGCCCTTGGCGTACGATATCCGCGAGGGCCGGGCCATGGTCAATGCCGCGAAAAAGTCCGATCGGATCATCCAAATCGGTTTTCAACGCCGGCAAAGCCAAGCCATCCGTGCGGTCCGTGACTATATCCAATCCGGGAGGGCCGGGAAAATCGTCCAGGCCGATGCCCAGATCCACTACACCGCCGGCCTCGCCGATCCCACTCCCCAGGATCCCCCGGCCTCGTTGGATTGGGACCTCTGGTGCGGGCCCGCGCCGAAGATCCCCTACAGCCCGCAGGTCGGCCATTTCAACTGGCGGCTGGAAAAGACCACCGGCCACGGCCATCTCGTCGATTGGGGGATCCACCTGATCGACACCGCCCGCTACGTCCTGGGTGAAACCGTTCCCCGCGCCGTGACGGCCGCCGGCGGGCTTTATCAATTCCAAGGGAAAATCACCACGCCCGACACCCTGACCGCCCATTTCGAGTTCGATTCATGCCCCGTAGTCTGGCGGCACCGGATCTGGGGGGCCGCCGAGTTCAATCCCGAAGTCAACAACGGGGTCTTTTTCTTTGGAGAGAAGGCCACCGTATTCGTCACCGATCAGCAATGGATCGTCATTCCCCGGGATCCTAAACAAAACCGGACGGTCCAAACGATCGACACCGACATGGGCAGGAACCACATGGCGAACTTCCTCGAAGGCGTCCGCGCGCGCCAACAACCCAATTGCCCCATCGAGGACGGCTACCAGTCCACCGTGACCGTCCAGTTGGCCATGATCGCGTATGAATCCGGCGTCAACGTCGCCTGGGACCGGGCGGCCGAAAGCGTTTCGGATCCGCGCGCCGCTCAACTTCTGAAACGCGAATACCGCGCTCCCTGGAAACACCCGTACACGGGATAAAGGGGCATGAGTTGACAGACATGGGTTTACAGACAATAAAAAAGGCACGGGCGCGCGGCCACGCGTCCTGCCTTTCCATCTATCCGGTATCCTCCTCTGAACTTGAAGTGAATAATCGGGAGAAGGTGACTCCTTACCGTTGCAGTTCGCCCGCCGCTTCCGGTTGATATACCAGTTCCTGAATGCGGTATTGCCGGATGCCGGAGGGGACTTTCACATCCACGACCTCCCCCACCCGGTACCCGATCAAGGCGCAGCCGATGGGCGAGAGCACGGAGATTTTGTTTTGATCGATGTTGGCCTCATAGGGATACACCAGCGTGTACACCGATTCGTCCCGGGTTTGCAGATCCAGCAGGCGCACGGTGGAATTCATGGTGACCACATCGTCTTCGATTTCCTCGGGCGCGACCACCACGGCCCGCCGCAATTCGCTTTCCAGGTTGTTGACATACCCGGCCATGCGGGCGTCCCCCTGCAAGCGGTAATTTTGTATGTGTTCCTTGATCCGGAGATAGTCCATCTCCGAAAGCACAATTCCACCGTTTTTACGCTCCCGCGCGGTTTTCATCTTGACGTTGGTTTTGCTTTTCATGATCCGATTCTCCTTCTGGTGTAGGCTGCATCGCGCCAGAGGCTGAATAAAAACCTCCCAGGTCCATGTATGAAATAAAAACACCTTCACCGCTTCGAAATCCTCGATGAAGACTCGTCTTCTTCCATGAGCGGGTGCTTCCGCTCTATGTCTCAGGGTACGTTCAATTGGGCTTACAAGTGATAGTCCCCGGCCGCCTCGGGTTGGTACAACACTTCCTCGACTCGATACCGCCTGGCCTCCTTCTCATCGGTGAAAGTGAAACAATCCCCGCTCCGGTAGCCGATCATGGCCGTCCCCAACGGTGACAAAATGGATACCTGATCCGGTTCCTTCGCGTCCACGGGAAACACCAGGGTATGGATGAACCATTCGCCCGATTGCAGATCGAGCAGCCGGGCCCGCGAGTTCATCGTGATCACATCCGGCGGGACCTCGCGCGAATGGACGATCTTGGCCCGGTTCAGTTCTTTCGCCAGGTTTCTTAGATGTTGATCCGAATATCCCTGGCTGAACGATCGATACACGATGATCAAGTCGGTCAACCGCGCCAGGTCGTAGCGGGTGATATGAATTTGCTTCGTTTCCGTATCCCTTGAGGAAGACGGATTGTTCCCGCCGTGCGCTTCATCCATCTTCATCGAATCGATCCACACCCGTTTCATGAACTGCATGATCCGGGCCAACGACCGGGCCGGACCTGTAACCGTCCCGAAACCCATGAAGGCGTTGATGAATCCCTCGAAACTCAAGGCCAGATAGAACGCATAGTACTCCTGGATGCCTTCCGGACCGATGGTTTCACGAAAAAACTCGCCCAGCCGCTCGATATAGGAGTAATAGGAATCGAACACCTCCCGCGGTAACTGATTGAAATCCGGAGACAACGCCGGATCATGGTGCGAAAACAGTTGAAAAAACAATTGGTACCGTTCGTAGTTGGCGATCCGCAACCGGATCAGCCGTTCCATCGTCTCCTCGGCGGTCCCGTGACTGAATACCTCATCCCATAACCGTTTCAACAAGTCACGGGCGAGTACCAGCAGCACTTCCGCATAGAGACGCTCCTTGCTGCCGATGATGTTGTAGATCGTACCCACCGCCACACCGGCGCCGCGCGCGATTTCTTCCGCCGTCGCCAGGTGGTATCCCTTTTTCCGAAAGATCCGTTCCGCCGCTTGAAGAATTTCCTCCCGGGTCTGTTCCCGGACTCTTCGTTTGCGCGGCAGGCAGGACGCGTTCGGAGGAGAGGGCATGGATTGATCCTGAGTGATCATTCAATAAATGAATCTATATTCATATAATACTAAACCGGGATGAATGTGTCAAGTGGAGGATGAGGAGGATTAATCCTTTATTATCCCGATGATCCTGTGCCTCCCGGCCATCCGGATTCAGACCATCAAATCCATCGGATCATTGGCACACCACGCGGAGGGAACGGTTGCCAGCGGTAATGTCCAACGAGCGGTCCGCGTCGTCCAATCCGCTGAACTCCGTCAAGCATATGTCACCCTCACCATACGAAGTCACCGCAAAGAATAAGGAGACGATCGCGTCCGCCTGGTCCTGGCACGCGCCGGCCTGCTCCGCCTCGATCCATTGGCGCTCCAAGCCTCCTTGCCGGTTGGCCAGGGAAGGCAGATCGAACCGGGGAAGCACGCGCGCGTCGTCCCGCCACGCCGCTCCCGGCGTCATGCCCAGAAATTTCAGAAAAACGTTGGGAAATCGAAATCCGAACTCGAAGGAACGGATCCGGCTGCCGTTTTCCACCACGATATCCGCACGGATAACCTCACCGGGTTTCACCGTCCGTTCCTCGATGGTCCGCGTCGCCTCGTCGATCGACCAGGCCAGGTCCAATTGTGGCTGGACCGGCGTAATCACCACCGTGCAGGAATTCACGACCTGGGCCGGCCGGTCAACGCTTTCCAGCGAAGCGTCCCGGAAATAGAACTCGGTCAATTTCAATACCGTGACCGCCGCGGTCACGCCCTTCACCGGCGACGCCATCAGTTTCACCAGCTCTCCTCCCCCGTTCACGCCTTCGTACGGAAAAAACGCGCCCCCGCCCCGCAGCGAAAAACTGCCGCCTTGCGGATCCACCGAAATATCGATCGGCGCGCCCCGCATGGACCGTTCCCACCAGGATCCCAAACCCGGTTCCAAGGTTACGGCTCCTGGATCGTATTCCAATTGCGCGTAAAAGCCCGTGAGCTGCTCCGCGTTTTGGATGTCGATGGAAATGGGTTTGCGCGGCCCTTCGGGATCGAGCAGGATCACCTCCGGGTGGAACGATACGCGGGTATGCAAACCCGGCGGATCCCACCGCGGGATGACGTCTCCCGGGATGATTTCCAAATCCACCGCTTCGAGGGGCGCCAGCGGCTCGGAAGTGAGGACCGGGGGCGCGCCGCCGAACGCGTGGATCACCCCGAAGACATCCAGCAGGTAAAAACCGTGGCCGTCCGGGGGAACTTCCAGGTCACAAACGAGTCCTTCCCCCAGGTCGGGATCGTCATGGATGAGAACCGCCTGGTTTTGAGTGACTTCGTAGACTTTTCCCTTGCGGGTCAGGACGTAAAAGCCGGGGGGAGCGGTTTCGAGATCGATGGCGGTATCGTTCTCGAGTTGGATGGGCTGAAACGCCGTGTATTCCCGGCGGCCGCAGAGGGAAAGCGCTCCATTTTCATGAATAACCGCGAGTTGTTGCCGCCGGAGGTCGTATTCCAAGTCCGCGATCGGGCTGCCTTGGTCGAACGAGGGGAAGACCAGGGGGGGCGGGCTGCCGATTTTTTTGATGTAATTGGCCGCCGCGATCCACCCGCCCGGGACCTCGGGCGCTATGGCCAGGCCCCGCGCGCCGCGGATCGATCCCCATGAAGTGTAGGGCATTTTCGCGTCTCCCAGGGGCAATACCCGGCCGTTGGCGGTCAACTGGTATCCTCCCCCGGGAACCACTTCGAGATCGATGATGGGATACGCCACATTTTCAGGATTGGGACGCACCGCCACCGGCGTGGAGGCTTCCTGGTTGGCATTTAGAGAGATACCGGCGATCCCTCCCCATTTGCTTTGGATGAGAAAAACCATGCCCTGGGACCCGCCTCCCCACACGGCGGGATCCAGCAGCAGAACCATACACATCCCCAGGCCCAGGTTCCTCAAGGCCGGCCGGCCGTCGAGGCGCGCCAGGAGTCTTTTTCGCCGCATGGAATGGTTTCCGCGGATTCTGTTCACGTTCAGGTGATTTCCCCCCGGACGATCCGTTGTTCCAAATCTGTCAAGACCAATTGCTTGACGCTGGTAATATCCCCCGCGACCGTGGCGCCGGCGGCCTGCTTGTGTCCCCCGCCCCCGAAACGAAGCGCCGATTCCACCACGCTGTTCTCCCCCAGGGTCCGCCAGCTGACCTTGATAGTCCGGTCTTTCTCCTCGCGGAGATAGACGCCCACGCGCACTCCTTCCACCGCCTTGACCAGATCGACAAAGCCATCGTCGTCCGATTCATCGGCTCCATAGGCCTCGAACATGGCCCGCGTCGTGTGCATAAGGCCGACCTTTCCTTGGAAAAACACCTCCAGATTACTGAACGCCTGCGACAACAACCGGATCCGGGCGAAACGGAGTGTGCCGTACACGGGCTTGTGCACCTGGTCGGGCCGCACGCCCGCCCGCAGGCATTCGGCGGCGATGAAGTGCGTCTCCTCGGTGGTGTTGGGGAGATGGAAATTCTGGGTATCGACGATGAGGCCCAAGTAGATCGGTTCGGCCAGGCCGAAGGTCAGTTCCATATCCAGATAGCGCAGAAACCGGTAGATCATGACCGTCGTGGAAGGCGAGTGGACATCGACGATCTTGAGCCCGTGGAACTCATTTTGGGGAAGGTGATGATCGATGCAGATTTTCGGTCCGGGATGTTGCCGCATGAGATCCCCGGCGCGTCCCAGCCGGTACCATTCGCCCGCGTCCACCATCACCATCACTTCGCGGTTGGGAAGCGTGGGAGCCCGGGAATCGAGGATCTGGATTTCACCGGAGGAGAAAAAACTGGCGTACAGGCGCCCCGGATCTTCGTCCATCACGCAGACGGCGTCTTTTCCGAGACGTTCCAGCAGCCGCCGCATGGCCAGGGCCGAGCCGATCGCGTCACCGTCCGGGCGGATATGGCTGGAGATCAAGAATCGGTCATGCGCCGCGATCAAATCCGCCAGCGGGGCCCATATTTCTCTGTCTGCGTTCTTGGGCAAGTGGAGACTCCGTTTCAAAAAGAAGTGTTTGATTTTGTGTGCCCCCGGATTTCTCACCGCGCGTAGAGAAGAGTATGCGGCGGGATTACGCGTCCCCGGGGATTGGCGCGCGTAATCCCCACGGTCATCGGTTCTGTTCTCAGGTTGGCATAGACATTGCCCGTCTGCAGCGGCTTCACGTAAACTCCATTGGGAGCGCCGTCGGGCGGCAAGGTGAAACGGTATCGGGGATCGACCACGGCGGGGTTGGCCGCGATGGCGGTGAGTATCTCCCGGAAGACGTAATCGTTGATCTGGCCGCCGGGAGCCAGCAAGGTAAATCCGCGACCCACTTCCCGCAGCACGGATCCGCGCAGTTGCTCCCGGCCGATTTGGGGAACCGAAGGATTCACCGGCCCCGCCACTTCTTCCCGGGCAACGGATTCCTTCACCGGGACCAGACCGATCCGGCTGACGGCCATGCTGACCCGGAAGGTTTGCGTCGCGCCTAAAACCTCGCCCGTGCTCCACTCCTGGCCCCGGAGGGCGACTTCCACCTCCCGTTGCCGGGGCCGCCACTCTCCGCGTAGAACCTGGTTCCACTTGAAGGGGCCGCTGCCCTCGATTTCGGCAAACGGCCGCCGGTTGATCATCACCTGGGCGCGCTTGCCCCGGGGCAGGAAACCTTCGATCTCCAGACGGTATTCCTGGCCGGGCTGGGCGGACAACAGCACCCGGCCATGCTCGCCCAGCCACCGGAACGATGGGAAGGGCAAACCGTACCGCTTCGCGGCGGCTTCGTTCTGCGGCAGGCCCCATTGGCCCGCGAGAAAGGCGTCATCCCCGGGCGTGCCGAGATTCAGGACCTCCCGGCTGGAGGGCAACGCGTCCGCCGGATTGGCCAGCGGCGGCTGATCCCGCAGCAGTTCATAACGCAATCCACCCGCCGCCTGGACCACCCGCGCGGCGAAGAGGCGCTCGTTGAAGGCGGTTTCCCCGTTGAGGGTCATCCAGGGTTGGTCCGCGTGAACCGCCAGGAGCGCCCCGCCCCGGACGAGGTTCTCGAACGCCGCTATGGCTTCGTTCGTCCACAATGTTCCCCAGGGAACGAAAATCAAAGGATATTCGGCGGCGGAAATGAACGGCAAATCCTCCTCGTCGATCACATCGAAACCGAAATACTCCCGGTACTCGCTGACCAGGCGGATGAACGCCTGGGGCGCGTCCGCCGCCAGAGACGTGCGCGGGAAGATGAGGGCCACCCGCGGCTGGGGACGCGCATACATCAGGTGTGCGGCTCCATCGGCGTACTGTTGCCAGGCGTTCTGGCCGGCCAGCATTTCCTCCGGGAAATAGAACAGGGTCCCGCCCTCGCTGGCGAGGGAATAGAGATAGCCCATCACCGCCTCGCCGCCGCCCCGTCCGGCGTACCGCAATCCGAACTTCACTCCCAGCCGGTTGGCGATGCCGGCCAACCATTGCCAGTACACCGAGGCGGTGGGCAGGGGCTCGCCGGTGGCCATGAGCAGGGAAGATTGGGTTTCGGACGCCACCATGGCCAACAGGCGGGCGTCGGTGGCCCCGTAGAGAAAATCGTCCCCGGTTTCGATGAGGATTTCCGTTTGGGGAAAGTGCGCCCGCGCCTGTTCCACGATCGATTTCGCCAGGGCGGCCAGACTGCTCCGGTACCAGGTCAGGGTATCGAGTTTCCGGGCGGCCGGCAGACCGGATGACAACACGGGATTCCCCTCATTCCATCCCGTGATGCTGCTCCGCCAGACGGTCCGCAATGCGGTCAGGCTGCCATACCGCGTCCGCAGATAATTTTGAAAATGGACCACTGCCAGGGGATCCCCCGCCCAGAAATCGGGCCATCCGGACTGCCCCGGATCTTCCATGGAAAGGTACAGCGGCCCCCAGTCGCCCGCGAACGAAAGAATCATCCGGGAGAATGGGGGGAGCCCGGAGGTTTGACGCATTTCCTGAAATACGCGCCCGTATAGTTGCGATAGTTTCGGATCCCACAACGAAATCATCGGTCCTTCCCGGGGTGTTTCCGTCCCCACCGCCCGCTGCAGGCCGGTCAACGCCTGAGACGGAAGCGCGTGGACATCTCCGATCTTGAACCGGGGAATCCAGCCCAGGTTCCATTGCGCCAATTTTTTCGCGCGTTCGGCGTACAACGAAAAATCCAGCGATCCCCGGGCCGTTTCGAGCGGCGCGGCATTGATGGTCGTGACGGCGAACGGCGCTCCCCACGCATGGTACAACCGGGCTTTTTCTTCCAGAATCGACTCTTTCTCCCACATGGGATTCGATTGGCCGTCATCCACCATCACGCCGAACGAATACGCGGGGGGCAGGATCACCCCGGGTTGGCGGAAAATGGGGCTGGTGGCCTGATCGGCGGATTGCGGCGGAAAGCGGGTCAAAGCCGCCGCTCGGATCAACACTTCGGGGCAAAAGATCCGGAAATCGGTTTCCGCCGGGAAGGAATGATTCAGCACCGCCCCGGCCAGGGTGAAGGTGTGTTGCAGCCAATAGCCGCTGTCTCCCAGAAAAAACCGGTCGCTCCGGACTCCCGGCTGGCCATCCTTGTCCAGCGCGTTGTAATCCAACTGCACCGCCCCTTTTCCCTTGTCCAGGTAACTGATGGTCACGAAGAACGTCCCCGTGGCCAGGGCGATCTGATCGCTCGCGGCTTGGAAATACAAACACTTGTCCTTGGAATCCTCGCCGGGCGTGATCCCTTGAAAACCGAGGTGGGTCTTGACGGCGTACGTGCTCCCCTCGGGATTGATCATGGCCAGGCCGGCGGTCTGCTTTATGGGGCTGAACATGACATAGGCGGCGGGCGAGCCGTTTTTCAGCATGGGCAATGGCATCGATCGTGAAGGCGCGGCGGGATCCGCTTCCCCTCCAATGGAGGGAACCCCGAACGAGAAACAGAAAAGTATGACTCCAATTTTTATCATGATCACTCACGCGCGATTCAGGATCGGTTGAATCTCTTCTATCCATTATAACCAAACGCGGAACGCCTGTCGCAGGAACACCGCCCCGCGGCTGAATCACAAAAGTGATTTTCCAGGTTTCGAATTACTTGGGACATCCAAGAAAAACTGTCTTTCAATGCCAACGGCGCGCAGGGAGATAGCCCAGGACAATCCCTTGGGGACCAGGCGCCCATGAAAGCCGGCTCTTTCTCTGGGCTGATCTTAACCAAAAAGTCTAATAAAGATGTCATCCCCGTGAAAGCGGGGGAGAGGAGTGGGTAGTGGCGGAGTGTGGATTCGCCTGGGATGTTGCTTGGGGTTTTACCCCTGGCGAAATAGAAAGCATCCACACGGGGCTTTGGAAGGCAAGGACGCCCGCCGCTCCAAGCCCCTCAACCCCGGCTCCTCTCCCATGGAGGAAGAGGGGATTATTGGTTTGGTAGAGAGTCCCGCCTTATTGATCATCCCTGCGATTCCTCCTTTGCGGTAAATTCCCATGGCGGTATCCTGCCCATTGATAACGCTTTCGCCTCCTTATCTAATGAACCCGGCGGCGGACTCTTACGGAAAGGAAAAACGTCAGTCATGAACCGCCCTTCCCTTTTTTTACTGTTCGCCTGCGTGGCGGGAGGATTGGGAGTGGTCCTGGGAGCGTTCGCGGCCCACGGCCTGAAAGACCGCCTGGAACCCCGGATGTTGGAAATCTTCGAAACCGGCGTCCGGTACCAGATGATCCACGCGCTGGCCCTTCTGGCTGTAAGTCTGGCGGGCTCCAACTTTTGGCCCAGTTCCTGGACTGCCAGCGCGTGCTGGGCGTGGACTGTGGGCATCCTGTTGTTTTCCGGCAGCTTGTATCTGCTGGCGGTGACGGGGATCCGGTGGCTGGGGGCCATCACCCCGCTGGGAGGCCTCGCTTTCATCGCCGGATGGATCTTGTTGGCCGTCGCGGCCATCTATTTGAAACCTGGAATCAATCCCTGACGGGAAGCGCATTCCCGGGAGGAACCGGCCTACCTCCGGCTTCGCTGATACGAATCACTTGAAAAAAGCCGGACGCGAAGTATGATCGTTCAGGAATTGGAAGAAGTTTTCAGAAGAATAGTAAAAGAATTCTTCATCATAGCCGGGAGCAAGTATCATGGCGCATGTAAAAAGCGGCGGCGGAAAACAGAAAAACGGCCGCGACAGTCAATCCAAACGTCTGGGCGTGAAACGGTTCGGCGGCCAATTCGTCAACGCGGGATCCATCCTCGTCCGTCAGCGGGGGACGCGCATCCATCCGGGAACCAACGTCGGCCGCGGCGGGGACGACACGTTGTTCGCCCTGGCCAGCGGTATCGTGAAATTCGAAACCAAGCGGAACCGCCGTCTGGTTTCCATCGTTCCCCAGGCCGGGTAAGCGGGTAAGACGGATCCGGACGTTTCTCCGTCCGGTGATTGGAAACAGGTCGTGGTCCAGCTGTAAGAAAGCCCCGGGATGGGGCTTTTCTTGTGGCTCATCCGGTAAGTGCGTACTTTTTCTCCGTAGTTGGCTATGCCATCCCATCAAACCGTCTGGAGAGAACAACCCCCAAGTCTCTCTCTGGTTGAGTGGATTGGATTATGATGAAAGCCATTTCGTCCCCCTGTGCCTCTCTGGAATTGGTTGATGTCTTGCCCTTACGGAGTCCCCTTCAGGGGACGA
>JBHGBC010000186.1:0-10775 GCA_041946805.1 bacterium
CCAACTTGATCAACTGAGTTATAAGGGGTTATTAAAAAAATTACGGGGTAAGTTGCGTTAAGAGGATTCGACTATCTTTTTTTCGATGGCGTGTCGGATGGCATGCGCCGGGAAATCACGCACGCCCGCAGCCTCGGCAAACCCGTGATCGAGTTGACGGATGTCTGACGTGGGTTTGGAGCAGAAGGAGATCAAGGGCTACCTTGTCGATGTCGACACGGGCGAGTGGCTGGAGTTCCTGCACAACCCCAACGACATTGGCGACGACTATAGTGGCACAATTTTAGTTAGGCACGCAAAACAAAAATCCCAAAAATGGGACAATACTTTGTAAAAGATACAGGGGATTCCCGGCCTGGCCTTCTTCCCCGCGCGGAGTGGCGGCGGAATATCAGGGTTGTCGTTCCGCCGTCCAGATTACCCGCCCGGTTCCGGTAGATTCCAACCGATTTTTTCCTCGATCCGCGCCAATGCCTCTTCCGCGTACTGGACGGCGGTTGACGCTTCCTCAACCGGAATCTCGCGCCAATCGTCGGGATAACGGACCTCGACCGCGTAAGGCGCCAGTCGTTTCACGATGATTTCGAGACGCATCAGTTCCGGATCGTGTTCCACGCAATAACTCAACAAAAGCGGGAGGTGATGGGTTTTCTTCACATGACGCCCGATATGGGTCAAATAGCCTTTGAGCGCTTTCTCGACGCATTGCTGGGTGTGGAAACAGATCATGTCCGTGACTTGCGGATTTTCCCGCAGCAACGTCCGCGCGGCGGCCAGATCGTGGCGGGCTTTCTTCAACCAGCGGCCCGTGGTTATATTTTCCCCATCATCCATGGCAGACGATCCCCGTCTCATCGGCTTCCCGCGCGAGGGTGTTCGCCACCGGTTTCAAATGCGTCCATTCTTCCGATGTCAATACAAACACGTCGATGGGAACGTCCCCCAGTTCGAACAAATCCAAGACACGCTCCTTTACCTCCCGCTTCGAAAGGGGGCCGTCGTAGATCAGCAGCAGATCGATATCGCTGTCCGGACGGGCGTCCCCCTTGGCGCGGGAACCGAAAAGGATGATCCGCGTGGGTTGGACATCCTCCGCGACGCGCCGGACCACCCGTTCCACCACGGGATCTTTGACGGTTCCGGTTTGAACCATGATAGGTATCCTCTTGAGAGGGGGGTGAAGGCCCATCCTCTTGTTTGATCCTATTTTATATCACGGAAAGATGAATCGGTCAGGGTATTCCCCGGCGGGAGCGCCGCTCAAGCGCGCCGATCCCCGGCAAGCCGCCCATAAAAAAGGCCAGGGGAAGGAAAATCCCGCCCCTGGCCCTTTGTCATGCCTCGTAGAGGGGAAAGCCTCAACTTTCCTCAACATAACCGAGAAAACGGGATCCTGGATTAATCGCCATCAATCCCATGAGCCACAGCAACCGCCCTGGCAATTGCGGGATAAATGACAGGGTAGGATGATAATCTGAAATATTGGTTGACAAATATTGTATATATAAATTTCATATATTTTAGATCTTTGAAGAGGGCGTAATAGTAATTCAACGACATTATAAAAGTGGAGGCACAAGGTGATGAACGAGAATCTGAAGGAGATCAGGGCGGAGTTGGAACGGTGGGTACCCGCCCGCCATCGCCGCCATCATCTGGTGGAAATTCCCAAGGGGGAGGAACTGTTCCGCCAGGCGGGCAAGGAAAGTCCGGCGTACCCGAATCTGATCAGGACGCTGACCAAACTGTACAACATTCTGAATCAACAACTGGGAGTCATCTGCCAGGAACTGGGGTATCCACCCCATCAGTCGGAGTGGAAGAACGGCCGGCCGCTTGAGGTGATGAGACAAATCTGGAGGGGGATCGCGGTGACGAACTGGTACCAGTGGCAACTGGGCCAGATGCTGAACGAACAGGACCACCCCTGGGTCAACATAATTACGACCTCCGATCCTTGGAAGGAATTAGTCTTTCACGAGCTGATAGACGATCAATCAACGAGCAAATCCGGGAAATCATCGCCCGCCGGGCCAACGCCCCCGAAACCCTGACGGAGGAGGAGAAGGATATCCTGCGCCAATACACCGGCGCGGGGGGGGATTGCGTCCGACACTGTCGAGGTTCTTTCCCAGCATCAAGGATCGCCAATTCTAGCAGCTTCCATTCAATGTTTCTCAGATCTGAAACGAATTATAGATAGAATTCAGACGAGTAATCATCAGATTCCCTGTTTGAGCCCCAATCTGGCGACAAGTTCTTTGAGTTGGTGCTCGATTGCTTGTGGTAGGTCTGATTGGAGAATTATGTCGATTAGTTCATCTCCTTTATACCATATTATCAGATGAGAATTAGAATTTCCTAAATTAATCATCAGTTTCGCAACATCTTCAGGATATTGTTTTGCTAATTCGCTTTTGGATAAATCATATATTATTGAGGATTGTTGTAATGGTGGTAATTGTTTTCTAGTTGCATGATCAACTGCTTCTGGAAATTCTGAACCTAAATGCGGCAACCAATCTAACATACGCTCGACCTCACCAGATTCGAGGGTAGCCGGTTTACCATTTATTCGATTCTCCCAGTAAGACTTAAGCCAACGCTGCCACCATTCTTGGCGCTTGGATTCTCTCATTCTCCTCAATTCACGTTGAACAATCCAAGAAAAATGAAGTCGATCTTCAATGCTACAATATAAGAAAAGTTCAGTAATCCAAGTCTTGAGTGGATCTTCTACATAATATCCCAGCAAAATTGTATAATATTCAATAAATCGATTACGGTTACCAGAAAGCTCATCGTTGATTCGTCTTAAAGCCTTAAGAGTATATTTTGACAGCAGTTCAACTATTGTAGGATTCAGATAACCTGAGATTAAATATCCATCCCAGGCTATTTGAAACTCTTCTAAATCGTTATCTGGATCAAATAGTGGAAGCAGGTTATTCCGTGTCCATTCCTCATCAACTTCCAGCAGGTAGGCAAACCGGCTAAAGAGAATTGACCGTCCTAATTTACCTGGCAATGATTGATCCTGCATAATGTTTGTTAATACCCGGAAATATTCCTCACTTAAAGTTTTGGGTATGGGATCTTGATGCCTCCGCCAGTGAGAAAGGCTCCCCAGCCAGAATTCGGTTAGGATTCCTGCAGGATGGTTGATTGCCATTTGAATCCAATCACTGCTTCTCTCGGATAGTGTGGTCCGGTCAAGGTGCCGCCACAAAGCCTCAGCGATCTCGTTGGCCTGTGAGAGCATGCTTAGGGCATAAGGCTTGGTCTCATTTCTCAAGAATGCAGATAGCGAATCGGCAATGGTGCGGGCGTGTTCGCAGTATAGTTCAGTCCTACTTAGCCATTGCAGCACCTCTTTATACCTTTCTTCGTCCAGATAAATTTCCGACCAGGCGTGTATCATTCCGTACCAGAGATCGGCATTCCATTTCCCGGCATCCTCCAATGCAGTTGCTAACTCGATCCCCCATTCGAATTGGCGTTTCACTGTCTCTTTGATTGTGATAACAAGCCCTTCCCGGTCCGGCCCAAGAATATCTGTGGCTTGGAAGGACAACAGTTCCGGCAACCACTCGGCAGGGGATTTTGTCAGAAGATCTTCGACAGTCCAAGGGCTTTGGTGCCCAACCCAGCCAGAATTAATCCAGCGTGTAAAATCTGGATGTTTTCTTGGTCGAAAGTTCGGATAATTCACTAATACATCGTCCAGGGCTTGCTTGGCCAAGGGGCAATTAGGATCCGCATCATGGAGCCAGCGCAGCCAATCGAATTGTTTGCGTGCGGTGAGACGTTCCTTGTCGGTATTGTCATTATCTGGCCAGCGATAAGCCATCACAGACTCGATAACTGCTGAACGAGTTTTTGAATTAGTTTCAGGATAGGCAAGTTTCATTGCACGATATATTTCATGATGCGTTGAAGTACCGTGTAAACCGATATTTATCAAGAGTCAATTTACTCTTTCATCCGCGGTTAGGTCTGTGCGAGCAGCCAATACATGAACGACCAACCTGCGTATAAGCGGCGTTTCCGAGTTTGAATTGAGATCACACCAATAGGCGGTATACTGCGGCTGATTCACTACCATCCATTCAAGACAGTCGCGTGCCGCATCAATCAGCACATCGATAGCATTGGGATGTTTATCCTGCTCGTGTGGCTCGATGGCTGAGCGTCGCGAGCCAATTGCATTCCACTCATGGTCCGCCTTTTGCCATACGCGCAGCGTGAAATGTTGTTGCTCCAGGTGCCGGACAATCAGTTCCAGAAGCGGTTCGGCCACTTGTGCCAATTTGGGCTTCAGTCCCTTTTCCCAAAGATCATTAAGCCAACATTGCTCTCCGACAAATTGTAATTCGAAATTGATCTTAGGACTAGGATCGTCCTTGTCGTCATCTGACCATTTGATACCCTCCTTCAGCCATACACAGCATTCAGACATGGCATCGAAGATTTGCAACAGGTCCGTCATTGCACCTTTCTCAACGCATAATTCACCCAAATTATACAGATGAATAGAACTTACATCAGGCGGTATGGTAGAAAGTAATAAGGAAATCCAACGGGACAAGATATTATCGTTAATTAGGCCTTGTTTCTTTAATGTAATTCCATTTACTATTTCCCTCCAAAAATCTGGATATATACGATTACCGTGCTTTGAAATAAGCAAAAACAGATAATCTGAATGAGGGAGGGCATAATGCTCTGCCAGCCATCTTGCCAAGATCAAATCCCGCTCACAAAGTACTTCGTAAGAAAAAAGAGGTTCGAAATATTTGCGCCTGTCCAACCACAAAATCCAATCAGGTAGTCGTGAAACATCTGTGAAAAATCGTGTTTTAGCTACATCTTGTAATGCGTAATCAATGATGCCTGATTCTTCCTCACTGAGTGGTGGAGGATTTGTAGCGATAGTGGTTATCTCACGCTGCCAATCCAGGATGCTGCGACTGACCGTGTTGGCTAAATCACGGACGCCTTCATAAAGCGCACTAAAATCATGATCACTTGATTTTTGAAAAACGATGGGCTTTATCCCAAGTACTTGCCATTTCTGCTGGTCTTCGTCTTCTCCTGTGAGTGCAAAACGCCGCCCTACCTCGGTTTCTGGCAAGGCGCGAGCCAGGTAACTCACGATTGTGTCATTATGGCTATAACCAACAAAAAGAACAGTAAAATGTTGGAATAGGCTAACAAGAAAACGACTTGCCCCTCCATCGGTAAGATACGCCCGACCAAAGTCCTCATCTGTTAAGACCATTTCATGGGGAGTGGTTATAGCACCATGCAAGTGGACAATACCTTTGAAGTTATCTCCCGGAGGTAAAATCGGCTTTGTAAAAACCTCTGCCGCTGTGGAAAAAATATCAATAAATGCTTTTTCGAATAAGCGGTCATAATTTGTAGTCACTATGCGGACATTCGCAAGATCAACAAAGAGGCGTAAGATCTGCCGATGCAAATCAGTTGGTTCAAGGCCTTCATACGAAAGCACTTTTGCCGCCAATGAATGAACTTCAACATTCTTGAATTTAAGCCTACCCAGGAACCGGTCTACAGGTTCATTTTCTTGAATGGTTTCCCCAGTTCCCTCCGCGATGCGAATTGCAAGACCTCTGAAATCCGGTAGATTGGCTGGCTCACCCATTGAGACACCCGAACCTGCAAAGATCACCAATCTATTATCCCGTAAGGCGTCCAATAATGGATTGGGGAAATCGATATTCGCGATTTTCATTTGCCATACCTATATTATGATGTCGCTAATACATCCGAAACTTTTCACCCGCCTGAAGAGTTGTTTCATGAAGGAGTGAAAAGTGGCTATTTTGGTTGTTGTGTCTATGTCAATGCAACCGTATATTGTCATGACTCAATTATCTGATACGTAAAGTAAGGAATATCGACATTAGCACCACCTGTAAATATGGGTCTTGGTCACTGCGGTTGCCTTGTATCACCTCGTGCAGAATCCCTGCCGACCGGATTCTCTTCCCCGCAGTTTGTTTCTCCCATACTCTGCGTGTCACCAGGAAAGCCGTTCATCCTCAGGACATTCGTCAAAAACCGACACTCTTCCTTCCTTACGTCTGAGCCTTTTATCTTTTTTTCCCCACGATGGGCCGGCGCATCTATACTACCACGGATCAACATGTTATTATATTCAAAATTTAATGATCAATACCAATGGCCAGCGGGGTGATATCATGAGTGAACTGAAAACGATTTTGAAGACCTGCAAGCCACGGCCGGATGTGGAATTAGGAACCACGAAGGACGAGCAATTTGCCGCCGATCTGGCACAGGTTGTCAACCACACCGCACCTCCGGAGTACTGCGATCCTGCGATATTCTTTCAGTATTCCTACCCGACCAAGGGGCTCAAGGAATTGCTCAAGTCGGTATGCAAACGCATCTCCGGACGGGGGGGAGAAGTCGCTTCCATCATGCGCCTGCATACCCAGTATGGGGGTGGAAAAACCCATGGGCTGATCGCCTTGGTACACGCCGTCCGGGGCATGCAAGGTGTCCCCAACGTCACTGAATTTATCGATCCCGAATTAATTTCTACAACAGCGGTCCGGGTCGCGGCCTTGGATGGTGAAAACAGCGATCCCGCCAACGGATTACGGTTGGAAGGCAATTTACGGGCTTATAGCCTCTGGGGGGAACTCGCCTACCGCCTGGCCGGCGTCAAGGGTTACGAGCGGGTCAAGGAGTCGGACCTGAAGCATATCTCTCCCGGGGCGGAAACCATCCGGGAGTTGTTTGAAGGACAACCGGCACTGATCCTGCTTGATGAGATATCGGTCTATCTACGAAAAGTGAATGCGAAAGATCCCAACGCGGCAAACCAAATCACCCCTTTTCTGCATGCCTTGTTCAAAGCGGTCGAATCCTCTCCCCAGGCGACCTTGGTTTTGACCCTGGCGGTCGGTAAAGACGATAAAGCCGCGAGTGCCTATAAGGATGAACATGAGAAAGTGATGACGGCCTTGGATGAAGCCGAAGAGGTGATCGGCCGGAAGGCGCTTCTCTTGAATCCCACCGAAGAAGACGAAACGTCCAACGTGTTGTGCCGCCGGTTGTTTGAATCGGTGGACCGGAATGCCGCGGACGAGGTGATTGATGCCTATATCAAAGCCTGGAATCTGAATCGCGCTAACATTTCCGAAATCGCCCTGGCGCCGGAGATCCGGGAACAATTCCGGCGGGGGTATCCCCTCCATCCCGAAACCCTTGAACTTCTGACGAAGAAAACATCTTCGCTCAGCAATTTCCAAAGAATCCGGGGGATGATCCGCTTGTTGGCCCGAACGGTCCATGTCATTTGGCGGGACAAGCCGGCGGATGTCTACGCGATCCATCCGCACCATATCGACCCCTCGTTTGGTCCCATCCGGGATGAACTGACCGTGCGGTTGGCACAGCATGAGTTTGCCGCGGCTTTGAAGGCCGATGCCGCCGCCATGCCGAACGATGAGCCCTCCGTGGCGCAAAGTCTGGATCAGAAATACTACCCGGGACAGGTTCCCATTACCTCGTACATCGCGCGCACCATTTTCTTGAACTCGCTGGCGTTTGGCGATTCCGCCCGCGGGATCAACCAGGACCGCCTCAATTTCTCGATCAGCTCGCCCATCCTCGAACCAAGTTTCATCGAACAGGCCCGCGTGCGTTTTCTCCAAGAGGCATTTTATCTGGATGACCGTCCCGGGGCGGCCATGCGGTTCATGGTGGAACCGAACCTCAATCAACTGATTCGTAAACACATGGAAAATGTGGACTCCAATGAGGTTCGTGACCTGCTGCGGGAGTGTGTCCGGAACGTCTTGGGCGGGAAAAACACCCCATTCAACGTATTTTTCTTCCCCGCCGGACCGTACGAAGTTCCGGATGAGGTAGGTGACGGCCGTCCGGTTTTGATCGTCCCTTGGTACGAGGCCCTCAAGGTCACTTCGGAAGCCACGGTGCCATCCGAAATTATCGATATCTACCGGCACAAGGGGACTCAGCAGGATTTCCGCGATTTTCGGAACAACTTGATTTTTCTGGCCGCCGACGCGCGGAAAATCGAGAACATGAAAGACCGGATGCGCCGCCGGATGGCTCTCGAGAAACTTCTAAGGCCAGAAAATAATAGCCAATTAGCCAAACACCAGAATGAAGTGGTTCGGAAAGAATATGATGGATCGCATCTCACAACAGCCTTAGCCATCTTGCATTGTTACCGTCATTTGTATTATCCCTCCCATCATTCCGCTCCTGGCTGTGAGGAACTGATCGCCCATTCGGTGATCGAAGTCACTCAAGCCAGTGACAGTCCGGGTGAAGGACAAAAGCACATCCAACGCGTTTTGCGGGACCAGAAAAAGATCCTGGATGAAAACGACGCGCCTGACGCGCCCGCCTTCGTCCGGGACCAGACGCCCCTGAAAATCAAGGGGGAAATCTCGACTCTGGATCTGCGCAATGAATTTCGCCGGGCCCCCAAACTCTCGATCCTCCTCTCCGACGTTCCCCTGAAAAATTGCATCCGGCAGGGAATCGAGCAGGATGTATTCATCTACCGGGAAGGCAACCAGGTTTGGGGGAAGGGGGATCCCACCCCCTCGATCAAGATCGCGGACGACGCGTTCGTTCATACCCTGGCCGATGCCAAGCAGAAAAAGCTGTGGCCGCGGGCTGAACCCCTGGAGATTCATTTGGTGGTAGAACCCGCCCAAATTACCGCCGGGGAGTCCGCCCGGCTGAAGGTGAGCGTCTCCGGCGGTGTCGGTCCCTACACTTACAGCAGCAACGAGCCCACATTGGCTCTCGCGCATACAACGCAGACGGCTTTGACCGCGGAAGTTACTCCGGCCGAATCGATCATTTACCTGATCGAAGTCTCCGATTCCCGGGGGCAGAAAAAAGAGGCACGAGCCCAACTGTTGGTCGCGAAAAAAGATGGCGACAAGCCGGAACCGCCCAAGCCTCCTCCTCCCTTGCCTCCCAAAATCACGAATTTCAAAGCCGAGGGCCCCTTGGCGCAAGCCCTGACGGAATTGTGGGAAAAAATCCGCAAAGCCAAGGTGCCGTCCATCCAACAACTCACCGTGCATCTCTTCGATCCGCCGGTGACGTGGAAAGTGCATCAAGCCATGATCACCCGCCGGGACGCGAAGGTGCAGTGCCAGTTGGAGGTCTCCCTTCAGGGCGAGGGGATCGAATTATTCGAGGTGAATTTCAAGGGAGATATCGAAAAAGCCAATCCCTTCAAGACCTTCCTGGATCAACAGATCCGGGCCGCGAAAGACCATCAGTTCGAAGCGGTGTACTATCTGAACTTTTCGGAGGGCTTGGCCATGGAAGGTGCCGCGCCCGAAGAGTTACAAGATAGTCTGACGAAATATGGAACCAGTGAAGCCTATGTGGAGGCGTATGCCATGCCACCCCGGGAGGCTTAATGATGAGCGGGAGAAGCACCAGGTCGAAAAATTCATCCGGCAACAGTTCAGGATCAGAATACGGCCCACAATACGAATTACGGCTTTCAGTCAAACAGGCCAGTGAGTGGCAGATTGCCATCTGGCAGTTGCCTACTCCCTCCACCCCCCGGCTGAAAATCCCCGAACATGTCGCCACGCTCAAGGGCGCGCCCCTGCGGGTTTTGGAATCGCGCGTTCTGAAACGGATGGCCCGGGCCAATATTCGCCCCGGGAGTCTCAAGGCGGGGAAAAAGGATGCCTGGCCTTTGGAAGAAGAAGACGCCTTGTATTTCGGACTTCTGTTCCGGACCCTGGCCCCCATGCGCAGCCTGGACCGCATCCGGGAGGTGGCGGACGGGATCGAAGCCATGAGCCGTGAAGAATCGGCCTACTGGTTGGGCATGGCCCTGCACCGGGAAAAGCCCCGCCGGGTCCTGGCCGCGCTACGGTTGCTGCTCACCATGGCATAACCATTTCTTTATGAATAACACCCGTAATCAGGAATCGAAGGTCAGGATGAAAAGGCTTCCACAACGGCCACCCTTGGCGGGAAGATTGATACAAGGATTGAATGAAGCGATCCAATTCACCCAGGGTAAATTGAATTTGATAACAACCACCGTTGAGGTTCAGGATCCAGCCAAGGAAAACGCATCGGTTAAAACCAGCCGATCCCGCATGCCTGAACATCGTTCTAACTGAGTCAAAAAAAATCTATCGGGAGTATTTCCATGCCTTCCACCTCCACCCGGCCGCGCCTCCTCATCGAGGAATGGCTCCCCATCGCCGAAATCGGGGAAGAAAGCGTTCGCGAACGCCGTTCGATGACCGCGCTCCCGCCTACTTATTATCTTCACGTCTGGTGGGCGCGGCGGCCGTTGGTGGCGTGCCGCGCGGCGATTCTCGCTAGCCTGCTCCCCGCCGAGGCCGACCGCGAACTGTTCCTCCATACCCTGGGCATCCACGGGGATCCGGTGGCAGCGAGAAAAAGAATAGAACAAGCCACCAAAGATAATATCCGATTGGGTAAAGATGCTTATGGATATAATAGAGCCTTTAAGTACAATCCTCCGGAAGGAGAAAGAAACTGGATTAAAGACTCAATAAAAACTGTTTTCAAAACAAGTGATCCCCTAATCCTGGATCCAACATCAGGTGGTGGAAGTGTTCCATTTGAAACTATAAGATCTGACGCCCCGGTAAAAAGTCATCCATGTGATTTAATCTGCATTTCCGGTTTCTCATGCATTTGGGAGTCTGTTGGACCTCCTTGGGGATGAACCC
>JBHGBC010000187.1:0-10706 GCA_041946805.1 bacterium
CGATTCCCTCTCCCTCTGGGAGAGGGTTAGGGTGAGGGAAGCCCGGAAAGGGCGGAATTCATCCTTTCTCTGCAATACGGTAAACAGTTTCGGGGAAACGAATCTCTCCCTTTCCCTGAGGGAGAGGGGAGGACTGGCCTCAGGCCGGCTTGAAGCCAAGGCTGGGGAGAAAGGAGAGGGCGATGCAGGAATTCATTCAGCAACTGCGCGACCAGATGAACCGCATCTGGGAAAACCTCTCCCTGCAACAAAAAGTCATCTTGGTCTCCGCGCCGGTGGTGCTGATCCTCTTCATGGTGGCGGCGGTCTACTGGGCCAGCCGTCCACAAATGGTAACCCTGGTTTCCATGGACGACCGGGCGCAGCTGGCGGACATCGCGGATTATCTCTCCCAACAGGGCATCCCCTACGAAACCCCCAATGAGCGGACCATCCAGGTGGATAAAAGCCGGCGGGCCGCGGTGCTCATGCAACTGGCCCGGGAAGACTTGATCTCCGGGCGCGCGGGTCCGGGATGGGAAATCTTCGACCAGACCAACTTGGGCATGACCGACCGGATGTTCGACGCTCAATACCAGCGGGCGTTGGAGAACGAACTGGGATCCACCATCGTCCAGGGTTCGAACAACATCGTCAGCGCCGATGTCCATCTCAATATTCCCAAGGACCGCCTGTTCCGGGAAGACTCCAGCCCCCCGACCGCTTCGGTCAAGGTGGTCACCCGGGGGACTTTGAGCAAGGAGCAGGTGCAGGGCATCCAAAACCTGGTGGCCATGGCGGTCGATAAACTGGAACCCAAGCGGGTCGCCGTCCTGGACAGTAAAAACCAACTGCTCAGCGAAGACACTGACATCGAACCGGGAGTGACCCTCAAGACCAAGCAGTTGGAAATTCAGCTCTTCATCGAAAACACGCTGCGCACCAAGGTGGAAAACGCCCTGGAACGCCTGGTCGGCCGGGACAATTTCCTGGTGGAAGTCAACGTCAAGCCGGATTGGACCGAAAAATCCACTAAGCAAATCCACATCGATGCCACCAACGCGGCGGTGATCAGTGAAAAGACCTATACGGAAGAAAACACGACGCCCTCCACCTCCGGCCCCCCGGGCGTGGAAGCCAACGTCCCCGACACCGGCGGGGCCGGGGCGGGCGGCGGCGCCACGGGCTCCAATATCGACGAAACGATCACCAACTACCAGTACCCATGGTTCGAAACCCTGGTCAAGGATCCGATCGGAGAGGTGAAGGAGATCTCGATCGCCATCGCCCTCAATTTCGTGGAGGACGAACAGAATCAAAAAGTGCCCCGCACCCCCGAGCAGATCGACAAACTCACCCGGCTGCTGCGCACCATGGTCAGCCTGCCCGAGGTCCAAGGCCCCGGCGACGTGCACAAGTTCACGTTGATCGAGTATCCCTTCGACGACAAGGAAGCCCGGATGATAGCCCGGGCGGAATTGTGGCAAAACGTCTCGTCCATCACCCAGACGGTTCTGCCGGTCCTTTTTTTCGTGGTGCTCGCGTATCTGGCCTACTATTTCTTCCAGCGGGCCTTCGCGCCCGTGGAACGCGAGGAGGGCGTGGTGGAGGAGGTGCCCATCGAGCCGGTCAGCGAGGCCAAGGAACTGTCGTTGTCCCAACTGGGATTGTCGGAGTTCGGAGACATCGCCAGCCTGCCGGCCGAGGAACAGCGCCGGTTGAAGATGCAGGAGCACGTCATCCACTACGCGGCCGAAAAGCCGGACGAAGTGGCCGCCATCATCAAGGCCTGGCTGAGCGCGTGAATGAGTGAGGAAAAATCATAGGGTTGAAATTCTGTGTAAATGGGTTTTGATGGGTTACGCGCTACGCGCTAACCCATCCTGCGATCCTAAAACGCGGTAAGGTTCTTCCAGCGCCAACGGCGCGGCATGAGCATAGCCCAGGGCGTAAGCCCTGGGAAAATAGCGAAACGCGATCCCTCCCCTCTCCTTTTATGGGAGAGGTGCCGGGGGTGAGGGAATGATGTAGGAGCGGTCCTTCATGTCCGTCCCGGTCGAATGTTCCCCCCCGTGATCGAGGAAGGGCTTATAAAAAGTAGGGGCACGTTGCAACGTGCCCCTGCGCAGAACGGCCATGGAGCCAAATGGAATCCTTGTTTTCACGGACATGACTTCCATCAATGACTTCTGAATAAAGAGTAGGGTGAGTTGAATCTGCGAAACCCACCACAATACTGAAGGTTTTGTGTATTGAATGTCATGAAACTTTTCATCGCCTCCCCGTTGGGATTTGCCGAGAGCACGCGGCTGTTTCTTCCCCGGGTCCGGGACCAACTGCTGGAGCTCGGCTGCGAGCCGGTGGACCCCTGGGCTTCCTCGCCGGACCTGGAGGAGGAATTGCGGAAAGCCGGCGCTCTGGCCGATCCGCCAGCCCGCCGGCGGGAACTGCATCGCCTTTCGATGCGCATCGCGGAACGCAATGCCTCGCTCCTGCGCTCGTGCGGCCGGGTGCTGGCGGTGCTGGACGGACCGGACGTGGATTCCGGCACGGCCTCGGAAATCGGGTACGCCTTCGGCCTCGGCAAGAGGATCGACGGCTACCGGGGCGACTTCCGGCGCGGGGGCGAAAACGATGGCGTGGTGGTCAACCTCCAGGTACAATATTGGATCGAACAGAGCGGCGGAAAAATCATTCGCTCGCTTGACGAAATGGATGCTCTTTTTCAATCCAGGGAACGGGACTAAGCCGTGGCTCGGATCATCAAAGCGCCCCAAGTAAATCCCGAACGGCCCTATCGGGTGGTGGAGCCGGAGAAAGTAATGCGTCACGCCGATGACGAGGCGGCGGAAATTTTGCAAGCCGCGCGGGACCAGGAAGCGCAAATCCTGGAAGAGGCCGAGCGGCAGGCGGAGGGAATCATCGCCGAGGCCCTGCAACAGGCCGAGGATCTGTTGGCCCAGGCCCGCCGCGAGACCGAGACGCTGAAGGACCAAGCCCGTAAACAAGGTTATCAGGAAGGGCAGAACCAGGCCCAGACGGAAGGCCGCAATCAAATTTCCGGCCTGGTGCGGGATTTCCGTCAAATGATGGAAGAAGGCCAGCGGATTTTGGAAAGCCTTTTCCGGGACCAGGAGCCGGAAATCCGGGAACTGGTCAGCGAAATCGCCGGGCGGGTGGTCCAACGGATCATCGCGGCCGACGACGAGGTCGTGGTGCGCGTGGCCCGCGAGTGCATCCACAAGGCGGCCGGGCGGAAGACGATCCGCGTGCTGGTCCACCCCGACGATCAAAAGAAGGTGGAGGAATGGGCGCCCGAATTTCTGCGCGTCTTCGATGACATCGAGAAAATCAGCATCGACACCGATCCGCGCGTGCGGAAGGGCGGAGTGATCATCGAATCCGGAACCGGCGGCGTGGATGGACGCATCGACAAGCAGATGGAAATCCTCGATGACGCCTTGTTGAATTCGTGAAACCATGAACTTTTCCGTGCCTCGCGTGGATTGGGAATCCCTGCGCTGGTCCATCCAAAACGCCCAGCCCATCCGGCAGCGGGGCTACGTGGATGAACTGGTCGGCGTGGTCATCCTGTCCAACGGGCCGGGGGGAGCCGTCGGCGACCTGGTGCTCATCCTCCCCGCGGACGGCCGGCCGCCCATCCCCGCCGAGATCGTGGGCTTCCGGGCCGGCCGCGTCACATTGATGGCCTTCGGGGAAATGACCGGCATCCGGCCGGGGTGTGAGGTGATTTCGTCCGGTGGCCCGCTTTACATTAAATGCGGCGAGGATCTGCTCGGCCGCATCCTGGACGGGCTGGGGAATCCCAGCGACGCGAAAAATCCTCCCAAGACCAACACCCTGCGGCCGATCTACAACCGCCCGCCGGACGCCATCACCCGCCGGCGGATCACGGAACCCCTCACCACCGGGGTCAAGGTGATCGATTCGATTCTCACCTGGGGCAAGGGCCAGCGCATCGGCGTGTTTTCAGGGAGCGGCGTCGGGAAAAGCACTCTGATGGGCATGATCGCCCGTTCGTCGGGCGCCGAGGTGAACGTAATCGCCCTGATCGGCGAGCGGGGCCGCGAAGTGCGCGAGTTCATCGAAAAAGACCTCGGCGAGGACGGCCTGGCCCGCAGCGTGCTCGTGGTGGCCACCAGCGACAATCCCCCCCTCCTGCGGGTGAAGGGCGCGCTGGCCGCCATGACCATCGCCGAATACTACCGCGACCTGGGCAAGGACGTCCTCTTCATGATGGATTCGGTCACCCGCATGGCGCTGGCGCAGCGGGAGGTGGGCCTGGCGGCGGGCGAACCGCCCACCACGCGGGGCTATACGCCCTCGGTCTTCTCCCTGCTTCCCGCGTTTTTGGAACGGGCGGGAACCACCCCCGGCCGGGGAACCATCACCGCCCTGTTCACCGTGCTGGTGGAGGGGGACGACATGAACGAGCCGATCGCCGACGCCGTGCGCGGCATCCTCGACGGGCATATCGTCCTCACCCGGCAACTCGCCCACCGCAACCATTACCCGTCCGTGGACATCCTGCAAAGCATCAGCCGCGTGATGGTGGACATCGTGCCCGAGGAGCAGGTCCTGGCCGCCCGCCGCCTGTGCGAGGTCACCTCCGTCCACCGCAACGCCGAGGACCTGATCAACATCGGCGCATATCAGCGGGGCAGCAATCCCGAGATCGATCTGGCGATCGAGATGATCCCCACCATCAACGCCTTTTTGAAACAGGGCATCCGCGAGGCGGTCCCGTATGAGAATTCGATCCAACAGATGACCGCCATCGCCCGGCAGGCCGCTCCCCGCAAGGCCGCCGGCGGCGCCGGGGCGGGTGGAGGGAGCCGATGAGAGTCTTCCGCTTCCGCCTGGATCCGCTGCTGCGCATCAAGGCCTATCAGATCGAGCGCCTGGAAGATGAACTCGCGCGGCTGGAGCGGCAGATCCAGGACCTCTTGCGCGAAATCGAGGAAGGCCGCCGGGCGGTCCAGGATCTCCGCCGCCGGTTGCTGGACCGGGTGGATGACGCATCGCTGGTTGACGCCCACCGGTCGCTGGACCTGTTCCGGACGTACACCAGCCGGATCGAACGTCAAAAGCGGGAGCAGATCGCGCGCCTGCGCCAGGAGCAGGACAAAAAGCGGCGGGTGTTGATCGAGCTGTACCGGGAAGAAAAAGTCCTGGAAAAATTGAAGGAACACCGCCAGGCGGAATGGGCCGCCGGGGAACGCCGGGAGGAGGCCGCCATCATGGATGAAATCGGCACGCAAAAGTTCATCCGCCATCACCGGGAAGAACGCGGCGGGGTGCTGCTGTATCTGATCGTGCCCCTCGCCCTGGCCGTCACGGTCGTTGGCATCGGTCTGCTGACCGGCGTCGTGGACCAGAACGTGCTGAAGCAGATCCCCTTTTTTAAAGCCGCGCCGCAAAGCGCCACCGCCGCCGTGGAAACCATCGCCTCCCCCACGCCCGCGGAAGAAACCCTGACCGTGGAACAGATGATCGGCGGCCTGGACACCCCCATGCCCGAATTACTCAAAAACATCTCGGACGTCCGCGAAAAACTGCGCCTGTGGGAGCAGCAACTGACCGAACGCGAACGGGATCTGGCCCGCCGCGAAGCCCTGCTCGATCAGAAGGAAACCGCCCTCGCCGGCCTGACGAAGGAAGCCTCGGAGTACCTGACCTCGATCCGGGAGATGAAACGCGACCGGGAAGAGCGGGAGAAAAGCGAATTGACCAAGCGGGAGGAAGATCTCGCCAAAGCCCTGTCCGGCGCCAAGGCCAAGGAGATCGCGCCGGTCCTGTCCAACCTGTACCAGGCCGCCGGGGAAACCGATCCGGCGAAAATCCGGCAAAACCAGTTACTGGTCCTGCGCATCCTGCACCGCTACACCGGGCGCGCGCTGCAGGACATGTTCACCGCCATCGGGAAGACCGACAAGAACACCGCCTCCAAGATCATCGCCGATTACGCCAACGTGACCACCAGCGAACTCTACGGCCTCGAACCTACTCCCACGCCGGGCGGGACGCCTCTGCCCCCGCCG
This sequence comes from bacterium, assembly GCA_041946805.1. GTDB lineage: Bacteria > Hinthialibacterota > Hinthialibacteria > Hinthialibacterales > Hinthialibacteraceae > JABLXU01. The sequence goes on from JBHGBC010000187.1 coordinate 6,042, forward strand.
GCCGAAGTGATAGAAGCGACTTCCGCAGTGTCCGGTACAACTCCACCTGTTGGGGGATGATCCGGTCCCAATCGTACACGGCTTCCACCAGCCGCCGGGCGTTGATCCGCAGCCGTTCCGCTTTCCAGGGATTCTGGATCAAATCCACGATGGAATGGGCGAATCCTTCCGGTTCGTCTTCGAGCCGCCAGTGCTCGTCATGCCGCCCGTCCAGGCCTTCGCACCCGATGGAGGTGCTGACGATCGGACGTCCGGACGCCATGGCCTCGAGGATTTTCAGCCGGACGCCGCCGCCGATCGTCAACGGCGCGATGTAGATCCACGCCCGCCACAGGTATTCCGCGACGCTGTCCACCCGCCCCGTGACCCGCACGCCGTCCCGCCCGTCCCAGACGCGGAGCGCCGGCGGGGGATCCGCGCCCACGATCCAGCATTCCGCGTTTTCGATGGATTGCCGCACCCGGGGCCAGACGGTTTCGAAAAACCACCGGATGCCGATTTCATTGGGGTAATAGGACATCGTGCCGGTGAACAAGACCGCCGGGGGTTCCGGGGGCAGGTCGAGAAAGGGATAGAATTCGAGGTCCACGCCGGGCCGCTGGCGCCGCACCGGCAGGCCGGGATCCAGCGCGAGCAGGCGGTCGCGGTCGGCCGGCGAGATAGTCAACACCTGGTCGAACTTGCGGCAGGCGTTCAGCTCGAAGCGCCGGGTGCGCCGCCCCTCCAGCTGGGCCGCCAGGCGCGTCAAGCGGTTCTCCGCGCGCTGCCCATAGCGGAGCAGGAGGTGGCCTTCCACGTTTTCCTTGTAATGGATCTTGAGGCAGGCCTCGCGGCCGGTGACATAGGATGTGGTATAGAAATTCTGGGCGTGGATGACGTCCACGGGATCGCGCGCCTGCAGCCGCTGAATGTATTCGGCCATGTCCGGATTCCAAAAGCGGTGCGCCTTGTAGGGCCAGGCCGAAACCAGGGAACGCAGCAGCGGAAGCTTGTCCCATTTGCCATGGGCGGGGAAGGCAGCCACCTCTTCGGCGATTTTCTTGACCTCGTCCAGCGCCCCCAACTCGGCGGGATGGTGGTAAAGACACGCCACGCGGACGGAGCATTCGGATGCGAACCGTTTGAGCGTGTTCCAAGTGACGATCCGGCCGCCGCTGTGCGGGGGATAGGGGATCTGGGGAAACAGGAACAGAACCTTCATGCCCGCGCCTCCCCGGGAACCGCCGGCGTTCCGGAATGGGAGCCCGGCATGCGGCTAGACGACATGGCTGACCAGCGAGAGGCATTCGAGAGCGGTCTTGCGGACCGATTCGATTTTTTCGCGTTCATTGAATTCCGGATGAATGTAGGGATTGCGGATATGCTGCAACAGAATCAGCTGGCTGGCCAGCCGGGTGGTCTGGCCGTCGGTGAGCCCCTTGATCCCGAGGGGATTTTGAATCTCCACCGGGCCTTGCTTGTTCAGAAACGAGTGGTTGCGGCCCCAGCAGAAGAGAATCACGCCCAGGGCCTTCAGGCCGTCCGGTTTGTACTTGGACCCGTGCTGGAGAATGCGTTCCAACACCTGGCGGGTGATGTCCGAATTGAGTTCAAGATTGTATTGCTGCACCAGTCGGATCAGGTATTGGTTGAAGAACAGGTCAAGATTGCCCAGGGAGGAGTCGTAGAGTTGATGGGCCAGCATCTTGACGCGGTCTTCGGTCAACAGGCGGCTGACCTTGCGGCCGGCCCGCAGCTTGACCTCGTTTTCCACGGCGAACGAGTACGAGAAACTGACGTTGCGGGCCACGGAGAGACTGGCGGCCGAACCGGATTGCTGCATGCTCTCCGCCACCGCCAGCATGGTCCGGGTCTCCGAGTCCAGACGGGGCAGCTCAGGCAGTTCTTTTTCCAATGTGGGCGGGATAGCGATGCTGTCCAGGGCCATGCCGAAATCCTTCGCGCGCGCCGGGCTGCGGTCGAGCCGGTCGGCCAGATCGTAGATCTCCCCTTTCAAGCCCGCGTCCAGGTCATCGTTGCGCAAAAGGTCTTCCAGTTCCTGGCGGATGGCGGAAGGATCTTCCGATTCCCGGGCCAAGGCTTCATCCACCCGGTTGCGGAGCGCTTCGATCCGGTCCAGCAGTTCGAATAGGCGTTCCAGGCGCTGGTAGAGGGTGCTGATCTCGGCGTCGATGCGGGATTTGCTGAGCACGAAGGTGGCGCCGTACTGCCGGGCCAGCGCGCCTTCGTCGAATGTGCCCACGGCCGAGATCATGATGACCGGCAGGCGCGGACGCCGCCGTTTCACCTCGCGAATGAACACCAGCCCCTCGTCGTGCGTCCGCATGTCGAGATCGGTGATGACCACCTGGGGGTCGCCGGCGTGGATCTTCTCCATGCCTTCGGCCGAGTCGTCCGCCTCGATGACCTGGTAGCCTTCCAGGGTCAGATTGCGAATGACGGCGGCCCGGTATTGCGGGTTGTCATCCACCAACAGAATGCGTCTTTCATTCGCCATGCGTGAAATCCCTTGCGTCCTTTATGTCCTTTATGTCCTTTACCCCATTAATTCCCCCCCTCTCCCTCTGGGAGAGGGCCGGGGTGAGGGAAAATCCCGCCGGATTACACTACCTGAAAACCCTATCACCCAACCACTCCTTCTATTATACCCCCCCGGCCGCGTCACATGCGCTCGGGCGCGTTCACCTTGAGCAGGCCCAGCCCGTTGCGCATGACCTGGCGGACGGCCAGCACCAGGTGAAAGCGGCTCACACTGCCCGCCGGATCGTCCTGGTCCAACACGCGCTGCACCTGGTAGTAGGTGTGGAAAGTCTTGGCCAAGTCTTCCAGATACGTGGGCACCAGGTTCGCTTCCCGCCGTTCGGCCGCGTCCATGATGACCAGGGGATAATAGAACAGCTTGAGCAGCAGGGGCCGCTCGCGTTCGCCCGCCAGGGGCGCGGTGTCGAAATCGAACGCGGGCGTCTCCGCGATCCCCCGTTCCCGCGCCTTGGCCTCGATGCTGCAGGCGCGGGCGTGGACGTACTGCAAATAGTAAACGGGATTGTCCATGGATTGCTGCTTGGCCAGGTCCCAGTCGAACACCATCTGCGCCTTGTAACTGCGTTGGGCGAAGAAATAGCGGGTCACGTCCGCCCCCAGCTCGCCGACCATTTCGGCCAGGGTCATGAACTGCCCCTCGCGGGTGGAGAGTTTGATCTTCTCCCCGCCTCGCTCGATGCTGACCATCTGGTTCAGCAAATACACGAGTTTGGAGAGATCGTGCCCGAAGATGCTCATCGCGATCTTGACGCGCTCCACCTGGTTGTGGTGATCGTGCCCCATCACGTTGACCAGCAGGTCGTAGCCCCGCTCGTACTTTTGGCAGTGATAGGCGATGTCCGGGGTGACGTACGTGGGTTCGCCGTCGTTCTTGACCAGCACGCGGTCCTTTTCATCGCCGTACTGGCTCGAGCGGAGCCACAGCGCGCCGTCCTGCTCGTAGGTGGCCCCCTTTTCGGCCAGTTGTTTCAGAATTTTTGGAACCGCGCCGGACGTGTGCAGCGACCGTTCGCTGAAGGTCGTGTCAAACTTCACCCGCAGCAGGCGCAGATCGTCCAGGATGACGTTCATCAACACATCGGCGGCGAAGCGGGTGAACGGCTCCCAGGATTCCTCGTGGAGCAAGGCGTCACCCCGCGCGGTTTTGAGGGCGGCGGCGATGTAGCGGATATAATCGCCCTTGTAGCCGTTTTCAGGAAAGGGGCACTCCAACCCGAACAGGTTTTTGTAACGCGCCTGGACCGAGCGCCCCAGCATCATCATCTGCACGCCCGCATCGTTGTAGTAGTACTCATGGGTGACCTCGTACCCCACGGCCGCGAGCATGGCGGCGGTGGTGTCGCCCACGATGGCCCCGCGGATATGGCCGACATGCAACGGTCCCGTGGGATTGGCGCTGACATATTCCACCAACGCCTTTTTCCCGGCATACTTCGTGGAACGGCCGTACTTTTCCTTGTCCCTCAGCACCCGTTTGAGCACCTCAATCAACACGGCGTCCCGCAAGTGGACATTGATGAAGCCCGGCCCGGCCAGGACGGCCTTGTCGACCAGCGGGCTGGCTTGCAGGGATTGAAGAAACTCGGCGGCCAGTTCGCGCGGGGACTTTTTGAGCGGCTTGGCCAGCAGCATGGCCGCGTTGGTGGTCAAATCCCCGTGCTCCGCCTCGCGGGTGGGCGTGAACGCCAACGATTCCAGTTGCGGCTCGCCGGGTCCGCCCGGCAGACGCCTGGCTGTCTCCCTCAGGATGTGATTGAGTTGAGATAAAATTTCAAAGTACACGCGTGTCGACCTCCGGTGAAGACGGTATTATTTTATACATCCCGTATGTTGGCTCCGTTCATTCCTCAGGGCGCGTAGCGACAGGCCCCGGCTATTTTCCCAAAGCATCCTGAGAATGAAATGAATTAAATCCCCGAACGGGAGGCGTGTGAATAGCCGCGGATGGAATCACGGATTTCACGGATTGAAATTCACGGAATACACGAATAAAACCGGGTGGCCAGGATGGGCCGCCCTGACAGAGATTCCCTCACCCCGGCCCTCTCCCTGGCCCTCTCCCAAAGGGAGAGCGACTGTGTTAACAATCAAGGGTCACGAGATGTTTTTGCCACGGAATTTGAT
>JBHGBC010000188.1:0-10670 GCA_041946805.1 bacterium
TGAGGTAAAATCAATTCCATTCACGCCGGGATGAGGGCGGACACCAAGGTCCGTCCCTATAAAAAATTCCCTCACCCAGGCCCTCTCCCAGAGGGAGAGGGAATTTTAGGGGTGGTTTTCATCGATCCTTTCGAAGAGACGCGCAACGGCGATTTGAAAAAAAGTATGCACTTGCCGGATGAGCCATAAATCGCAATTTACCTAGCCATTCATTCAACAATCCCTTATAACTCAGTTGATTAAGGAGGATTTTGCATTTCACGAACGTGGCTGCATGCCTGCCATTGGACCTCCACCCGATCGAGAATCTGCTGTTGTTCATCATCCGGAGTGGTGATCCAGGAGGCCTCGTGGCCCTGCATCAGCCCGGTTTCTTCGCGAATCGATTTGAGCCGTTCCAGCACCCCGGCAAACGTCCAGCGGCGTTCCTGGGCTGAACCGCACTAACAGAAAATATACAAGAAAATGAACTTGGAAGATTCCTGGCGCCGTTAGCGCATCGGAAAATCCAAATGTAATCCGGAGTGCCGAATTTCAATACTGGATTCACTGAAATCAAGTACTGACGCTCCGGCAAAAAGTGAAAATGCAACGGATATGTTCAATATATTGTGGTGCAGGCATCCTGCCTGCCACCATATTTTACACAGACAAGATGTCTGCACCACCATGAGGAGACTTTTTGCCGTTCCGTCAGTACATACGAAAAAACCAGACGAATATCAGTGAGCCCAGGGTTCTGTCTTTCGTTTATAGGTATCTATTCCGTGCCGGACCGCAGGCGGTAACCGACCCCCAGTTCCGTCAAAATATACTCGGGCTGGGCGGGATCGCGCTCGATTTTTTTCCGCAGTTGCGCCATATGCACCCGGACGTAATGTTCCTGCCCCTCGTAGGCGTTCCCCCAAACCTCCTTGAGGATCTGCCGGTGCGTCAAAACCCGTCCGGCGTTTCGCACCAGGCAGGTCAGGAGCTTATATTCGATCGGCGTCAGATGAACATCCTCCTCATCCAACCACACGCGCCGCAGGGCCAGGTCCACTCGCAGACCGCCGGCCTGGAAAACCGGCGGTTCAGACTGTCCGGCGGGCTGGACTTTTTTCCGCAGCGCGGCGCGGATGCGCGCCAGCAGTTCTCCCGCGCCGAACGGCTTGGTCAGGTAGTCATCCGCGCCGAGATCCAGGGCCTCGATCTTGTCCTGCTCCCGGCCCCGCGCCGAGAGCACGATGATGGGGACCGCCGACCACGCGCGGAGGTTCCGGGTCACCTCCAGGCCGTCCAGGTCCGGCAAGCCCAGGTCCAGCAATACCAGGTCCGGCTGGCGGGTGGCCGCTTCACGGATGCCCTCCGCGCCGGTCATGGCTTCCACGATGGCGTAACGGTGGCTGGTGAGCAGCACCCGTAAAAACCGCAGCATGGGGACTTCGTCCTCGATGACCAGGATCAGTGGTTGAGAATCCGACATGGATTAGAGTTCCCGCGCGTTCAGGGCCGAGGCGTTGCGCATTTGGATACCGGATGATTCCAGATCCACGGGCAGCGAGAAGGCCACGGCCGCGCCCCGCGCGTCCGTCCGGTTGACCGCCCAGATCCGCCCGCCGTGGGCCTCGACGATCGCCTTACAGATGGCCAATCCCAGCCCAGCTCCCCGGGCGTGGGCTTTGGAACCCCGGTAGAACTTGTCGAAGATCCGCTGTTCCTCGCCGGGCTCGAATCCCGCGCCGTGATCGGAGACCGTGATCACCACGCCTTGATCTTGCAGGACGGCCGTGATCTCGACCGCCTCCGGCTTCGGGCTGTATTTATCGGCGTTTTCGATGAGATTGATCAGGACCAGCTCGATCAACAATCCGTCCATCCGCACCAGGGGCAGATCGGAATCCACCCGGACCCGCACGGTCCGGGATTGCAGCGTCCGGGATAATTGCCGCAAGGCCGAACCGATGACCTCTTCCGGCAGGTGCCAATCCGTGTTGAGTTGGAATCCCCCGCCCTCGATCCGGGTCATCTCCAACAGGTTTTGCAGCAGACGGGCGAGGCGGTGGGCTTCTTCCTGGATGGTCTCCAGCAGTTCCATTTGATCGGGAGGCAACGGCGGGCGTTGTTCCAAAATGCCCGTCACCGCGCCCAGAATAGCCCCCAGGGGCGTGCGCAGATCATGGGAGATCGAACTGAGCAAGGCATTGCGCAGACGTTCCGTTTCCATGAGCACTTGCGCCTGGCGCGCTGATTCGGCCAGCAGCGTCCGCTCCAGCGCGATGCTGATTTGCGTGACCGCCGCGTCCAGTAATTGATACTGGTCCGAATCTTGAAATACATCTGGCGAGCGCGGCCGCACGCCCACCACGCCCAACTTGCGCTCGCCCGGTCCAAGGGGGAGGTACAGCCCCTCGGAAGCCGGCAAGGTCGGCGTACCGTTCCCGGCGGGTTTGCCATGAGTAAAGCACCACTGGGCGGTGATTATCTCCTTGGCGTTATCCAAAGGCGCGCCGGCATTCGCGGCCGGCGCCAGGCCGCCTTTTTCGTCCTCCAGGAAAATCGTCGTATCGGATTTGAATATCTCTTGCGTCTGCTGCACGGCCGTTTGGACCAAATGGTCCGTATCGTTCTCCCGCGCGAGTTTTTCCGTCAAACGGTAGAGGGCGAAGGTGCGGTATTCCCGGGCGCGGGCGGAGCGCGCCTGCTCCTTCACGCGGTCCACCAGGTTTCCCATCAACAATCCCACCAGCACGATCGCGAGGAATGTGAGGATATACCGCGTATCATGGATATAGAACGTGAAATGGGGCGGAATGAAAAAATAGTCGAAGGCCGCCACGCTCAGCAAGGCCGTCAGGTAGGCCGCCCGGCGGGTCAGAGAAAACGCGGCGAGGAAAATCCCCGCCAGGAAGATCACGACCACATCCGATTCGGACAGGAACTTTCGCAGGAAAAACGCGAATGCCGCGCACAGGGCGGTGATGAGGCAGGACCATCCGTAATCCTTCCAAGGAATCGAATGGGAGGGCCGTGGGGGAGCGGCCCCGGCGGCCGGCCATTCGCTTTCGCCCCCCTGGACGACGTAGATTTCGATGTCTCCGCTTTGGCGGATCACCTCATCCACCAGGGAACCGCGCAGCCACTCCCGCCAGCGCGGAGTCATCGGCTTGCCGATCACGATCAGGGAAATGTTATGGGCGCGGGCGTAGGCGATGATTTCCTCGCTGACGTTCTCGCCGAAAAGCACCCGGGTTTCCGCTCCCAGATCCTCCGCCAGGCGCAGATGGTGACGCACCCGCGCCTTGTCCTTTTCGGGCAGACGCCGAATGCGGGAGGTTTCCACGGAGACCGCGGTCCACTCCGCGTGCAGGCTCTTGGCGATGCGGCTGGCGATACGCGCCACCCGCGCCGACAACGGGCTGGGACCGACGCAGACCAGGACGCGTTCCGCCGCCCGCCAGACTTTCTGGATGTCGTGCGCGCGGCGGTACACGTGCAGGTCGGCTTCCACCCGGTCCGCCACCTGCCGCAAGGAGAGTTCGCGCAGGGCGATCAGGTTGCCGGGCTTGAAGAAGTTCCCCAAGGCCAGCCCCGGATCCTGCCCGGGATAGACTTTCCCTTCTTGCAGCCGCTGGATGAGATCACCCGGGCTGATATCCACCAGTTCGATTTCATCCGCCTGGTCCAGGATCTGGTCCGGCAGGGTTTCCCGGATCTTCACGCCGGTGATCTGCTCGACGATGTCGTTGACGCTCTCCAGGTGCTGGACATTCAAGGTGGTGTACACCGTGATGCCGGCGGCCAGCAGTTCCTGCACATCCTGGCACCGCTTAGCATGGCGGCTGCCGGGGATGTTCGTGTGCGCCAGTTCATCGGTCAGCAGCACGGCCGGCCGGCGCTGGAGCGCGGCGTCCAGGTCGAATTCCTCGAAATCCAGGTCCCGGTAACGCATCCTTTTCCGGGGGAGTATTTCGAATCCTTCCAGCAGCGCCTGGATCTCACGGCGTCCATGCGTCTCGATCAAGCCGATGACCACGTCCACGCCCTGCCGCTTCAAACCGCGGGCGGCTTCCAGCATGGTGAAGGTTTTGCCCACGCCGGGCGCCGCGCCGAGAAACACCTTGAGTTTCCCCTTCGCGGACGAATGGTTTTGCTCGCGGATTTTCTCCAACAGTTGATCGGGATCGGGACGGCGTTCCACGTCGTTCATGGCGGGATTATCCCTGGATTATTTGTGAACCGGCGCTTCCCGGTCCAAGCGGCGGTTTAATTGTACTACGTTTACCACCGGTTCACCCAGGAATCCCAGTTGCCGGTTTTCCACTGTGCGCGAGACGATCTCCCGGATGGTCTCTTCCCGGAGGTTTCGGGCCTGGGCCACTCGCGGGACCTGGTAATACGCGGCGGCGGTACAGATATGCGGATCGAGTCCGCTGCCCGACGCCGTGACCAGGTCCACGGGTATGGGCATCGTGGGATCGTGTGGATACTTCTTCAGCTCGGCGATGCGGGCCCGGGCTTGTAGGAACAAATCCGGATGCAGCGGACCGTAATTCGTTCCGGAGGAAGATCCGGCGTTGTAAGGATGCCCGGCCGTGGCGGACAGGCGGCTCCAGAAATACCGGGGATTCTGAAACGCCTGGCCGATGAGTTCCGAGCCGGTTACCCGGCCGTTCTCCACGATCAGGCTGCCGTTGGCTTGACGGGGGAAAAGAATCTGCGCGGCGGCCGTGACGAAGAAGGGATATAACAATCCGGTGACGAGAGTCATGACGATCAAAAAACGAATAGAGGGCAGTACATATTTCATGGCGAAATAGTCTCCTTATAATCCGGCGGTGTTCAAGAAAAGATCGATGGCCTTGATTCCCAAAAAGGGCGCCACGATCCCGCCGAGGCCATAGATCAAGAGATGGTTCCGCAGCAATTCCGCCGCTCCCAAGGAGCGGCATTTGACGCCGCGCAAGGCCAGGGGAATGAGGGCCACGATGATCAGGGCGTTGAAAATGACCGCCGAGAGGACCGCGCTGGCAGGGCTGCTCAAGCGCATGATGTTCAACGCCTCCAACTGGGGATACACCGGCATGAAGGCGGCGGGCAGGATGGCGAAATACTTGGCCAGGTCATTGGCGAGGCTGAAGGTGGTCAACGCGCCGCGGGTCATGAGCATCTGCTTGCCGATTTCCACGATCTCGATCAGCTTGGTGGGATTGGAGTCGAGGTCCACCAGGTTGGCGGCCTCCTTGGCGGCTTGCGTGCCGGAATTCATGGCCACCGCGACATCCGCCTGGGCCAGGGCGGGCGCGTCGTTGGTCCCGTCGCCGGTCATGGCGATCATTCGCCCGCCTTCTTGTTGCCGCCGGATCAGATCCAGTTTCGCTTCCGGCGTGGCTTCGGCCAGGTAATCGTCCACTCCCGCCTCGGCGGCGATGGCGGCGGCGGTCACCGGGTTGTCGCCGGTGATCATGACGGTTTGGATACCCATGCGCCGCAATTCCTGGAACCGTTGCCGAATGCCGCTTTTCACGATGTCCTTGAGATGAACCACGCCCAAGGCGCGAGGGCCCTCGCAGACGATCAAGGGCGTCCCGCCGGACCGCGCCACGCGCTCCACGGCTTGTCTCACCGAGTTCGGCATCCGCCCGCCTTGGGCCGATACATGCTTTTCAATGGCGTCCGGCGCGCCCTTGCGGTAGGTTCGCCCATCCCGGTTGATTCCGCTCATGCGGGTCTGCGCGGTGAAGGGGACGGCCTGCCCCCCTATCCCATTCAGGTCCTTTTCGGGAAACCGCCACAACCGGCGGGCCAATTCCACGATGCTCTTGCCCTCCGGCGTGTCGTCCGCCAGGGAGGAAAGAAACGCGGCGTGGGCCAATTCCTTTTCAGGGATCTCATCGGCCGGGATGAACTCCGAGGCCTGGCGGTTGCCGTGGGTGATGGTCCCGGTTTTATCCAGCAGCAGGACATCCACGTCCCCGGCGGCCTCCACCGCGCGGCCCGACAGGGCCACCACATTGGCGCTCATCATCCGGTCCATGCCCGCGATCCCGATGGCGGACAGCAAGGCCCCGATCGTGGTCGGAATGAGGCAGACCAGCAAGGATACCAGGATAGTGATGGAGATCACCGAGCCTTGTCCCGCCGCCTTCACACTGTAGATCGAAAAGGGCAAGAGCGTGCAAGTGGCCAACAGGAACACGAGGGTCAAGGCGGCCAGGAGAATGTCCAGGGCGATTTCCAACGGCGTTTTCTTCCGTTTCGCGCCCTCCACCATCGCGATCATGCGGTCCAGAAACGTCTCGCCGGGATTGGAGGTCACCTGGACCACCAGCCAGTCCGAGAGAATCGTGGCGCCGCCGGTGACGGCGCCGCGGTCCCCGCCCGATTCCCGGATCACGGGGGCGCTCTCGCCGGTGATGGCGCTTTCGTTGACCGCGGCGATGCCTTCCAGCACCTCGCCATCCGCGGGGATGGTGTCGCCTGCTTCCACCAAAAAGAAATCTCCCTTGCGCAGAGACGAGCCGGGAACCGGGGCAGGAGAAGACCGGCCGGAAGGATTACGGAGTTTTTTCGCGGTGACCTCCCGCCGGGTCTTGCGCAAGGAGGCGGCTTGGGCCTTCCCCCGGCCTTCCGCGATGGCTTCGGCGAAGTTGGCGAAGAGCACCGTGAACCATAACCACAAGGTGATATGCCATATGAATCCCGCCGGCGCGTCACCCTGGCCGACGAGCGCCTGGAATCCCAGAAGAGTGGTCAGGCCGGCGCAGACCGCCACGACGAACATGACCGGATTGCGCGCCAGCCGGCGCGGATCGAGTTTCCAAAACGAATCGAGGACGGCGTTTTTCAACAGGGTGCGGTCGAGAAACGAGATAGGTTTTTTTCGTGGACTCATGGTCTTCTCCACAGAATGAAAGGATGCGGTTTGTCCGTTACGAGTAAAGAATGCAATGCTCGACAATCGGGCCGAGGGCCAGCGCGGGGAAAAAGGTCAAGGCGGCGGCCAAGAGCACCACGCCGATCAGCAGCCCGGTGAAGAGCGGCGTGTGCGTCGGCAGGGTGCCGGGTCCAGGCGGCACGATGCGTTTCCCGGACAGTGATCCCGCCAGGGCCAGGATGGGAACGATGACGCCATACCGTCCCAGCAGCATGCCCAGCGCCAAGAGGACATTGGCGAAAAGCGTATTCGCGCCGAATCCGGCGAACGCGCTGCCGTTGTTGTTCGCCGCGGAGGCGGCCGCGTACAGCGCTTCCGACAATCCATGCGCGCCGGAATTGAAGAGGCTGCCGAGGCCAGACGGCAGCGCGACGATCAGGGCGGACGCCAGCAGAACCGCCGCGGCGGGGATCAGCACCACCAGCGCCACCATCTTCATCTCGAACGCCTCAATCTTCTTGCCCAGATACTCCGGCGCGCGGCCCACCATCAATCCCGCGACGAACACGGCAATGATGACGAAGGCCAACATGCCGTACAAACCCGATCCCACTCCCCCGAAAACTACTTCCCCCAGCATTATCAACAGCATCGGCACAAGCCCGCCTAATGGCGTAAACGAATCGTGCATGCTATTGACCGATCCGTTCGAAGCCGCCGTGGTGGCGGTGGCCCACAAGGCGGAATCGACTATGCCGAAACGCACCTCCTTGCCTTCCAGGTTGCCGCCGGCCTGGATATCCACACCCAATTTCTCCAATTCCGGGTTGCCGCGTTGTTCCGCGATGACACCCCCGTATAGAAATCCGATGAACAAAATCGTCATCGCCGCCAGGAGCGCCCAACCCTGCCGCGTGTCCCGCACCATGATTCCATACGTGTGGCAGAGGGCGGCGGGAATCAGCAGCAACGCCAACATCTCCAAGAAATTGGAAAGCGGTGTGGGGTTTTCAAATGGATGGGCCGAGTTGGCGTTGAAAAAACCACCGCCGTTGGTTCCCAACTGCTTGATGGCGATTTGGGAAGCCGCCGGCCCCACCGCCAGGATCTGGGTATCGGCGCCCATCGCCGCGGGATCCATCACCCGGGCTTCCTGGTAAGGACTGAAGGTCTGTACTACCCCCTGGCTGACCAGCAACAATGCCAGGACAAGGGATAGAGGCAGGAGGACATACAAGGTCCCGCGGACCAGGTCCACATAGAAATTACCCAATCCCGGATTGACCTTCTGGCGGATCCCCCGGATCAGCGCGATCAGCACCGCCATGCCGGTCGCCGGGGACAGGAAATTCTGGACTGTCAATCCCAGCATTTGCGTTGCGTAGCTAAGGGTGGTTTCTCCCCCATAGGCTTGCCAATTGGTATTGGTGCCGAAACTGACGGCGGTATTGAAAGCCAGATCCGCCGGGACGGGTCCGAGTCCCTCCGGATTCCATGGCAGCCAGAGTTGTATCCGTTGCAACAGATAAACCGCAGCGATGCCCAGGGCGTTGAATACCAACAGATGGGCCGTGTATTCCTTCCAGTCCATCTCCCGCCCGGAATCGATACCGCTGATCCGGTCCAGAAAACGCTCCAGGGATCCCGCCCAGCGGCGGCGTGATGTCAGCCGGCCTTCAAACACGTACGCCATCCATCCGCCGAGCGGTTTGACCAAGAGCAGCAAAATGCCTACATATAGAATGATTTGGAACCACCCGTTCCTACTCATGAGAACCACTCCGGTTTTACCAAACATAGAATCAGGTAAATAAACAGCGCCAAGGCGATGAATCCCTCTAATATGGTCATGGGAATCTCCTCATCTTGTGGGCCGATGTGTCACCTTCCACACGCGTCCTCGATGCTTGTTGACGGGTGTTGATGGGCGCGGTCTGGAGGGATCGGGCGCGGCGCACGCCATCCTGCCCCTTGGATTACGTAATGAATTGTAGAACCGGAGGTATCAAGAAGACGTCATGATTGGTGGGGAGGGTGTAAAGATCGTGTAAAGAAAAGAGGTAAGCAGGGCCCAGCGGCTGGTGGAATGCCGGGAGGAGCTCTCCACGTTTTTGAGCCATCCAGAGGATCCCGCAACCAATTACCGAATGGAGCGCGAGAACTGGCCGGCGGTTTTGATGCGCTTGATCGTGGACGGCAACCGCGGCGGCCAGGGCGCGCTGATCCAGGCCGTGTTGATGACCGTTTTCCGCACCTGGAAACGGCGCGGCTACAATCCCGTCTCGATCCTCGTTTTGGCCCTGCGGGAATCCATCCGCACGAAGCATGTACCGCCTTTTCCTCCCGTAATCACTTCAGAAGAGTGACCTGTTGCGATCACTCAACACCAGCCTGATTATCACCGCGTCTCATTTCTCCATCCCCCTCCCATTTCCGCGCCTTCTCCCTTTGGGAGAGGACCGGGGTGAGGGAATTGGTGGTGCAGGGATCTTGCCTTCATTTGTTAAAGGTCCTTGCCATCCTTTGGGTTCCATTATTTCACCCCTGTATTTATCTTGTCCCTCTACTCATGTCACTCTCCGACCGGCTGGCTGGTAAGCAGTCCGATACCGCGGCCCTGGTTGCCCACGGCGCAGTAGTACATGTAATAGGTTTGATTCTTGGGGTTGTACACCAGCGAGATTTTGTGCGCGTATTGCTTGTCCAATCCGCCGGGATGGCCTCCCGCCTTGTAGAGCGGATCGGGATGCGCGGTCCAGCGGCGCAAGTCCCGAGAAAAGGCGGCCATGACATGCGCGCCGCCGTGCCCCACGCCGAAATAGAACATCACCCAATGATCGCCGTCGCGGAACACCTTGCCGTCCGAACAGAATTGTTCGTCGTATCCGCCCGGCGTGTTGCGGATGACAGGATTTTCGGGATATCGTTTCCAGTTCAACAAATCGCTGGACAGCGCCAGGCCCATTTGTTCCACGCGGCCGTTGGCGGCGTTGTAGAAATTAAAATAACTCCCCTCGTGTTCCACCAGCCAGGGTTGATAGACGCAATCCTTCTCCCACGTTCCACGGTCCGGGTCATGCACGGAGAGGATGGGCTGATCTTTCGCCCGTTTCCAGGTCAGGCCGTCATCGCTGCAGGCCACGCCTTCGTAGCCCGGGCGCAGTTCATAACCGCCTTGCCGGGGATACGCGCCGTATAGGGTCCAATATTTTCCGTCCTTTTTCTTGAGCAGCCGGGGCGCCTGGATGTCGTACGATTCGTACAAAAACGCGCCGATCACCCGCCCGCCGAAATCGAACCCGCCCTCGGGACCGAAGCCCATGGCCAGGCCCTTGTGCCGCCAGTGGATTAAATCCTCGCTTTCCGCCACGAACGACTGGTATCCCCGGCCGTCGAAGCCGATGAAGCTCAAGTACCACGTATCATCACCGGGAATCTGGTAAACCGTGGGGACATCCGTGGATTCGAATTTCTCGTACCCAGGGATATTCGGTTTCGAGGAAATTACATGGCCCGGGTAGTAATGCCATCCGCGGTAGGGAGCGGCCCAGCGGTCGAGCGTCTCGCGGGGAATTGCGGTTTTCTGAGGCGTTTCACCGGAGATTGCCAGCCCGCCCATCAGCAGCAGAAGCATTCCGCAGGGAATACCGATCGATGCGCGGAATCGGGATTTTGTCATGGTACTTATGAATTGAGGCTCATCCGGCAAGTGCGTACCTGCCGGTGAAGAAGGCATTCCATCCACTCGCTAAGGCGGGCGGACACCCAGGTCCGCCCCTACAAAAATTCCCTCACCCTGGCCCTCTCCCAGAGG
>JBHGBC010000189.1:0-10665 GCA_041946805.1 bacterium
CCCAAACTAAGCTATATTACAATGTGATGTCGGGATACTTTCGTAAGGATCAATATATCAGGCATCAGAATCCGCGGAGTCGCCGTGTTCCAGTCTTCCACAACGGCCATGGCACCCAAGTAGGATGACCAATCATCCGCAGGCATTTCAAGATCCACGGGTGAATTCATGACATCAATGCAGGTCAGCGACGTTGCGGCGAACAGGTGGTTGTGAAAGGGAATCATGGCATTGATCGAAGGCGCGCAAAGGGATGTCCCCACGAATTCGGGAAACCCAAGAGATAGTGTTCTCTGATCCTCAATGGAAGTCTCCGAAATGTAAAGCACGCGAATCTGATTGAGCCGGTGGGTTCCAATGAGGAAATCCCCTTGAATGAGCATCGGCGCGTAGACACCCTGATTTTCCCTGATTTCCTTCGCGGGTTGCAGAGTACCATCGGTTTTCCTGGCGTAATATTGAATATTTGAGTCATTTATTTGTTGATAGACCCATCCTTCTCCCATTACCAGATAGCCATACCGGAACGGATCATGGATCGGCCCGTTGAAATTGGGGATTGTCTGCACGAGGTGGATATCAGGAAAGTCGCGTAAATCCATCACGTCCAGCCGGCCATTCGCACTTTCGATATCCTCCCGGTAGATATAGAGAAATTCTCGATACAAACGAACACTCTCCGTCCGGCTGAGGTCCAAGGGAAATAGGTGTTCATCGGGTTTTTGATCCTTATCATACTGCAGCAACGCATAACGCAAACCTTCCATGGATTCCGACTGGTAAGCGATCAACAGATTTTTGGCATCGGATTCACAAAAAGCTATCTTTCCATGAATCTCACCGCGCTTCGATAGAATGTCAGCTCCCCATGAATCTTGCAAAAAGCATGGGAGTAAAACAAAGAGGATGAATGATGTGTAGGGATAGATAAATTTCATCTTATTTTTCCCCGTCATTTCAGGTAATTGATATAAAGCGATATCAAAACCACATTTAAGGATAAAGTGTCCATTTACGAATCGCGCTTTTAACGGGAACGGCGATCTCGATGGGTTGGAATTGATAGCCTTCGATCTGTGCAAAATGCAAAGGGGCGGTGGTTTCAAAGGGTTCAAAGGCCACGGGAGTATTCTCCGCCGGTTCGATCCGGAGTATGAACCGGACATCCAGATTCGGCTTCTCGTGAATCTCTCCATCGGGCGCGGTAAGAAGGTAGCCTTGTTCGGGGGGATATAAGATCTGGGTTTCCCCGTGATTATTGGTCAATTCCCATTTTCCCGCACCGATGCCGGGACCGCCCGCCAAACCAAGGGTGATGACCTGGGCTCGTGGCACGGGAAGGCGGTCTTCCCCGGAAACAAGCCGTATGGTCACCATGGAGGGAGCATCCGTCCCGATAAACCAGGATCCAGGATGAAGCCCTACATTTTTCACCCGGCTTCCATTGTTATTCTTTATCATTACATCCTGAAGGGTAAAAAGACCGAAACCGTATGTATCTCTTGCTTTGACCAAATCCAGTTCCAATCGAAATTTCACCAGCTCCTCCTCCATCGATAAATATTGAGAGGAAATCCGGTCGAGTGTCACGTGGACGGTTGATCCATTTTGATCGATCCGTGCTTGGAAATCCGGATGCAAGACCTCGGTTCCGGTTACCAGAAATGGACTGGTTTCCAGTGTCATTAGGGCGGAAGCCACCTCGACGAAACCGGACGCGGACACGACTAAAGGCATGACTTGAAACACGCCTAACGTATTGACATAGGCCCCGACCGGCTGAGTTAGGGAAATTTCCACCGCATATGGGGAAGGAATAAAAAATATTAAAATTAGTATTAAATAAATAATTTTATAATTAATAATTTTATTAATAAATATGATTTGGATTATCTGTCTCATCATAACAACCTCACCAGATTCACGGTATTGGTATTATTCCAATTTGGTGGAAGAATTCATCCGTAGTTTTTTTGCGCCATAAGGACAAAAGCGCTTTGTCAATTGACCGGATTCATTCAATGGCTGTATCATGATACACATAGCATCGGCTGTACCAGCTACTGTTGAATGAGTACTTTCATGATTATGATCGAAGGTATGTCCGATTTCATGACCTATTATAAACAACTTTTGGTAATCACCTTGATCAACAGTATTTACATCATATTGGACTTTATCCCAAAAAATATTAAAACGATCACCATTTATTTCTGCAATGCCACCAACACCTATAACATCTGGATTACCTGTATAAAGATGGGATACAACCATATGCAACATTTCAAAGTTAGGGTATACATTTCTTGATTGGAATTGTATATGATAAGTCTCAAGTGTTTTTGGAGATGATCCTTCATGCAGAAATTCTTGAAAAGTCGTTTTGGATTCTGGTGGGGAACTTGCTACTACGGGCCAAATAAAAGTACATCGATTATACATATATGTGTTATCAGAAAAAATCGCTTGTAAACCATATTGTGTCCCATTCAAATAATTGTCATGAATTATATGACTTCTATTGCCACCCCAATCATTTATACCTATTGGAGTATCTGCCATGGCATCATATTCAATCTTCAATTTTCTCCACACTTCCATGGTGGGGGAGTTCACGGCTGAACCGCTCACGCTTGCTTCGACTACATAATTGTTCCCCCCATATTTGTTGTTGGCCGTGAATACCGTCTGCGCCTGGCCTGAAGCATTGGTCTGCGCTGATGCTACAGATAAACTATAGCTGTCATTGTAATTATCCCCACCCAATGAGCCATTCGGATCAATTGTCAAATTATCGGCTGGGTCATCAACATCAATAACTCGGAAATTCACGGTGACGCCCGCCACAGGAGGATTGATCGTGGCCGTGACGGTTCTTTGCCTGGGAGCATACAATTTTCCATCCGATGGATTTATTGTTACATTTTGCACAATCGCATAGGTTATTTCCATTTTCCAACGTAATGCTGTATTGGAATATTCCTTACTATAATAATTGATGTATCCGCCTGGAGTGTTCTCGAGCAGAATCAAAAAGCCTTTACCCGTAATGTCCGACATGCCTGATGGATAACGGGCCTTAAAGGGAGCGGTTAAATCAATTTCATGCGTGCCCGTCAACCCCGCGGGAATGGTTGTCAAAGCGGAGTTCGTGGTTGTGTAATCTCCGCCCGCCGTGTTCCAGCTTATTCCACAATCCCGTTCAAACCAATTTACGCACGCTTCCCACCATGTAGAGGTGATGTTGCAGGCTCTAAACTGCGCACTGCTTGTCGTAGTATTTGTGGCAGAATAAATTTTTAATTTAGCACTGATAATTTCACGGCTGGCTCCCAATGAGGATACATCGCATGTGAAAACTGCCCGGTAAGGCTGTCCTGAATAGAAATATATATTTGGTGAACTGCCAAATTTTGCAAAACTATTCCCCAACAAATATGAATCCATCGTTGCCACATTGAAGGATCCAAATAATAGGCTAGGGTCTATTACAACGTCTCCATCGGGAGCTTCGGCGAGACTGCTCAATTGCGCGGACATTTCCGCAATTCCTGATTGACCTTCCTTTAAATACCATGTTTGTTCGGAAAGGATCGATGAGTCGAGTGAAAGAAGATCGCCTTGATCATCCAATACACAGGTTTCTACAAGGCGCAGCTTATGTATAGTTTTACCGCTTTTCTTGAATTCCAAAGGTTGCTGGTTCAGGTTTAGTTTCTCCGCATACGGATCAATTTCTTGTACACCTTGGTGGACTTGGCTTGTGATTAAGATACTGGGTATCTCGAAACGTGCGGTCAGAAAATCATTCTGATCAAGATACCCTGCAACGATATCCGCCCGTAGTTTCCGCATGAATTCCTTTTTAATCAACACATCTACTTTGAGGATATCATGAATATATCGTACGGATATGTCAACATCATCAAAAACGTCACTCCAGCGGATCGTGTCTCCCAACACGCTGATTTGACTAAAATCGGGATGACCCTGCACAAAAGGTCGATACTGTTTACCCCTTCCTATTCCCAGAGACTGAAAACGGTACGTAAAGGTATCTCCTGCATGATGGGCTTGAAATGTGCCATCTTGTTTCACCTTCAATTGCCAAATTCCAGTCAGGACCTCATAATCCCAGTCAGGATCATTTGATGAAACAAAATGGGTATTGACTTCGGAGAATCCAACCATATTATTTCGATAAAATTTTGGATAAGAGTACAAAACCACATGACCAGGACTTGTTGTTTCGAGATATTCGTGTATTGGACCGATAAGTTCTGATGGATTAGGGTATTCAATCCACCCTTCGGGAGGCCATGGCGCAGGGATAAAAGATTCGGCCACTACATGATCACCATCATCGGGTGTTCCACAAAAAAAAGGATTTCCATCCTGACCAAACGAAAACAATGAACTAATCATGACGACTGAGCAATACATGAAGAATGAAACAATAGTCCTCATTTTATTCCTCCATATTCAATTATTTTGCAAACACTGTTCACGATAATATTACATCAACATATAACACGTGTCAACCAAAAAATAAAACTAATTCATACCTAATACACGCACTTGGCTCAAATTGTGGCTAATTGGGGGGAAAAATTGAATACAGAGTGGGTAATTACTCGGCATCTAAATCCTGCGGGCTCAATATGTTACAGAGAGGGAGGGCAATCTTTGTAATCGGATTTATTCGTCTAACATACCGCCTCCCCCCTCACGAGCACCCGTTGGTCGCGCCGCAGTTGAGGCACTTGTAACACGCCCCGTTGCGCACCATGATCGTTCCGCACTCGTGGCAGGGCGGCGCGTCGTTCTGGGTCTCGAAGGCGAAAGGCGAGGGCGAAGACGCATTACTCTTTTCCCCGGAGACGGGCGCGGGCGCGGCGGATTCCTCCTCCATCCAGACCGCTTTGCCTTGCGCGTCGCGCTTGATGATCCCCAGGGCCTTCTGGTCTTCCAAGGGCAGGAACTTGGAGGCCAGCCAGCGGAAGATATAGTCGGTGATCGACTTGGCGATGGGGATCTCGGGGTTGCCGGTGAAGCCCGCCGGTTCGAAGCGCGTGTGGGCGAACTTGTTGACCAGCACCTCGAGCGGCACGCCATACTGCAGGGCCAGCGAAATGGCGGTGGCGAAGGCGTCCACCATGCCCGAGACCACCGAACCTTCCTTGGCCATGGTCAAGAAGATCTCGCCGGGCTTGCCGTCGGGGTAGAGTCCCACCGTGATGTAGCCCTCGTGGCCGCCGACGCTGAACTTGTGGGTGATGGCCTGGCGTTCGTCGGGCAGGCGCCAGCGGTGCGGCCGGGGACCGCCCTCGCCGTTGGGGGAGGTGGATTCGCCGATTTCTTTCTTCTGCCCGCGGCGGGTGTTGAGCGGCTGGGTGCGCTTGCAGCCGTCGCGGTAGATGGCCACGGCCTTGAGGCCCATTTGCCACGACGCGATATAGGCCTTCTCGATTTCCTGGGCGGTCGCCTCGGAGGGCAGGTTGACGGTCTTGGAAATCGCCCCGGAAATGAAGGGCTGCACGGCGGCCATCATGGCGATGTGGCCCATGTAGTGGATCGAGCGGGTCCCGTTGTGGGGCTTGAAGGCGCAATCGAAGACGGGCAGGTGCTCGTCCCGGAGATGGGGCGCGCCCTCGATGGTGTCATGCTCGTCGATGTGGCGGACGATCTCCTCCACTTGTTCCGACGTGTAGCCCAGGCGTTTCAGGGCGGGCGGAACGGTCTGGTTGACGATCTTGAGCACGCCGCCGCCCACCAGGTTCTTGTACTTGACCAGGGCGATATCCGGTTCGATGCCGGTGGTGTCGCAATCCATCATGAAGCCGATGGTTCCCGTGGGGGCGAGGACGGTCACCTGGGCGTTGCGGAAGCCGTGCTTTTCTCCGAGGGCATAAGCCTCGTCCCAGACGCGCAGGGCCTCGGCGCGCAGGGCCGCGGGCGCGTGTTCGGGGCTGATTTGCCGGGCGGCCTGGCGGTGCATGCCGATGACGTTCAACATTGGTTCACGGTTCTGGGGGAACGCCTCGAAGGGCCCCATGGCCTCGGCGACGCGGGCGCTTTGGCAGTAGGCCTCGCCGCAGAGGAGGGCGGTCACGGCGGCCGCGCAGGCCCGCCCCGCGTCGCTGTCGTAGGGCAGTCCGTTGGCCATGAGCAGCGCCCCCAGGTTGGCGTAGCCCAGCCCCAGGGTGCGGTACACGTGGCTCTTCTCGCCGATGCGGCGGGTCGGATAGCTGGCGTTGTCGACGATGATCTCCTGCGCGGTGATGATGACATCCACGGAATGCTTGAACCTCTCCACGTCGAACGCGCCGTCCTCGCCCAGGTACTTGAGCAGGTTGAGCGACGCGAGGTTGCAGGCCGTGTCGTCGAGGAACATATACTCGGAACAAGGGTTGGAAGCGTTGATCCGGCCGGAGTTCGGGCAGGTGTGCCAGCGGTTGATGGTGGTGTCGAACTGCAGGCCGGGATCGCCGCAGATGTGGGTGCTCTCGGCGATCATGCGCAATAGTTCTTGGGCCTGAAAAGTTCCGCAGACTTCGCCGGACGTAACGTAGCGGGTATGCCACTCCTTGCCGTTAACGGCCGCGTCCATGAACTCGTCGGTGACGCGGACGCTGTGGTTGGCGTTCTGGAAGAAGACCGAGCCGTAGGCCTCGCCGTTGAACGAGCCGTCGTAGCCGGCGTCGATGAGCGCCCAGGCCTTCTTCTCTTCGTTGGCCTTGCAGGTGATGAATTCGACGATGTCGGGATGATCGGCGTTGAGGATCACCATCTTGGCCGCCCGCCGCGTCTTGCCGCCCGACTTGATCACTCCCGCGAAGGCGTCGTAGCCCTTCATGAACGACACCGGTCCGGATGCGGTGCCGCCGCCGTGCAGGATTTCTTTCGAGGAACGGAGCGGCGAGAGGTTCGAGCCGGTGCCGGAGCCGTACTTGAACAGCATGCCTTCGGTCTTGGCCAGGTCGAGGATCGATTCCATGGTGTCCTCGACCGAGTTGATGAAGCAGGCCGAGCACTGGGGATCTTTTTCCACGCCGAGGTTGAACCACACGGGGCTGTTGAAGGAGGCGTGCTGATGGAGGAGGAGATAGGTCAGTTCGTCCGCGAAGGCGTCCCGGTCCTCGGGCGTGGCGAAGTATATTTGCCGTTCGCCCCAAGCGGTGAGGGTTTTCACGACCCGGGTGATGAGTTGCCGCACGCTGTTCTCGCGCTGCGGGGCGCCCACCACGCCGCGGAAATACTTGGAAACCACTACGTTGACGGCCAGTTGCGACCAGGATGCGGGACACTCGACGCCCTTCTGCTCGAACACCACCTCGCCGCCTTCGCCGGTGATGAGCGCGTCGAATGGTTGCCATTCCACGGTGGAGAAGGGATCAACCCCCTTTTGGGTATGCACGCGGCGGAACCGCAGGCCCTTGGGGGGCCGCTGTGAGTTGCCGCCGGGTTCCGGGTCCCACCGGGATTCCGGGGAGTGCGTGACGCGGTTGCTGTCGAGAACGGCCATGGCCAATGCTCCTTATCCTCAGATATATTATAGCCTTATTTCGTGTCTTCGATTACTACCGGTTGCGGGGAAGGACATCATAATACCCAACATGTTGTGGTGTCAAGCGGTTTTTTGGGGTTGGGGTGCCTGCCCGGAAACGGGTTCGACCGAATGGGTTGATTTTGTGGAAGTTGGGGGGAGAAAAAAGTTTTGGGGGAGATGGCTTGGTGAAGAGGGAAAGGAAAGTTTAGTGGAGAGGGATGGAAAAGTGGAAGAATGTGTACGCGAAATTCAATCTCGATATTCGGACTCTCTGACGAGTCCTACCCTATGAATGGCTGTCCTTGTTCGGGAAAAAGGGATCACTTCATATCGGGGTAGTATAGGAATGACAGATTTGATGCGGGAACCCAGTATAATTTACTTCCATCCGTACTGAGCACAATACCATCCAGGATATCGGTGCCTTTGGGATTTACTTGGTATTTTTTCCATTGGCTAGTCCGATCTTTGATAAATACTATTGCATCATATGTGATGTAAGTATCATTACCAGGAATTAGAATTCTGGGTTGTTGAATGGCGATCACCCTGGCATCATCGGAGACATGGAAAGGAAAATATGAAGATACAGGCGGATTGATATCTCCAACATATTCCGGATCACTCCAATGGCCATTTGACTCGTGGATAAGAACAAGGGTATTCTTATTGGTTCGCGCCACTATGGTTTTTCCATCATTTGCGATGGCCTCAGGGAATATAAGAATTTTTTCGGATTTTTGATTAATAAAGTGCTCTGCACCAGGAATAAGTATTTCATCTGACCACCCTTCGGGTGTTTTTGTGATATAGACATATTTGTAATCATCTTCTACATTGCCCTCGGAAGTGTAATGACAAACATAACAAAAAACTCTTTCTCCGTTCTTGGAAACCATAATTTTGAATAATCCGGAGAAGGGGCCTAATTCTGTTTTGCTATAATTATCGCTAACATAATTTTTTGAATACAGGTGAAGATATTTATCTGATGCTGTGGTGTACTCTACCTGCAACGCAATTGTGGCGCCATTTCGGCTAATGGATTTTTCATAGAATTTAGCCGGTGGTCCGGAAATAGAAAAAATATCTTTATTTTTTTCCTGCAAGAAATCATAAAACTGAAAAATAACGTGGAACTCATCAGTCATATTTGAATATATTATCATATTGTTCTCTGTATCAATATGAGGATTTGATATTTCGTGACCAGTCAGTACAGGCAAATCATTAATTTGTTTAAATTGATTTTTCATTTTGAGTAATTTTGAAGATGACACAATTAAGTCTCCCCTGTCGCTTGCCGAGCTATTGGTCCAGATGGTTTTAATGTTTGATAATTCATTTTTAAGAATCAGGCCAGCATCTTTATCGATATGCGCAATCTGAGTAAATTCAACATTCTCATTATTTAATATAATTGGTTGAGAGTGTGACATGAGAGAGAAGGCAAGTAAAGTAATAATTGTACCCACTTTTGCAATATTCATTTCAACACTCCTTTTAGAATATATAATATCTTAATTCAAGGTTACAAAAAATGCCCTGGCATACACATCTTTTGGACTACTGATGTCATTCGGTTCTGCAAAATTTGCTCGTTTACTCATCATGAATTGTTGTTTTTGTTTCAATTTGCTCCCATTTTAAAACCGTTGATGGAGGCCGAAGCCATAGGGGTGAAGTTCCTCTTTCCGGAGTAATCCGATACGTTTTGCCATTGCGCAAGGTCACATCGAAGGTAAGTGGGAATGTGGAAATCCCAAAAATAGTAGATAGAGAATATTCCGAATACGGCCGGGGAGGATATAAATTCACCCCATGGATGGCGGATAGGTCGATACTCGTAACCGTATCCTCGAAACCTTCGGCTTGCACATGAACTGGCCACTCTAGATCAGTGTATATCAATATGGGATCCGCGTAACAATCAACCGGCAGGTTTTGGCCCTCGGCGTCTTTGACATGGCATTCTAGCCACCGCAGCGGGAATGGATAGTTTTCATGGTTGATCCTGATGTTTTGGATCAAAATCGTATTTCCGGGCCGTCCCAACGAATATGCGCTCTTGGTAACGGGCCTTGCCGTAATCAAATCGAAATAAGATTCACCGATGGTCTGGTTCATGGTAAAGGAAAAGGTAATACGATCCATAGACGTTGTGACTGAGACATTCCGTATGCGAGGCGAGTGACTGATTTCAAAAGGGCCGTCACCATAGGGGTGGGACAAGCTTCCTTGGATAAAGGATTGCGTTGGAAGATTTTTGGCGTACAGCGTCAACTTCAGATTAGTATAACGCTGCGATTCCGGATACGGCGCGTCATTGATATCCCCTCCATCCACCCACAAAGCCGGTGATGTTGCTTGAGCGACGTTCACAGAGGATATAAGTAATGCAACAAGACAATTAAAAGAAAAAAAATGAATATAGCGATTTATTTTATATTGGAATATCAATTTTGAATTTTTCATCGTATTTCACCGAATTGGTTTAAGTAATGTTCTAAAGATCCATGGTTTTGTAGAATGTGAAAATGAAATTCCAATGTCAGGCGGAATAGTTCATCTTCTTCAGGATTTTTACACAACGTTTCAAGAATGTCTAAACCTTCAGAAGATTTCATGTGAAATAGAGCGGTGGAAGCACATGAACGAATCTGATATCTCCGATAAGATATCGGTGAATACGTAGTCTCACCAGCTTTAGCCAATATTTCAGATCTCATTTCAGTTTGATTCTGCCCTGAATCCCGTATAATAACGATGTCATTACGGCCAAATTCCGATTTAATTTTGCCTTGAAGTAATTCATCATTCATTTGTTTTAGATTCTCATCAAAAACAATGACAAACGACTTTTGGGGGATAGTATGTATTCCCCAATTCTTATCATTATATAAAATAGGCCATTCATGATTAAAATAATCATGATCGCTAACGACGGAAATCAAGTATGATTCTATCTCTGAATCATTATTTCCAATGAATCCTAAGTTAGAATAAATGGGTAAGCATGCTGAAATATCCATCGATGATTTTGCCGAGCGGATAGGCGATTCGTCCATCATGATTTCCCGGCCTTGATCATCGATGACGTAGGTCTCCACCGGGCG
>JBHGBC010000019.1:0-54746 GCA_041946805.1 bacterium
GGAAATTTGAAAATAATTCTGGATTATGCCATTCTGTCTAGTTAAGGGCCAAACTCCAGATCCTTCCCTCTCCCTCTGGGAGAGGGAAGGATTAATAAGGTGAGTTTCGCTCCGCTAGGAATCCATCCACAAATATTTTCCCGCAAGCGTCCTCCTCGGCCATCCCCTCTTTGACTTGATCCCTTCAGGCCATGAAATAGAATCATAATAGAGTTTTGACTCATTTGTCTTTTACTTCCGATTGTTCATTCTTCACCGGTTATTATCTCCAACAACGCCATCGACACCGGGGGATACCCTGTTCATGCCAGTCAGCGCCACGTCACGTGAATCAACCGCCCTCACTGCTCTCCGGAATTTACTGGCCCGCCGCATCGTCTTTCTGGACGGCGCGATGGGCACCATGATCCAGCGCTTGAAACTCGAGGAGGCGGATTTCCGGGGCGAACGGTTCCGGAACCATCCCAAGGACCTCAAGGGCTGCAATGATCTGCTGTGCGTCACGCGGCCGGATGTCATTTCCGGCATTCACCGCGCCTTTTTGGAAGCCGGTTCCGATATCATCGAAACCAACACCTTCAACGCCACGCCGGTCGCCTTGGCCGATTACGGCCTGGAAGATCACACGCGCGAAATCAACCTGGCCGCCGCCCGCGTGGCCCGCCAGGCCGCCGATGAGTTCATGCGCCAACACCCGGGCCGGACCTGCTTCGTGGCCGGGGCCATCGGGCCGACCAACAAGACCGCCTCGATATCGCCGGACGTGAACAATCCGGCTTACCGCGCCGTTTCCTTCGACGATCTGGTCCAGGCGTATTTCCTGCAGGTGGCCGCGCTGGCCGAGGGCGGGGTGGACCTTTTGCAGCCCGAGACCACCTTCGACACACTCAATCTCAAGGCGGCGCTCTTCGCGATCCAGGATTACTGCGAACGCCATGCCATCCAGATTCCCCTCATCGTTTCCGTCACCGTCACCGACGCCTCCGGCCGCACGCTGTCGGGCCAGACGATCGAGGCCTGCTGGATCTCCATCGCCCACGCCAAGCCGCTCAGCATGGGAATCAACTGCGCCCTGGGCGCGGAAGCCATGCGCCCTTATGTGAAAACGTTGTCCGAAATCGCGGATTGTTACGTCCATTGCTACCCCAACGCCGGGCTGCCCAATCCCCTCAGTGAAACCGGCTACGATGAAACGCCGGAAACCACGGCCGCCGAGATGGAAGAACTCGCGCGGGAGGGTTTCCTGAACATCGCCGGGGGCTGCTGCGGCACCACGCCCGATCACATCCGGGCGATCGTGGAACGCCTGCGCGCCTACCCGCCCCGGAAAATCCCCGTCATCGAACCGGCCACGCGCTTCAGCGGGTTGGAGCCCTGCGTGATCCGCGGCGAAAAGGCCCCCTTCCTGATGGCGGGAGAGCGCACCAACGTCACCGGATCGCCCAAGTTCAAGAAATTGATCCTCGACAACGATTTCGAGGGAGCGTTGGCCATCGCCCGGCAACAGGTGGAAAACGGCGCCAATCTCATCGACATCAACTTCGATGAGGCGCTGCTGGACGGCGTGGATTGCATGCGGCGTTTCATGAATCTCATCGCGTCCGAGCCGGACATCGCCAAGGTCCCGGTCATGATCGATAGTTCCAAGTGGGAGGTGCTCGAGGCGGGGCTGAAATGCGCGCAGGGCAAGTGCGTCGTCAATTCCATCAGCCTCAAAGAGGGCGAAGACAAGTTTCTCGAACAGGCGAAGTTGATCCGGCGCTACGGCGCGGCGGCGATCGTCATGGCCTTCGACGAGAACGGCCAGGCCACCACCAAGGCAGACAAACTGCGCATCGCCGAACGGGCTTACCGCCTGCTCACCGAACAAGCCGGGATGGATCCCCCGGATATCATCTTCGATCTGAACATCCTCACCGTGGGCACCGGCCTGGAGGAACACGCCAACTACGCGGTGGATTTCATCGAGGCCATCCGCGAAGTGAAACAGCGTTGCCCGGGATGCCGCACATCCGGCGGCGTCAGCAACGTCTCCTTCTCGTTCCGGGGCAACAACGCCGTGCGCGAGGCCATGCATGCGGCTTTTTTGTATCACGCGATCCAGGCCGGACTGGACATGGCCATCGTCAACGCCGGCATGCTGGCGGTCTATGACGAAATCGAGCCAACCCTGCGGGATCTGGTCGAGGATGTGCTGTTCAACCGGCGCCCGGACGCCACCGAGCGCCTGGTGGAATTCGCCGAATCGGTGAAGAACCACCAGGCCCGCCAGGAAAAGGAAACCGAGGAATGGCGCAAGGGGACGGTCCAGGAACGCCTCGCCCACGCGCTGGTCAAGGGCATCACCACCTATGTGGAAGAAGACACCGAAGAGGCCCGGCAGCTGCTGCCTAATCCACTGGACGTGATCGAAGGGCCGCTCATGGACGGCATGAAAATCGTGGGCCAGCTCTTCGGCGACGGCAAGATGTTCCTGCCCCAGGTGGTCAAAAGCGCGCGGGTTATGAAAAAAGCGGTCGCGTATCTCTTACCCTACATGGAGGCCGAAAAGCAAAAGCACGCCGGGCCCAGCCACGCCGGGACGGTCGTCCTCGCCACGGTGAAGGGCGACGTGCACGACATCGGCAAGAATATCGTCTCCGTGGTGCTCTCCTGCAACAACTACCGGGTCATCGACCTGGGCGTCATGGTCCCCTGCGAAACCATCCTGCAGGCCGCCGCGGAACACCACGCCGGCCTCATCGGCCTCAGCGGGCTAATCACCCCCTCGCTGGATGAAATGGTGAAGAACGCCGCCGAGATGGAACGCCGGGGCCTTACGATTCCCTTGCTCATCGGCGGAGCGACCACCAGCAAGGCGCATACCGCCATCAAGATCGCCCCGGTGTATAGCGGCCCGGTTTGCCACGTGCCCGACGCCTCGTTGGTCGTGGGCGTGTGCGGAAACTTGCTTAATCCCCGCCTGCGGCCTGAATTCATCCAGCAGCTGGAGCGCGAGCATGTAACCTTGCGGCGGCAATACGCGGAAAGCCGGAGCGGCGTGACTCCGTGCATCGACATTACCCTCGCCCGCGCGGACAAGTTCGAGACCGATTGGAGCACCCTGCCCATCGACCGGCCGGAAAAAACCGGCGTGCAAGTGTGGGACCCGGTCCCGTTGGAGGAGATCGTCCGCTACCTCGACTGGACGCCCCTCTTCATGGCCTGGGAACTGCGCGGCCGCTTCCCCAAAATCCTCGAAAGCGAGACCTACGGCGCGCAGGCGCGCGAACTCTACGCCGACGCCCAGCGGCTATTGGAAGACATTGTCCAAAACCGGCGTTTCCATCCCCGGGCGGTCTTCGGGCTGTGGCCCGCCAACCGCGTGGGAGACGACGTCGAGGTGTACGCGGATGAATCCCGCGGCGAAATCCTGCAAACCTTTCACTTTTTGCGCCAGCAGACCCGCAAGGACAACGGCGAGCCGTATTACTGCCTGGCCGACTTCATCGCCCCGCGGGACAGCGGGCGCATCGACTGGCTGGGGGCGTTCGCCGTCACCGCCGGGAACGAGGTGGAAGAGTACGCTCAGCATTTCCGGAACAAACACGACGATTATTCAGCCATCATGGCGCAAGCGCTGGGCGACCGCATCGCCGAAGCCCTGGCCGAATATCTGCACAAGGCGGTGCGTGACCAGTGGGGCTACGGGAAGTATGAAAACCTGCCGCTGGAAGACCTGATCCGCGAAAAATACCGCGGCATCCGCCCCGCCGCCGGGTATCCCGCCTGCCCCGATCACACGGAGAAAGGCCTGTTGTGGGACTTGCTGGGCGCGGAGAAAAACGCCGGTATCGCCTTGACCGAAAATTACGCCATGAATCCCCCCAGCTCGGTTTCCGGGCTCTTCTTCGCCCATCCCCAGGCGAAATATTTCCGGGTGGGCAAGATCAACCGCGGCCAAGTGGAAGATTACGCTGCCCGCAAGAACATGCCGGTCGAGCTCGTGGAAAAATGGCTCGCCCCCTATTTGGCCTACGAACCGAAGCCCGAACTCCACCCCGCCTGGTGTGGAGGAAGTCATGCCATAACGTAGAATGTCTACACTGACTCAGAGCCAAGTTTGGAACAATGTAATGCAAAAAAATACATGGGAGATTTTCCCTGCCTTTGAGTGATCGATCGAGGGTACTAATAAAAATTATCCATCCGGTTAGTCATTCGGGTTGCCATTGCATTCGGTATAGGAATTTTTTCTACCGATAGGCTGTACCTTACTTCCGCCAGTGCATTGCGAAGGAGGCCCCCAACTTAGAGGAGCCATGCCTGTCCCATTTACAACATTCCATGATTCTGCCTTATCCAAAAAATCGGTGGGTGCATTTCGGCTTGGGAAGATGCCCCAGGGTATGATACGTAACTATTTACCGGTTTTCAGGAATGCTTTCGCGCGCCAACGGCACGGCTTGAGTGTAGTCCAGGGCGTAAGCCCTGGGAGGGATTAAACCACAGTAATGGATCCCCTCTTCCCCCGGGAGAAAGTCAGGGTGAAGGAAGCCGTGGCACGGCCCCATTCGTTCCCGATTTGGCGCAATCGGGTAAATGGATATGGAAAACAGTCCTGAATCTCCGCTTTCGCGGGGATGACATCTTTATCACACTTCCTCCGGCACCGTGAAGGGGGCGCGGTATTTGCGGGCCTTGCCCTGGATGATGTCGTCGGCCTCTTGATCGCCAATGACGCTCTGGGTTTTCGGATCGAAGCGCAGCGCGCGCTGCACGCGGAAGGCGGCGTTGGCCAGGTGGCAGAGCGCGGCGGAGATGTGCCCCTCTTCGATCTCAGCGTTCAAGAGGTTCCGGTCGCGGGCGCGCACCGCCTGAATGAAGTTGGCATAGTGGTCCTCACCCCCGCGGCGGCCCATGCCTTTTTTCCCCTCCTGCCCCAGATAGGCCTGGTATCCCCGGTTGAAGCCGTGCGTGGTCATGTAGCCCTTGGAACCCAGGAAAATGCACCCGACCACGTGCGGCGGTTCGTTGATCTCGCCCAGTTCGTTGTTGGTCATCCAGTGGCGCACCTCGAAGACCAGCATCTTGTTCTGGTCCGGGTACTTGAAGGTGGCCACCATCGTGTTGGGAGTCTCCTGGTCGTCGTCGAACATATAGTGGCCGCCCTGCGCCTCGACCGTAACAGGGAATTCCACGCCGAGTCCCCAGCGCGCCACATCCATCTCGTGCACGCCTTGGTTGCCGATGTCGCCGTTGCCGTAATCCCATTGCCAATGCCAATTATAGTGGAAACGGTTCTGGCTGAAGGGCTTCAGCGGCGCGGGGCCCGTCCACAGGTCGTAATGGACGCCTTGGGGCACGTCGGCCGCCGGCGTGCGGCCGATGGTGTCGCGCCACTTATAGCACAATCCCTTGGCGTAATAGACCTCGCCGATGTACCCCTCGCGCATCAGTTCGATACCCTCGCGCAGGGCCTCGCAACTGCGGCTTTGAGTCCCCTGTTGGACGATGCGGTTGTACTTGCGCGCGGCTTCGACCAGCTTCCGCCCCTCGAAAACGTTGTGCGAGCAAGGCTTTTCGACGTACACGTCCTTGCCCGCCTGGCAAGCCCAGATGCCCATCAGCGAATGCCAATGATTGGGCGTGGCGATGGAGATGACGTCGATGTCCGGATCTTTCAGCATTTCCCGGTAATCCACATACTTCTTCACCGGACGTTTGAAGAGATTCTTGTGCTCTTCCACGCGCCGGTTCAAGACATTTTCATCCGCGTCGCACAGGGCCACGATTTCCACGTTGGGCAAGGCCGAGAAACCGGTGATGTGATCGTTGCCCCGGCCATTCAAGCCCACCACGCCCACGCGGATGGTCTCGTTGGCGCTGGCCGCCCCGGCCCGGCGGATCGACAGGGCCGCCCCCGCCACCGCCCCGCCGGTGATTTTCAAAAAACTACGGCGATTGTTGGGATTCATTATCTCCGCTCCGTTTCGTTTGGCTCATTTGAACGTCGTCGAGAATTGGCGAAGGTATCCTACCACTGAAGCGGCCGGGGGATCTACGGAAACGCGGGGAAAACGCTGGAACATGGAACGACCGGATCCCTTCCCCGCGCCCCCTAAAACAAACCGAAGGGAAGCGCGGCCGCTCTCCCGCCGGGAGAGGACCGCCCTTCCCTTCCTCGAATCCTGCCCGAATCCATGGATAATTCCAAACCACCAGCGACACGGCGGGATGATCAATGCATGAATCCATCGCCCGGGGCGGAGGGGCCGCTCCCGGCGGTCCGGCTCAGTAACAGGACCAGTCCTCCACGCTGGTGGAGAAGCTCAGCAGCCACTGAATGGCCTGGTGATACATACTCAAGCCATTGGCCGTGTAATTGATGTAATCACCATCCGCCGGATCGGTGGCGTAGCTGCCGCCCGCGTTTTCCGTCGTTTCATGATACCGGTAGATGGGAATGAACACGCGCGGATACGTGTGCACACGCCCCCCGCCGGCCGCGAACGCATCGTTGGGTCCCCAGGCGATGATGGCCGGGTTTTCCGTTCCCGGCAACTGGGCGACGATCGTCCCGCCGCCGACATCCCCCGCGCCCACGTGGTCAATACCTAGCGGAATGTCGAAAATCTCCCCCGTCAGGCCTTTGACGATGGGATGGTCCGGGACCAGGATTTCATATTCCAAGTCCACGGTCCGCATCTGGGCGGAATCCACCCAAAACCAGCGGGAGTTGCGGGCCAGGTACGCGGATCCGAGCAAAATGGGGACCTTCAATTCACTCCATTGGTCCGCGATTCCCCCATCGTAGTAATTGCCGCTGGATATCGCGCGGTGGACGATCACCACGTCGAAACTCTCCAGCAACGCGATGTCATCCTCAGTCAACTGGCCCTGGAACTCGCTGGTGCCCGGAGTCTGGGTGGGATCCACCGTCACCGTGTATCCCTTGCCGCGCAGGTAATCCCCGAGATTCCCGGCGCCCTCCACTTCCAGCTGCGGCTGCTCGGTCACGATCAGCACGTTCTGGCCCATCGCGGCCGGCAGCAGGCACAACCATACGCCCGTTACCACAATCCATCTTTTCATGAGGCAGACCTCCCCAAAAAATAGAATGGTACAACCGTTTGAATATACCATACATCAGCCCATTCATAAAAGACTCCATGAGGCAAAAATCCTAGAAGCTTTACGGGGATTGGGGAAACCAAGGGATTTGGGGAATCATGGATCGCACGGGGAAGCCGGACCGGCTCAGCCGCGGATGTTCAAACGGGGCCGGGGAGGAGTGTCCACCGGAGAAGCGGAGGAAGCGGCGGGTGAGGAAACCGGTTTGGTTCCGGACGGAGAACGAAGGGGAAGCGCGCAGGAACGCGGCGGGGCGCCCACCCGCGGGACGTTCTTGCGGTTTTCTTCCTCGCTCAGAAACTTGGCGACCGCCTGGGTCCATCCCTCGCGGAGGTTTTCCACGATGGGCAGCACTTCCTCGATCATTTGGGCGTTTTGCTTGATATTGGCCATCACCAGGTGATGATAGACAAAGTCGTAGATGCGCCACAGTTGATGGGCCAGGTCGCCGCCCTTGTCGAAGTCCAGGGCCACCATCAGCTCGACGAACATCTTCTGCACCTTGGTCAGTTCGACATGCGCTTTTTCGATTTCCCGGTTTTCGACCGCCTGACGGGCGATGTGCAACTTTTTCACCGCGGCGTCGAAGATCATGACCAGCAGCTGCGGCTGGCTGGCGGTCTCGATCTGAGTCTTCAAGTAATGCTGTTGCGGATGCAGTAACGGTGCGGCCACGAATACACTCCTGTCTCTGGTATATTCCGGATTTTTCCTTTGGTTTATGGTCTCTCCCCCGGCCGCGCGGGCAATTCCGGCAGGCCCAGGATTGCAGTACACTTATCTCTCACCCCGGCCCTCTCCCCGAGGGAGAGGGAATGTTCCAGTTTCATATCACGGTCTGCCAGGGCGTTGCCTGGGCTTGCTGCCCGCGTGCCGTCAGCGCTTCAAACAAACCCGCGGAATGATCAATCCTAATCACGGTTCATCTGGCAAGAGCACACTTTTTTTCCCGATGGACGGATGGTATCGCCTCGATTTGATTACTGTGAGCTACCCCTTAAACTCCCTCTCCCTCTGGGAGAGGGCCGGGGTGAGGGAATTTTTTTATATAGACAGACCTTGGTGTACGCCCGTACCATCAAATGGAGGCAACTCCCTTTTCGTCATTCTGTACACACTTTCAAGAATTACTTGCCTCCGGAACCGTCCCCGGCCGGTCATTCCGAACTTTGTATGCCCAGTTTTTGGGTCAAATACTGGCTCATTTGCTGCGATTGGGATAAGGTGACTTCCAGCGCGGTGAACTTTTTGCGCAAAGTGGACTCCAGCGTCTCCGCCCGGTCCTGATACCGCTGGATTTGTTGATTATACAAATCGATCTTTTCTTGGACCGCCTTGGTGGTGGAGTCCATCAGGCCGGTTTCATACGCGGTGAACCGCCGTATTTCGGTTTGGAAATAATCCGCGAATCCCACCGTGGCGGCCTGGATCAGGTTTTTGACTTGTTCGGGATCCTCATCGAGCGCGGCCTGCAGCGCGGTGGAATCGAAGGTCAGCGATCCGGCGGTGGTCAGGGAGATTCCGATCGTGGCCAAACTGGTGGCGCCCCCGCCGTAGATGGAAGATCCGGCGATCTCGTTCGAGTAGATTTGCTTATCCAGCCCCAGGTCCTGGGCCGTGGTGCCTCCGTCAACCTCCTCGACCTGGAAGAGGCCGCTCTTTCCGGTCCTGTCGATCAGGTTGATGGAGGTTCCGCCGGTGGAGGCTTCCGCGCTCACCTGGATGCCGGTTTCCAGGCGGATGGCGTCCAGCACGTCCTGGACGGTGCCTGCCTCCCGCAGGTCGATGACCGCGCTGTGGCCCGAGCGGTCGGTGATCTTGATGCTCCCCAGGCTCACGCCTTTCCCGTCATTCAAATCGGATAATTTCACCCCGGGCAGGTTGGGAATGCTGCGGCTGACGGCCGCCGCCAGGCTGTTTTTCAGATCCCGGACCACGGAGTTGCCGAACAACACCCCGTTGTTTTCCCCCTCGGGATCGAAATACGTTTGCTCGCCCAAATAGGATATCAGGTTGTTGTAGGCATCGACGAAATCCTCGATCACCGAGGAGACATTGGCGTAATCCTCCGTGACCGAGAGGGTGGCGGTCTGGCCGCTCTCTTGCACCAGCGCGATCGACACGCCCTCCACCAGGTCGGTGACCAGATTGTTCGTGCGGTTGACGGTCACCCCATTGAAGGCGAACTGCGAATTTTCCCCTTGCTGATCGTAATGCTTGAACTGCCGGTCCACCACGCCCAACGTTTGCAGAACCTGGCCGGTGTCGGAAGTGATGACGGGCCGTCCCGTGGCGCTGGAGATTTCCAGGCGGGACTGGCCGTCCGCGGCGATGACCCGGGCGGTGATGTCCGAGCCGCTGGCCAGGGCCTCATTGTTGATCTTTTGAACGATGTCCTCCAGCGAGTCCTCGCCCAGATCGATCGTGACGGGATTGGCGAACGGATGCGAACCGTCGCCGTCGCTCAGGACCAAGGTGGAAGCCGTGGTGCTACCCAGGTTGAGCAAAGTCCCAATGGGTTCATCGGACGCGGTGAAGCTGGCGCTTTGCAGCCCGCCCACGACGCCCAGGCCGAAGAGCACGTTGTCCGGGTCCTCGAAGCGGCTGGGAATCCCGGTGGTGCTGGTGATCAGGAGGCGTTCCTCCTCCCCGTCGGCGATCACCGAGGCGCTGATATTCGCGCCTTGGGCGCCCGCTTGGGTGTTGATGGCCCCGGCGATATCCTCCAGGGTCAGGTCCACGCCGTTGAGCGTGACCGTCAGCGTATGCTGCCCGCCCGCGTCCTGGACGGTGAAGGTCTGGCCGGTATAGGTCTGGACAAAATCGGAGGCGAATTTTTCACTCACCGCCCCTTCCGTGTTCGCGTTGACCGTGTAGTCGTAGCGTACATCCCCGGCGCCGGCAGTAATCAAGCCCAGCGAGGAGAGGATATCCGCGGCGCCCACCTCCCGCAGCTCGATGCCGCCCACGCCGGCCGCCTGGGAACTCAGGACCAGTTTGTTTTGATTGGGAGCGATCTGCACCACCGAGGCCCGCACGCCCGCGCCGGCGCTGTTGATCCGCGAAGCGAGGTTGGCCAGCGAATCGTTCGGGGATACGGAGACCACACGCCCGTTGAGTATGAACGCGCCTTCCAGCTCCAGCGCGTCCTGGCCGCTGGTGAATATATCGGACGATATTTGGTCCGCCTGGGCGAGATTGTCCACCCGGATGTTGAAACCGCCGGTGGGAGCGCCGTTGCTCGCCGTGGCGGTCACCACACTGGTATTGGAACTCGAGATCTGCTTGCCCTGGAACAGGCTGGTGGAGGTCAGACTCTGCGCGGAGATCGTCAGACCGAGGAGATTGGCGTTGACGGATTGTAGCGCCGTGAGTTTGGTGGTTTCTTGCTCAACCCGGGATTGAATTTGCGTCACCGGGCCGCGGACCTGCGCGTCCAGGATGGCGTTGATCAGCTCGGTGGTGTCGAAACCCGAAATCAATCCTTCGATCGCGAAATTGCTCATCGTCCCCTATCCTTTACCCGGTTGAAAGGCGAAGCCGTCCGGCGCGATCAACCGAATCGTAGAAGGCCCGCGAAGGGCCCCACGGAGCATTCTTCTCCTTCATTATCGGCCCGGCGGAGGGGAGGTTGAATGATTCCCTGCCCCGGATCCCCGCGCTTCGGGCAAAAACAGATCTCTCCACCCGGCAGATTTTTCCCTCTCCCGATTTCATCGCAGGGATATGACCGCTGCTCCGGGCCTTGAGCCGGGAGCGTAACGGATCCGGCATGGCTTCACCACTGGGAATGAACATGCAAGCGCAAGGCCAAAATCATGGAGGGAGACGGGATCCAGTTCGAAATCAACATGGTTCCTTTTCATCCTTTGTTCCATAATCCAAAGGAACCATGCCGTGAGTTCGTTCCTTACATTTTCCGATCAAACAAAATGCCCATGGTTTCGTGGAGTTTTTTCGATATCCGCAGCATTTCCTCGGGAGGAATTTCCCGGATGATTTCACGGGTTTCCGCGTCGATCACCGTGACCGCCACCCGGCCCGACTCCTGGTCATGCCGAAAGTGCAGCCGAAACGAGGCCATCGAAAGTTCGATGTCGGGCGGATCGGCGGCCGTCGCGTCCGTCTCCCGGCCGAAGACCGCCGGCTGAGTATCGAGAGATCCGGCCTCCCGGTCCGGAAGCGGAGAACGCGCGGCGTCCTGAATCAATCCCGCCCCCCCGGGGAGACGAGATCCGGACGGCCGGATGCTCACCGGACCGGAAACCGCCGGGCTCGAAGTAAGGGCAGGCGCTCCAATGTCGGTCATGGTATTCACTTCCTTTCCTGCCTGGATAGCGGAAAAGGAACCACGTCAAGTCAATGATTACGATTTCCTGGTTTCATCCCTTCAGGAGTCTTTCGCGTTTCGGGATGCCGGGGAGGGGGAAGCATCCCCGCTCCCCGGATCCCATCAAACCCTCAGGAAACAAGCGGTCAGCCCAAGAGCGAAAGGAATCCTTGGCTCTGGAAGTTCGCTTGCGCCAAGACCGAAATACCGGCCTGGATGAGGACTTGGTTCTTGGTGAAGTCGCTCGACTCGCGGGCGAGATCGGTGTCCCGGATACGGGACTCGGACGCCGTCAGGTTTTCCGACGAGACGCTCAGGTTGGAGATGGTCGACTCGAGCCGGTTGGTGACCGCGCCCAGGATGGAACGGGTCTTGTTCACCTGGTTGAGGGCTTCATCCACGATCTTGATGGCGAGGTTGGCGCCCTCGACGGTGGTGACGTCGATATCGGAGATCGTTTGTCCGCTGCCGCGGCCGAAGCCGAGGTTTTGGGCGGTGAGGTCGCCGATGCTGGCCCGGAACGCCTGATAGGCTTGCGCGCCGACATGGAAGTTGAGGGACGAGTTCACCGTGGAGATGATGAGCGTCCGGCCCGTGTCGGGCAGCCCGTCCTTGCGGGCGGTGACGTCGACGACGTTGTCGAAATCGATGGTCACGAAGCGCGCCACACCTTTGTCGCCGCCGCTGGTCCCGTCGATGAAGACCACATCCTGGTCGCCGTTCATGAAGTTGACCGCCGGCCCGCCGTTCAACGTGCCGCGGAACTGTGAGGGAGTGGCCTCCAGTTTGTCAATCCCGCTCGAGAAGCCGCTGCCCACACGCATGGTCATTTGCGGCTGGGGCACGCCCTCGATCGTGGATTTCTTGCCGAACAGGGTGATCACGTCGCCGGCCTCGGCCCGCACTTCCTCTCCGCCGTTGATGGAGAAGGTGGCCGATTCCGCGAAGCCCTCGCGGGTTAGCACCGCCTTGTCCTGGAAGGTGAAGTTGGGGCGGGTGATGTCGGTCGGATCGCGTTGGAAGGTCAAGGTGAACGAAGTCTGCGAGTCCGAACGGCCGATGTCATCCACCAGTTGCAACACCCCCGAGGAAGTGAACGTAAACATGGCGTCTTCGAACCGCGTCTGAACCCCGTCGCTGATCGAGGAGCCCACCGCGAAGTCCCGGGTGCGGTAGTTGAGTTCCTTGATCAATCCCGAGATGGTGCCGAACTGGAAGTCGTTCAAGTCGGTATCCAGCGTCGAAACCCCATCCAGTTCCTTGAATGTATAGGTGCCTTCAAAGGTCGAACCGTCGGCGTTGGTCCCGCGCAGGGTGATGGTGTCGCCATCCAGGAGGGTGGTTCCACCGGTGTAGATGCCGCCCACGAAGGTTCCGTTGACCACCAGGGAACGCGAGCCCGCGGAGGTGGTGGCGGTGCCGCCGATGGAGACCGTCCGGTTGATGACCGAGCCGCTGGCGTCGCGGAAGGCGATGGTGCTTTCCACTTGCCGTTGCTGCGCCGTCTGCACATCCTGGACCATGATGTCGAACTGCCCCACGCTAAAGGTGGAGCCGGTGATGGCGGTGATGGAGTTGCCCACCTGGCCCGCGCCGGTCAGCATGGAATCCACCCCGATCGCGCCCGAACGGGTCACGCCCTTGGCTTGGGTGACGACGTTCTCGCCGCGCACGAGGGTGATGTCGATGCTCGACTGGTTGATATAGTTCCCCTGGCTTTGCAGCTCCAGCCGCCCCAGATTGGCGCCCGCGCCCAACGCCACCGTCGTCCGGTAGGCGTCGGGAATATCGGCGGTGCTGTTCACCCCGAACAAGGCCTTCTCGGCGTTGTCGATGGCGGACTGGATCGAAGTCACCAATCCGTCCAGATCCTCGGCCGCGCCGATGCTGAACGCGCCGGAGAATTTGGTCACGCCGTCGGCCAGCACGCCGGTGAAGATCATCGTGTCGGTGCCATCACCGGAAATGCTGACGCCGTTGAAGAACGCCCCGCCCAGGGCCGTCCCGCCAGCGATCGCGCCGGTGTCAAACAGCGCGTTCACTCCGAAATGGGCCATGGTCACGGCGGTGTCTTTTTGGTTCATGAGGCCCGTGTTGAGGACCTGGGGGGAACCGGCCGTGTCCCCGGCGATGATCTGGTTGCTCCCTTCCTTCACCTTGACGATGTTCAGGAACGACTTGCCGCTGGCCAGGGTGCTGGCCACGGGGGAAGCGTCCACGGTGACGCCAATGTTCTCCTGGCCCGCGATCGTGAACGACTGTATGGAAAAGTCGCCGTTGAGCAGGTAATTGCTCGCGAACTGGGTGGTATTGGCGATTCGAGTGACTTCGTCAATACTCTGGAAAATTTCATCCTGGATGGCCCGCCGCGCCTTGAGGTCGTTGACCGCCGTGTTGGCGGCCTGGATCGACAGCTGGCGGATGCGGTTGAGCCGGGTCGTGGTCTCATCCAAGGCCCCTTCCGCCACGTTCACCAGGTTGATGCCGTCGGAGGCGTTGGTGACCGCCTGGTTCAATCCTTGCACCTGGGTGCGCAGGTTGTTGGCCACCACCATGCCCGCCGCGTCGTCGCTGGCACGGTTGATGCGCAAGCCCGACGACAGCCGTTCGATCGACTTTTGCAGCGCCCGGCCGGTCTTGTCCAGGTTCCGGTTCGCGTTGATGGCTGAAATGTTGTTGACAACTCGGGAAATACTCATGCTTCTTCCTCCTTGAAAATCGCATCCGGCATCCCTGCCGAATGGAGCGGGCCATGGGTGCGATGCGGTCCGCGTGGGGTGCGATTAAATGGTGGAATATCTTTCTTCCGGAAGAACCGGACCCGGCATCTCCTTCCGCGTGTGCGAGACGCGGAGGGAGTGGTCCCGGTCCCGGATTCCCTCCCGAAAAGTGGGGGATATCCGCCCCGGTTGTCCATCAAGGAACCCGCCCATGCTCTCCAGGGTGGCAGCCTAGGGCGCCGCGCGGGCGCCGATGGGTTATGTAATGATTCGCTACCGGTGTGTCCCTCCCTTCTGGTTTTAATGCGATACAAATCGTTATAATTATTTACACTAGGATGCCAGAACTATGGCGGTTAATCCGTAATATCGTCCATCCTCTTTGAAATCTTGAGCGGTTTCCCCAGCGATTTCCCGGCGGTTTTTCATTCCTTTCGGGCGGGAATCACGATCCGGAAATCCACGGCCAGGGCCTCTCCACACAGGTTCGCGCCCACTCCCGGCGCTGATCCCCGCGCGGCTTCCTCCCGCGCCCCTGCGGCGCGCAAGTCCTTGATTCCGTGGAAGTAAGCAAATCCCTATCCCACCCGGTCACCCAGGCAAGGAGTGAATCCCCTCCCTTTATGCAATATTTTTTTACAACATGGAACTCAGATGTTGACAAACGACCTCGCCCGACTTCACGATCGCCTCGCACAACGCCGCGGCCTCCGGCGGAGTGAAAAACCGCGCGAAATAATCGGCGCCGGTCATGAAGATCATCTTGTCGTTGTAGTAATACCGTTCGATCACGGGCAGCGTTCCCAGGCCGGGTAGTTTCGCTCCCGTCCGCAGCAGGTCATATAACTGGAAGTCGTTTTTGAGAATGTCGAAGATACGCCCCAGCGTGACGTTCCAGTCCTCCCCGAGCGTTTGCCGGAGTGTGTCCACTTCCTGCACGAACAATAAGCACGCGCCGCAGACATCGCGGAGGATGGCCAGTTCCATCCCGTGCTGGCGTAAAGCCGCGCGCGCTTCGTCGCGAAATCCGGGCCGCGCCTGCCACTGGGCCAGGTAGGTCTCAAGGAAACCCGCCGCCCAGGCCCAGTAGTAATTGCGTTGAAAACGGTACAGTGCGTGTTCCCACACGTTGCGGGGCACCAGCTGGGCAGGATCGGCGCCGGGCTGGGGATCGATGGGCGTGAAGAGGCACCGGATTTTGCCGCATACTTCGGCCGCGTGGTTGGTGAATCCCGTCTTGTACAACGCGAAGACCAGGCTTTGGAACGGAAAGGCGCAAACTTCCTCGCTGGTGAGGCAGATCTTTTTGTAACGGGGGAATGCCAGGGGATTCGGCGTTTCCACCAGCAGCGCGCCGTCCGGTTTCAGATGCCGGCGCAATCGGGCCAGCAACTCCAGGGGCCGGGCCGTGGCTCCCAGGACATCACAACAAAAGATCAGGTCGAAAGTTTCGTTTTCATCCAAGTTTTCCGCCTCCGGGGGGGGCGGAGACCCAGCCTCCGGCGTCAGGAACCTCGCCGGCAAGGCGCGGATGGTCCACCCCTGTTGCGCAAGCGGTTCCTCGAACCGCTTTTTCCTGGCGAAGACCTCCAGCGCCCGGCCCGGGGACTGGGCGAACCGGGTGAATTGCCGGAGCCATTCCAGGGTTTCCTGGGCGGGCAGATCCGGATCACCGGGACCTTCCCAGCCGAAGAGCAGGAGGTCGCCGGCCGCGGGCGCCGCGGCGGGGGGATTTTGAAAGAGCGAGGCGCAGCGGCGGCAGATGGAGAAATGGGTTTGGGTGTCCATCGCCCACTGGCGCAGCAGTTTGTCTTCTTTTTCCCAGTACCAGAAGGATTGATGCTCCGGGCTTTGGCAGACCGGACAGCGGATATTGGACATGGATCGTTCTCCTAATTTGATTCGTAGATTCGCCGGGTGGGCTCAAAGCACGGCATAGCCCACCACTACTACACTCCTAGATCTTACAATTTCATTCCTCCTCTATATCCCCTCTCTCTGGGAGAGATCCAGGGTGGGGGAATTCTCATAGGTGCGGCCGGCGGCATGCCCCTTCTTTGCAGCGGCATTGCCCACCAATTCCATCCTGTTAGATCATGCAATCCCCTCCCTCCTCTATTTCCCCTCTCCCTCTGAGACTGGGCCAGGGTAAGGGATTGATCACGGGGGCACGTGGCAACATACGCCTGCCTTCCCATAAAATCCGGTATCATTGCAACAGCGTCAACAGGCTTTGGGGCAGAAAGTTGGCCTGGGCGAGCACCGAGACTCCCGCCTGCAGCAACACCTGGCCTTGGGTGAAGGCGGACGACTCGCGGGCAAGGTCCACATCCCGCAGGCGGGATTCGGCGTTGAGCAGGTTTTCGGATGCGACGCTCAGGTTGGCAACGGTTCCCTCGAGGCGGTTGGTGGCCGCGCCCAACAGGGACCGGGTGCGATTGATCTGGTCCAGGGCTTTGTCGACAATGATCAGGGCTTCGTTGGCCCCCTCGATGGTGGTGATGTCGATGTCGTTGATCGTGCGGCCACCGCCCGGCCCGTAACCCAGGTAATCGGCGGACAGGTTGCCGATGCTGGTGCGGAAATTCTGATCCGCGAAGGCGCCGATTTGGAAGTTCATGGAGCGGTTGACCGCCGAGATGATGAGGGTCGTGCCCGGATCGGACTGGCCGGCCCCCGAGGCGGTGATGTCGATCACCGCGTCGAAATCCACCGTCAGCATCCGCGCGATGCCCCCCTTGGAGTCATCAATGAACACCACATCCTGCGCGCCGTTCTGGAAAGTGACTTTCGGCCCCCCGTTCAGCTGCCCTTCGTATTCCTTCGCCTCCACCTCCAGGTAATCCGTCCCGACCGCCAGGTTGGAGCCGAGGCGGAAAATGACCTCGTCCCGCACGTCGCCCGGCCGCGTGGGCTCGGGCCCCACGTAGTGGATCATCTCCCCGGCCGTGGCGCGGATGGCTTGGCCGCCGTTGATGCGGACGGTGGCCGATTCGGCGAAGCCTTCCTGGACCAGCCGTCCGGCATCGGCGATGGTGTAACTGGGCGTGGTGTCCGCGCCGCTGTCGTTGAAGATCAAGGTGAAGGCCAACTGCGAATCGTTGCGGCCCAGGTCATCGACGAGCTGCAGCGTGCCCTGGGCGGAAAGGGTGAACACCGCCGATTCGAAGCGCGTCTGCGTGCCATCCGTCACGGACCCGCCGGAATAGAAGCGCGTGCGGTAGTTGAGTTCCTGAATGAGGCCCGACATGGTGGCAAACTGGAAATCGTTGAGGGCGGCGTCGGCGGCCGCGGTCCGGCTGAACGTGTAGGTGGCCTCGAAGGTGGTTCCGTCGGCCTCGCTCCCGCGCAGGGTTAGGGTGTCGCCGTCACTGATGGAGACTCCCGCGGTGTAGACGCCGTTGACGAACGAACCGTTCAGGAACAGGCCGTTGGCGCTGCCCACCAGGCTGGCCGTGCGGCTGATGATGGATCCCCCGCGGTTGCGGAAAAGGACCGAGTTCTCCAGGATCCGGTTTTGCGCGCCCTGCACGTCCTGCACTTCGATCAGGAACCGCCCGGTGTCGAAGGTCGAGCCGGTGATAGCGGTCACCGCGTTGCCGACTTGGCCTTGGCCCTGGAGGGAGGAACTGGTCCCGATGGGACCTGAACGGGTGACACCCGCGGCCTGGGTCACCAGCGTGCCGTTGCGGACCAGGTTGAGGTTGATCGAGGCGAGGTTGACAGTCTCCACCTCGTTGAACATCATCAGCCGGCCGGCGTTGTCTCCCGTTTCCGCCAAGGTGACGGCCGTGCGGTAGGTGGCGGGGACATCGGCGGGGGCGGCCGCGCCGAAGAGGGCCATCTCCGCGTTGTCGATGGCGCGGTTGATCAGCCCCAGCAGGCGGGTGGCGCTGCCGGTCATCGTCGAGTCGCCGAAGGTGGCGCCCGCCGAGGCGCTGAGCACGCCGCTGAACTGGGTCACGCCGTCGGCCAGGACGCCGGTGAAGGTGATCTGGTCGCCGTCGGCGATGGAGACGCCGTTGAAGAAGCCGCCGCTGCCCAGGGTCATGGCGGTGGTGGCGGCGGTTCCGTTCAAACCGAGGGTGCTGGAAAACCGGGCCAAGCTCACGGCAATGTCCGACTGATTGCGGACGCCGGTGTGCATGGTGAAGGACTGGCCGTCCTTCCCCAGGCCGGGCAGCATGACCTGGTGGCCTTTCTTGGTTTGAACGATATTCAGAAAATGGGTCCCGCTGTCCAGG
Organism: bacterium; assembly: GCA_041946805.1. Lineage (GTDB taxonomy): Bacteria > Hinthialibacterota > Hinthialibacteria > Hinthialibacterales > Hinthialibacteraceae > JABLXU01. The sequence goes on from JBHGBC010000019.1 coordinate 18,408, forward strand.
GTGTTGGAACTGGGGCCCGTGTCGATCCGTATGCCATAACTCTCTCCCCGGTCCTGGCCGGGTTTCATCGCGGTCTGGACGCTGAAGTCGCCGTTCAGCAGATGATTGGTGTTGTACATCGTGGTATTGGCGATTCGAGTGATCTCGTCAATACTCTGGAACACCTCATCCTGCAACGCTTGCCGGGCCTGCATGTCGTTGACGCCCGTGTTGGCGGCCTGGATGGCCAGCACACGGATCCGGTCCAGGCGGAGGGTCATTTCCTCCAGCGAGCCTTCCGCCACGTTGATGACGTTGATGCCGTCCTCGGCGTTCATGACCGCCCGGTCCAAGCCCCGCACCTGGGCGCGCAGGCGGGTGGCGATGGTCATGCCCGCCGCGTCATCGCCGGCGCGGTTGATCCGCAGGCCGGACGACAGGCGCTCGATGGACTTTTGCACCTGGCGGCCGGAACGTTCCAGGTTCCGGTTCGCGTTGAGAGCGGCCACGTTGTTGTTGACTCTCGTGATACTCATGGTTTTCCTCCGTGAAATGGGTCGTCCGGCATCCATGCCGGAGCGTGGGTCTTGAGGCCGAAGCCCCTGATTGACACCGGCCTGCCGCGCGAGGGTGCTGTCTCCCGCATCTGGGCGGGCGCGGAGGCGTCGAGTGAGCCGCCTCGGCGCGCGTCACCGGGGAGGGCGGGCGCGGCCGGCGTGGAATCGATTCCGGGTCTTCCGCCGGGAGTGGGTGGAGTTCGGCCGTCAATACCAGACGCGAGCCGGATCGGGAACTGTGGGGTGCTGGATTCCTTCCTTCCGCCGCGTCCACGGAAAACCGGTTCCGGTTTGGGACTGTGCCAAACTCCATTCACGAGTCGAAGCCATCGTGGACCTCTTCCCCGCCGGTCCCAGGGAGTTGACCTGGTTCGCCGCGGCCTGCGCCGGACGAAGGCGGGTTATGTGAGGATGTCGAACGTGATGCACTCCTTCGCGGAAATCAAATTAAGTACGGCTTGATCGGGACGGCCTTGGGTGCGATGACAAAATTCAAAATGGGTGCAATAAGCATAAACACAAGGTTTTCGTCTCTTCCCTCACCCCAGCCCTCTCCCAGGGGGAGAGGGAGGTTAATCCAGGGGACCGGGGTGGGGATGGATTACGCGCTACGCGCTAATCCATCCCCCGGCTTGGCCCTATTTGTGGTGCAGGCATCTTGCCTGCATGTTTCCTCTCCCATGCCAGGCCGTCATCCCCGCGAACGCGGGGATCCAGGAGGCGGCCGGGTTTACCCTCACCCCAGCCCTCTCCCAGAGGGAGAGGGAGTAAGATTCGGGTGGCCGTGGTGACGATGGGTTAACCGCTGCGCGCTAACCCATCCTACGGCCTTCTATCTCCTTCCCCAAAGTTTGGGGAAGATTAGGACAGGGTTGCTTTAACCGCGCCACCCTCCTAGTCATCCATCCCCGATTCTTCCCTGTTCCCCTCCCCTCTGGGGGGTAGGGTGAGGAATCTTTTTGGTCGCGCGTACGTCCCGCCTGTATGTTTCCTTCCCCCACCGGGGGAGGTTAGGAGGGGATTGATCGTATCCAGCCAACTTCGCTTTTCCGATCAACCCTCTCCTAAGGGGTTGCCCCAACATCGGACAACCCCAAACTGATGCCCCATGGAGGACCGGCCCCCTCGGCCGGGAAGCGCCACTCCATCCCGCGGGCGGAGGAAGAAGTAGAGTAGTCCGCCGGATAGCGTAGTGGACATCGGGTCGCACTCCCGATTTTCCCTGAGCCTCAGCCGTTCCAGTCCGGCTCGCACTTCCGGAAGAAAACGGACGAGTGATTCGCGTGGCAGTCCAACCTAGGGCATATCATGGTTTTCGAGTTTCGAAACGATATCCTTTCTCTGGATTACGCATCGAGGCCGCGTTCAAGCCGCCTCATCCATTCAAGGGATCCACCGGTCTGGACCGGGCATCCCTTCAAGGGATGAAGATCATTGCTGCTCATTCCACTGGGCGATTGATTCTCCTTTTTCCTTTCTCCTTTTTCCTTTTGCCTTATCATTCCGCCCCGGGGCGGGGAGGCGGAGCAGGCGGTCCCCGCCCCGGAGACCTCGATTCTGTGACCATGCGGAAGAGTCTACGCAGCTGGAATCATTGCCCCAGGAGAGACAACAGGCCTTGGGGCAGGAAGTTGGCCTGGGCCAGGACGGATGTGCCGGCCTGGAAGAGAATCTGGTTCGCGGTGAAATCGGACACTTCGGAGGCCAGGTCCACATCGCTGAGCCGCGATTCGGAGGCCCGCAGGTTTTCCGAGTTGACCGACAGGCTGCTGATGGTGGTGTCGAGCCGGTTGCTGAACGCGCCCAGTTGAGACCGGGTGCGGCTGATCTGGTCGAGCGCCGCGTCCACGATCTCCAGGGCTTGGTTCACGCCGCTCACCGTGGAGATGTCGATGTCGGAGACGGTCATGCCGCTGCCCCGGCCGAAGCCGATGTTGTCCGCGCGCAGATCGGGGATGTTGAGCCGCAAGTCCTGCCCCTTGAAAGGCCCCACCTGGAAACTCAGCGACTGGTTCACGGTGGAGAGGAGCACGGCGAATCCCGGATTCGCTCCGCTGTCCGTGGGGCCGGGAATGTCGAGGATCACGTCGAAGTCCAGCATCAGGGTCTCGGCCACGCCCGCACTTTCCCCGCTTTCGAAGAAAACGTTTTTATCCCCGTTCTGGAAGGTCACGGCGGGTCCGCCGTTCAGGGTGCCCACGAACTCCTGGGCCTCGATTTCCACGGTGTCCGCCCCGGGACTGAGGATCGATTGCTCCATCGCCCCGCGCTGGCCCGCCCCCACGCGCATCATGAGGCGGGGCGTGGATTCCTGGAACAGGGTGGGCGTGGGTCCGGAGAACAAGACCTGATCCCCCACCCGGACCCGTTGGCGCGGCCCCCCGGCGATGGAGACGGTGGCTTCCTCGGGATTGCCGGCAATGAGCACCTGGGCGCGGTCGGTCAGGGTGCGCGTGGCGCCGCTGACGGGATCGCGTCCGTTGACAATCAGGAAGAGGGAAGACTGCGACTGATCGGCGATGTCGTCAATGAGCTGCAAGGTGCCGTTGCCGGTGAGCGTCAGTTTGGCGTTCACGAAACCGCTTTGTTGATTCAAGGGCGCGTTGACGCCCTGGGTGCGGTCGCGGAAGTTGAGTTCATCGATGAGGCCGCCCAGGGTGTTGATGAGGCCGTCGCCGAGATCGGCGTCCGCGGCCGTGTTCAGCGTCACGGTGAACTCGGTCTGGAAGGTGCTGCCGTCCGCATTGGTTCCCTGCACCGTGATGGTGTCATTGGCCTGCAGGGGGATGCCCGACTGCGAGTAGGTGAACACCGGGCCCACGAAGGTCCCGTTCAGGACCGCCTTGCCGGCCAGGGTGGTGTTGCGGGTGATGATCGAGCCGGCCGAATCGCGGAACATGAGCTGGGTTTCAACCCGGCGGCGGTTGGGCGGCAGGACATCCGTGACCTCGATGTTGAAATTGCCCGTGTCGAAGGTGGAGCCGGTGATGCCCTGCACCAAATTGCCGTACTGGCCGCCGACGCCATGGCCGTCCACGTAATCGCGGGTGGAAACCACCTGATGTTTCAACGTGCCGGCATTGTTGATGACACTGAAGTTGATCTGGAAAAACGACGGCGCCGCGGCGATGTCGGCGTTGGCCGTCGTGCTGGTCCCCTCGGCGCGGGCGCTCAGAAAGCGCAGGCGGCCGCTGCCCAGACTCTCGGCCAGGACGCTGCTGGGCAGGCTGACATGGGTCTGCACGAACGTCGCCGGGATGTCGGCGGGATTGCCCCCAAACAGGGCGGTCTCGGCGTTGTCGATGGCGGTCTGAATCTGACTGACCAAGTCGGCCATGGTGCTCGGGCCGCCCCCGCTGACGACGCTGAGCGCCCCGGCGAAAGGCGTGACTCCGTCGGACAGCACGCCCTGGAAGGCGATGATGTTGTTGGCGGCGATGGAGACGCCGTCGAACATAAGCGTGCGCAGCGTGTCGGTATAGGCGGCGGCGTTGGCCCCGCGCAGGAACCGGCCGGCGGTCACGGCGATGTCAGTGGCGTCCTTGACGCCGGTGGCGTAAATGGCATGACCGCCCTCGTTCTTGAAGGGCAGCAGGTTTTCGGAGCCCTCCCGGGTGCGGATGATATTCAAAATGGAAGTGCCCGAGCGCAGGTTGCTGGCCGTGGGATCGGCCGAAACCCGCACCCCCACCTGGTCCTGCCCGGCCTTCACCCCGGTGACATTGGCGTTGTCCCCGGTGAAGAGCAGGCGCGAGCTGAAGCGGGCGGTCGAGGCGATCCGGTTGATTTCGTCGATCTGCTGGAACACTTCGTCCTGGATGGACTGGATCGCCGGCGCATCGTTGGTCCCGGTGTTGCCGGCCTGGATGGCCAGTTCGCGAATCCGTTGCAGGCTGGAGACCAGGGAGTCCAACGAGGCCTCGGTGGTGTTGGCCATGCTCATCCCGTCCTGGGCGTTGCGGATGGCCATGTCGGTCCCGCGGATCTGGGTGCGGAGCCGCTCCCGAATGGTGAGGCCGGCGGCGTCGTCTCCGGCGTGGTTGATCCGCAGGCCGGAGGAAAGACGCTCGATGTTTTGAGCGAGACGGCCCCCCGTCACATTCAAACGCCGGGTCGCGCTCATCGCGGATACATTATTGTTGATACGGGTAATGCTCATGCTCGTATCCTCCCTGATACTGGCGGACCGGCAATCCTTGCCGGTGGTGTCATTCCTCTCCCTCCGGGAAAGGAACGGGAAGCGGGTTTGGACCGCGGTTGGCGGAATACGCTTCCGGGGATTCATCCGTGAATCCCGGCGGTCCCATGCCGGATGCTCCGGCCTCCTCCCATCCGCGGCCTCCTGGCCGGGATAGGATTCGACCCATTTATCGGCGGCGGCGTTTTGATCTTGAGGGTTTTTTTCTGGCTCATCCCGCAAGTGCGTACTTTGTTTCAGATGGCCGCTTCGCATCATTCCGATGTGATCGATGCCCCCCCTAAAATTCCCTCTCCCTCTGGGAGAGGGTCAGGGTGACGTATTTTAGGAAGGGACGGATCTTGGTGTCCGCCCTCATCCAGGGGTGAATGGAATCAATTTCACCTCATCAGGTACGCACCTCTCGGATAAACCTTTTTCTTCTCCCCTCCCCGCACTACTTTCCCAATCCGCTTTGCATTATGATCCCCTGATCAATTTCCACACATCCGCTTCCTTCGGCCAAATGGACCGGCCGGGCCGGATGTGTTGATTTCAAGTCCCGGAAAGGATCGCGCGTTCATGTCAGGTGAATTATGGTTATGGACCGGATTCAATGCCTTTGTCCTGGCCATGCTGGCGCTGGACCTGGGGATTTTCCATCGGCAAGCTCACACCGTTTCGTTCCAGGAAGCCATCGCCTGGAGCATCGTCTGGGTGGCGCTGGCCCTGCTGTTCAACCTGGGGATTTATTTCTGGAGCGGCCCGCAGCGGGCCGTCGAGTTCTTGACCGGCTACCTGATCGAGAAATCCCTCAGCGTGGACAACATCTTCGTGTTCCTGATGATATTCACCTATTTCCGGGTGCCCGGCCAATACCAGCATAAAGTGCTGTTTTGGGGCATCCTCGGGGCCCTGGTCATGCGCGCGGTCTTCATCTTCGCCGGCGTCGCCCTGATCAAGCAGCTGCATTGGATCATCTACGTGTTCGGCGCGTTCCTGGTCTACACCGGCGTGAAAATGGTCAGCGAACACGGCAAGGAAATCCATCCGGAACGCAATCCCGTGCTGCGGATGTTCCGCCGCTTCATGCCGGTCACCGCCGATTACGTGGAAGACCGGTTCTTCGTGGTGAAGGACGGAGTCCGGCATGCCACGCCACTCTTCATCGTCTTGCTCGTGGTCGAAACCACCGATGTGATTTTCGCCGTCGATTCCATTCCCGCGATCCTGGCGATCACCCTGGACACCTTCATCGTCTATTCCTCCAACGTGTTCGCCATTCTGGGCCTGCGGGCGCTGTACTTCGCCCTGGCCGGCCTGATCCGGCTTTTCCAATACCTGCACTACGGCCTCTCGGGGATCCTGATCTTCGTGGGAACCAAGATGCTGATTTCGGATTATTACAAAATCCCCATCGGAATTTCCCTGGGGATCGTGGCGGGATTCATCGTACTCTCGGTGCTGGCGTCCCTGCTTTCCTTGAAAAAAACGGCCGGAAGCGCGGGAAACTAGTTTCGAGAATCCACCGGAGCGGGGGAATCGCACATCCCAGGAACACACGCGGAAAGGAGAACATCCATGTTGAAAGCCGGTTGCGTGATACTCCCGATCCTCATTGGATTCAACTAGCTCTTGGCCACGGTGATTCTGGTCTTGTTGGTGGGATTCAAAAAAACGCCCCCCTGTTGTGGATCGTGTTGGTTGAATCCGGGATCGGGTGGTGCGTGACCAGGGGGGCTACGGGAAGGATGAAAACCTGCCGCTGGAAGACCTGATCCGCGAAAAGTACCGCGGCATCCGCCCCGCCGCCGGGGATTCCGCCTGCCCCGATCACACGGAGAAAGGCCTGTTGTGGGACCTGCTGGGCGCGGAGAAAAACGCCGGCATCGCCTTGACCGAAAATTACGCCATGAATCCCCCCAGTTCGGCTTCCGGGCTCTTCTTCGCCCATCCCCGGGCGAAATATTTCCGCGTGGGCAAGATCAACCGCGGCCAGGTGGAAAATTACGCCGGGCGCAAGAACAGGCCCGCCGAGCTCGTGGAAAAATGGCTGGCTCCCTATTTGGCCTACGAACCGCAGCGCGAGTTGCGCCCCCTGGGGGTAGGATGAGACTGGGAGTGCGGATTTCCTGGTGAACCAGATTCACTTAAATAACTTATCCCTCCGTGCAATGCATCAAACTGGAAAATCCTTTCTCATCGGTGATCACGGACCGAAATGCGGAAGCATTCTATTTGCAAGACAAATTCCATCTTCTGAACTATAGCAAAAAAATCTCTCAAATCATTTTTTCATCAACTGTCACCTACCGGCAGGCGACACTTTTTTCAGTACGGGTAGCGAGGCAATTCGTGAATGCGATCCCCCTTGCCTAATTTTATGAGCGATGGCGGTGATTTATTTCACTCTCCTCACCGCTTCCGCCCGCGCCATACCATTCAACAAAAAGGAAGTCATCCGAGAAGCGCGTACACCCGAGGTTCCAGGCCCAGGGTTGAAACCCTGGGCTGCTGTACCGCGGCCCCTTGAAGAGGGGGGTAGTTGGTGATTGGGAGGCTTTCCCTCACCCTGGCCCTTCTCCCAGGGGGAGAGGGGGGATCAGAAATGGGTGGGTATTCGATGACCGGTTTGAACCACGGATGGCACGGATATGACACAGAGGACACGGAGAGAGGATGAGAGGGGATAAAGTGTATATCGAAAGGGAACAGAGAGCCATCAGGCTTTCCCTCACCCAGACCCTCTCCCAGAGGGAGAGGGGATCGTCTGGCGTTCCCATCCTTACTCATACCAAGAATAAAGCAGTGTGAAAAAAGTGGTTCTGGATTGGACGGGATAGGAGAGGGGAATTTACTGGCTCTTCCACTCGGGAATCCGGGTGGCGGGAGGCGCGACGCTCTGGCCCGGATCGAAGACCACGGTTTCAATGACGCCCTTCAGCAGGCTCTGGAGCGTGAGTCCGTCCTTCGGAGTGCCCACCACCGAACCGAAGTGCATGGGGACCACGAGCGCGGGCTGGATGGCCCGGGCGGCTTCGGCGGCCTCGGCGGTGTTCATGGTATAGGTCCCGCCGCAGGGCAGCAGGGCCACGTCGCAATCGATATCCGCCATTTCGGGGATGTGGTCGGTATCGCCCGCGTGGTAGAAGCGCCGGCCGTCCCGCAGAGTGACCACGAATCCCAGCCAGTTTTTCGACCGGGGATGGTGGGTTTTGGTGATGTTGTACGCCGGCACGGTCTCGATTTTCCATCCGCCCACGGTCAGGGTTTCACCGGGCGCGGCCACGCGGAGGTCCTGGACCAGGCTCTTGATTTTCGCCGCCGCTTCCGGCTCGGTGACCGCCACCGTGCCTTCCTTCCTGAGATTGCTCACGCTGGCCGTGTGGCAGTGATCGTTGTGCGAATGGCTGATGAGGATCAAATCGGCGTCATGGGGGGAGGCGGCCACTTCGTAGGGATCGAAATACAACACCTGGTTGTCCTCCTGCAAGCGGAATCCGGCCTGCTTGATCCAGGTCACGCCGGCCAGCAGTTTCCGCGCCGTGTCGGAAAGGCCGGCCTCCTCGAAGGCGCGGCCCGGACGCGCATGGGCGAGCCCGATCATGCCCAAACTTGTGAGATACAAAAAACGGCGGCGGCCGGAATTCGGATTCATGTTCGGTTCCTCCGTGGTTTCATATTGAATCCGGGATGAGATGCTCGAGAGCGCGTACCGATCGCGGATATCCCGGAATAAGCGCGGTCTCCATTATACACCATCGGCTTGGAGGGAACATGGAGATTGTCAAAACACGCGGATGAACGAAGGATTTTCGCCCTTTCAGGGCTTCCCTCACCCTAACCCTCTCCCAGAGGGAGAGGGGATAGATCTGCACAGGGGGAGAGGGAATTCGGTGGTGGCATTCCGCGGCCTGCCCGATTGAAGAGCGGCCGGACTGGCTTGATAAAAAGTACGCACTTACCGGATGAAGCGGGAGGGAATGCCGTGAAGACGGCCGGGAAGCGATTTGCGAGAGGGGGGACTCGAACCCCCACGGATTGCTCCACTAGATCCTAAGTCTAGCGCGTCTGCCCATTCCGCCACTCTCGCGCCGGGGGAATTTCGAAAATATTGTAGGCATCCCGCCGTTTTTCATCAACCGAAGAGGTGTTTCAATCCGGCAACAGGGCGATGGCCTCGATTTCCACATCCACGTCCTTGGGCAGGCGCGCCGCTTGCACCGTGGACCGGGCGGGACGGCTCTCCGCGAAATATTCTGTATAAATCCGGTTTAATTCATCGAAGTCCTTCAGGTCCGCGAGAAAAATCGTGACCTTCACCACCCCCTCCAGCGTGGTGCCCGCCGCCTCCAGGACGCTTTTCAGGTTCTCCAGGGTTTGCCGCGCCTGGTGCTCGAAGGAATCCTGCACCAACTCGCCGGTCCGAGGATTCAAGGGGATCTGGCCGGAGACGAACAGGAACCCGTTGGCCGCCACGCCGGGGGAATACGGGCCCACGGGGGCCGGCCCGCCCGCGGGAGCGATCAATCGTTTGGTCATCATGTCACCTCCTTCGCGTCACAATCATGGTGGTTCTTCCGGGATGTGAGTATATCAGGAAGAAAAAGGCCTTTTGTCAATTCCCCTTATCCGGCTGGTATCCGGGGCCTCTCACGGGGACACGGAAAGGCAGGGAGGATTGTGCGTCCGCCGGGCCGCGCGGATTCGAGAGGGAACCGGTTCATCGCGGCTCCCCAAGAGATCCGCCCTCCCGGATTCCCCGTTTCCCTGGAAGAGGCCAAATGGGGGAAAGCCCCCGGCAGCGCCACCGGTCCTGCCTTGGGTTAGGTAGAGGGTGTAGTCTCCCGGGCCTTCCCCTATTCCGGCAAATCCGCGCCGGAGGCCCTGGGATGCTTTCCCGAATCCGCCGGCCGCGAGTATAATAGCGGCAGGGAAAAGACAGAACCGTAAAGGTGGGAGAAGGTATGATCCACGAAGTCAATCTGAAGCATTTCTCAGGCAAAGTGCCCTTGTTTCCCCTGCCGCACGTTGTCCATTTTCCGCATACGATCCTTCCCCTGCACATCTTCGAGAAACGCTACCGCGTCATGATCAAGGACGTATTGGAGGGCGAGCGGCTCATCGGCATGGCCGTCTTGCAGCCGGGCTGGGAAGAGAATTACGAGGGCAATCCCAATATTTATCCCGTGGCCTGCCTGGGGCGCGTGATCAAAACCGAACCGCTTCCCAACGGGCGCAGTAACATTTTGCTCCTGGGCTTGAAACGCGTCCGCATCCAGGAAATCGTCACGCCGTTCCCCTACCGGACGGCCCGGGTGGAAATCGTGGAAGATACCCTGGAAGGGCTGGAAAAACCGGAACTGCGCCAATTCAAACACCGGCTGCTGGAGTTGTACAGCGAAATGGTGATTGAATTCGCGGGAGCGGACAAACCATTCCCCCCCCTGTCGAGTTTGAAACTCGAAGCGGGAGCGTTGGCGGACGCGCTGGCCGCCTGTATCGGCTTGTCCACGCCCGATCTGGTTCACCTGCTCATGGAACACCGCGTGAGTGAGCGGTTCCGGTTTCTGGAGCAACGGCTGGTGGAAAAACTCCGCCAGGGTGGACCCATCGTCCTCCCGCCGAACACTCCCGGGATTCCCCGTACGATTCATCTCAACTAAGGAGGACGGCCTTTGGCGGACCACCCGCGCGCGGGAACCGGTCCCGGTTGGTGGGAATGTCCATGGAAACCATCATCGAAGCGGTCCAGCTGGGGAAATGCTACCGGTTGTACGCGCATCCCTTCCACCGGGTGCGCGAGTTTCTGGGATGGGGCCATGCCCTGCACCGGGAATTTTGGGCCTTGCGCGACGTGTATCTGAACATCGGCCGCGGGGCGTCATTCGGCATCATCGGGCCGAACGGAGCCGGCAAATCCACCTTGCTCAAACTGCTTTCCGGCATTTCCCAACCCACGGTGGGGACTCTCCAGGTCAATGGATCCGTGGCTTCCATCCTGGAACTGGGAACCGGCTTTCACCCGGAGTTTTCCGGCCGCAACAACATCTACCTGAACTGCGCCCTGCAAGGCCGCACGCGCGAGGAGACCGATGCGTTGCTGCCCGGCATCGTGGCGTTTTCCGAGTTGGAAGATTTCATCGACCAGCCGGTCCGCACCTATTCCACGGGAATGTATCTGCGCCTGGCCTTCGCGGTGGCCACCGCCGTGACTCCCGACGTGCTAATCGTGGACGAAGCGCTGGCCGTGGGCGACGAACGCTTCCGCAACAAATGCCTGGACCGCATGAATGACTTCCACCGCCAGGGGAAAACGATTCTCTTCGTGTCGCACGATCTCGCCACCGTCCGCCATTTCTGCACGCAAGTGGCCCTGATGGACCAGGGCGCGCTGGTGGCGGTGGGCCGGCCGGACGAAGTGCTCGACCGGTATCTCGAAATGAGCCACCGGGACAAGATCCCCGCGGGCCGCGCGCCGGCGGAAAGCCCGCGCTGGGGATCGGGCGAAATCCACGTGGAGCGTGTCGAAATCCAGGACGCCGGCGGCCGCCCCCGCGCGGTGTTCGACACGAACGAGGCGGTCATCATCGACGCCGAGTTCCGCGTGGCCGCGCCGGTCCAGGGCGTGGTGTTCGGCTACCAATTCTTCCGTTCGGACGGGACCTACGTAAATGGGACCAACCATTTCTGGCATCCCCGGCGGATGGCGTTGGATTTTGACCAGCCGGGCCTCCAGGGGATCGTGCGCTGTGAAATCCCCCGCCTGCCGCTGCTGCGCGGACACTACTATCTGACGCTCTGTTGTTATAATCGGTTCGATGGATTCCCGCAGCCCGTGGATCATTGGGAGCGCGCGGCGTCGTTCACCATCAGCGACCGGATGACCGATCAACACGGGATTTTCTACATGGACAGCGACTGGTCGATAAGCGGTCTGGATTCCGTTTCCGAAGGGAAGGTCTCATAACATCATGACCGATCCACGGTTCACCGGCGGCCCGGCGGCGCTCGATCGAGTTTACGGGGAAGGCTACTTTCACGGCAGCGGCAGCGGTTATAGCGCGGAAGGCTATGAGCACGATCACGCCGATTGGACTCCCTGGCTGGCCTGGACGCAGCCGCGCATCGGACCGGCGCCGCGATGGCTGGACCTGGGCTGCGCCTACGGCCACTTGATCGCGCAGGCCGTGGAGCGGGGGGTGGAGGCCTACGGGGCGGACATCAGTTCCTATGCGCTGCGGCGGCATCCGCCCGCGCGGGGACGGTTGATCCGAAGCCTGGCGGCCCCGCTGCCGTTTCTCGATTCCCGCTTCGGCGTGGTGTCGGCGTTCGATCTGTTCGAACATCTGGACGATCCGGAACCGGCGCTGCGGGAGATCGGCCGGGTTTTGAAGCCGGGCGGTTTCTTGTTGCTGACCACGCCCGATCCGCTTCATTTTCACCGGCCCGAACCGACCCATATTCATGAACGACCGCCTTCCTACTGGATCGATCTCTTGCGACGGCACGGCTGGCGCGTGGCCTTGCGTTTCGGCCGCTTGCCGTATGAACTCGAAATCCTGGCGTGCCGCGAACCCGAATCCGGCTGGGAAGCGGCCTGCCGGGAATTTCAATCGCAATCCTCCGCGGCCAACGCCCGGTTCCATATCTCCGGTGAAGATCTGTACGGCGCGGTCCGTTCTCCCTGGGATGGGCCGGATCTGAACGAAGAGGCGGTGGTCTATCTGCTCAACGCGTCCCGCCGCCCCGCGCGTTTGAGTGTTGCGCTGCGCTCCCGGCAGTCCTCCCACCCGGACCTCTTTCTGGGCGATTTGAAACTCCGCTACCTGGGCCTGGAGGAATCCGGCGGGGATTTCATCCACCGCTGGAACCCGCTCACCATTCCCCCCGCGGGACAGGATTTGCGGATCCTGGCGGGGCCCGAACCGCTCGTGGAGCCCCGGTTCGAGCTCACCGCCGGGCCGGTCGAAAACGAATCGTTTCTGTTGGAATTGCCCTTCGATCATTACCAGCGCTACCAGGCGGTGGCCGCCGTGTTGAACCAGCAGGTTGAAACGGGGCATTCCGTGCTGGACGTGGGCGGCGCGCTCGGGTATTTGGACCTCTTCGCCCCCGGCCAGGCCGTCACCGTCCTGGACCGGGTGTGGGAAGACCGCCCCCACGCGCTCCGGTATGACGGCGGGCGCCTGCCCTTCGCGGACCGGTCGTTCGACATCGTGACCGCGGTCGACACCCTGGAGCATGTGCCGCCGGATCAGCGGCCGGGCTTTTTGTCCGAATTAGCCCGCGCCGCCCGCCAGGCCGTCATTCTCTGCGGCCCTTACGATGAACCGCATGTCGCCGAGGCCGAATCCCTTCTGCGCGATTATCTCCGCGCCCAGCTGGGGCATCAGGACCGTTTTCTCGAAGAACACGCGCGCTACACGCTGCCCCGGCGCGCCGCCGTGGCCGCGAGCCTCCAGGAGCTGGGTTTCGAATTGGCGGAAATTCCCAACGGGTACTTGCCGCGCTGGCTGCTCATGCAGTGCGTGACCTTCGCCTTGGGCCTGGCTCCGGAACTGGACGAAGGCAAGCGGCGGTTGAACGCCGTTTACAACCGCCATTTCTATGAACCGGACAACCAATATCCCGCGTACCGGATCCTCACGGCCGCCTTTCGCGGCCGCGCGCCCGAATCACCGAAGCCGGCCGCCGCATCCATCCGGCTCGAACACGCTTCCACCAATCCGTGGAACCTGGCCGGCTTGATCGCCTCGCTCTCCACCCTGAGCCTGCTTCGCGAACAACAAGGCTACATGGCCGAACACGAACAACACGTGGCGCGCCTGCTCGTTCATCTGCGGAATTTGGAGGATCAGTTGCGGCAAGAGGCTGGCCAACGCGAATCGCAGCAGAAGCACGCCCGGAACCTGGATACGCTGGTCAAGGACCAGGCCGGCCAGATCCGTTCCTTGCAGACGCATGCCGACAACCTGATCCGCTTAATCGAAGAACAGCAGAAGGAACGGGACTATCTGGAAGACCGCTTTCAAGAACTGCAAAGTCACAACACGGGCCTGCTGGAGCATATCGGCAACCTGGAACGATTGAACGAGGAATGGAAAAAACACGCCCGCAACCTCGAACAAATGCTGCAGCAAAAAGAGGGCCTCCTGCGGGAGAAAGAACAAATCCTGCGCCAGGCCGAGGACGTCCTGCGCGAAAAGGAAGCCCAGTTGATGGGCAAGGCAGCCGCCCTGGCCGTCACCGAGGAAACGCTCCAACAGAAAACCCACCGCCTCGAGGGAATGGAACAACACCTCCGGAACCTGGAACAGCATATCAAAAATCTGGAAGCCCTGAATGAATCCCATACCCAAGCCCTGACCGCGGTGAACGCCCGCGTGGACCGCTTGAGCCGGAGCTTCCTGTATCGCGTCCTGAAAAAACTGCGACTGCTGCCTCCCCTCTAGATTCTGTTGAGTGTTCGTCATGAATATGTTCCATAAATGCAGGATGACCGCGCCAGCGCCCAAGGCGCTTTTCTTCTGGCCCCGGAATAGAGCCAGGACTCAAGGAACCCTGACCCTCTCCCTCTGGGAGAGGGTCAGGGTGAGGGAATCCCTGCAAGGGCGCTCTATCGGCGATTTCATGCAACCGATTCATCCGTGCCGTTTCGATAATGCGATCCATGTTTGAGAAACTTTACAGAACCCAGGAACCTCCACCCCCATGAAAATTCTCCAAGTGATCCACGATTTTCTGCCCCGCCATCAGGCCGGTTCGGAACTGTATTGTTTCCATCTTAGCAAAGCGCAACAAAGCCTCGGCCATGAGGTCCGCCTGTTTTTCGCCGAAATCGACCATCAGCGCCCCGCTTACGCCACCCGCGAAGGAGTCTACCAGGGACTTCCCTTCCTGGAGATCGTCAACAACCACGCGTACCGGAACTTCGCGGAAACCTATTCCAATCCCCGGGTGGAAGAAGTGTTCGAGCGGCTCCTGCGGGACTTTCGGCCGGACGTGGTTCATTTTCATCACCTGCTGAGCCTCTCGTTCGGCTGCGCGCGGATCTGCAAAAGCCGGGGGATTCCCGCAGTCTTCACCTTGCACGATTACTGGCTGACCTGCCCGCGCGGCGGCGGGCAGCGCTTCCGGGGCGAAGGGAAAATCTGCCACGAGGTCGATACCCGCCTGTGCGCCGAATGCGTGGCGCGCCACGCGTTCCCGTCCTCGCGGGGTTTGCGGGCCCTCAAGCGCGTGTTCGCCTTCCTGGAGGCCGCCGGCGACCCCACCCTGCTGTCCCTCCTGGAACGGGGCCGGATCGAAACGCTGGATCCCAGCTATGTCACCCGCGGGCGCTGCGGCATCGGGGGCGACGCCCGCGACGTGCTCTTCGCGCATCCCCCCTCGGCGGTGACCTTCCGCCGCGATGTGGAACCGGGGACCACGCTGGTCTTCGCGGTGGCCATGGATCCCAGCACCTACGAGGCGCCCGGGGATGGAGTGCGGTTCACGATTCATTGCGAGGAGGCGTTGATCTTCGAGAAATTCCTGCATCCCAAGCAACACCCCGGGGAGCGGGGCTGGCATGAAGCCGCTGTGGATCTGGGGCCGTTCCGGGGTAAAAAGCGGACGTTCCGCTTCGCCACCGAGGCGCGCCCCACCGGCCGGGCCGATTTTTGCGCGGCGTGCTGGGCCGAGCCGAAACTGGTGTGCGCCCGGGGAACCGCCTACCAGCCCAGCGCTTCGTCCCGCTTCCGTTCCCTGGCCGAGTCGGTGATCGGCGGCCTGCGGCGCAATCAGCTTCGCGCCCAGGTGGAACGCCGGAGCGCGGCCCTCCGCGCGCTGTTCGGCGCAGTGGATTTGTTCATCGCCCCCTCCCCCTTCTTGCGGCAAAAATTCATCGACTACGGTTTGCCGCGCGGGAAGATCGTCTGCTCCGATTACGGCATCGCGTCGCGGGATTTTGGAGAGGCGCCGCGCCAGGCCGAAACGCCGGTGCGTTTCACCTACATCGGCACGATCGTCGAACACAAAGGTTTGCACGTGCTGATTGAAGCCTTCAACCGGCTGCCTCCCGGATCCGCCCTTCTCAACGTGTACGGCGATTTGTCGGAATTCACCGGCTATGTCCGCCGGATCCAGGCCATGATCGCGCATCCCGGCATCACCCTGCGCGGCCGGGCCGAGAACCACGAAATCGCCCGCATCCTTTCGG
Source organism: bacterium (assembly GCA_041946805.1). Taxonomy (GTDB): domain Bacteria; phylum Hinthialibacterota; class Hinthialibacteria; order Hinthialibacterales; family Hinthialibacteraceae; genus JABLXU01. The sequence goes on from JBHGBC010000019.1 coordinate 34,324, forward strand.
AATCCCACGTGTTGGTGGTGCCTTCCATCTGGTTTGAAAATTCACCGATCACCATCCACGAGGCGTTTCTCGCGCGCGTGCCGGTGATCACCGCGCGTTTCGGCGGCATGGCGGATCTGGTGCAAGACGGCGTGAACGGCCTGCTGTTCGAGGTGGGCGATCCCGGTTCGCTCTTCCAGTGCCTCCAACGCTGCGTGGCCGATCCCGCGATGTTGGATACACTCCGGCCCCGCCCCGAATCCGTGAAAACGATCCAGGCCGACGCGGAATGGATGGTTTCGTTGTACCGCACACTGCGGGGAAAATAGCGGATTCGGCGGGTCGCGCTTCGCTCGATCCGGCCGGCCTTTGCGATTCGTGTTGCCATGTCAACCCGGATGGTTTACAATCGGACTACACTGACCCGGCAGGTGAAACCATGATTCGTTCCAACCGCCGTTCGTTTTTAACCACTAGCGCCACCGGCCTTCTGATCCTTTTCCAAGGCGCCGAGGCGTCCCCCAATGAACGCGCGCGGCACGCGGTGATCGGCTGCGGAGGCCAAGGCCGCGCCCATGGCCAAGCGTTCGCGCGCCAACCCGGCTGCGCGGTCGTGGCGGTGTGCGACGTGGATCCCGCGCGGCGCGCCGAAGCGGTCCAGAATCTTCCGAATCCCGATTCCGTCGCGGCGCACGAGGATTACCGCCGGATCCTCGAGGATCCGTCCATCGACACGGTCAGCATCGCCACGCCGGACCACTGGCATACACCCATCGCCCTGGCCGCCATGCAGGCCGGCAAGCACGTGTATGTCGAAAAGCCCTGCTGCCACACCTTGCACGAGGGCGCGCGGCTGGTGGAAGCCGCGCGGAAATACCAACGCTGCGTCCAGCACGGCACCCAAAGCCGGGGCGGCCAGGGCATCCGCGACGCCATCCAATACCTGCGGGAAGGCCACCTGGGCCGGGTGCGCCTGGCCAAGGCGATCAACCACCAGTTCCGGGGGCCGATCGGCCGGGCTCCGGACGAAGCGCCGCCCGCCGGCGTGAACTACGATCTCTGGCTGGGCCCCGCCCCCCAACGGCCGTTCAGCCGCAACCGCTGGCATTACAACTGGCATTGGCATTGGGATTATGGCACCGGCGACCTGGGCAACGACGGCATCCACCAGGTCGATGTCGCCCGCTGGGGCCTGGGCGCCGAATGGCCCCACGCGGTGACCGCCTCGGGCGGTCAACTCTTTTATGACGACGACCACGAAACGCCCGACACCCAGGTGGTGACCTTCGAATACCCGGATTGCTACCTGATGTTCGAAATGCGGCTGTGGACCGATTATCCCCTCGAGGGCCACGACAACGGCGTGATTTTTTATGGCGACAAGGGAATTCTCGAAATCGGCCGCAACGGCTGTACGGTGACCTTTATCGGCCAGGAAAAAAAGATGATCGGCGGGGGAATCGATTTGGGCGAACATGTGCGGAATTTCCTGGAATGCGCCCGCACGGGGGATCCCGGAAAGCTGTTCGCGCCCATTCACGAGGGATACCTCTCGGCGGCGTTGTGCCACCTGGGCAACATCGCCACGCGCGTATCCGCCCGCTTGGAATACGATCCCCTCTCCCAGACATTGAAAAACCATCCCGGCGCGGACCGCCTGGTGAGCAAATCCTACCGCCAGGGCTACGAACTCCCCGCGGTGTGAATCCGCCGGCAGGCGGCCGTCCCCGACTTCAAAAATTGGCCCGATACCGGCTTTCTCCCCCCGTGTAAGGCATGTCGCCGCGGCTGACGGGGCCGTTAGTGGGATCGTAGATCACCACGGTGTCCGCACCCACCAGGCCGCGCGCCCATAACTCGGTTTGAAGTCCCCGGTCGGTGGTCCGGTCGGGTCCCATGCTGTTGAGCACCCAGGCCTTGATGTTCAGTTCGGGATTGAACGTTTCATAGCTGCGGTAGTTGTACGATTCGCGCAGCATCTCGTCTTCGTACCCCTCGGCCGGCAGGGTCTTCAAGAACGGATCCTGCAGATCCACGCTGCCAATATAGGCCACGGGCGTGGTGAGGGGAATGAGCCGGTAGGTGATGGAGTTGTAGCGCGCGGGCAGCGCGTAGGCGTCAAAGCAGGGGTAGCGGTTGTGATCGATGCGGTAGGCCTCGACCGCTGAACCCAGCGCCCGCATGTCCCCCTTCACCTTCGCGATCTGGGCGCGCAGCTGGGCATTCAGAAAATTGGGCACCGCGATGGCCGCCAGAACGCCGATAATCGCCACGACGATGAGCAGTTCGATCAAGGTGAATGCCGTATCACGGTATGCCGAATGGTGCATGGCGAATAACCTGTTGGTGATGTCACATGAATCAATTTATATGTTCCCCCGAAACCGGTCAACGACTCCTTTCTCCCACTCCGGCGTCTTCTCCCCTCTCCCTTTATGGGGTGATCTATGCTCAATACTTTTCTTAATCTGATGAAGTCATCCCCGCGAAAGCGGGGATCCAGGTCGTCGCAGGATGGATTACCCCTCAGCGCGTAATCCATCAAAAGTCATTTCCAGCGCCAACGGCGCGCAAGAAGATAACCTAAGGCAACGCCCTGGGAAAATGTGAAAAGTTACAATTCCCTCTCCCTTTCGGAGAGGCCCAGGATGAGGGGATCCCTTTTGCCGCGCTTTCACGTCTTGGATTGCGCTCTCACCCCACTATTTAATCAGCGCCCCTTTCAAGGGGCCGCCTACAGCAGCCCAGGGTTTCAACCCTGAGCTAAGGGCCTGGATCCCCGCTTTCGCGGGGATGGCATCCTAATATTACTTCTGGGTAAGGATTAACTTCATGTGAAATGGGCCGGGAGTGAGGGCATTCCATTGGAACGTCCTGCTGAACATGGGCCACGCCGATCACTTTATGAACAATTGATCTCGATGAAGCAGGGGCACGCAGCCCCATGCCAATACGGAAGAATTGCGGGCATGCTTTACGGAGTTTCACCAGGCGGCGTTCCCTCGGGTGGCGCCGGCGGCGCGCAGTTCCGGATGGCGCGGTTGGCCTGGGCGGCCTGGAGAAGCAGGATTTCCAGTTGGGAATAATAAGCGTCCGCTTCCAACGATCCTTTCCGGCTTTTCAATTCTTCGATCTGATTCATCAAGCCCGCGTAGCGCTCCACCAGGTCCGGGGGGACATGGGGTGGAAACACATAATCCTTGAGAAAACACCGGGCGGCCGCCTTGCCGTCCCGGCTGGCGGTTGATGATTCCTGCTCATGGGTGGAACCGGCCTCCTCGGATAAAGTCAACGGCAGCCGCGTCCCCAGGCCGTCGCCGTTGTCGTCCAGAATGGCATGCTCGGTGGCGATCAGGCCCTGCTCCTTGTACCAGGCGCCGGTCAGCGCCGCGGCTTGTTGGCAGGCCTCGAGCACCGAGATCCGCTCGTCCCGGTCCTGGTCCGCGCCGCCCTCTTCCAGGCCTTTTAGAAAGCCCTCCATGAACTCGGTGGCGTTGCGTTCGTCCACGCTTTTGGTGGCCGTGCACAAAACGCGCCCCGGACCGCTCCACACGTTGATGAATCCCGCGCTGCTGGAGGTGGAATTGATCAGCACAATCCGTCCCGCGGCGATTTTGTTGAGTTGATCGTTGAATTCCTTGGCGGTAATGTCCTTCCCCGGAATCTGAAACCGGGATTCCTCGCGCAGATAGCTCCCGTGGCCGATGAGGAATACAAACAACTCATCGCTGGCGGATACGATGGCGGATAATGCGGTCAGTTGCTGAAGGATGTTATCCTTGTACGATACGCTGGCAGTGGCGTCCGGCACGCTGGGCGATTCGGTTAACAGGTGAACATGTTCCCGCGGGTGATTCAGCCGCTCGATGAGAATGTCCCGCAGCCGTTCGCCCCACGCGGAGAATTTCTGCTCGTATACCTCCGTCCCGCCGCTGCCGCAGAGGATCAACGAATACTTCGCCGCCTCCGCGTAATTGAGGAGGATGCTCCACACCGGCAGTACCGTGATCCCGATCAAAATAGCTCGTTTCCAGACCGGTCGGATCATGGGCAGCCTCGTTTGCGGCGCGCGTACCACTCCACCGAGAGCATCGCGGCCAACAGAAAAAAGAACAATGGATTATGCCACAAGTGGAGGCGGGCGGTCTCCGCGCGGGGATCCGGCGTCCAGGGGATGCGGTCAACGAGGCGGGCGGTTTGATCCAGGGAGACGAACTCGCCGCCGGTCCGCGCGGCGATCTCTTTCAAGAACGCGGGATTGGCTTGCGGATGGCGGAATTCGCTCTCGTCCGGCTCCACCAGAAACGCTTCGTCCAGCGATCCCACCGCTTCGCCCTGCGTGTCCGAGGCCTGGACCGAAAGCCGATGCAGGCCGGTTTCCTGGGACTGAAACTCGCCGGCGTACAAGCCCGCTTCCTGAATCGATTCCTCCACCCCCAGCGGAATTTTTCTGCCCGAGGGAGTGGTCACTTCGGCGGAAGTCCGCAAACCTTCGCGTTCGTTGAACTTGCTGTCGCGGATGACCAGATCGAAATGGACCGGGTCCGAGACGAGGTAGGCGTCGGGCTTGTCGCGCAAGGCCACCGGCTGGGGGACATCGTTTACCAAGCTTCGGATGACCTGCCGCCACAGCCGCGCGAAAGCCGGATGGTTCTCCTCGGTGTGCATCTGCCAAGGCCAGGTTTCACCCGTGCCCAGGATGGCGCAGCGGCCATGGCCAAACCGCTGCGCGACGAACAAGGGCTGGTTGTCGAGTTCCGGTGTGTCACTGCGGCTGTAAGCGAAAACCGCCGCGCCCGGGCGCACCAGGGCGAAGGGAACCAGGTTGTACAATGGCGGCAAATCACTCCAGATTTTTTGATTCATTTCGGGATCGGGATCCAACGCCCATACGCCGGATAATTCTCCCTCCCGCGCCGGAACGGCCTGAAACGGATGCGTGGCGCTGAGTTCCTTGAAGAGGGGATCCGGCCTCGCGGGGATCACCGGCAGCAGGGATGCGATGGGATTGCCCCCCGGCCGCTCCTCGAGCACCGAATCCCGCCCGGCGAGCACCAGCAAGGAGCCGCCGCGTTTGTCCACGAAGGCGCGGGTCAGCTCCAACTGTTGGGTCTGGAAGAATCCGGGCTCCACATCGCCCCAGATGATCAGATGGAAAGGAAACAATTCCGCCTCGGCCGCGGGATACCCCTTCCGCAGTTCGGATTCCGCAGCTCCCAGGCGCAGATAAATGGGTTCATCGTAACGTCCGAATTTCTCCGCGTCCGTGCCGAAGCCCTCGTAGAGCGGATTGCTCAGGGTGGTCTTGCGGCCCCGGTACACGAATTTCCGTTCGGCGGCGGAGATTTCGATCAGGCTGGTGAGTTGCAGCTGCTCATCCTCCCGCAAGGCCCCGCGGATGAATTTGTGCTCCCAATTGGGCCGCGCGCTGACGTAGAGGATGCGGTATTTTTTCGGCGTGTTGTCGATCAAAAAGCGGCGCGCGTTGTTTTGTGTCAAGCGGTCTTTTCCTGGCGCGCGGATGTCCTTGAGGGCGGCGGGATTTTCCAGCGGCCCGGTGGCGGCCAGCCGCACCCGCGCCTCGTACTCCAGCCAATCGGGTTTGGCGGGAACGAATTCCAACCGCGCCTGGCCGAGGTGTTCCGGACCGGTGATGGCCAACCGCTGGGATTGGATGATCTTGCCGGATTCGATCACTTCCACCACGGCTTCTTCTCCCGCCAGACCGGTGGCCTGGATATCCACGTTCACCACCACGGGGCTGCGGTCGAAATGCGTCCGGCGCGCCGAGAGATGGGTCAACCGGATGTCCCGCCAGGACGCATCGTCATCCAGCCCGACGGTGAAGACGGGAGAGGCTTTGGACAGTCCGCTCAAGGGGTCCGCGTCCGGCTTGGCGGTCTGCTGGATGCCATCGGAAAATAAAATCACGGCGGTGACCGGGTAGCCGTTCCATTCCCGCAGCGCCTGCCGCACCGCGCCCGTGAGGTCCGAACGGGGCTCCATGAAACGCAGATCGCCCAGCCGCCCGAGCCGTTCGATTTGTTCGCCGAAGCGGTAAGGCACTACCTGGTACTTTTTCCGCAGGGCGTCGACCAGCTCCTTGCAGGCGGTATTCTCGATGGCCAGCAGGCGGCCGCCGCGCGAGACTCCGCCGGCTCCTTCCACACGCATGCTTTGGGAATCGTCGAACAGCAGCAGCACGTATTGGTCCGACGGCTGAATCCGGGATCCGGTGACGCAGGGATCGAGGGCCAGGAACAAGGCGAGGAGCACCACGATTGCCCGTAACCCAGACAGCGCGTAGCGCGGCCGGCGCCGCAAGTGGGCAAGACGCGTCCCCGAGTACCACCCGGCGCCCAGGCCGGCGGCCAGCAGCAAAAACAGGCCGGTCTTCCAGGCCACCGGCGAATTGAAGGCCAAGTGGACCGCGGTCAGATCGTTCACGCCCGGTCCCGCCAGCCAATCCAGCCAACTCACAATAGTCACACTCCAAGGTATTTGCTCGATCACCGCGCCGGTTCGGATTCCGAAAGGGCTTTGAAATACTCGGCCACCTGCTTTTGATACCGGGCGGGAACGCCGCCCTCACCGCGCAACACAAATTCCCGCTGGGCCAATCGCCGCTCGATTTCTTCGCTGATTTGGGCCGCGGTCTCCACCAGGGGATTGTAAACCAGCCGCGAGATCAAATCGTAAATCGGCGGCCGGCTGGAACGCCGGTAATCACTCCGCAACTCTTCCAGGGTCTCCCGGATCTCCGCGATCTCCTGGCGGTAGGGACTGTTCTCCGGCAGCAACGGCTCGGCGTCGCGCAGGGTTTCCAGCCATCGCGCCGCGTCCTCGTCCATGAAGCGCCGCAAGGCCTCGGGCGTGCGGGGGAAATCGAACCGCTCCCTGAAAATGCGGCCGCCGCCCGGCCCGCTTCCGCCATACCCGCGCCGGTCGTATTCGCCGCCTGTGCCTCCTACGTTGCGGCTGATTGGGGGATTGCCGTCATCCGGCCGCCCCGGCGTCTCACCCGATTGTCCTTCTTGCCGCCCCTGTTGTTGTCCATCTTGTTGCAATTGGGATGAGGCTTGGGATGGCCCTTGGGCGGATTCCGCGTCACGGCCTTGCGAAGCGGATCCTTCCCGTTCTCCGTTTGTCTCTCCCCGTTCTCCGGCTTGAGAATCGCTGGGCGTGGAGGCATTGGATTCTTGCCGCGGCTGGCCCGTATTGGCCGAAGTTTCCCCGGTCGCGCCCTCCACTCCGGCAGCCGGCCCGGGATGATTCGAATTTCGCTCCAGTGCTCCGGTGGAATTCGCAACGGTATCGAGGGCGATGGCGCGTTCCTCATCCGGCGGGGATTCTTCCATCACCCGGCGTAACCGTTTTAGGGCCTGGCGCAGGCCTTCCAAGTCGTCTCCAATCAGGAAATCGGATATCTCCTGAAGTTCCCGCGCCGCCTCGTTGATTTTCTGGACGATTATCTCTTCCTGGGCGATGGCCGAATCCCAGATGCCGTAATGAATCAGCGGCAGGTTCTTCTCCTTTTCGATCTCTTCCAAAATCTCCTTCTGGCTGGTGCGCCGCAGCCAATCCCCCAGCTTTTGCGACATGAGTTTCTGGCTCTGTTCCGAGCGTTCGGCCAGGCGGCCGGCTTCGTCCAACAGGTTCTTAAAATCCCGCGCCAGTTCTTCCCTCTGCTTCAGGAGATCGTCCTTGGGCCCGTCCAGGGTTTCATCGAGCGCGGTTTGGGGCGACTCGAGTTCCTCCTTGAGTTTCTTCAATCCCTCCCGGATGGTTTGCTCCCGGGCGGTGATTTCCGCCATCCGCTCCTGGAGCTCGCTCAGCTTTTGCGCGGCGGCGTCCCGTGAATACTGGCGCAGATTCTTCTCCACCTGATTCAGCTCCGATATTGCGCGAGATCCGGCCGACCGCGCCTCCTGCAGCTGGCTCTGTTCGAGATTTTCCAGGCCCCGGTTCATCTGCTCGCGGACATTTTCGAGATTTGGGCGGGCTTCCGCCTGGCTGGGAGTGTTCATGGGACGCGCGGAAAAATCCTGTTGCAGTTCATCAAGCCGCTCCAGGTTGCGTTGTTCTTCCTCGATCAGTTTTTCCAGCCGGCGGCGCAATTCTTCCCGTTCCTCTTCGGTGTCCGCGGATGGCTGTTCGGAGATCAACTTGGATATTTCCTCCTGGATGTTCCGCTGGCGCTGGGTCAGTTCCTTGATGTGGCTGAGCGATTCATCCGCCTGGGCCAGCTCTTCCTGGGGCCGCCGCTCTTCCTCGTAGAAGTTGCGGGTGCGGTTGAGTTCCAATTCGTTGATCTCCGGACGGTCTTGTTGTTGTTGCCCGCCGCCTTGCGCCGCGCTCGCCAGCTGCTCTTGCACCTGGGACCGTTCCGGCTGCATTTTGAGGATCAACCGGTAGGCGGTTTGTTCATGGCCGGCCGCCTCGGTCAACGCCTCGGCGGGTTCGGGAAGGTTCGCGCTTTCCAAGGCTTTCACGGCCTGGTCCATCGCTTCCCGCAGACTGGCCCGGTCCGAGGGGGAACCCTCCAGCATCGACTCGCCCGACGCGGTCCGCTCGCGCAATTGTTGCTGCGCTTCGATGATCGCGCCGCGTTTTTCCTGGTACTCGGCCTCGGCCAAAGATTTGCCATTCCGGCGCAGGTTCCAAGTGGCGATCAGGATTTCCTTCTGGCTGGCTGCGTCCTGACCGGCTCCGCCGCCTCCACCGCCTCCGGATTGGTTCTGATCACCGGATTGATTGGAGATGGCTTCTTCATACAAGTGCTTGAACGGGAGGATTTCTAAAAAATAAGGATCACCCAGTTCTTCAAACGCGTCTCGGCCCGGCTTTTGGTCCTTCGCCCAGACCGTCCAGGTCACGAGGTCGCCTGGCTCCACGTCCATTTCTTCCAGCATCAAATCATACCGGCCTCGCGCCTGGGTGAGGGACGCGCCGTTTTCCGGTTCCGGGAGCAGAGAAATCCGCACCGGATCACGCCCCGCCACTTCATACTGCAAGCCGTAATCCGCCAGGCCGTGGTCGTCAGTCACCTCCAATTCAAAGGGAACCTCCTCCAGCATGGTGACTCCCTGGTCGGAACGGGGAAACGCGATCTTCACCTGGGGCGGCGCGTCGGGCACGGCTTGGATTTCATACACGGGATCGTATTCGCTGGCGTCGCCGTTGCGGTCCGTGAGATGAATCGAATACGATCCGTTTTCGGTCAGCACGAATTCCGTTACCCACAGTTTCCCGGCGGCTGCTTTCATGGGCAGGCGCTCGCCGGTGTTCAAAACCAGTTCCGCGCTTACCAGTGGTTTGTTCACCCAGGCGGAGATCCGCGCGCGCGTGCCCTCCACGGCGGAAATCGCCCCGCCGTTCGGGACTTCTTTCGGTTCCATTCCCAAGTAATCCGGGTAGGTGTAGGTCAGGTCGATCGACTCCACCCGCGGCGGATACCACACCGTGACGCGGTAGACGTCCGAGGATCGGTTGCCGTACTGCACCTGGTACTCCACGTCGTTCTGGATGTTGGGGAACGTGTGATAAAACGCGCCGCCGGAGGGGCTGGGCTCCATCGCCGCGGCGTTCCAGGGAGCGTCACCCGTCCGCCAACGGATGGCGGCCGGAAATCCCGTCTGGCTGGGCCGCGCCAACACCACCTGCTGGTCCCCCCGCCGCACCCGCGCGTCGCCCGGCTCGACCGTGAAATCGGGCGCGGATACCCGGGTCTCCGGAGCGGATTGGGCCCAATGGAATTCGGGAATCCAGACACGATGGAAGCCGGACAGGATCCCGAGCGACACGATGAAAAAGCCGGCTGTGATCAACACCCTTTTGACGAGGGTGTCGGTATTCAACAGATCGGAAAACGAAATCCGGCGGGTGAATTGTTCGGATTCCTTGAAAAACTGCTCGATCATCCAGGCGGAAGATCCGCGGTTGTCTCCCTTCCGGAACTCGACCGCGCTGATGATCCGGTTTTCCAGCTCCGGATGGTTCTCCTCGATATACAAGGCGATGCGTTGCGGCGCGACGGGTTCCCGCAAGGGCCGGTAGAACCAATACCAGACGGCCCATCCCTCGCACGCCAGAAACAGCAGCAACAGCCACCCCCGCGAAACTTCCCATCCTTGAAGGCCGGACAACAGCAGCGAAAACAACAGGATCAATCCGGCGGTCGCCTGCCCCACCCGGACCAGGCCGCGCAACACCATGGCGCACGAATATTGATTCGCGACTTGTTGGATCGCGGTTTCCAACTTGGTTGTTCCCGGGGAATTGGATGGCATGGTACTCGCTCCTTTCCCTGATTACCGGCTCGATGCGCGGGCCTGGGTCTTCGCTTTTTCCTGTTCCTGAGCGGCCAGCCGCGAGGCGTAGCCGCTTTCCACCAGCAGGCCGATAAACAAGAGGACCAAAAACACCCGCCCGAATTCCCGCCGCGCCGCGGCGTCTTCTTCCAGGGATGTCTTCTCGGGAGTGGCGGCAGACTGCAACGCGATCTTAGGACGGGTGCACAACCGGGCGGTCAACTCTTCGGGCGGGACGCGCGCCGGATTCGATTCCGCCGCGTTTACGTTCACACTGTCCACGCGCGCCCATTCCGTTTGATCCTCCGCCCGCCAACGCAGCCAGCCCGGTTTTTCCAGCGATACCGGCTGTTGTGAGAAGGCTTCCGGCGCCAACGCGAGAATCGCCTCACTGCCCGGCGGCTGGATACTCCACCGCGCGGGGGCAGGTTGGACTGGAGGAGGCTCACTCAATTGTTCACCCACCAGCCAGACACTTTTTTCTTCCCGGCCGCCGGCGAGATGAAAGAGTGTTTCATACAACAAGGGAACGAACTTCGGGCTTTTGGGCAGATTGCTCCATTCCAGGTCCGGGCTGAACGCCCAGAGTATGACTTGCCCTTCGCCCAGCGGGATTTCGAGCATCGCGGGATGGATCTTTCCCGATGAATCGCCTTCCAACCGCGCCAGGACCTTTGGCCCGCTCGATCCCGGCGCCGGTTCGAGGAGGACATAATTATTAAAATGGACCGGAGAGAAATCGTTCAACTGCGATCCTTGGAACACGCGGAATATGGGATGCTCGAAGTCGATCCACGAGAGCAAATCGAACCGCTCCGTGCTGGTTTCGGAATACCGGAAGCCGGCCGAGTGTAATCCCAGCGCGGGCAGCAGGAAGGCATTCAACGTTTCAGGAGTCATGGTTTGATTCAAGAACATAAATACCTGGCCGCCTTGCCGCGCGGTGGCCAGAATCCGTTCCGCCGTGTCCGCCGCGAGTCCGTTGAGGTCCCCGGCGATGAGGATATCCGCGGCCGGCCCGCCTTCCCGGGATTCTTTCGTAAATTCCGCTGGCGGTATAAACCGCAAGGTCCAGGGTTGATACTCTTCGGCGCTCAGCGCCCGCTCCAGAAACCAAGCCGCCGGCCAGCGTTTTTCCGGCTGGGGATCCGCGAGGATCAGGAGGCGCAATTGACGGGGCGGATTCCACGCGAAGAACCGCTTGTTGTCGAGCGCCAGGGCGTCATCGCCGATTTCGAGCCAACCCTCATGAATCCGGTCCAGTTTCGCGGGAATGGTAAACGAGACCTGCGTGGCGTTGCCGGGCTTCACCGGTATTTGCGCTTGGCCGGCTTCGATTCCGTCCACGAAAAGCCGGACGTTGCGGGGCTGCTCATCGGCGGCCGACCAGTTTCTGATTTTCCCTTGGATCCGCAGTTCGCCCGCGGGAGTGGGCCGGACCAACATATCCGTGAGCGTGTAATTCACTCCCTCCGAGGTTCCCACTTCGATGGGATCCAATTCGATCCGCGGCGAGAGTTTCCACTCCGACAGGTCTTCCGGCATCCCGGCCCGCTGCAAATCGCTGACCAGGTGGATAATCCGCATGCGATCCGTATCGGACTGCTCCGCCAGCAGCCAATCCTGGGCCAGCCGCAGGGCGGGGAGAAAGGCGGTTTTCTCTTCGGTCAACTTGGCGGAATCGACCGCCCGCCGTGCCCGGGGGATCGCGCCGGCCTCCGGATCCGCCTGGTCACGCCATGGCGCGAGGGGCAACGGTTTCTCCGCGAAACCGATGACGCCCACCCGGTCCCGGGATTTGAGGGAATCGAGAAGAGCCCCCGCTTTCTGTTTCGCTTCCGCGAAATGGTTTCCAGTACCCATGCTGTACGAGAGATCGAGCAGAATCACATGCCATTCGGATTCCTTGGCCTCCTGGGCCAGGGCCGGCGTCAAGATATAAGGCCGCAGGAACGCGGCCACCAGCAACACGAGCAGCAACATGCGCAACAGCATAAGGAGAACGTGCTGGACTTTCCGCCGCTCGATGACTTCCTTCTGCACACGGGGGACGAACATCAGACTGCTGAAACGCACGGTTTCCCGCTCGGGCCGCCGGATGCGGTGGACGATCCAGGGAACCGCCAGCAGCGAAAGGCCGGCGAAAAAGAGAGGCGCGAGAAACGAGAGTCCCATCACCGTCCTCCACTGTGCGGCCGGTTGCGGCGGGCGCTGGTGGCCATCAACAAGGCGTTACGCCGTTCGATGAAATACCGCAGCGCGCGGTCGAGCGGTTCCGACGTGACGAACTCCTCGTAATCGGCCTCGGCGGCCAGGCATTCCTGGCGGATGCGGGAAAAGTGCGCATTCCGGTTTTGGAGATATTCCTCCCGCACCGCCGCGGGCACGACGAATTGTTCCTCCTCCTCCTCGGCGTCGATCAGGGTCACGGCGCGGTCGAAGGGAAACGTCTGCTCGGCCGGATCGCTGATCTGAAAGACCATCAGGTCGTGTTTCCGCGCCTGCAGGGATTTCAGGTTTTCGAGCATGGCATCGGCGGGATGCAGCAAGTCGGAGATCAGCGCCACCATGCCCCGCGGCTGGATAACATCGCCCAGGTAGCGCAAGGTCTCCGCCGTGTCGGTGCGATGGGAAGGCTGCTGGTTGTCCAACTCGGTCAGGAGGCGGTACGCGTGCTGGGGCGTGGCCTTGGGGGGGATGTAGGCGCGGATGGTGTGATCGTACACGATCAAACCCACGGCGTCCTTTTGCCGGGACAGGATCATGGCCAGGCAGGCGGCCAGCATGCGGGCGTACTGAAACTTGCCGGCCGCGCCGGAGGCGTAGGCCATGGAGGCGCTGGCGTCCAAGAGCAGCGTGCAGCGCAGGTTGGTCTCGTCCTGGAACTGCTTCACGTGCAGGCGGTCGGTGCGCGCGTAAAGATCCCAGTCCACGAAGCGGGGATCGTCGCCCTGCGTATAGGGCCGGTATTGCGCGAATTCGATCGAGGAACCGTAGCGGGGGCTGCGGTGAAAGCCGGCCAGAAATCCCTCGACCACCGTGCGGGCCATGAGATGCAGGTCCGTGACCTGGACCAGCTGCTCTGGATCGATGAACTGAAGTGGGTGGCTCGCGCTCACGGCCGTCCTCCCGGAACGAAGGCCTTCAACTCAATCCGGAACGGGGCTCCGGCACGGTTTCGATCAGGCGCGCGATGAGGTCTTCCACACGGACATGATCGGCGTCGGCGCGGAAGTTCGTCAAAATGCGGTGGCGCAATACGGGGCCCGCGACCGCCCGGATGTCCGCGCACGACACGTGGAAACGGCCGTTCAGCAGCGCCCGGGCCTTGGCGGCCAGGATCAGGTTCTGCGAGGCGCGGGTTCCCGCTCCCCAACTGACCCATTGGCGGATGAAGTCCGGCGCGTGGGGCGAATGGGGCCGGCTGGTCTGCGCCAGCTGCACCGCGTAACGCGCGACCGGCCCGGCGATGGGCACCAGCCTCACCAACCTCGCGAAATGCAGCATGTCCTCGCCGTTGAAGACCGGCTGGGGCTCGTCATGGTGATCGGAGGTGGTCATCGTGGCCACTTGCAGTTCGTCGTCTTCGCCGAGGTAATCGATCAGAATATTGAACATGAAGCGGTCCAGCTGCGCCTCGGGCAGCGGGTAGGTCCCCTCCAGTTCGATGGGATTCTGCGTGGCGAAGACGTAGAACGGCGGCGGCAGGGGCCGGATCTCCCCCGCCACCGTGACCTGCTTCTCCTCCATGGCCTCCAGCAGGGCCGCCTGGGTTTTGGGCGGCGTGCGGTTGATCTCGTCCGCCAGCAGGAGGTGGGTGAACACGGGGCCGGGGATGAACCGCATCTCGCGCCGCCCGCGCGAGGGGTCTTCGTCGATGATCTCCGTGCCGATGATGTCCGACGGCATGAGGTCCGGCGTGAACTGGATGCGCTTGAATTTCAAATCCAGAATCCGGGCGAGCGCGCGGATGAGGCGGGTCTTCGCCAAGCCCGGCGCACCGGTGATCAGGCAGTGGCTTTGGGAGAACAGGACAATCAACAGCTGCTCGATCACTTCGTTTTGCCCGACGATCACCCGGCGGATTTCGCTTAAAAGCTTCTCCCGCCCCTCCCGCAGCCGGGCCAGGGCTTCTTGTCCGATAACCTCGGAGTCACTCGGTACGGCTGGAATGGCCTGGGCTTCGCGCAAGGTCCACCTCACGTGTTTGGAAAATGGCCGCGGTCAATGCGTCATGGCGTAGACCACGATGTTGATTCCCAAGGGATACGCTTTTTTGGCCGAGAATTCTTCAAAGTACTGCGGATTCACGGCCTCCTCCTCCCACCCGTCCCCAAGATCGGTATTATGCAGAATCACCGCCATCAGGCGGCCCCGCTTATCGAATACCCCCTTGCAGTGCGGCACGCGGCTGTCTTCGAACCGCTCCGACGTCTCACCCCCGCTTCCCGCCCAAAATCCGATGGAAGGGATCTGTGGCACTTCGCTGACCTCGAAGACGATATGAAAAATTTCGTGATCGAGGGGAACATCCACCATGGGATATTCCTCGGGCGGAAAAACCTTGCTGAACTCCATTTCCCAATTCGCCCAGGCCTCGGATCCCCAGAAGTCATCCACCATCAAGAATCCGCCGCGCAACAAGTACGACCGCAGCCGTCCCGCTTCTTCATCCCGGAAATACAGGCCTCCCACTTCCAGCATATAGAGAAACGGATAGTTGAACAGTTCATCCTCCATCAAGCCGACGATGGCGTGCTTGATGTTTCCCTCCGGATCCCGGTTCAACCGGATGGTGGTCAATTCCGAAAGCCGCTGGGAGAAATTCAGGTCGGATTCGGGATAATCGGTTTGCCATGAGCCGCCCCAGCCCCGGCGCCGCCCCCCCCTCCCATAACTGTTGTAACGCAGGCGGCAAAACGTGAACGAATCGCCGGGGAAAATATCCCGTTCCGGCGGCGTGTAATCCATATACGGCCGCCGCCCCCAGTATTGGGCGAAGGCTTCCGGCAGGCTGGCGAGGCCCAGCGCCGCGGCCGCCAGGATCAAACCACTGAGAAGCCAATACCGGCGTTTCATTTCACTCTCCCGCGCCCGTCCGCTCGACGATCGACAACAGGCTTTGCTGTGCCTGCCAAAAATGGGGATACTCCTCGAGCAAGAGGATATTCTCTCTCTTGGCCTGTTCCCAGCGGCCTTGTTTCCCCAACAGATCGATCCGCGTCAATCGGTAATCGGTCCGGTGGGGCGCGTCGATCCGCGTCAATTGATTGGCTACAATTAACGCCCGTTCCAGGTCTCCGGTGCGGATATAACCCTCCAGCAGGATCTTGCGGATTTCAACGTCCCACGGATCGATCCCCAGCGCCTCCCGCGCCACCTCAACAGCCGCGTCCCATTCTTCCGCCTGGCGGTGCAGGGCGAGCAACTTCTTGCAGGCGGAGAGATCGGTGGCGTTGCGGCCGATTGCCCGCCGCAGGGCGTTTTTCAATTGGTCCGTTTTATCTTGTTCCTCATACAGATTGATCAGCCGTTGCAGAGGCGCGTTTTCCCCCGTGTATTCAGGGAACAGTGAGTCGGCTTCGAGGTAGCAGCGTTCCGCGTCGTCAAAACGCCGCTCCCGCCAGGCTTGTTCCGCGTGACGGAGCGCGTCGGTGAACGGGGAGGGTTGTTCCAACCAGTCCGTCACCGGCATCGCCCGGGGACGCCGATCCGGTTCCTCCCCTTCGGTCTCCGGCGGATGAATATCGGGCAGGTTGTCGAGGGGAGCCAGCCGCTGATTCAGGTGTTTCTGGAATCCCTCGTTGACGGCTTCCTCCGAAGCCCCCGCCGCTTCCACCAGCGCCTTTTCCGCCCGGCTGCCCGCGGCGATGCGGTCCAGGGCCTGCCGCACGGCGTCGAAACCAAACGTCTTCGCGTAGAACGAGACGAACTCGGCCGCGAAGAAGTAGCCGAGCATCACGTGCAGCGAAGTCTTGGGCTGAATGAAATACCGCTCCAGGTCCGCCAGGCCGGGCAACGGTTCGGAGCGGATGATCGGTTTGTATTGGATGTCGAGTTTCTGGCCCCAGGCCGGGGAGCGCTGCGTCTCCTCGTACACCGAGAATCCCTCCGACAGCCAGCGCGGCAGGCGGTGGCCGGTCTTTTGCAACGTCACCACGTGAGCGAACTCGTGCCACAGCACGGACCGCCAATTCATCGTGCCCTTGGGCCGGGCGGAAGGCGAATCCATGGTGATCAGCCGGCCGAAACAAATGCCCATGAAGCCGATGCTGCCGGGGAGTCCCACCGAACGCACCATGAAATCGTCATGATCGTCGAAGATCTGCACGTGCACCGGCGCTTCGATGGTCATCCGGTATTTCGCCTGGTTGGCTTCGTAGGCTTCCCGCAGCAGGGCCAGCGCGTCATCGGCCAGGATGGGAACCTCGGCCTTGGGCAGCTGCAATACGAACGGCCCTTGTTCCACGCTTTCGAAGCGCCGCAACGAATCAAGCAGGTTCAACAGGTTGAAGAGTTGCGCGTCATAAGGCCGGGCCGCGAAGGCCAGGTCCAGCTGCTTCCGGCCCTCCTCCTCCCGCCCGAGGCGCAGCAGGTCGCGCGCGTAGTTGGCCCGCGCCTCGTGATCGTCCGGATTCACGCTCAGCGCCTTCTCTCCGAGCTCGGCCGCCTCCCGGAACCGGTAATGCCGCGAAGCGATCCGCGCCGGCGTGCTGTAGACTTCCGAACCGTACGGATTGAAGCGCAACGCCTCTTCCTGCGTACGGCGCATGGACTCCAGATCGTCCTTCAGAAAATAAGCGGACGCCTCGAGCGCGCGGAGACGAAGATGGACCGGATTGATCTCCCGCGCCTTCCGGATGATTTCCAACGCCGGTTCCGCCTCACCCAGGTCGAGCCGCGATTCCACCTCCAGGGCGGCCGCCTGGAGATGGTTGGGATTGATTCGCCGCAGGCGTTGCAGTGTTTCCTCGAGACGGGCATCGCCCGATTTCCAATAGCATTCCGCCAGCCCCGCGAGCGCCTCCTCGTTGTTTTCCTCCAGCCGCAGCGCGCTGGTGTAATATTGGGCGGCCAGGTCGAAAGCGTTGTTGCGCTGGGCCAGGTCTCCCGCGCCGGTAAAACCGGCGGCGAAGTCCGGCAGTTGCTCCATCAAACTTTTGTAGAGTGACGAAAGCAGCCGCTTGGGGCTTTCTCCCTGCAGTTCGGCGAGTTGGCCATACGCCAGAAGGTTTTGTTCCTGCGAATAAAACCGTCCCCGCGGGATGCGTTGTCCGGCGGCGGCTTGCAATAAGGCTTTATAATCATCCAGCCGGCCGCGGACCTGGTACAGCCGGGCCAAACGCAGTAAAAACATCGGTTCGGCGCTGACCGGGACGATCGTCTCCAGGTCGGCGATGGCCTCGTCCACCATGCCCAGTTCAAACCGGAGCCCCGCGCGGTCCGACAACCAGACGAGGTACCGGTACGCCAGCGAATCGGCCAACTCGGGACGGGTGGCCATTTCGTTTTCCAACGCCTCGAGCGCCGCGCGGTATTCGCCCTGCACCCACAGATCCCGGTATTCCTCGGCGTGGTTGATGGGAATCCAGTCCGATCGCGGAGCGGCGAGATTGCCGGTCAGGATGAACAACACGGTGAGAACCGCGGCTGGACCGGGCCGGTGGAAGAAATAGGGATAAAATTGCCGAAAGGCCATTACTTTGATCCGACCTGTTTCGTGCGATATCTTGACGCGCAGACGTTCCCGAATACTGGACGGCTTGGTTCAATTATAGTGACAAGTGGCGCGATTCGTCTAATCGATTGGATTTTCGTTCTTCCCGAAGCTCGTATGGGAGAATGGCTGATTCCATGAATCAATTGGCCGATGGGCAAGCTTCCATATCTCGTTCTCCAGGCCGGACAATCCGAAACCGGGTGTTGTCCATCGCCACAGGCGCCGTGATGACGGTGATATTGTCCGGCCTGGCCTGGCGCTCGATCCATTTTTTCTCCTATCACCGGCCCTTCACCGATTCCGGCGTGTTCGCCGCGGTTTCGCAGCATCTCCGGGCCGGAAAACTCCTCTACCGTGAAGCCTGGGACCACAAACCGCCGATGATCTATGTCATCAACGCGCTGCCCCTGGCGCGGGGCGACGGCTCCATCAACTCCATCCGCTCGGCCGAACGGTTCTATGCCGTGGCGGGGCTGCTGGCGATGTTCTTCAGCCTGTGGCTGGCGTTTCAAAACCGCTGGCTGGCCTTCGTCATGGCCGTGGGCTTCCATTTGCATTTTTATGATCCCGAAATCTTCCAGGGCGGCAACCTGACCGAGGAATACGGGGCCGTGTTTGTGGTGACCGGCATATTCCTGGCCCTCGCCGCCCGGCTCGGATTCTGTTCACCGCCTTTGAGCGAGGAAGACCGCTTAGAGGTTGAATCATTTTCCAAACCGCTATCCCTCGGCATCCTTCGGTTTATCTCACGGGATGGGTTGCTGCGTTTCCTTTCCGGCTTTTTCTTCTCGCTCGCCGCCTTCACCAAGGAACCGTTTGTCTTGAGCGCCCTCCCGTGGGCGGTGTTCCTGGCCCGGCCTGATGGGCGTCCTTGGAAATCCTCCCTTCCACGGGTCCTTGTTTTCATCCTGGGAGCAATGGTCCCCGCCGCGTGGTTTTTTGCCTATTTCGTCTGGAACGGCATCTTGCGGGACTGGCTGGATGTGATGTCCTACAACGTTCAGTATTCCCTCCATTCCCGGCCCGGCATTCCCTTGCTGGAACGGGTGAACAACCACTTCGGCGTGATCGCGAAATACATCATGGGACAAAGCCTGACATTTAATCTGGCATTCCTCATTGGCCTGTTCGGAACTGCGTTCGGACCGTTTGTCAGGAAATATCATTTCCTCCCCTGGGTATGTGCCGCGGCCTTCTTCCTGGATTTTTCAGCTACCATGATCAGCGGCTACGAAATCGGCCACTATTACCTGCAAGTGGTTCCCTCCTACATCCTGGTCACAGGCGTGGGGGGTGCGTTGCTGTTGGACCTGGCGCGGCGGTACCGGTTGCCGGCGCGCGGGGCGTTGGCCGTGTTTTTATTGGTCTTTGTGGGCTTGGATTTTGTTCCCATCCGGAGTTATTTCCAGCGGTTAAGCCTGCCGAACGGCCGGGCGGGGATCGGCGCGCTTTCGCAGACACTCCGCGAAAAAGCCCGCCCCGGCGATACGCTCTGGTGCGGCCTGGGCGACAACTCCAAATATTACTTGGAAAGCGGGCTGCTCTCCCCCACCCGGTATCTTTACCTCTTCGAACATCATTTCCTCGGCTCCTGGCTGAGCACCGGCCAGGAAAAGCGGGAGATTCTTTATCGTGAACTGACCAATAACCCGCCCGCGTTCATTCTCCTCTCGGAACGGCAAGCCGATCGCTTGCGCCAGATGGGATTGAACCGCCTGGTGGATTGGATCGCTATCAACTATCAAAAATCCTGGGAGGCAGTGGAGCAGGAGGTGTTTATCTATATCCGAAAAGACAATCCGGCCCCCTAGCCACCTCGGTGTCGGATGTTGATGCATGCGAAGGATGGATTAACGCGCATCGCGCAATCCTTCTATCCTCCCGCCAGTAGCTCCTGTTTTCGGCTCATCCGGCAAGTGCGTGCTTTTTTCAGACCGCCGGTTCGCATCTCTTCGAAAGGATCGATGAAAACCACACCCAAAATGCCCTCTCCTTCTGGGGAAGGTTCATGGCGAGAGCGGCCCTGCTAGGGCGAAATAAATCCTTCCCTTTCTGACGCTCCGGCAAAAAGTGAAAATGCAACTGATATGTTCTATACGGTGGTGCAGGCATCCTGCCTGCAACCATGAGGAGACTTTTTTACCGTTCCGTCTTTCTCTGCAATCGGGTAAATCGATACTCTCCCCCTGATGCTTCTCAACTTGACTCATAAGCCCTATCAAGATGCCATCCCCCCGCCTCCTCTTTCCCTTCCCTCTGCTATATTCATTTATTTTCATCAATTCATGGATTTTTCTGTTAGCTCTTTTCCGATTTTCAGCGTTTAAATAGATGAGGGAGGAACCCGTGGGGGGATGGCGATGGATGACGAGCAACTGGCCGGGCTTGCCAGCCAGGATGACCGGGACGCGCTC
>JBHGBC010000190.1:0-10623 GCA_041946805.1 bacterium
TCCACGAACCCGATATCCGGGTCGGAGATGTCGAAAGAGGCGGGGAAATCGTGCTCGCCAATCTCCCTCTCTCGCCAGTACTGCTGGATGTTCAGCTTGAGAAGTTTGTAGCTGTGGTTGTTGCAGACGACGAACTTGGCATCGATGTTGTGGTGGGCGGCGGTCCAGAGGGCCTGGATGGTGTACATGCAGCCGCCGTCCCCCGAAAAGGCGATGACCAACTTGTCCGGATGGGCCAGTTTCACCCCGATGGCGCCGGGGAAGCCCACGCCCAGCGATCCCCCCCGCGTCAGAAAATAGCGATTGGGCTTGCGGGGCGGATAATAATGAACGATGGGCGGCGAGTTGGTTAAGGCTTCATCGAAAATCAGGGTGTCTTCCGGAAGCCGCGGAGCCAGTTCGGCCATGAAGCGCGACATGGGCATCGGCATTTGATTCCACCGCGCGAGTTCTTTACTCATCCAGGCCTCCCGGCGTTCTTCCGCGGCGTGGCGGTAGGCTTCGGATCTCTCCCGGGCGGCTTGCTTTTGCGTGGAGGACATCGTTCTCTCCAGCGCGTCCGCCAGCGCCGCCAGGGTAAGCTGGGGATCCGATACCGCGCCCAAATGCACGGGATGGTTCTTGGCGATCTCGTATCCATCCAGATCGAAATGAATGACCTTCGCGCCGGGAGCGAAGATGTCTCCGGGTTCCGGAAAAACTTCCGGCAGCAGGTAGGTTCCACAGACCAGCCAGACATCCCCCTGACGGAAAATCGGCAAACTGGCAGGGCCGAACATGTGCCCGGTCGAGCCTTGGTACAGGGGATGGGTGAAATCCATGTTCACTTCCCCGTTGTTGGCTTCCCATACCGGCGCGCCGAGAAGTTCAGCCACGCGGATTAATTCCTCCTGGGCATGGGAATACGCGATCCCGTCGCCGATGACAATGCGGGGATCGTCAGCCTCCGCCAGCCACCGCGCGGCTTCCTCGATTATCGCGTCATCAGGCCGGACCCGCGTGGAAGGAATGAATGTGGGCCGGACCTCCTCCACCGCCGGCGCGTCCAGCACATCCATCGGCAGGCAGACATACACCGGCCCCCGGGGGGGCGTCGCGGCGATCTTGACGGCCCTCCGCAGGACCCGCAACAGGGAAGCGGGATCATACACGCAGGCGGCGTATTTCGTGACCGGCTCGGCGAACGCCACCAGATCCCCCGCCATCTGCGCGTCCATGGCGAGGTATTTCACTCCGGCATCCCCCCCGATCACCACCAGGGGCGAATGGCCGCGCTTGGCCTGGTACAGCGCGCCGATGGCGTTGCCCAGGCCGGGCGTGCTGTGTACTTGCACTAGAGCCGGTTTCTTGGTGGCGCGGGCATACCCGTCCGCGGCCGTCACCGCGATCGATTCTTGCAAGGTCAGAATGTATTTCAAATCCGGGAATTCCCACAAAGCGTCCAGAAATCCTTGCTCCACGGTCCCCGGATTGCCGAACATATATTGAAATCCATCCGCCCGGAATTGTTCGAGAATGGCGCGCCGGCCGGTCTGAAGTGAAGATATCGCCATGATTTACCATCCGTACCGGGTCAGGCCTTTGTTCAGGGTTTCGACAAGTTTTTCTCCAAACTCAAAGGAGCACTGATTCGACCGGGCGGTGACGAAGGGATAGTCCACAATGACCGATGTGGCCTTGCCGAAATTGCCGTGGTATTGCCCTTCCGGCCCCACCGCGTCGCGCAGCAGGTATTCGAGCGGATAGGGCGGCGGCCCCATGTTCAGGTCGGTCCCCAGGAATCCCGTGCCGTCCTTGTAGTCATATTCGATGCAATGCCCCGTTACATGCTTTCCCCGAATGATACATTTGCGGTCGTCCAGTTCGCGGGCGAAAGCCAGGCAGGCCACGCCGTAACAGATCGCCCCGATGGGCTTGCCCGCCTTGTAAAATCCCAGGATCAGGTCATGCACGCGCTGATTGTTGACCATGTCGATCAACGGGCCGCTGCCCCCCACCAACACCAGCACGCTATAGGGTTTCAATTCCCCCCAGACCGCCTGACGGCGGGTGTAATAAGCCTCCAGCTCGCGGATGAAGTTTGGAACGCTGAAATACGGCCGCTCGGGCATCCAGCGGGAGAGATCGATGGGATTGTCCAACCGCGTGGAATCATCCAATTTCTTGACTATTTTGGCGGTCTCCTTCGAGGTCACCGCGCATCCCAGCGGCGGATCCATGTACTCGGGATCCATGCTGGGCGGCAGCGCCCGTGCGCGCCGTCCCTTGGATGTGACAAAGACTGGTTCATATCCTGCCTTGTCCAGGCAGGTCAACGGACCGAGCAGTTCTTCCCCCCAATAACCATACTCCGACAATACCACCAATGCTTTTTTAGGCATAGTTCGCCTCCGTTGTTCATGAAACGTTCCCGGTATGTTCCCCCACAAAAAAGAGAGAAGAGTAAGGTCTCCCTTCGATCCAGCCAAGCCTCATGACACCACCGGCTGGCAGGAGTCACAAGAATATAATCAACGGGATGGATACCAATGTCAACAAAAATTTAAAGAAAATTACAAATATACAAAAAAAACGAGTTTAGCGAATGTTGATCAATTAGATGTTCTAAGTAACTTATCAGTCGCCCTTGAAACGCATGGTGACAATTCAGACTCATCCGGCAAACGCGTTCTTTTTCAAAAGGGGATGATCGGCTTCCAATGGATCAGGCCCGAGGGACCCGCCGCAACTTCTCTCTCCCTCTGGGAGAGGGCCAGGGTGAGGGAATGCCTTCTGGTGGAGTTTGGGCTTCTCCAAGAGCGTATCACCTTTCGCTCTTCGGAAACATGAATCCCTTCCAAGAGACGGCTTTTTCGGCAGCCTGGGATTTCAAACATGGGCAAAGGAGTTCGGATATGCGCCCTTCTCGGATTTACATGAAAAAACAATTCATGGAAATTATCCATTCAATGACGAGGCGGCAATAAGTGCAAATGATCCTGATATATTCCATAGGTTGCCGCGCAGGCGTCCCGCCGGCAACACTATCTTACTTATGCCGGCAAGCTGTCTGCACTACAATATAGAGATTTTTTGCCGCGGCATCATTCATTGGGCATCCTCGTTCAACAGCCGGGCAATGACTTGAATCACGTGGCGGGGCTTGACCGGTTTGGTGAGATAGGCATTGCATCCCGCCTGGACCGCCTGCTGTTCGTCTTCCGGACGGGCATGGGCGGTCAAGGCGATGACCGGGATATGGCGCGTGGATTCCTGACTTCGAAGTGAACGCAACACCTCGAGGCCGGACTTGGTGGGCAAGGAGATGTCGAGCAGGATCAAGTCCGGCTGGCGGCTCGCCGCCAACTCCTCGCCTTGGGGACCGTCGGACGCCTGCAGGACCTTGTACCCGGAAAATCCCAGGGCGTCGGCCAGCATTTCGCGGCTGTCCACGTGGTCTTCGACTATCAAGATCGTCCGATCCATGCTACGCACCTCATCTCGCCGTGGAAGCCGGCTGGACCCGGGCCGGATGGACCCAGGCCGGATGGAAAGCGTCCCTCATTGTATGGCCATTCGAGCCGGAAACCAACACCCGCGCGCGGCGGGCCGTGATGCGCGAAAGGCCCCCGGGCGTTTTCCCATTTCCAAATGACCGTATAATGAATGGGCTTGTCAACGGGTGCGCGGAAGAATGGCCGCGTGGTTCGTTCATTTGATAAAAGTGATTCGGACTTTCATGGATCCCAATATCCTGATAATCGATGACGATGATGTCACCCGGCTCCCGCTGGTCCGGCGCTTGTCCAACGCCGGTTACCGGGCGCGCGGCGGGGCCACGGCGGCCGACATGTGGAGGGCGTTTGCGGAGGAGGAGTTTGACGCCCTTTTGTTGGACATCCTGCTGCCGGACGCGAACGGCATCGACCTGATCCCCGAGATTCTGGAAACCGTGCCGGATCTGCCCATTATCATCATTACCGCCTTCGGAAGCATCGAACGGGTGGTCGAAGCGATGCAGCGGGGCGCGTTCGATTTCTTCTCCAAACCGGTAGAGGATAACCGGCTGAAGGTATCGGTCAAAAACGCGGTGCAGCAATACGCCCTCAAACGCAAAGTGACCACCCTGGAAAAGACGCGGCGGGCGGGGCTGGGGGAACTGATCGGCGGCAGCCCGGCCATGCAAGTGGTCTATCACATCATCGAAACCGTCGCGCCTACCAAGGCGCCGGTGCTGATCACGGGCGAAAGCGGGACTGGCAAGGAGTTGGTGGCGCGCGCCATTCACACACTCTCTCCCCGCCGCAAAAACGATCTGGTGGATGTCAACTGCGCCGCCATCCCCAAGGAATTGCTGGAGAGCGAGCTCTTCGGCCATGAGAAGAACGCCTTCACCGGGGCCGTCCGGCGATACACCGGTTGCTGCGAACGGGCGCACCAATCGTCCTTGTTTCTAGACGAAATCGGGGAAATGGAATACAACCTCCAGGCCAAGATCCTTCGATTTCTCCAGGAATTTTCGTTCAACCGGGTCGGCGGGGAGGAAAAAATCCACGTGGACACGCGGATCCTGTCCGCCACCAACCGCTCTCCCCAGGAAGCCATCCGCCGGGGACAGTTACGGGAAGACCTGTATTACCGTTTGAACGTGGTGAACATCCACCTGCCCCCGCTCCGGGAGCGGATCGAAGACCTGCCGGCCTTGGCGGATCATTTCTTGAAAAAGTACTCCAACGAACACGGAAAATCCTTCACCGCCGTCTCGCCGGGGGCTCTGCGGGTGATGCAAGCCTACCGCTGGCCGGGCAACGTGCGCGAACTGGAGAATGGCATTCAGCAGGCCGTGTTGCTGCACACGGGAAATACGGTGGAGATCCCCATGCTGCCCGAGGCGGTGCGGTCCGCGGAGGCGCAAACATCGCGGGACGGGATCAAGGACGGCGTCCCCCCGCCGCCGGCCGCCATTCCGGGACCGCCCGCCACCCCCTCCGGAGACCGGATCATCCCCTTGATGGATTTGGAAAAGACCGCGATCGAGCAGGCGTTGCGGATCACCCATGGAAACATCGCCCAGGCGGCCGTGGGTTTGAAACTCAGCCAGGCTACCCTGTACCGGAAACTGCGGGACTATGATTTCAATATCAAAGATTTCAAATAAATCAATCCATGTGTTTCATTTAGGATTCGGATCGATGCAGTGATGCAGGCCGGGCTCCATGCGAAGCGCAGCCACCACCGCCGAGAGAGTGTAAAGAGGAGGGAAGAAAAACTTGTTTCGGTTTGAAAGCAGGTTCATTGTAACGTGCCCCTGCGGCAGGTAGGTTCCATGGGAATCGCCTGGATTGCTTGCTTTTCCCGATAGGGATGAAATAAGATTGCATCGAATGACATCTATCCATGTGAGCGCGTGACCATGAAATTTCCCCGAGCCAGTGGTATTTTGTTGCATCCCACCTCGTTGCCCGGACGCTACGGAATCGGAGACCTGGGGCGGGAAGCCTACCGCTTTGTCGATTTTTTAGCGGATGCGGGCCAGCGGTTATGGCAGGTGTTGCCCTTGGGGCCGACCGGATACGGCGATTCACCCTATCAATGTTTTTCGGCGTTCGCCGGCAATCCCTTGTTGATCAATCTGGAAACGCTGATCGACGAGAAAGTGCTCGATCCGAAAGACCTGGATAACGCCCCCGCGTTCGATCTCCACCGGGTGGATTACGGCCAGGTGCTGGCGTACAAGGTGTCGGTGCTGCAAAAGGCCTATGAATATTTCCGGGCGCATCCCCCCTCGACCCTGGAGGATGAGTTCCGTTCGTTCTGTTGGGACAACGGCTGGTGGCTGCACGATTACGCCGTTTTCATGTCGGTGAAAGAGGCCCATCACGGCGTGGTCTGGACCCAGTGGGAAGAGGGAATCGCCCGGCGGCGGCCGGAGGCTTACGCGCACTGGGAGAAAAAACTGTCGGTGGAGATCGACATGCGCAAGTTCTGGCAGTTTCTTTTCTTCAAACAGTGGCGCAAATTGAAGGACTATTGTAACAAAAAGGGGATTTCGATCATCGGCGACCTCCCGATTTACGTCGCCCACGACAGCGCGGACGTGTGGGCGCAGCCGGAGATCTTTCATCTGGACGAGCACGGCCATCCGCTCGTGGTGGCGGGCGTGCCGCCGGATTATTTCAGCAAGACCGGCCAGTTGTGGGGCAATCCCATCTACCGCTGGGACAAACTGGCGCAGTCCGGCTTCCAGTGGTGGATCGCCCGCTTCCAGGAAACGCTGCGGCTGATCGACATCGTCCGGCTGGACCATTTCCGGGGATTCGAATCGTATTGGGAAGTGCCGGCCACGGAAACCACGGCGGTCAACGGGCGCTGGGTGGCGGGACCGGGGCGGGCGCTGTTCACCGCGCTCCAGAACGCGTTGGGGGAATTGAAGATCATCGCCGAGAACCTGGGCGTGATCACCCCCGACGTGGAAGACCTGCGAATGGATTTCGAGTTCCCCGGCATGGCCATTCTCCAATTCGCGTTCGGCTCGGGACCGTCCAATCCCTACCTGCCGCATAATTTCATGCAAAACCTGGTGGCCTACACGGGAACGCACGATAACGACACCACGGTGGGCTGGTGGCGGGCCACCCACGGCGAAGGCAGCACCCGCACTCCCGAGCAGGTGGAAAAAGAGCGGGCCTATGTCCGCGAGTACCTGAACACCACGGGCGAAGAGATCCACTGGGATTGCATCCGGGCCTTGATGGTCTCGGTGGCGGACACGGTGATCTTTCCCCTGCAGGACATCCTGGGCGAAGGCAGCGGCGCCCGCATGAACCTGCCGGGGCAACTTGGTGGCAACTGGCAGTGGCGCTTTACTCCGGACCGCTTGACGGACGCTTCCCGGGACCGCTTACGGAACCTGACCACAACGTACGGGCGGTTGGAACCGTATGAAAAGAACGCGTAGGGCATCGCGTTCCCGGAGAACGGATCAAACCCAACGGGATGATTCCCCTCTTCCCGGCGCGTGCCCGGGACCGATCGACACCGGAAAGCCTTCGCGGATTGTCATCCCCGCGCCGGCAAGGCTCCATTTGAAACCATTTCCCCAATTGCAGATCTTTCTCAGTATTGATTCGGGGGATGAGCATGGACGGGAACGCGAAACGATTCCCTCTCCCTCTGGGAGATGATTAGGGTGAGGGATGCCCTGAAAGGGCGCCATTCAGCCTCTCTCCGCCATCGAGTCAATAGTTGCATCCAATTTTTATATCCCTCTGATCTCTATGACATTTTCCCTCCTGTTACGATATTGTTATATAGAAAACACTATAGGGCTGGCATCATGCTGTTCATTCACGTTTTCTTGATCACCTTCGGATTTCTAGCCAGGTGGGCGGGGACCGCCTGGGGGGATGTGGTCATCAACGAACTGCATTACAACCCGGCGGATGACACCCCCACTGAATTCGTGGAACTGTTCAATCCCACTTCACAGACCATCCCTTTGAGGGGATATTCATTTACCAGTGGGATCTTTTTCTCGTTTCCGAACAATGCCCTGATCCGGCCAGGCGAATATATCCTGGTGACACGCTTCCCCCAGGCACCGGCGTGGCAAAACTTGACCGTCAGGAAATACGGTCCCTACAATGGTGAGTTGCCCAACGGCGGCGGCCGGATCCTGTTGCGCTCGCCGGATGGCCAGGCCGTGGACGAAGTGGAGTATGACGACAAGCCCCCGTGGCCCCGGGGAGCGGATGAATACGGCTCTTCCCTGGAACGGATCGCACCGGATCTTCCCGGCACGGATCCCCATTCCTGGCGGGCTTCCATGACGGCGGGAGGAACGCCGGGGGCGCGTAACAGCGTGGCCGGGACGCCCCCGCGCCCCTTGCTGGCCGGCTTCGAGGTTCAACCTCCTTATCCAACCTCTCGGGATGATGTACACATCCAAGTGACCCTGGACAGCCCCGATATCATTGCCTCCGTGAACCTGCGGATCGAACCGGTGCGGGGCAATACGGCCCAGGCGGTCCAGACGGTGGATATGACCTTGCTCTCATCCCTTTCCAGTCCGGATGCCGCCGTCTTCCAAGCCACGGCGCCGCCTCAGCCCTCGCAAACCTTGGTGCGGATGGGAGTGGAAGTACGCCTGGTGAGCGGCGATACTCTTTACCTGCCCCATCCCGCCGAACCCCGTCCGTTCGAATCGTACTTCGTGTATGACCACGATATCCCCTCCGAGTTGCCCATCTTCTGGATTCATCAACGGGTGCGCACAATGCTGCCCCCCACGAGCAAGACGGTCTCCGGCGTGGCCGTGAAATCCGTAACCGGCGATCATGTGCAGGTCTTCGATGGCGCGCGCATCGAAACCAGCCTCAACGGGAACAAGATCAAGTTCCTCAAACGGGAGGAATACCAGGGCAACCGCACGCTGAACCTGATCCCCGAACGGCCGCCCGAGGGCACCACCGCCGGCCCGCGGTCTCCCCACGTGGAACAACTGTCATTTCAGATTTTCCGCGATTTCGGTGTGTTGGCTCCGCAAACCGAATGGATCCGGGTGATCGACCGGAACCGGCACACCCAGCGGATCGTGATCCAGCAGCCCAACGAAAAGTTTCTGGAGTTGAACGGGCGCGATCCCACCGGCAACATCTACAAAATCGCCTACAACGAGCCCGGCGGATACACGAAAATGACCAATGTCCTCGAGGGGGATGAGGATTTTCAAGAGCTGATGCAAGCCCTGAACGCGGGCGGCGCCGCCGCGCGGGCCCTGGCGCTGCGCCGGTATTTGGACATCGAGGAAGTCATGTCCTATGAAGTGGCCTCCGTGCTCATGAGCAACTGGGACGGTTTTCACAACAACCTGTTTTTGTATCACAATCCTATCCCCATTGACCGTTGGGAGTGCATTCCCTGGGATTTGGATAAAACGTTCGGATACGCCAACGCCTCGAGCACCATGTTCGTCCGCATGCCGCTGACTTTTCCTTTGGATGGACGTGCCGAGGAATCGTCTCGCGAGCCGGGCCGCATCTCGCGCCCGTTCCACCAGGACGCCGAAATGAACGCGGAATACATCCGGCGGCTGGGGCGGGATCTGAATGGATTATTTTCAGAAGCCCGGATCGGGGGATTGATCGATGGAATGGAGGACCTGCTGCTGCGGGACTTGGACCTGCTGGAACAATACACTCAAAAGGAACAACCACTCCGCCGGCAGCAGATCCGGGAGTCCCATGACCTCATGCGGATTTTCCTTCAACGCCGGCATGCTTATCTGCGCAGTGTATTACCCGTCGCCGTCGAAGACTGGAGTTTATACTGATCCATTCCCCTCCATCGAGTGTCCCCATCCGGCGGAAACATCCGAAAAATCGTGGATTCCCCCTCCGCGGCATTCCAAAATCTCCACGGCCGTTATAATGGAGCCACGGAATCGCCCATTCGTTTGAAAACCATGGATTGGAGTCTCCCATGCAGGCCGCCTTGCTCATCGCCCCTCACACCTTCGTGGTGCAAGACCATCCCCACCCCGAACCCCGCGGTGACGAAGTATTGGTCCGGGTCACGCACGCGGGTGTCTGCGGTTCGGATATCCATTTTTACGAATCGGGCCGCATCGGCGAAGTGGTGCTCACGCAGCCCTTCATCATGGGCCACGAGTTCAGCGGTGTGATCGAAATCCCCGCCGACAGTTCCTCCCTGGCGGCCGGAACCCGGGTCGCCGTCGATCCCGCGGTGCCTTGCGGCCGCTGTTCGTTCTGCCGGGAAGGTCGATTCAACATCTGCCCGGACATCCGCTTCACGGGATTTCCCCCCTACCCCGGGGCGTTTTCCGAATACGTGGCCATCCCGGCGAAGAACGTCTTCCCCCTGCCGGACGCGGTCCCCGATACGGCCGGGCCTCTGCTGGAAACGCTGTCCGTGGCCTTGCACGGCGTGGACCTGGTTCCGGAAGTGAAAGGCCGAACCTGCGCCGTCCTGGGCGCGGGGCCGGTGGGGTATCTCACCGCGCTGGTGCTGCTCCACCGGGGGGCAAACCTGATGCTGATCACGGAACCGGTTCCCGAACGCCGGGCCATCGTCGAGGCCAATCTCTGTTCCCATGTGTTCAATCCCGCGGATACAGACGCCATCCGGGATCATCTGCGGGCCCATTCGGACCACGGCCCCGAATTCGTCTTCGAGGCGGCGGGCATGCCGGAATCGTTCCAAATGGCGTTCGATCTCGCCCGGCCCGGCGGACGGGTGGCCATCTTCGGCATCTACCCCTCCGGCGCGCATGCCATCGACTTCACCAACGCCCGGCGCAAGGAACTGGAGGTGATTTTCATGCGCCGCTCGCTCCCCGCCAATTATCCGGTGGCCATCCGGCTGGTGGCTTCGGGCGGGATCAACCTCAACCCCCTCATGACGCATCTGTTTCCGTTGGACAAAATCGCCCAGGCGTTTGACCTCGTGGCCCGCAAGCGCGACGGCGTGATGAAGGCCACGCTGGCGATCTGATAGGAGAGCCGATTGTCTTCAACCTAGCGAAAACCACCCGGTCCCAGTCCCATACTGAACCGGATGCGTAACTCCTGAATCCGTGAACTAAGATTCCCAAAAAATCGCGGCGGAACTTACATCACGAAAAAT
>JBHGBC010000191.1:0-10607 GCA_041946805.1 bacterium
TTTATCCCTCCCAGGGCTTACGCCCTGGGCTATACTCATGCCGCGCCGTTGGCGCTCAAACAGATATACCGCAAACCGTTACTGGATACCGGTTTCAATGCGGCTTTCTATCCAATCCAATCCGCCGGTGCGCTTCCTATCTCCCCGCTCCTTTTTTTGATATGCTGATTCATCGCCATGCCAGGCTCGCGGGAGGATGAGGAATCATGAAACGCCGGAAGTTTCTCCAGGCCGGAATCGGTCTGAGTATGCTATCGCCAACGAATTGGAAAACAGGGATCGCCATGAGCAAGGAAGCATCACCACGTTCCACCCCGGATCAACCGAAGATCACCGGAGCGCCGGCGGTCATCGACCAGCAGCGGCTGCGAGGCCGCAACCGGAACCGTTCCACCGTGGCGTGCCGCCACGGCGTGTGCTGCGCCAGCCAGCCGGTGGCCGCATCCGCGGGCGTGGAAATTCTGAAGGCGGGGGGCAACGCCATCGACGCCGCCATCGCCGTCAACGCCATGCTCAGCCTGGTCGAACCGATGTCGTGCGGGCCGGGCGGCGACCTGTTCGCCATCGCCTGGATCGCGAAGGAACAAAAACTCGTGGGGCTCAACGCCAGCGGCCGCTCGCCCTTCGAGTGGAACCGCGAGAAGGCCAAGGAGCACGGGTATACCACCGCCTTGCCCGAACTGGGGCCGCACACGTGGTCGGTGCCCGGCTGCGTCAGCGGCTGGAAGGCGCTCAGCGAACGCTACGGGAAAAAGCCGCTGGCCGATTGCCTCGCCCCCGCGGCGGCCAGCGCGCGGGAAGGCTTCGTGGTGACGGAGATCATCGGCGGCGATTTTTCGGGCGCGGCGCGGGATTTCAAGGACTTCCCCCACGCCGCCGCCACGTACCTGTTGGACGGCCAGGCGCCGCGGTATGGCCAGGTGTTCCGCAATCCGGACCTGGCGGATTTTTTCGAGATCCTCACGCGGGACGGCGCGGACGCGTTTTACCGGGGCGAGATCGCCGAGCGTATCGTGAACCATTCCAAGGAACGCGGCGGCTATTTCACCCGGCGCGATTTCGAGAAGCACACGGCGGATTGGGTGGAGCCGGTTTCAACCACGTACCGGGGCTATGAAGTATGGGAGATCCCGCCCAACGGCCAGGGGATCTCCGCGCTGCAGATGCTGAACATGCTGGAGACGTTCGGCATCGGCTCCCTGAAACCCAATTCGGCCGAACATCTGCATTTGTTCATCGAAGCCAAAAAACTGGCGTTCGAGGACCGGGGCGTCTATTACGCGGACATGAATGCCGCCGAGGTGCCGCTGCAATGGTTGATCTCGAAGGAATACGGCCGCGAGCGCGCCAAGCTCATCGATCCGCAAAAGGCCTCCACGAATGTCCAGCCGGGAGCGTGGGATGGTTCGAAGGATACGATTTATCTCTGCACGGCGGACGCGGATGGCAACATGGTCTCGCTGATACAAAGTATTTATTGGGGATGGGGCTCGCGCGAAGTGCCGGCCGGTTTGGGATTCTGTTTGCAAAACCGGGGGCGGTCGTTCAACCTCGATCCCCAGCACCGCAACACGCTTGAACCGCACAAGCGCCCGTTCCATACCATCATCCCCGGATTCCTGACGCGTGATGGAAAACCGCAATGCGCGTTCGGGGTGATGGGCGGCGACATGCAGCCCCAGGGGCACGTGCAGGTCTTGATGAACATGATCGACTTCCACCTCTCGATCCAGCAGGCGGGCGAACAGCCGCGCGTCCAGCACGCCGGCAGCACCAATCCCTGGGGCGGGACGATGAAGGGCGGCGGGAGCGTCGGCCTGGAAGCGGGCATCGATGACAACGTGGCGGAACAACTGGAGGCGATGGGGCACACGATCAACGAACGGGATACTGGCATGTACGGCGGCTACCAGGCCATCTGGCGGGAGGAGGAACCCATGCGCTACTTCGCCGGATCCGATCCCCGCAAGGACGGCGCGGCGGTGGGGTATTGAATTGCTCATTGGGAGAAAAAGCGCCAATACGAGGATGAATAGCTAAGTGGAAATCTTTCCCTCACCCCATCCTTCTCCCAGAGGGAGAGGGAGTTGAATATTGATCCCGATGGTTGTTCAAGTAAGGTTTTTAGGCTCATCCGGCAAGTGCGTCCTTTTAACAAAGGGCCGGCTCGCGGATCTTTAAAATGACCGATGAAAACCACCTCCAAAATCCCCTCTCCCTCTGGGAGAGGGCCAGGGTGAGGGAATATTGGCAGGAACGGACCTGGGTGTCTGTCTTCCTCCCGGGGTGAAAGAAATCAATTGGGCTTCAAACGGTACGCACTTATCGGATGAACCGGTTTTTACATGTTTTTATTTCAGAAGGGATGACGGTATCCTTACTTCCATTCAAAGGCAGGAGTAAGAGCAGTCGTGCGGCCACATAGCTTGGCATATCATCCTGATATTACCGATGACCAATGCCTCTCGTTATACATTCCCCTCTCCCTTTGGGAGAGGGCCAGGGTGAGGGAATTTTGTAGGGGCGGATCTCAGTGTCCGCCCGGATTGCGGGAGTGGATTGGATGCCATTTGCCGTATGGACCCAAATAGAGATCAATAGGAGGATTTTCAAATGAAATCAATTCTCAAACACATACTTCGAGTAATAGGTCTGTCATTGATGAGTGCATCCGTGTATTCCGCCGATACGGATTCCCTGCCTATCCGGGGGCTGCACTGCGGTGTTCCCGGGCCGGACGATGTGGCGTTGTGCGCCCAGTTTATCCGCGAAGCGCTGCCCAAGGAGGGTGTCAACGTTCTGGTGTTGGAGATTAACTACAAGTATCAGTTCAAGAGCCATCCCGAATTGGCTCAAGAGGGCGCGTTAAGCCGCGCGGATGTGGAGGAACTCGTTTCCGCCTGCAAGGCCGCGGGAGTCCAACTG
Source organism: bacterium (assembly GCA_041946805.1). Classification (GTDB taxonomy): domain Bacteria; phylum Hinthialibacterota; class Hinthialibacteria; order Hinthialibacterales; family Hinthialibacteraceae; genus JABLXU01. Next base: position 2,926 of record JBHGBC010000191.1, read on the forward strand.
ATCCCACAATTCAACTGCCTGGGCCATCAATCCTGGAGCAAACGCACTTTCCCCCTGCTCACCAAATACCCCGATTTCGATGAAACGCCAGGCAAATATCCTGAAAACAAGGATATCTACTGCCGCAGCTATTGCCCCCTGCATCCCGAGGTGCACAAGGTGGTTTTCGCCCTCATCGATGAACTGGCCGAGGTGTTCCAAGCCGGCGCGTTCCATGTGGGCATGGACGAGGTGTTCATCCTCGGTGATGAAGATTGCCCCCGCTGTCAGGGCAAAAGCAAGGCGGAACTGTTCGCCGGCGAAGTGACCGCCCTGCACGATCATTTAGCCCAGTCCAACCGGACGATGTGGATGTGGAGCGACCGGTTCATCAACGGGGAGTCAACCGGCATCGGCGAATGGGAAGCAAGCGAAAACGGCACGGAAGCGGCCATCCTCCAGGTCCCGAAGGATATCGTCATGTGCGATTGGCATTACGAGATGGCGCACGCCACCGCGCCCTATTTCGCCATCCACGGCTTCCCCGTAGTCTCTTGTCCCTGGCGCAAGGCGAACGTGGCGTTGGGATTGCTGGAGATCACCCAGAAGGTTCGTCACTATGCCAATGAACCGGTCAAGCAGCGCATGCAGGGCGTGTTGCAAACCACCTGGTGCGGGATGTCATCCTTCGTGCGGGCATACAACGGCGACGAAAACGGGCGGAGCGAATCGGCCCGGGAATCGGCGGAGTGTTTCAAGAAGTTATTCGCCGCGATCCGGAGCGAGGGGAAATAAGGGATGCGGCCGGGGAAGAATCTCTCAAGGGGCGGACACCTGGGTCCGCCCCTCCTCCCTCACTCCCTCACCCCTGCCCTCTCCCCGAGGGAGAGGGAGGAGTGAAGGAAGGTGATCGTTGGCGGATGTCGCCGGGCTCTCCCCTGCCGGGGAGTGCGGTTATTTCGCGAAAACATTGCCCAGCACTTGCACCTGATCCGGTTTACCGCGGGGAGCCGATACTTTCCCCGCGCCGCTCAATTTGTTGCCCATCACCACGGCGGTCTGGATCGCCTCGCCGATGAGAATATCCGGCGATTTCTTCTTTTGATCGAAAAATTCACATCCCTGCACAATCAGCGAGCCGTTCAGGGCCTTGATGTACGGCTCGTCCTTGGGCTGATCCCATTGCGTGAAATGGCAGTTCAGGAGAGAGAGTGTGCCCTGCCCTTCCTGAATAATCTGCGATCCCGTGCCCGAGCCGCCCCAAAAGCCGCAATTGGTCAGCTTCACCGGGCCTTCGTTGGTGGAGCGGATTTCCAAACCCGACATAAACTGGCAATTCTCGAACGCGATCCCCGCGTGTTTCTGCACTTTTTCCACGATCACCCCGCAAGGCGAGATGTCCGGGCCGCATTGCGTCAGCACGGCGTTGGGCAAGCCGTTGCCCCGGTCCGTGAAACGGAAACCCACCTGGGCCCAGATGACGAAGCAGTTGGACATGTACTCCCAGTCGGTTCGGCCGATGAGGAAGCCTTCCAGGTGATTCAGGGTGTACTGCTCGAGTTGTTTAACCTGATCGGCCGTCAGCCGGTACGGCTCGCTCACGCGCCACCAGTACACGTTATGGACATGGACGTTTTCCACGCGTCCGATATCCGTGGTCTGATCGATGAGGACTCCCCGCCGCAGGGCGCAGATATGCACGTTGCGGAGATGATGCCCTTCGTTGTGATAGGTTCCGCAGTCGATGCCGTTGTACGCGTTGACGATAGTCATATCCATCACGTTGTAATGCTGGCCGCGCCCCTGGATGGTCCAGGGATAGGGCTGAATATCCGCCACGGTTTGTTCAGGGTAGAAAATCGTCAGTCCCTGGACTGTGCTGGAGGTCCGCAGCGAAAGAAACGGCGTGCCGTCCTCGATGCCCCGCCCGGCGTATGCCAGCAGTACCGTGCCCTTGTCCAGGTGCGACGTATGCGGCCCGGGCCATTCGCCTTGCAACGTCACGCCTTCCGGAATCGACAAGGTCCCCATGATTCGGTATTGCCCCGCGGCCAGACGGACGGTTTCACCCCTCACGGCGGCTTGATCCAATACCGCCTGGATCGCCGCCGTGCTATCGGAATCCCGCGGTTGCACGCCGAAATCGGCGGCATGCAACTCGCACCAGGAGGGTATGCTGAAGACGCAGAGCAGGAGAAAGGCGCTCACAACCGGATTACGCATCGGAAAACCTCGCCTCAAAGGATGGAGGAGTCAATCCATTATTAATGGTTGTCCCTCCATGTTAAACTAACATTCCCCTCGTGGGCCGTAAAGTGAGTGAACGATCCTCTATTCCTTTCCTTCCCTCCATCCAGGGCGTTTTCATGGTAGAGGCCGCCGGAAATCGCCATTCAGCCCATGCACGTCAGAACCCGCTCATTTCCATTCGCTATTTTGTTGGATTCCCATTTTCTCGGGTTGGACACCGTAAAAAAAACTCATGCCGTTCAATCCTTGCCATATCCACCGGCCGCATGGGAAGACATCGCCGAAACTGGCGGATTGCGTGAATCACTGTCCCTCTCCTCTTGTGCTGACCTATGCCAAACGAAGAACCAATGGCGGTATGGGATGGATAAAATATATTCATGATAATTCATTGTAAAAATTAAAATAGACAAAATCCATTAGGATCGATCCAATCGCCGGACACACACTACCCTGACCTGGAAAGGAATATAGAATTGAGGAATAAGCAGTTGGAACCTCAACCGAGAGGGCCGTTCAGTGGATTATTATTGTAAATAATGAAATCGACAGCCAGGGGAACAGGATAAAAAAAAACCGCCGCTTGAATCAAAAAGCCGCTGATGATTGTCTACCCATGAAGAATTGTATCTGCACCCAGCCCACCAAGAGAAACAGAGCGGCATCTCGGGAGGTGAAGCGGCGCGATGGCCTTCCGTTTCGCGCATCGAGGGATTGATTCCGGCGAAGGCCCGGCTGAGAACCAACTTTGTATATCCACCCGCCATCCGGCGCCGCCCCGCCTCCCATACCGACTGTCATGGCTGTTTTTTCAACTTGAGGGAACATGGAGATCCGGCCGTTCCCATCGTTCGTCCGCCGGCCGGTTGTATGCCGTACTGCAAGGTTTTGAAAAGGATTGAACGAATGTCAAGAGGTGTGTTGCCGAATCGCGCGGCGGTGGAGAGCCGATGGGCCCGGACCGGTTTTTGGCTGATGGGGTGGGCTGGAATCGCGGCGCTCGCCGTTTATTCCCACGAATGGAACCCGGTTTTGGCAACCGGGCATGAAAACGGCTCTCTCACCGCATCACGAAGCGTCCGCCCTACCGCCCTGACCATCGTATCCGGGACCGTTCCGCACGCGATGGCGCTTCCCCTATCCGGAAATCCTCTGGCGCCGATGGAATCCATCCCATCCCCTTCCGTGTTGAAGTTGCTGGCGGACGACGCCCACGACGGGGATGCGCACGGCGCGGCGGTGGCGGTCAGCGGAAACTGCGTGGTGGCCGGAGCGTACCGGGCCGGCGAGGGCCGGGGCGCGGTGTACATCTGGGAGCCGGACGAGGCGGGGACCGGGAATTGGAATCAGGTGATCCGCCTGACGATCCCGGACGGGCGGGAGCAGGAGTGGTTCGGATACGCGGTGGCGGTCAGCGGAGACATGGTGGCCGCCGGGGCTTACGGATTCCGTTCGGGCGCGGGTACGGTTTACCTGTTCGCGCAGGATCCCGGCGACAGGCATGGCTGGGATCTGGTAAAAAGCCTCACGGCCTCCGATGGGGGAGCGGGAGACCGGTTTGGTTCCTCGTTGGCCTTGAGCGGTGACATGTTGCTCATTGGCGCTCCCGGTCATGACGCGTATCAGGGAACTGCCTACCTCTATGAACGGAATCACGGAGGAACCAATCAATGGGGGGAGGTCAAGAAGCTGACGGCGTCGGAGGGGGAAGGCGGGGACCGGTTCGGGATCGCGGTGGCGATCGATGGGGATACGGCCGTCATCGGCTCGGACGGAAAAAACGATTTTACCGGCGGAGTATGCGTGTTCGAAAGGAATGTATGGGGTGAGAATCAATGGGGCCGCCTGCAGCAGCTGAAGCCGGACAATCTCAAGCCCCATGATTTTTTTGGATCGTCGGTGGCGGTTCAAGGAAATACCCTCCTGATCGGCGCGCCGGGGGATGACGATCCGGCCAGTGACGGGGGGGCGGTGTACGTGTATACCCGCGGGGATGATCCCGTGGAACCCTGGCGGCCGGCGCAAAAGTTGACGGCCACGGGGGGAGGAGAGGATGAGCGGTTCGGCAGCGCTACCGCTGTCTACGAGGATTTGTTGCTGATCGGCGCCCAGTGGAACAACAGCCGGGGCGAGTACGCGGGAGCGGCGTATGTATTCGAGCCGGCCGCCGGAACAGGCCGTTCCTGGCGGCCATTCAAAAAGTTGACCCCCTTCGATGGCCAGGAGCAGGACCGGTTCGGCCATGCCGTGGCGCTTAGCGGGGCTTTCGCGGTGATCGGCACGCACCGGGGTGATTATGACCCGGGAGCGGTGTATCTAATGCCCAACACGAACCAACCTATATTGAACGTGACCCAGGACCGTTTGGTCTTGGATGAGGATACCCAGTCCAACGCTTTGGCCTTTACGGTCATCAGTCCAGAAGGCGCGAATCCAAGGGTACGGGCCGTTTCCAGCGATCCGGTGCTGATCCCGGATGAAAACCTGCGTCTCACCCATCTGGGTCAAGGCCAATGGGAATTGATCGTGACTCCCGCGGCCGGCCGCTTCGGCGGACCGGTGACCGTCACCCTGGAAGCGGATGATGGGCAGGGGGGAACCGGCCAGGCGGTGGTGACAATTCAGGTGAATGATGTAAACGACGCGCCGGCCATCGTGGAACCCGATCCGGTCCCGGTGGTGATGGACCAGAACGGATATCCCTTGGGATTCTCCCTCACGCTTCATGCCGAAGATGTGGACGGGGATCCCTTGACTTGGCGGATCCTGGTCCCCGCCAACCATGGCGTGGCGCGCGTGAACGGCACAGGCTACGCCAAAGCCATCCGGTACACGCCGGTGTACAATTTCAGCGGCCAGGACCGTTTCACCGTGCAGGCCGGCGATGGACGGGGAGGAATCGACACGCGGACCATCCAGGTGACGATCCGGCCGCGGAGTGAAACAACGACCGGCCAGACCAATCCACCCGGCACAGGATCCCCCACACCCACGGGGCCGGCCAACGGCTCGGGCACCGCGACACCCACTTTCACGGACGGAGGAGTTGTTCCTGCCAGGACGCCGGATCTTCCACCATCCACACCGGTTCCCACGCCTACCCCGACGCCGACGCCCACCCCGTCCCCGGTTGTGGTTCCTATTCCCGTGGATTCCGTGGAAGTCTTCGACGACGAAGCGGATACCGCGCCGTTAACCGGGATAACGGATTTCGATACCGTATCAGACCGGCGGCTGACCCTACGTTGGAATTATTCGGGCGGATGGACGGTGACGGACTGGCATGTCTACGTCCGCCAGGGAGACGGCGGGTTTTTCTACCTCGGCCGGACGGGTAACGGTGACAGCCGGATGTTTGTTTGGACCCGGCCGGATTTCAATTCGCAGTACCAATTCCGGGTTTGGGGATTGTATAAAAACGATTCTGGTCAAAACCGGACCGTGGTGCTGAGCCAGTCCGGACCCATGGGTTACAACCTGGCCGGGGGGCATACCATCACGTTGCAGAACATCAGCAATCCGGACGATCTCGCTCCGGGAACGGTGAGGATCACGGACGATTTGTATCATAACCAGGATCTCCGCGGCGGAACGGACCGTGATTCCGAAATCGAGAGAGCGCTGGTCTTGAAGTTCAATCCGGGCGCGGGCGATTATACCAACGCGCATGTGCAGGTCAGCACGAACGGGAAAGACTTTGAATATCTGGGCCAGACCGGTTCGGGAAATTTGGGCTATTTCCGGTTCGACGCGAATGGATCATTTGCCCTAGCCGTTCCATGGAACGCCGGCCCTCAGAACAATACCACTTATTGGTTCCGGGTGATCGCGTTTCCCAGCGGCGGCGGACCCGTCACGATGGAGACCGGTCCGGTGTTGTATCAAGTGGAGCCTCCCGCGGAATCGCCCACGCCCGCCGCGGTGGAAGCGTATGATGATGAACACAGCCGCGAACCGCTTACCGGGAGGACGGATTTCGATGATCCCGCTGACCGCAAACTGTCGATTCGGTGGCATTGGGATGGCGCCGAGCCGGTGACGGATTGGCATGTGTATGTCCGGAAAGGCAGCGGGGGGTATGGTTTTCTGGGCCGCACGGGGAACGGGGAGGCCCGGATGTTGAATTGGCTGTCTCCCGAGATCAACGCGCAATATCAGTTCCGGGTATGGGGCTTGTATAAAAATGACCGGGGTGAAGACCGCCTGGTGGTTCTCAGCCAGGCCGGGCCCATGGGTTACACGCTGGAGAACTCCCAGGCGGTGACGCTGAAAATGGTCAGCAATCCCACCGATGTGGCGCCGGGCCAAGCCATTGTCGTGGACGATCTGCTGCATGGAACGGACTTGAGCGGCCAGGAAGATGAAGACACACCGTTGGAGCGGGCCTTGGTTTTGAAGTGGAATCCCGGTGAAGGGACATTCATCAACACGCACATTCTCGCCGGCACGGATGGACTGAATTACTCGTACCTGGGGCAAACGGGCGCGGAGGACATACAGTATTTCCGGTTTGACGCGAACGGTACTTTCGCCGAATCCGGTGACTGGAAGAAAGGTCCCCAGAATCAAACCACGTACTGGTTCCGGATTGTTGCTCTGCGGGAGAAGGGTAAACCCGTGACGCTGAATGCCGGCCCGGTGAGGTTTAAAATGAAGGAATAAGTGGCCAGAAATCGCCTTATCCAGAATATTCGCTTGGATGAATTATATCGTGATGCATTTGGCGGCACCGGCACGATCCATTTGCTGATCCTGCCCGGTTTTCTTAATCCGCATTACCTCCTTCCCACCCCCAGAAGTGGTCATCCGCGCAAAAGCAGGGATCCCATGATCTGCCTGAATCCATTACCCGCAAGGGCGCGTGGCAGCATGCCCCTGCTTGTTTACGAGATGATCATCTACGAGTCGGTCTTCTTTTCTTGCAACTATTTACCCGATCGCAGAACTTTTTCAATGCTTTATTCGTGTATGAGTATGGATGGGTACACGAAACGATTCCCTCTCCCTCTGGGAGAGTGTCAGGGTGAAGGAATATATCAAGGAAATGGCAACCCGGCGTTTGTCAGAAAAACCTGGATGCTGAACAGGAGGGCGAGGCTCCCGCCGAGCCGAAAGCTTTCGACATGCTCCACCCTTTCCGCGGCTCACTCGGAGGTTCACCCTCCGGAGCAGGATTTGGAGTAAAAAATCAGCCCCTCCGGATGGAATCAGGGTAAGAATAGTCCAGAAAGAGTGGTATAACTTCTGCAGACGGCTAAATAGTGACCATGTCCCTATTGGTATCTCATGGCCACAAACCAATGGGCGGAACTTGTTACCGGGCGTCTACGGCGCGGCATGAGCCTAAATCCGAAAGGGCGCCTTGGATAATAGCGGCCCAAAATCCCCTCTCCCCTGGGCTACTCTCCGTACACAACCGAGGAGGTATATAATGTTACCCCAAAAACGACAAT
>JBHGBC010000192.1:0-10582 GCA_041946805.1 bacterium
AAATTCCCTCTCCCTTTGGGAGAGGGCCAGGGTGAGGGTATTTTTGTAGGGGCGGACCTGGGTGTCCGCCCGCATCCCGGAGTGAATGGAATCGATTGTAGCGTGTGAGGCACGCACCTCCCGGATGATCCTTTTTTCCCCCTTCCCCTTGGGATTGGGCACAGGGAGAGGGATCATCCAAGCTTCGCTATTCCAGAAGGATACCAGACTGCCGCCGTGGGCGGCAGCTTCGTGACACATGTTGATCGCTTGGCGAAAGAAGGAGAACGATTCGATGCGACCATCAAATAACCAAAGTGGATCCCTGTCCCGCCGCGCGGTGATGCAAAGCCTGTTCGCCTCGAGCGCCCTGGCCGCGATGAGTTCCAACGCGTTTCCGCAATCCGCCGCAACTCCACCCGTTTCACCCAAGGAGACGATCAAGGTCACCAAGCTGGAGACCTTTCTGGTCAAGCCCCGCTGGCTGTTCCTCAAAATCCACACCGACGCCGGCATCACGGGCCTGGGCGAACCGATCCTCGAAGGCCGCGCCCGCACCTGCGCCGAGGCGGTGGAGGAAATTTCCGCGTACCTCGTCGGCCAGGACCCGCGGCGCGTGGCGCACCACTGGCAGGCCATCTACCGCCATGCCTTCTACCGGGGCGGGCCCATCCTGACCAGCGCCCTCAGCGGCATCGATCAGGCCTTATGGGACATCAAGGGGAAAGCCCTGGGAGTGCCCGTGTATGAACTGCTGGGCGGCCCGACCCGGGACCGGATCAAGGTCTACGCCCACGGCGGCTCGCCCGAGGCCATCCGCAAGGCGAAGGAGCAAGGCTTCCGCGCCTTCAAGACCGGCGTGTCCAAGAAGCGGCCCGCCCGCATCGTCGAAACGCCGGGCTTCGTAAACTACGCCGCCGAACAGTTCGCCGCCCTGCGCGAAGCCGCCGGACCGGATTGCGACATCGGGATCGATTTCCACGGGGCGGTCCCTCCGCAGACCGCCAAGGTGCTGATCAAAGCCCTCGAGCCGTATCAGCCGATGTTCATCGAGGAGCCGGTGCAATGCCAGAACGTGGACATCATGGCCGATATCGCGCAATCCACCCACTTGCCCATCGCCACCGGCGAGCGGATCTTCACCAAGTGGGGATTCCGCGAAATCCTGGAGAAACGCGCCGCGAGCATTCTGCAGCCCGATCTCTGCCATGCGGGGGGCATCACCGAGTGCCGCCTGATCGCCGGCATGGCCGAAGCCTATTACGCCGCCATCGCGCCGCACAACCCCCTGGGGCCGATCTCGCTGGCCGCAGGATTGCACCTGGCCGCCTCCATACCCAACTTCCTCTGCCAAGAGCAAGTCTCGCTGGGCGACGGGTATCTCAAGAATCCCTTCACCATCGAGGACGGCTATATCCCGCTTCCGCAAGGACCTGGTTTAGGCGTCGAACTCGACGAGGAAAAACTGGCGGACAAGATCGATCACGACTGGAAAAATCCCGAGACCTACGACCCGGATGACGGCTCCGTCGTGGACTGGTAAGAGGGTGGATTGGCTGGATGGGGATGGGTTAGCACGCTAGCGTGTGATCCCTCCTGCTGGTTGGGCTCCAAACGAAGCGTAGCCGGCCATCCCGACCCTCACTCCTTCGCCGCTCCCGCAAGGATCTCCCGCGCCATGGCGTTGATCTTCCGCATGTCCACTTTGCCGGAACCGAGCGTGGGGAGATGGTCCACGGCCAGCAGATCGTCCCGTTTGGGCACCCACAAGGGAGGCAGGCCGCCGCGGGCCAGGCGTTCCCACAACTCGTTCAGCGGGATCCCCGGATTGGCCACCAGGGCCACCAGCCGCTCGCCCTTGCGCCCGTCGGGAACGGCGGTCACCGCGCAATACGCGCCGCCCAGTATCGCGTTGACGGCGTTTTCCACCATGACGTGCGGCACCATCTCCCCGCCGATTTTGCTGAAGCGCGACAACCGGTCGGTGATGAACACAAAGCCATCCTCGTCCACCCGGGCGATATCGCCGGTGATGTACCAGCCGCCGCGGAAGGCCTGCTCCGTCAGATCGGGCCGGTCCAGGTAGCCCAACATCCGGTTCGGCCCTTTCACCAGCAGCAATCCCTCCCGGCCGGCGGGCAGCCGCTCGCCGCTCTCCGGATCGATCACTTGCACGGACACGCCGGGCAGCGGATGCCCCACCGATCCGGGCTTGCGGCCGGGCTGGAAGATCGGCCCTTGCTGGAAATCCGGCCGGCTCAAGGCGATCACCGGGGATGTTTCCGTGCATCCGTAGCCCTCGAGCAGCGCGATGCCGAATTTCCTCTGGAACGCTTCCGCCACGGATTCGGGCAGTTTTTCCGCCCCGGTGAAGCCGTAGCGGATGGTGGCGAACGTCTCCGGCGGACAGACGCGGATAAAGGCCTGGCAGAAGGTGGACGTGGCCACCAGAATGGTCGCGCGCTCTTCGCACGCCAGCTGGCCGATGCGCTTCGTGTCCAGCGGGTTGGGATGATACAACGCGCCGAATCCATGCAGCAGCGGCAGCCACAAAGTGCCCGTGTAACCGAACGAATGAAAAAACGGCAGGATCCCCAGCATGCGGTCGGCCGGGGTGATGTCGTAAATCTGGCAGATGGCCTCCACGTTCGAGAGGATGTTGTAATGCGAGAGCATGGCCCCCTTGGGCTCGCCCGTGCTCCCACTGGTGAAGATCACCGCCGCAATAGCCTCGGACGGGTGATTCGCGCCGGGGGGGCCGAGCCGCCGGGCCAGACGCCGGGACGGCCACGCCAGCGCCTCCACCGCCGCCGCCAGGAACCGCCACCGGGGTGTTTGCTTGATCCAATCCTCCAGAAAGACGGTGTCCGCCCCGCCCGGCAGGGGAAATTTCTCCCGCATCTTGTGCGAGGTGAAAACCGTCCGGATGCCGCATTGCCGCCGGACCGCTTCCATCCACTCCGCGCCGGTGGTGTAGTTCAGGTTCACCGCCGTTTTCCCTGCCAGCGTCACCGCCAGGTTGGCCAGCGCGCCCCCCACCGAGGCGGGCAGCAACAGGCCGATCCGCTCTTCCGCCGCGTGATGCCGGCGCAGCCAGCGCGCCAAGGCCACGGCGGCGGCCGCGGCCCGTCCGAACGTCAACCGCTGGCCCGTGGTGTCCAGCATGCAGCACGAAAACCAGCGGCGCTTGGCGGTTCGCAAAAACCGGGCGGAGAGCCGGTCGTTCCGCGAAGGCCGGAATTCCATCGCCTGGGTGGCGAGTTCCAACACCGCGCGCCGCACGGCGGGAGCCGGCGTGTCCGCGGGCAGGGATTCGCCAAACGAAATGGTGACCGGATGGGGGAACCGGCCCGGCCGTTTCCAGAAAAAGCGCCCGTCCTTGTAGCTGAAAACGCTGCCCCAAACGCCATCCAGGTACATCGGCACGATGGGCGCGTCGAGCCCTTGCGCGATTTTCTCCAATCCGCGCTGGAAGGGCAGCAGGTTGCCGGTGCGGGTCAGGGTCCCCTCGGCGAACACGCACACCAGTTTCCCTTCCCGCAATTTTTCCCGCGCCTGGATGATGGTGTTCAGGACGCCCCGGCCTTGCCGCCGCACGGGTATCGCTTCACCCAGCTCGAAGAACCACTTCAGCCCCCGCTTTTCATATATGCTCTCATCGACCAGAAAATGCACCGGCCGGGGCACGCAGGAACTGATGAGCGGGCCGTCCACATACGAGACATGGTTGCCGACCAGCAGGGCCGCTCCCTCACGGGGCACATTCTCCAGGCCCGTGGTCTGGATCCGGTAGAGCGTATGAGTCAGCAGCCACAGGATGAAACGCACGAACGTATCCGGCAGGACGCGGAGGATGTACACGGTGACCGCGATCGTGAACAGGCCGGAAAAAAGAATGATCTGGCTGGCGCGGAAGGAAAGGAAATCATGCGTCAGCCACAGCAAGCCGGATGAAATCAAAACCCCCACCGTATTCAAGAAATTGTTGGTGGCGATCATCCGCCCCTTTTCTTCCCGTCCGCTGGCCTTTTGCAAATACGCGTACAGCGGCACGAGGAACAAGCCGCTGCTGAATCCCACTCCCGCCAATCCCGCCGCCGTCAGGAGGTACGAGGGAACTCCCAGCGCCAGCGCCATCGCGAACAAACCCATGCCGATGGATCCCAGCGGCGCCAGGCCCAGCTCCACCTTGTCGCCCGACAGGCGCCCGGCGGCCAGGCTCCCCGCGCCCACGCCCGCCGCCAGCGCGGTCCCCAGCAGCCCGATCCGGGCGTCGGTGGCGCCCAGTTCCTCCTTGCCCAGCAAAACGAGCAGCAACTGAAACAGCGCGCCCAAAAACCAGAAATACGAAATGCCCGCCACCGTCAGCCATAAGTCCCTCTCCTGGTACAAACGCCGCAGGCCCAGGCCGATCTCGTTCCAGGGATTCTTCGAAAAGCGGCCGGATGCGCCCGAAGGCGGCACGCGGGTGATGACCAACGCGGCGGCCGCGCCCGTCACGGCGATGACCACCTGGATCAGCGCCACGCGGTGCAAATGTTCCTTCCATGCGCCGAACATCGCGCCCCCGAGCGCCGTGCCGAGGATGAGGGCCAGGAACGTGGCCGTCTCCAGCAGGCCGTTGGCGCGGGACAGGTCCCGTTCCGGCAGCATCTCGGGCAGGATGCCGTACTTGGCCGGGCTGGAAAACGTGGACTGCAAGGCCAGCAGGAACAAGATGGCCAGGAGAAAGGGCACATGGCCCGCGGAAAGAGCCCCGGCGGCCAGACTCATGGAGACGATTTCGAGCGACTTGGCGGCGATCAACACGGACCGTTTGCTGTACCGGTCGGACAAAAAGCCCGCGTAGCCCGAAAAGAGCAGAAAGGGGAGTATGAACACCGCGCTTACCAGCGGCAGGGCGCCGCTCCCCTGGCGCGCCCGCATGGCGGCGTCCACGGCCAGCAGCGAGACGGTGATCTTGAAAATATTGTCGTTCAACGCGCCCAGAAACTGGGTTCCCAAAAACGCTTGGAACCCCCGGTCGCGCAGCAACGTTTTCATGCGGTTCATCGGCGGCGCCTCGATCCTCTCTCCGGCCTATTATGAATCGAATCGGGAGTGCCGCGCAATACGGACTTTTCCGCCGGATTGTGTGGTTCCCGGACAGAAAACCCTATTTGGTATTGCACTATATTGTATATATGATTATGAATTGCCGATTCCGCCGACTCCGATTCTTTTTCGAATCCCGCGGCATGAAACCGGCCGGCTGCTTCCTGGATCCCCGCTTTCGCGGGGGATGACAATTGAATTGGTGCAGGAGCGGCCGGCAGGCCGCCCGGATTCCCCCCCAAAGTTCGGGGGAGGTTAGGAGGGGGGTGGCAAACGTAGGATGGGTTAGCGAAGCATAACCCATCAACATCCCGGTCATCCTGTTCATCCTGACCATCCTGATTCAGACGAAGAATTCCCTCTCCCTCTGGGAGAGGGCCGGGGTGAGGGAAATTGGGAAGGACGGACCTCGGTGTGCCCCAAGTATTCGCGGGATGGATTAGGGAAGCGTTACCCAACACCATTCACCCGCTTTTCCGCAATGCCTTCCGGATCGTCTCGAGCAGGGAACAAATCAAGGTTTGATTTTTGGCCGGCAGCGCGCCGATCACTTCCTCGATGCGGGTGAAATATTTCTCCTCGGCCTTGTTCAAGACCGACAGGCCCGCGCGGGTGATCTTCACCTGGTTGATCCGCCGGTCCTTCGGGTCCGCGAGGCGCTGCACCCAGCCCGCCTGCTCCATGCGGTCGATCAGGCCGGTCACGTTGGACCGGTTGACCAGCAGGCGCTCGCCCAGGATCGTCTGGCTGATCCCCGCGCCGCTGTTCTGGTATTTCAGCAGCATCAGGACGTTGAACTGCGAGTCGGTCAGGCCGAACGGCCGCAACAGCCTCTGCCCCTCCTTGGCCAGCATTTCGCCGGTCAGCACGATGTTCATGACCGCCTCGTGCGCCCGGTTCGTGATGGGGCGGGGAAGTCCCAACTCTTGTTGCAGGCTCATGGGTCGTTCCTTTCTGTTTCTGGGCGGTTCCGGAAGAGTTCGGCGTTTTGATTCTGATTGTAATACTCCACCATTGTATTGTGAAGACATGAACAGTGAGGAAGCATGGATTGGCTCCGGGAGACGGTCCGGGATCCCCTGTTCGGCATCCCCGCCGGCGCCGGCGGCCCTGAAGTTCCCGTGGAGCGCGGGGACGGTTCGGCAAAAAAAAGGGGCGCGGCGAACCGTGCCCCTCGGATCAATGGCTTTCGGAGAAGCGGGTGGACTCACGGCTCCGCGGGCTTGTCCGCTTTCAAGGCCGCCTCGAGCGCCTGGGTCAGTTCCGGGCTGGCGGGCGTGGTTTTGCTGCGGAAACGGTGGATCAGATTCCCGCCCCGGCCGATCAGGAACTTCTCGAAATTCCACTGGATGTCGCCCGTGAAGTCCGGATTCGGCTGGGCGGTCAGGAACCTGAACAAGGGATGCTGTTCATCGCCCTTCACGGAAATTTTTGAAAACATGGGGAATTTCACATGATATTTGGTGGTGCAGAATTCCTTGATTTCATCGTTGGTCCCCGGTTCCTGTTGCTTGAAATCGTTGGCCGGGAAAGCCAGCACCTCGAATCCCTGCTCATGGTACTTTTTATAAATTTCCATGAGGTCCTTGTACTGGGGCGTGTATCCACAGAACGAGGCGGTGTTGACGATCAATAACACCTTGCCCTTGTACCTCTCCAGTTTGACGGGCTTGCCGTCGATGTCTTTCAATGTGAAATCGTACAGGCATTGGGCTTTCTCCGGGGCGTCCGTGGCTTGCGCCCACACCCGGCCCGCGCCGCCCGCGGCCATTACCACGCCCAACGTGAGCAGCATGACTTTCATCGCGATTTCTCCTTCTTCCGGATTACGGTTATTGAGGAAATTGATGAATCCCCGCGTCCGCGAGGTTGCTTGTTTCATGTGGAACCAGCCGGCCGCCCAATCGAGGTGAGATCTCCACACACTATAAAGAATATCCAAAATCCACATCAACTCCAAAAAAACCCTCGATAGGTTGGCCGGCGCAGCAATGAGATGGAATCGCGGGAGATGATTAAATTTTGAACCGGGGAATCTGAAACACCCGCACGATGTCCGAATAATCGTCGGTCCACAGCCGTCTGCGTTTTTGGGCAGCCAGCGATTCCCACTTCGGCATCCGGGGCAGGCTGCCTAGATCCTCGGGCCGCCGGGCCATCACCACCCAGGTGGAGGGGGCTTTCATCGCCTTCCGTTCCCACGCGCCGGAGTTGTGATCGCGCCCCACCCAGGCTTCCCAGCCCTGGTCCTGGGCCAGGCCCGCCATTACCGGTTCGAGGTTGAGAGTCCGGTTGCTGATGTGAAACACCAACAGGCCGTTCTCTTTCAGTTTGGATCGATACAGTTCGAGCGCTTCCCGGGTGAGAAGGTGTACGGGAATTGATCCGGAACTGAACGCGTCGAAAAAGATCGCGTCGTAATACTGGGCGGGAGCCGAATGCAGGGCGATCCGCCCGTCGCCCATCACAATCCGGACCGTGGCCGCGCTGTCCGCCAGGAACGTGAAAAATCCGGAATCCCGCGCCACATACACCACCTGCGGATTGATTTCGTAAAAGGTGAATTCGTCGCCCGGCTGCCCGTAGGCGGCCAAGCTGCCGGTCCCCAGGCCGACGAGCCCGATCCGCCGCGGGCCGGTTTGGGCGCGCAAGACTTGAAAGGCGTCGGCGGCGGGTCCCGTGAAATCATAATAAGTCAGGGGGTATTGGCGTTCTTTCGGATCGCAACTCTGAGCCCCGTGCAGGGTGGTGCCATGCAACAGCAGGCGGTAACGCTCGTCCGTATTCATGCGCACCAGCAGCGGACCGAAGAAATCCCGGTTTCGGTATAGGACGGTCATGAAAAGATCGTTCGCCCAGGCTCCCAGGGCGATGAACGCCATCAAGGCCGCTCCCAATCCCGCCGGCCGGCTGATCCATTGGAATAGAAACGATCCGAACAGCGAGGACGCCGCAAAGAGCCCCACCATGCCGATGAAATAGGTGATGCTGGGATTCCCCGATACCAGCCCCCCCATCATGATGATCAATCCGGCGATGATCCCGGTCATATATACCCGGCTTCGGCTGCCCAGCTCGGCGGACTCTTCCTGGGGGCGCAACAGGCAGGAGGCGGCGATCATCAATGGATAATCGATCGTGCTTTTGAATATCAGCGGTGACACCAAGGCCATGAACAGTCCGCCTAACACCCCGCCGGCCGATAACCAGAGGTAAAATTCGGTTAAATGGACCGGAGCGGGCCGGCTTTTCGCCAACTGCCCGTGACACATCATGGCGATCATGAAAAACGCGAAGAGGTGCAGCGGCAGATTGACCAGCAGGGGGATTTTCCCTCCCCAGAAATAGAACAATACCGGCGGCAGCACCAGGTAAGGCTGCAAGGCCAGTATTACGGCGGGCCGCGGCCGGGGACGCCGGGCGAACGCCAGGATGTAGGTCACCAGGTACACCGCCAGGGGGATCACCCACAGCAGGGGGACGGCGGCGATGTCCGTGGTCATATATGTGGTCAATCCCAGCAGCAGGGCCGAGGGCACGAACGCCAACATCACCCAACGCAGGCGCAGGGCGGCCGGGATCCAGGTGGGGAGATTTTCCTCCCCGGGCGGATCCAACCGGGTTTCCGGTTGGGATCCAGGGGATTTCCAGACGATCACCGCGCAGATGAAGGTCAAGCCGCCCAGCAACGCGTACCCGGTGGTCCACAGCCCGGTCTGTGCGGGCAGACGCAGGAGAGGCTCCAACGCCAGGGGATAGCCCAATAACGCCGCCAGGCTGCCCAGGTTGCTGGCTCCATAGAGGAAATACGGATCCCGCGCGGCGGGATGGCGGGTCTGTGCGAACCACATTTGCAGCATGGGCGCGGTCGCGGAAATCGCCAGCAGGGGAATCCCCAAGGTCACGAACATCAGTTTGAGTAATTGCCAGGCCGGCCACGCGGCCGCTCCTTCCGCCCAATCCGGCGGAATGGCGACAGGCAAATACCAAAAACCCAGCGCCAGAATCCCCAATTGCAACACCGCCTGCCGCCGGACTCCGAGCCGGCGGATCAGCCCATGGCTCAGGCCATACCCGGCCAGCAGCACCGCCTGGTAGAACACCATGCAAGTGTTCCACACGCTTGGCGAGCCGCCCAACAGGGGCAGGACCATTTTGGAAAACATCGGCTGGATCCAAAAAAGGAGAGCGGAACTAACCACTAACGTGGCCGCGAATACGAAGAGCAAGGCCCAAAACCTCCCAGCGTTCCATTTCCGGGTACTTGAACGGAGGTACGGGGGAATGATGGAATCTGCGTGATGCGCGGAGGCTATTGTGTTCCGGCGAATGATCTTTGTACAGGCGGAGTCCCGGGAGGATGGCGCGCCGAGGGTTTATGGTACAGTCAAGTTTTTGCAACTCGTGATTGGCCGATGGTAGGCAGTGGATTGGGAACGTCAACGGCGCGGTATGGGCTAAATCCAGGGCGTAATCCCTGAAATGGCCCTGGGAGTAGAGATGAATTCCCTCTCCCTCTGGGAGAGGGTGAGGGTGAGGGGAGCCCTGAAAGGACGCCTTGCATGGTATCCATGCCACCGGAGTAGGATTTGAAGGATCGGGGGATGATCCAACTGAACCTAGGAATCGATTTCCACTTCCTCGGCCGCCGGGACGCGCCGGACGGGGATCTGGAAGCCCACCGAATCCGCCAGGTTTTCCATGTCGAACGCCCGCCGGACGCTGGCTTCTTTCACGATGTCATGCAGCCGCTCGGACATGAGAGGACGTTCCAGAACCTGGAGGGACCGCAACGGCCCGAACAGCCGGCGCGCTTCTTCCGTCATCGGATCGAACACCAAAACGATCCGGCAATAGCGTGACAGCCCCCGCATCAGCCAGGCCAGGTAGACCGGATCGGGGATGGAGTCGCATTGTCCGATCACGCACAAGTCCACCGGATTCTCGCGGGCGTGGTCCCACAGGTCCAGGTTGGAGGCGGCACGGATCAGCTTTCCCCCCGCCTCATCCACGCATTCAAACAAGATGTTTTGTTCCTCGGGCCGCAACCCAAGCGTCACGGCCCGCAAACCGCCGGTTTCTCTACGCGGAGCGATCATGATGTTCACCTCATGCCGAACATTTTCAGCCGGTTATACACCCTCCGGCGTGTTCATTCCAAACCAAATCAATCGGCAATGGAGATAGTAATACGAAAGGTGTGTCGTTGTCAGAAAGAGAAAAAAAATGCGGAAGAAGAATGGAAAAACCGCCAAGGAAAGAAAGGGGAATGGACAAAGAGTGTGGACTTTTTTTGAATAATATAGTATTTCTATTAGAGGTACATATACCTAATTTGAAATTACAATAAGCTAATCCGGCAAGAGCGTACATTTTTCCGAATGCGGAACCGGATATCGATTGGACTGGTTAAGGCGATCGGTTCTATTTACCGGTTTGTAATGCATCCCTTGAGCGCCAACGGCGCGGCATGAGTATAGCCCAGGGCGTAAGCCCTGGGAGGGATAAA
>JBHGBC010000193.1:0-10539 GCA_041946805.1 bacterium
GACCTTGGTGTCCGCCCTCATCCCGGCGTGAATGGAATCGATTTTACCTCATTATGTACGCACTTCCCGGATGGACCGAATTTGTGATGCAGTCATCCGGCCTGCGTCCGTAAAACAGGGAATAGGCTATAGAATCAACTCGCAGGCTTTGCCCTTTTCAGCGGGCGTATTTCATCAAGAGGTCGTCCACCGCTTCCTTGACCAGGCTGTCCTCGGAAACACCGTCCCGGGTGGCCCATTGTTGTAAGCGCTCGATCTGCAATTCCGTGAGGCGGGTTGGGTACTCCCGGGTGATGACGGGGAACGCGCGCACGATGGGGCTGGCGCCGTTGAGATGGATCCGGAAGAGGGTTTCGCGCAAGGTCCGGAACAGTTCGAAGCGGTCCTGGGCGTCCTCGGGGAACGCAGCCACCGCCCCGCACAAATCCAGCTGGCTGGCTTCATTCTTCAGCAACGGCCGGGACGCCTGATGAAACCGGGCGCGAATGGCCTCCCCCGCTTTCCAGGCTTCATCCTTCTCCACGCCGGGCAAGACAAACAGAAATTCATTGGCGCCGGAACAATCCACAAAGACATTATCCGGGGTCTGGCCGAGGAGTATGTCGAGCAACGCCTTGACGATCTTCCGGGCCCGCCGCTCCCCCGGCATCGCGATGGGAGCCGCCAGCCCGGCGACGCGGAACAGGATGAACGAAATCCGGATGCTCTCGGAGGCGGCGGCGGCCAGGATGCGGTCCACCAGCCGGCAGGTGGCGTTATCCCCCGGATAACGCAACGCCGCGTCGACGAGTCCGGCGGTCTTCCGGGTGTGAATGAGTATTTTTCCCATGATTACGGTCGGTCCCGGTTTGGGAACATATTCATCTTTCCAGTTTATACCGGTCCGGGAGGATGGCATTCCCGCTGGAGCGTCCTTCCTCGCATCCGGCTTATAAATCCATTATCGGATGCGGGGTGAGAATGGTTGACGGAGGAAAAAGCGTAAAATAACGGAAGGGAAGAAAATGGCATCCCGTTCACCCGCCCCTGAGACTCAAACGGCAGGGCCTGAGATGATAACATCCTGTTACTCATGGCTTCTCGGATAGAAAATGTATGGTTCATCCGGCAGGTGCGTACTTTCATCAACCATGCCGGGCCGCTCTTCAATCGGGCTGGCCGAAGAGATCTCCCCCTAATCCCCATTCTCACCGCCGGGGCGAGAGTGACCGGCCGGGTGAACTCATGTTTCCAAACGACGCTCCCCGGGGAGCGGAAAACGACGGTTCCCGCGGAGCCGAAAACGACGGTTCGCGGGGGGCGGAAAAGGAAGGGGGAGACGAGAAGGAGGGGCTGGGCGAAAATCTCTCCGGCTGGAAGTAGGACCGCGGCGCGCTGTAGTCCCGGGCAGACGAAAACGGATTGGCCGATCCGCCCGGCCGGGGAATGGACAATGAGGGGAAATTAGAGTCCGAGAACCTTTCACGCCCGGGATCCAACGGGATTACCATACGGGAGGATTCGGCGCGGGAATCGGCGCCCCATGCCGGAGAAAGGTACAATCCGGACCCGCCGGTGCGGGAAGGCGAATCCATATCGGACAGGCGGGAGTCATTGCTGGAATCCAACGCCGTGGGACGTAAAGCTCTCCGTTCCTGGAGGCTAAGCGACGGGTGTCCGGTGTCCGGGGAGGTCAGTGGGAGATCGGGCGTGATCCCGTCGCGGGTGGCCGCCGGATTGAGCATGATTCCGCTCCGGGAGGGCGAGAGGGACCGGGATCCCTGTTCCGCCCGGGGCGCCGGCAGGGTACGGGGAGACAGATTCCCGCTGTCCATTCCCGGGACCTCGGCGCGGGGCAGCGAACCGGCCGGCGAACGGGTCTGGTTGCGGGGAATCGCGGTCCGGGACTCGCGGAGGTTGCTGGATCCATCCGGAAAGGCGCTGCGCGGGAAGTTTCCCGAAGTGGATCCCCGCAGCGGCTCATACTGGGAGCTCCGTGGACTCTGTTGCCGCACGGTCCGGGAGTTCTCGAAACGGCCGCTATCCGAGAACATCCGCACCTCGGGATTCCGGTCTCCGGTCATGGGCCGCCGCTCGCGGGGCCGCCCGTGGTCATCGGGCTTCACGATGATGACCGGCGGACACCACCACCAGCCGCCGTACCCCCAATAGCCCCAAGGATACCAGGGATCCCAATAAGCATAGCTCGGCCCGATCCGGTAGGGAAACCAGGGATCGTACCATGCGCAGCCCCAGAACGGATTGTAATAATCGTAGGGGCTGTATGCATAAGGGAGCGCCGGCCAGTAACTGAAATAAAATGTGGTGGATAGAGGATAATCATAGATCACCACCGCGCCCCGGTCGAACCAGTAAGGATCGCCGTACCATCCCCACGCGTAAAAATAGGAGGGATAGAAAAACGTGTTGTAGTGGATGTAGTCATAGTATCCCCAGCGGCAATAGGGCTGACGGACCTGGTAGGCGACATACTGTTTGGGATACACATATAAATCGAAATAATAGGGATCGTACACTTCGGACACGATCCAGTCGGCCGGAGACCAAGCCATGCTGTCGGGCGGCGCGAGCGTATCGAGAGCCGTGATACCGCCCGGATAGAGGCCGGTGAAATCGGAATCCGTCCGACTCTCTCCCCCGCCCAGGACCACGGGATCGGTGATGACCGACCAGGAATAGGGATCATTCTGGCTGGTGTAACCGGCCGGACGATCCCACCGGCTATCCATCCCCAGGGTTGAGTGGGGATAGGGGGGGGAAGCCACCCGGCGCGGGGTATGCGAACACCCCGTGAGAAACACAAGCGACAAAAGGAAAACGGTCTGGCTCACCCAGCGGCGCATGATCTTCTTCCCTTCGATTCCCAGTGAAAAATCCGGCCGGGCTCATCATTCGGGTAAAAACCGATAAAGTCTGGAGGAATAACCTCGATACTAAATTATACCATGCCCCGTTCGTGGCGGCCCGGTTTCCCTATCGAAAAGCGGCGTGGAACGGCTAAAAAAACCATGGTTCATCCGGCCAGTGAGTACACAGGGGGGGTGAAATCACGTTTCTAATCCAATATTCCAAACCGAAGAGAGAACAATTTTCTTTACCAGCGATCTTTGGAACCATCCGATGGGATAAACGGCGAAGACAGGCTTCTCCTCCCCCGGGCTCGCTTCCGGAGGGAGAGGGGATGGAGTTGATCTCTCTGGTTACCGCGATTGGCCATGGATCGCTTTTTTTGCGGTAATAAGTGCGCACTTACCGGAGGAATCAAAACTATTGGTTGAATTTTTGAATAAAAAATGGCAGAGTTGTAAATTATCTTTGATTTTTGAATTATAATAGACTAAAATAGTGAGGGTTCGAGGGAGCGGATAGCGCGTTGGTATGCATTCCGTGACTCATTTTTTGGCGCCTTTATAAGCTGCTACTTTGAAAAAATCGCACGCTGGAGGGGAATTTCCCGGGATATTCACGATCCGTACATCCCAGGAACGACCGTTAGTATCGGAGACATCACCGCGGAAAAGCCCATGAAACTGAAATCCTCGATTCAAAGAAGTAATGTCACCTCGCAGGAACTGGAAAGGCGCTTGAAGCACGCGCTGAAGAAAAACGCGGAAAACGAAAAAAAATACCGCGAGACCAATCAACGTTTCTGGACCCTTTTGTTCATCGATGTTACCGCTACCGCCCGGCCGTTATGGGGCAAAAACGAGGAAGAAGCCGGCCGCCTCCTGGCCGCATACCAGCAGCTGGTCCGGGCCGCCCTGAACGACAAAGGCGCCAGTTTCATCGAACCGGGCGGGGGGACCTTGGTGCTCGTCTCGTTCGAGGAACCGGCGCTGGCCCTGGCCGCCGCCCACGAAGTGTTGCGAGTTCTGGACGACTGGAACGCGGTCCGGCCCGATGGCGTCGAATTGCGTCCCGCCATCGGCATTCACCAGGGATACGTGAATTTCTACGGCGGAACCATCCATCAGTCCAACACCAGCAACATCGCCAAACGCATCCAATCCGAGGCGAAATCCGGGCAAATCCTGGCCTCCGCGGTAATTTATGAGCAGTTGAAGGCCGATCCCCGCTTCGAGTTTTGCTTTGTCGGCACCTATACTCTGAAAAACATTCCCGAGCCCCAAGACATCTACCAGATCTCCTTGACGACCGGGACCGACCTCCCCGCCACTCCGCCACGTGATATACAATCCCTCGATACCCCTTTGGTTGCAATTATGGATTTCAATTCCTACCATTGGGCCTTTGTTTATATCGATGTCTGCGAATCGACCCGGAAATTCTGGAAATACGGCGATCAGCACGCCAGCCTGCTCATCCAGGATTACCAGAAACTATGCCATGAGACCTTCATCGCCTGCGGCAGTTGTTACGTGAAATCCTGCGAGGGCGATCAAATCATCGCCGCCTTCGAAATCGAGGACATCGACAGCGCCGCGGTCGCATCCATCAAGATTCTCAAGGATCTTTTCCGCCGCAACGTCAACTTCCCTCCCACCAAGCATGTACGCGCGGCCCTCGGCATCCACCTCGGCGAAGTGGTTATCCAGAGCAACAGCCTGGTCCAAACCCAGGACATGCGGGTGGGCAAGGCCATCCAATCCCAGGCCTTGGCCGACGAAATCCTGATCTCCGTGGAAGCGGCTCGTCTGCTCGATCCCGAAATCCTGCAATACACCGCCGAATACGGACAATGCCAGTTTCCCGGCATCCCCGAACCGTATGAACTGCGGACCTTGAAGTGGTTTCACGCTTCCCTGCGCCCCAGCCTGTTGTATCCCAGCCGCAAGAAAACGTCCCGGCTCAAGGTGCTGTACCGGTAAGGACTTGCCGCCGAAGGCGTCCCGTCACGAAGTGGTGGTTTTCAAGGTTCGCGCAAGCCCCAACGGGATTCGGTCAACTCATCGAGGTTGAAGTCCACGAGGGGATGGCCGTCGGGGGGAAGGTTGGTTTCCGGACTGGATAATTCCGCCTGGACAGTATCCGGCTTGCGGACCACCACCGGTTCCTGGGGCGTGGGGGCAAAACGGTCCAGGCCCAGCCAGAAGGAGGGTTTGAGAAAGTCGGAGAAGTCGCTGAAACGCCGGCTCATGCCGATCTGGATGGCGTAATCGGATTTGATGG
This sequence comes from bacterium, assembly GCA_041946805.1. Classification (GTDB taxonomy): domain Bacteria; phylum Hinthialibacterota; class Hinthialibacteria; order Hinthialibacterales; family Hinthialibacteraceae; genus JABLXU01. The sequence goes on from JBHGBC010000193.1 coordinate 5,131, forward strand.
ACAACGAGTTGAGCAGCGATCCTTTTTCCTCGAACGCTTCGCCCTTTTTGGGGAGGATGGAATAGTCCAGCTGATAGGGCCGGCGGTTGAAAATTTTACCTTTCTGTATGGGCCGCACGTACGATTGATAGAGATCGTTGATGTCCTCCGCCCGGTCCGATACAAACAGATCGATCCGCGCTCCGATCCCCAGGGGAAGATTGCTCTCAAAATGGCGGGGCTGAGGCATCATTTCCTCGGAGGCAAGCAGCGGCTGCCGGAGGTTCTCGCGGCCCAGGCCCACGGAGATCGGGCCTTGTGGCTGGGAGGTGAAACACCCCTGCAACCCGCAAACCAATACGGCTAGACCACTCCACACCACGGGTCTGATCCAATTCCACATCGTGTATTTTTCCAGGGCCGGCATTCGCGTCTCCCGTTTCACGACCCCATGCCGCCAAAGGAGCAAAGGAATACAAAACAACCGCGCAAGCGTCGGGAACAAGACAACCAACCGGGGTCTTTTTATTGTATCGGCTATAGTTTCGGACAATTCAGGATCACACTTGACTTCAATGTCGTGGAAAAAGCATATCATACCATAGTACGAAGCATCACAGGATTTGTCACGAATCCGGATTTTCACTGCCTTGGGTATTTCCTCCGGGATGATATAGTCTACCTCGTTCCCCGCTTTTGCCTACCCAAGGCAAGCGCGTCATCCCCATGCACGATCCCGTTGGGATCAAGCCAGGCGACATGAAATTAGATTTATCGCTGGTCCCGGAACCGGTCAAGAGGCTGCAGGAACTCCTCGGCCCGGCCAAATCCTACGTCGTGGGGGGCATCCTGCGTGATTCCCTGGGCGCGGCCCGGCCCGGCCCGGAAGGAATCATTTCACGAATCACCGGCAACGATTGGGACCTTGCCACTCCGCTCCGGCCCCGGGAAGTGCTGACCCGCCTGCGCCGGGCGGGCGTCACGGCCGTCCCCATCGGTTTCGAACACGGCACCGTGGCCGCGGTGATCGAGGGCGTCTCCCACGAAATCACCACCTTCCGGTATGACCTCGAATACCGGGACGGCCGGCACCCCACGGTGCGCTTCGCCGATTCGTTGGAAGACGACCTGATGCGCCGCGATTTCACCGTCAATTCGCTGGCCTTGGACCTGGAGAGCGGGGAGATTCTCGATCTGTTCGGCGGCCTCCGCGACCTTCAGGACCGGATCATCCGCACAGTGGGGGATCCCGAAGTCCGCTTCCGGGAGGACTACCTGCGCATGCTGCGCGCCGCCCGCTTCGCCGCCAAGCTGGAAGGCGTGATCGATCCGGAGACCCGGGCGGCCGTCTTGCGCAACGCCCCGCTCATCCAGAACGTCTCCCCTGAACGCGTCCGGGAGGAAATTCTCAAACTGCTGACCTACCGGCAGCCCTCGCAAGGCTTCGAATGGATGCAGGCCACCGGCCTGCTGCTATACATCCTGCCGGAACTGGAGAGCGGATTCGGCGTGGGCCAGAACCGCTTCCATGCCGACGATGTGGCCCGGCACACCCTGCACGCCGTGGACGCCCTCGATCCCCGCTACCCGTTCCTGCGCTTCGTCACGCTGATGCACGACCTCGGCAAGGTTCCAGCCAAACGGTATATGCCCCACAAGGGGGATTATGTGTTTTACGGGCACCAGTACGTCAGCAAGCGGATGACCCGCCGCATCATGCGCCGCCTGCGGTTCTCGAACAAGGAGATCGAAACCGCCACGGCCATCGTCGAAAACCACATGTACAACCTGAAACCGGACCTCTCCGAGGGGGCCAGCCGGCGCTTCATCCGCAAACTGGGACGTGAGAACGTGGAAGGATTTCTGCGCCTGCGCATGGCCGACCGCAAGGGGAACCATCTGAACGAGGACGGTTACGAAAAGGGGATCTTTCATTTCGTCCGTTCCCTGCGCAAGATCACCCGCGCCGACGATGCCCTGACCGTGCAGAAACTGCGGATCAACGGCTACGACCTGATGGAGATGGGACTGATCCCCGGTCCGGTTTTTTCCCGTATTCTGAATGGGATCCTCGAGGAAGTACTGGACAATCCATCACTTAACGAGCGCGAATACCTGCTGGGACGCGCCCGCAAGATAGTACAGGAATACCAGCGCACCGGGGATATTCAGATCCAGCCTCCGTCCTCCACCCCCGAAGAGGAAGACGGGGAAGAAGCGTAACGTTTGACTGAAAAGCTACACTTGCTTGAACACGGGAAGCGCGCCGGAAGCATGGCCCAGGCCGCAAGCCCCGGAACCTAAGCGCTCAACGCGCAAAATTTCCTCCGGGCGGGAGAGTGGGCGGAGGATGCGGCTATACCTGCGGAGAAACGGGAACACTCCGGATGAACCGGGCGGGGGATCACCGGGCGGCCGAATCCGGATGCGAGGCAGGGGCGGTGTGGTAGGCGATGGGAAACAGGCGGGTCAGATCGGCGGTTGGGGAAGCATCCATGATTTGGCTCATCCGGCCAGTGCGTACTTTTCATCAAATGGCCAACTCGCGACTCGTTGAAGGAACCGATGAAAACCACCCCCAAAATCCCCTCTCCCTCTGGGAGAAGGCCAGGGTGAGGGAATTTAGGTCGGTGCGGACCTGGAAGTCCGCCCTCATCCCTGGGGGAATGAAATCAATTTACAAACATCAGGTACGCACTTATCGGATGAACCCATGATTTCGATGCCGACGGCTCGTTGGTCCTCGCCCCGGTCCCGCACACAACCTGGCGAGACCCTTCGTTGCGTAACGGTTGCCGGCGGTCATCCAGCCGGATATTGAACAAATCCGTTTTATCATTATAAAACACCTGCATCACCGTTCACCCCTTGACCATGGAACACATAACAGGTCCTAGGCTCAGGAGGGTGGAGTGATCCTCATTTATTTCGGCATTTTTCGTTCCCGGATCGCGCGGGAGCGGCTGGAAAAACGGACCACCACATCCCACGGCTCCGTTTGCGGATTCTCCAGATAGGAGGTCAAAATCGACCGCATCTCCGGATTGAGTTCATCCTGGATCCGGAGGGCGGAGGCGATGGCGGCTTCGGGATCGATTTTCATCAGGGTGGCGATGGCCTTCAGGCGCAATTCGGGGCGTTTTTCCGGATCCAAAATGATGGACTGCAGCGCGGGGATCGATTGGGGACCGCACCGCACGGCCAGAAACATAAAAGGGTAATCTTCAAGCCGGTCTTCCACTCGGCTTTTCCCAAAATACTTTTCATAAGCGAATAGGGAAAAGTCAAACTGATCCGCGTACAAGGCCATCGGCGTCGGGCATTGAATCTCCGCCGCCGCGTAACATAACGCCGCTAGGTCCAAGGTTTTGGTATAATCCGAATTCCAGTTGATATTCGAGAAGTTAGTCTGAAGAAATCCGATCAGTTTTTCTCCAGGTTCAACGGTATTTTCTTTCTGTTTTTTTAGTTGCAAGAGATCCACATAATAATCTTTTCTTGTTTGAATATATTCTTTCTTTTTTTCGGGTTTGAAAAACAAAGATAAATTCCCAAATTCTGATGAAATAGCCTTGGATTGATCAGAAAAAGAAATTGTAGAAAGGCTAAAAAAACCAAATAGGGTATACAAGAAAATCAGTTTAAAATTTTTCTTCATTTTTTTCACCTTCATTTAATTTAATACTATTTTGCTATATTTTTCGATTATGGTTTAATCCAATTATCAATATTCAGATCATTCATAGACCATGTGGCATCTTCCACTAAAAATGAACTTATGTGATCAATAGTACTAGTCGAGTAATTCCATTTTGCTTCAATTTGGATCTTGAATCTTTTTTCTATCATGGGTACATCCCCTCCTATAAGATATACCTGGACCAAGTAATTTGTGCGTTTTCTCGCATGATCTATCGGTTTTCCATTAAAAAAATCTGAAAATAATTTTGCTTTAATGCGTGGGGGATCAAGATTAATTGAATCATTATTCACGCCAATACCGAATAGAAATGGATAATCATCTGTATCATCCGCATATATACCAATTATTTTTGCCGTATGTTCAGGGAGAGTTGATTTTTCACCATCGGAATTCCAAGATGCAACCGCAGTATCAACAATCCACCTTTTAATTATCAAATGCTCTGGTGGAATATAACCATTTAAATCTGTAGCATGTATCTCATACCAAACACAAGGACTTTCTAAATAAAACGAATATGGGCTTTCATTATCTACTACATATCCAACACCCAAACTTGGGGATACAGGCGGTGAGGGATTACCAAATCTATCGGTGAAGAGATCCTGTACCGTTGGAATATATTCAATTGTAGTAGTGTTACTTAAAATATTTGCATCCGCCAATATAGAATTGGAGCATTTTATTTCGAGGTGGAAATTAGGCTGTATAGCTGAATATACCGCTATGCTCGCGCATACAAAAAAGAGAGTATATAAATAACTTGATTTCTTTTCTAATAAATTATTGATGAGTCCAAAAAAACGATTTTTCATATTTATTCTTCTCCTATTTCGTTATTTTCTTTTTATACCCCACAAGACCTTTTGGGTCAAGTCTTTAATTCATTATTTTTTCCTCGGTAACGATCCTCTTCCACCGTTGGCCGGTGACAGCACCCATGTCACGGAGAGGTTTGCCGCCTTTCGGGTACGGATTGGCTTCTCAACGACCATCCTGCGCGGCCAGGCCGATCACCCCGGAGATTTAGCGGCCCTTTTCATCCACCATGAATTGGATGCTGTTCATCATGATCCTAGCTCCGTATTGAAGACCGGATATCAAATATCCCTAAAATATCCCTAAAAGCCCAAAGGCCCCTGAAGAATCAGGGGCCTTTGAGATTAGTTATTTCCCGGCGATGACCTACTCTCCCACCGGCTGTCGCCGGCAGTACCATCGGCGCGGAGGGGCTTAACTGCCGTGTTCGGGATGGGAACGGGTGTTTCCCCCTCGCTATCGTCACCGGAAAAGGATTCCGATGTTGGAGGTTTGACGAATTCGGCGTGTTGTTCGTTGTACCGGTTGTCGGGCAATACTGCAGCGAGATAGTTTGTTAAGCCACACGACCGATTAGTACCGTTCGGCTACACATGTTGCCATGCGTCCACCCACGGCCTATCAACCTGATGGTCTTTCAGGGGTCTTTAGGGGGGACCGAAGTCCCCGCGGGAGATCTTATCTTGGGAAGGGCTTCCCGCTTAGATGCTTTCAGCGGTTATCCCGTCCGAGGACAGCTACCCTGCGATGCCGCTGGCGCGACAACAGGTACACCGTTGCCTCGTCCGACCCGGTCCTCTCGTACTAAGGTCAGACTCCCTCAAATCTCCTGCGCCCACAACAGATAGAGACCGAACTGTCTCACGACGTTCTGAACCCAGCTCGCGTACCGCTTTAATTGGCGAACA
>JBHGBC010000194.1:0-10535 GCA_041946805.1 bacterium
ACGGCTTTCCAGCAGCCCAGGGTTTTAACCCTGGGCCTATCGCGCCGGAGGTACGCACTGGTCGGATGAACCTTATCAACCATGCCGGGCCGCTCTTCATTCGGGCTGGCCGGGGAGATCTCCCCCTCATCCCCTCTCCCGCCGGGAAAGGTCTAGGGTGAGAGAATTTTTAAAGAGGCCGACCTAGATGTCCACCCCCATCATGGAATGGAAGGAAGGCCTTTTTCACCAGCGGATACGCACTTGCCGGATGATCCAGAAATCGGCTGGATGATATACACTTAGGGCCGTCCTGGGCATGGGGCGGGGTGGTGATGGTGCGGGGCCGTACCTAACTTCTGTCAAGTAATTGGCTTATTGTATTCATTTTTCAGGTGTGGTATACTGGAACAGAATCAACTGCACGGGCTGTGAGCGATGGACAAGCGGAAATTGTTTCGCGATATCGCCCGGATTCGGCAACAGCTGTTCGCCTTAACCGCGTTCGCTGGGTTTGTGGTGGTGTGTCTGGCGACCCTGATCGGACAGGGTCCTGACTTTTATGTGTTATTCCGGAATTCCACCCTGGCGATCTTGGCCTTTGGAGTGTTGGGCTATGTATGGGGGATTCTCTACGTCCGGACTGTGGAAAGTCCCTTATTGGAATCATACCGGCTGGAAGCGCAGCAACGGGTGGAGGAATTACGGAACCTGGGCCATCAGCGGTTAACGATGACCGTCAGTGTATCCGAACTGGTTCCGGGCATGAAAGTCGTCGACGCGGTTTTCACCAAGGAAGGCGCGCTCCTGGTGCGGCAAGGCGCTGTGCTTTCCGAGCGCCTGATCCAGGCCTTGAAGGAGAACAACATCCCGGCCGTGAAGGTCGAAGCCCAGCGGTCGGATCACGAGGATATGGATGAAGAAGAAACCGAGGACCTCGAATCATGAATGGCTGTCTGCCGAACCCCTTGACCGGTGGGACAGAGAAAGATCATAACTAAGCGGCCGCGACGGCCATACCAAACCACGGTCTATGTTCATGCGCTATTACAACGGGTATAAAGAGAAGATATCCCCCGAGGAAGAAAAACGGCTCTGGATGGAGTACGCCAAAACCCGTTCACTCGAAGCGCGCGAAAAATTGGCAGAAAAGTATATCCATCTGGTCAAATATGTGATCAACCGTATGTTGACTGTCTCGCATATCGAAAGCGAAGTTTTGGATTACGATGACCTCTATTCCTGCGGGGTTATAGGGCTGCTGGCGGCGATCGACGGTTTCGACACCACGCGGGAAGTGAAATTCATCACCTACGCCATCCCCCGCATCAAGGGATCCATCATCGATGAATTGCGGTCCGTCGATTGGATTCCCCGCTCCCTGCGGCAGCAGGTCAATCGGCTGCAATCCGCGTTCAATGAGCTGGAAGGGGAATTGATGCGCCCTGCTAATGACCTGGAACTCTCTCAAAAACTTGGAATTACAAGCGAAGACCTGCAAGCCCTTCTGAACCATGCCAGCCGCGCTTCCCTCTTGTCCCTGGATGAAGTGATCCGCATCTCCGACGACGGCACCACCACCCGCGGGGAAATGACCCCCGCCCGGAAAACCGAAGATCCCCGGAATACCATCCACCAGGAAGAAATCGTGGAACTGCTCACCCAGGCCATCGAGAATTTGCCCGAAAAGGAACGCCTGGTGGTGATCATGTACTACAACGACGAACTCACCTTGCGTGAAATCGGCGAAGTGCTGGGTGTGACGGAATCCCGGGTTTGCCAGCTCCATACCAAGGCGATGCTGCGCTTGCGCGGCAAATTGGCGGCTTGGCAGCAAGACCTGGTGATGTAAATCCGTTTTTCTATCACCCGCCGTCGAACCGGCGGGCCAGGGAGCCGGAACATGAGCGGGGCTGATTTGCAAAATCCCATCGCGAACATGCCGCATATCCAGCAGTTGCAGGTGTCGCACCAGCAACAGGAGCAAGCCGCTCCCTTGGCTCAGGCAAAAACCTTGGAAGCGGAGGTGCGCCAGGAACTCACCACCGTCCGGCAGTCCGAGGATCAAAAGGAAAACACCCGCGTTTCGGATCAAGATGTGTCCCGCGGCAGAGCGGACCGGCGGCGGTTGCGGCCCCGGAAAGCCCAATCCCCGGAGCCGGCCGGCTCCGATCCGGGTGTGGAAAACCGGAAGCGGCCGCAGGATGGAATCCACGGACGTTTTCTTGACACGGAAGCCTGATTTTTTTATTTATACTGATTGCGTTCTCCTGGCTTGGTTTGAGGATTTTCTGCTGAGGTGATGAATCTTTTCCCCGAGAGGGTGGGATTATGTCATTCATTGAAATCAGTCTTTTGGTCATCGATATCGGATTGCTGTTTTGGATCATTCATCTGAAGTGGGAACTCCGCCGGATATCCAAGAATATGAACCCTCTGGTCCCGGCGGCTCCACCGTCCGGTTTCACGGAACGGGATTTGCACGCGCTTCGTTCTTCCCTGGCGGAATTGGTTGAGGATGTGGAGCAATACACGGAACTGCAGCTCCAAAAAATGAGGGCCCAAACCCAGGTCCTGCATTCGTTGTGTGAACGCATGGAACAAAAATTACATGTCGTGGAGGAACCCCCATCCCCGGATTCTGGCGAAAAGATCACCGCCCGGGTCGTCCCCCTGTCGGCCCACCCCGGATTCACCCATCATTCCCAGAAAGACAAGATCATTGAACTCTACCGCCAAGGGTGGCCTTGCGAAAAAATCGCCGAGGAATTGCGGATCACCAAGAGCGAGGTTCAGCTGATCGTGAATCTTTCTTGAAGCGATTTTCCCGGTTTCCCTCGATCCGGCGCTTTCCTGGGTCCAATTCATGTGGAAATCTGTTGAATGCGCCCTTTTCCTGTCCGGCGGTCTTCGCGCCGATTGACTCTTCCCGGTCTCCGATGTGAAATCTGATTGGAAACCGGCCGGCGGCGGTTCGTTGAAAAACAGGAGGAAGACCATGGGATATGAGGCCCTGGCGCGAATCCGGAACTATGTGAAACGGGACCGGGTGGTGCCCGTCACCCTGGAAATGAGATACCGGGCGGTTTACAGCACTCTCCAAGGCAACCTTCCAGTCAATGACCGCATCCGGGGAATGATCGTGGATGTGCCCGTGGATCTGCGCCTGGAATACACGGTGATTCCCAACGTGGTCTGTTGTTTTCCGGTAAACCATTACCTGACCGGGACCATCGGGGACACGCCGGTTCAGGCGCGCATGCTATGGAAACTGATGTTCAACACCCTCGCCGGGAACATTCCGGTGAACACGGGAATCGAATGGTACGTGGAAGGGAAACGGTATCAGTTGCAGATTCCTTACACCTTCAAACTCGGCACTGCCCGGGGAGGAGGCGGACTAGGCGCTGGTGGAGGCGGAACCAGGAAAAAATTCGCCGCGCCGAAATATATCCGGGGCCGCATGGTGGTGTCGGAAAAAAAAGGCGGCGGGGGGGATTCCATCGGTTTTGAATTGGGACGGCCCATCGCGGCCGGCCTGCGGGGACTAATCCAAGACGTGGAAATCAATCTACGCTTTTCGTATAACTATTACACCAATACCAGCAGCGGGAGAAATCCCATCAATGTGCGGGCGGAGGGATTTCTCCGGGACGCCGCCGGATCCTGATTTATTTCTGGATCATCCGGCAAGAGCGTACTTTTTTCCGATCGCCGGATCGCATCTCTTCAAAATGATCAAGAGAACCACCCCCTAAATTCCCTCACCCTCTGGGAGAGGGCCAGGGTAAGGGTTTTTTGTTGGTTCGGCTCATGTGTCCGCGCTTATCCCGGAGTGAATGGGATCGATTTAATTTCATGATGTACGCCCTTCCCGGATGAAACTTATTTCTTCTCACCCTCCTGGATCTGTTTCCATTCCTTGAGGCTGAAGACCGGTTCGGTGCGGCCGCGGTGGCAGACGAAGCAGTTCACTTTCTTGTCACTATCCTTGAAAAATTGTTCATTGATGGTTTGGATCATTTTCATCATGGCCCGAGCTTCATCTTTGTGGAGTTCATCGATATCCTTCTCGAAGGCGGTCAGGTCGTGACAATACTTGCAATCCACACCCAGGGATTCGGTCAATCCCTTCATGAACGTCTGCAGTTCGATCATGTTGTTGAACTTCAGAACCTGCAGGTTCTTGCCAAATCCCTTGGAAGCGGTGTTTTCCTGGCTCCACAAGTTTTGCTGGTCCAAGATCACCACGAATCCCAACGCCAACAGTAACACCAATCCACTGACGATACGCACTCGTTTCATATCAGGCCTCATGGTTTCATTAGGATGAAATGATATCCTTTAGTGTATGGGGAAAAAGCGGATTTCCCAAAAATTGGGCGCCCTGTGAAGTAAGTATTTTGACAGGAGTTATAGTCAAAAATAAGCCATCCCCCCTCATCGGGAAGGGAGGAGATGCTAGAATCCAGGCGCTCCCGTTGTCAGCCGATCATACGAAGGGAATGGATTGATGATTTCATTGTACCGCTGGTGCGACACACCGCCCGGGCAAAAGCAAAAGATCTTGGCCCGCTCCGCCCAGGATATCGACGCCTTCCTGCCCCAGGCGCAAAAGATCATCGACGAGGTCAAACGCCGGGGAGACGAAGCCATCCGGCGCTATACCCTGGAATTCGACGGCGCCGATCTCTCCACCCTGGGTCTCCGGGTTTCCACCCAGGAACTGGAAGCCGCCGAAAAGAACCTGGCCCCGGAAGTGAAGCGGGCGATCGAGATTTCGTACAACCATATCAAGCGGTTCCATGAGCGTCAGATGCCCGAGGAACTGTGGATGACCGAAATCGCCCCCGGACTGATGGGCGGCGAAAAGATCACTCCGATCGAAAGCTGCGTGCTCTATGTCCCCCGGGGGACCGCCGCATACCCCTCCGTGCTGCTGATGCTGGGTGTGCCGGCAAAAGTGGCGGGCGTTCAGCGGATCGCGGTGGCCACTCCCCCGCAGCCGGACGGGCGGGTGGACGACGCCTCGCTGTACGCCGCCCGGCTGGTAGGCATCGACGAGATTTACCGGTTCGGCGGAGTGCAAGCGGTGGCCGGCTTTGCCCTGGGCACGGAAACCATCCGGCCTGTGCTCAAAATCATTGGACCCAGCAACATTTACGCGTCCGCGGCTAAAAAACTGCTGTACGGTTCGATTGAGTTGGGTCCGCCTGCCGGCCCCAGCGAATCCATCATCCTGGCGGACGAGACCGCCGATCCGGACATCGTGGCCACCGACCTGTTGATTGAAGCGGAGCACGGTCCGTATTCGGCCGCCCTGGTGGCGACTCCCAGCGAATCCCTGGCCCGGGCCGTGCAAGAGAAGATTCCTGGCAAGGTCAACGCGTTGCCGGAAAAACAACAGAAATACATCACCGCCGTTTTTTCGAATTACGGGGGAATCGTGTTGACTGATACCCTGGAGCAAGCAGTCGACTTCGTGAACGATTACGCCCCAGAGCACCTCGAGGTCCTGGTCCGGGATCCCTTGGCTTTGTTGGGGCGGCTGCGCAACGCGGGCGAGATCATGCTCGGGAAGTTCACACCCATTTCGTTGTGCAATTATTCCCTGGGTGTCAACGCCATTCTGCCCACGGGCGGCCGGGCGAAAAGCAACTCGGTGGTGACCGTCCACGATTTTCTCAAACGAACCTCCGTAAGTTACGCCACTCGGGAGGGATACGATTCTCTCCGGGGCCACGTTGTCCACTTCGCCGAGTTTGAAGGATTTCCCGCGCATGCCCAGGCTGTCCGGTTGGAAAGGAAGGATTGACTATGTTTCAGCTCGTTCCGGTGACGATTCAGCGAAAATCCCGGGAGTCCATCATTCGCGCCGGCATCCGGGGCGGTGACCGGGACCCGGACTTGAAACAGAAGATCAAAACGCCATTGCACTTTTTGAATCACATGATCGAGCAATGGGCATGGCGTTCGTGCCTTAACCTGTCGGTGGAGGTCCAGTTGAGCGAGTTCGTGTTGAATCACGTCATCGCCGAGGACGCGGGACAATGTTTCGGCGAAGCCTTGCTGGCCGTGGCCAATCAACTCATGAAAGATCAAGGGATTAACAGCCACGGGACGGCCACGGGTTTCATCGACGAGGCGGCGGCCGGCGTCCGGCTGGCGTTTGAATACCGCAGTGGTTTATATTTCAACCGGGGTTCGGTGATCATGCCTGAACTGGTAGAAGACATGCAATGCACCGATCTTGGGAATTTTCTGGGCGGTATTGCCCAAGGAGCGCGGGCCACGCTGCATGTGGACCTGGTGTCAGGCGAGGATCCCCACCATATCTGGGAGAGCGTGTTCCGGGGTTTGGGAGAAGCGACCCGCCAGGCCTTTTCGCCCTGTCCCTGGAGGAAAGGACAAACGGTTGGAGTGGCTGGGTTTATTGAAGTGACGCGGGAATAACGTCTTCAGCCCGGGCCTTTTTGGATTTCTAAAAAATGGTTCATCCGATATGTGCGTACATTTTCCCGGGAGAGTGACTGGACATCGATTCGTCGGATCGGAGAGAGCAATCCTAAATCCCCTCTCCCTCTGGGAGAGGGCTAGGTTGAGGGAAAGCCTTTCCTCGGCGCTGATCCCCTCGGCGGATTCCTAAACGCTGGTGGGGAAAGAAATTATTTCCTTCGGTTCAGAGTCAGGGAATTAAAAACGATTTTTCCCATCCTGGACGCACTTGTCGGAGGAACTCTAAAAATCGTTGTCGATCCCATGAAACTCCCCTCCAATCATCGAAAGTTGTGATTATAATTATATAGTCCATCAAGAATGGATTATAATTTAGATAAATCAGGTAAAGAATCCATTGAAGTGGAAAAGGAAAGAAACGTGTCTTTTCCGATCGCGAAGCGAGGTGAACCAAGGCATAGACCCGCCGAAGAGGATACCAAACCGATTCACCTCTCCTGTCCTGAAGCGAATCACGCATACTCTTTCCGTAAGACGGAATCATAATTCATTATGAGCATTTATCAAAATTTGATGGAGGACCGGGTATCCGGCCTCGAGCAAAACGAGCCTCTCACCGTTCCCCCCACAACGCCGGTTCGGGATGTCATTGAACTCCTGGTCGAAAAAGGACGGGGATGTGTATTAGTCTGCGAAGGGAAAGTACTCAAGGGGATCTTCACAGAGCGGGATTTTCTAATGAAGATCGTGCGGGACGCGCCGGGCCTGGACCGGCCGGTGCGGGACTACATGACGCCCGATCCGGTCACCGTGCAGCCGAACGAGATTGTCGCGGCGGCGATCAAGAAGATGCGAAACGGGGGATTGCGCCACATCCCGGTCGTCGACGTGGAAGGGACGCCCTCCGGAATCCTGTCGATCAAGCATATCGTGCATTACCTGGCCGATCATTTTCCGGAAGCCGTTTACAACCTGCCGCCGGAACCCGATCAGACGGCCACACAGCCGGAAGGGGCATAACCGCCGGGATGAAGGTCACACGAACGATTTTTTTACATAAAGGGATTGGATGGCTGAAATGACAACCACTGCGTCAACGGATGTGTCCAGAATCAAAAAACAAATCGAGGAGATCGATCGCGCGACGGTGCGGTTTGCGGGCGATTCCGGTGATGGAATGCAGCTCGTGGGGGATCAATTCACTATCTCGTCCGTCATTTTCGGAAATGACGTGGCCACGTTGCCCGATTACCCGGCGGAAATCCGGGCGCCCGCCGGTTCCCTGGCCGGAGTCAGCGGTTTTCAGATCCATTTCGGCGGGATGGAAATCTACACGCCGGGAGACAAGGTGGACGCGTTGTTTGCCATGAATCCCGCCGCCATGAAGGTGAATCTCGGAGACCTGGAGAAAGGGGGACTGCTGGTCGTCAATAAGGACGCGTTTACCAAGGAGAATCTGGAAAAGGCCGCGTATGAAACCAATCCCCTGGAAGACGGCCGGTTGAAGGAATACAAGGTTCTGCAGATTCCCATCACCACGCTGAACCGGGAAGCCGTGGAGGGCCTGGGCCTGGACCGCAAGGCCATGGACCGGTGCAAAAATTTCTTCACGCTCGGTCTGGCGTATTGGTTTTACGACCGTCCGCTGGAGCCGACCCTGAACTGGCTGCGTCAGAAATTCGCCAAAAAACCGGATATCCTGGAGGCGAACACCCGCAGCCTGAAGGCCGGCTATCACTTCGGGGAGACCTCGGAGCTGATCGTCAATGCGTACAAGGTCCACAAGGCCAAAATCGCGCCGGGGATCTACCGCAAGGTCAATGGCAACGAAGCCACGGCCATGGGTTTGATCGCGGCCTCCCTCTTGTCCGGGAAGCCCTTGTTCTACGGCAGTTATCCGATCACCCCGGCCAGCGATATCCTGCATTACCTCTCCGAGAAAAAAGAATACGGCGTGATCACTTTCCAGGCCGAGGACGAGATCGCGGCGGTCACCGCGGCCATCGGCGCCTCGTTCGGCGGGGCCTTGGGGACCACGGGGACCAGTGGTCCCGGCATGGCCCTCAAGACCGAAGGCATCGGCCTGGCGGTGATGACGGAACTGCCGCTGGTTATCGTCAATGTACAACGCGGCGGCCCCAGCACGGGTTTGCCGACCAAGACCGAGCAGGCGGATCTGTTCCAGGCCGTCCTGGGACGCAACGGCGAGTGTCCGGTCCCGGTGCTGGCCAGCGCGACGCCGTCGGATTGCTTCAACATGGCGGTGGAGGCCTCCCGGATCGCGATCCAATTCATGACGCCCGTGATCCTGTTGACCGACGGCTACATCGCCAACGGCGCGGAACCGTGGAAGATTCCCGCGGTGGACGAATTGCCTAAGATCGACGCGCCGTATTGGACCAACGCGGGAACGAATGGCTTCAAGCCCTATCTCCGCAACGAGCGGCTCGCCCGGCCCTGGGCGGTTCCCGGAACGCCGGGATTGGAACACCGGATCGGGGGCCTGGAGAAACAGCACATCACGGGTAACGTCAGTTACGATCCCAAAAACCATGAATACATGATTCGTCTGCGGGACGAAAAGGTGAACGGGATTCAGGAAGATATTCCGTTGTTGGAAGTGAACGGCGACGAATCCGGCGAACTGCTGGTGGTGGGCTGGGGCGGCACCTACGGGGCCATCATGACCGCCGTGGAGCAGCTCCGGCAGGAAGGCAAACCGGTTTCCAGCATCCACCTGCGGTATCTGAATCCGTTCCCCAAGAACTTGGGAACGATCTTGGGCCGCTTCAAGAAGATCCTGGTTCCGGAATTGAACCTGGGACAGTTGCGCTACATTCTGCGCTCCAAATACCTGGTGGACGCGGCGGGGTATAACAAGGTGCAAGGTAAGCCCTTCCAGGTGCACGAAATCAAGCAAGCGATTCTTGACGCATTGGAAACTGAATAAGTTCGGATAATTGGAGATGCCATCATGGCCGTTTCGCCTCAAGTTCCTCAATTGACCCCCAAGGATTACGGGAGCGACCAAGATGTCCGCTGGTGCCCCGGCTGCGGTGATTACTCGATTCTTTCCCAGATGAAGAAAACCCTGGCGGCGCTTCAGATCCCGCGGGAAAAATGCGTATTCGTCTCGGGTATCGGCTGCTCCAGCCGGTTCCCCTATTACTTGAACACCTATGGATTCCATTCCATCCACGGCCGGGCCCCGGCGGTGGCCACGGGTCTCAAGATCAGCCGTCCGGATTTGTCGGTCTGGGTGGCCACCGGAGATGGCGATGGCCTGAGCATCGGCGGCAATCACCTGATTCACGCCATCCGCCGCAACGTGGATATCAACATCATTCTGTTCAACAACCGGATTTACGGCTTGACCAAAGGCCAGGTCTCGCCCACGTCGGAATTCGGCAAAAAGACCAAATCGACGCCCTGGGGATCGGTCGATAATCCCGTCCGCCCGCTCTCGTTGGCGCTGGGCGTGGAGGCGACCTTCGTGGCCCGCTCGATCGATGTCCACGTGAAGCATCTGGCGGAGGTGCTGGAAGCGGCCGCCCGGCACAAGGGCGCCTCGTTCGTGGAGATTTACCAGAATTGCAACATTTTCAATGACGGCGCATACTTGTACGCCACCGACCGCTCGCTCAAGTTCGATAACATCATCGAACTGCAGCACGGCCAGCCGTTGCGTTTCGGCAAAAACAACGAAAAGGGGATCCGGTTCAAGGATTATCACCTGGAAGTGGTTACGATCGGTGAAAACGGTGTCACGGAAAACGATCTCCTGATCCATAACGAGGAGCGCGAGGATCCCTCCCTGGCGTTTTTGCTGGCAAACATGAGTTATCCCGAATTTCCGGAACCGATCGGCATTTTCCGGCGTGTGGAGCAACCCGCTTATGAAACGCTGATCCAGGACCAGATTCATGAAGTCCGGAAAAAACAGGGAACCGGCACGCTGGAATCGTTGCTGTTTTCCGGCGAAACCTGGACGGTGGAGTGAAACCGGCCGGCGGCGTTCCGGCATCCGGACGTGTGACGGATTATTGATCCTTACGAAAGTATCCCGACATCACATTGTAATATAGCTTAGTTTGGGATGC
>JBHGBC010000195.1:0-10516 GCA_041946805.1 bacterium
AAAAACATCTCGTGACCCTTGATTGTTAACACAGTCGCTCTCCCAGAGGGAGAGGGAATCGTTTAGCGTTCCCGTCCATGCTTATACCACGAATAAAGCACTGAGAAAGTTCTGCATTCGAGTAAATAGTTACAAGGCAAAAACATTGAATCCCCGTAGGGGACTCATGTGAATAGCCGTAGGCGACAGCCTACGGTGTTGTACGGAAAAACGCCAATCCCGTAGGGGTTGAATTGGATACCATTCCCCTTGTGGACAGGCCAATCGTTATTGTTCCCGGAAAAACCGCCCGTAGCCGATTACGGCTTCGGTATTGTCCCCCTCCGGTTCGGCTTTGCGGATGGAGACGGCCGTGTAGGGCGCGTTCTCGAGCGGCATGTCCACCCGCCAGATGGGAGAGTTCTTGCGGAGCACGGGCGATTGATACGCCGGTTTCTGTCCCATCCATACCGTGGCGATTATAGCGGAACGCGGGTTGTCCGGGGCATCCCCCGCGAGGCCGACATCCACGAGAAACCGCTGCGCGCCGGCGGGTGTGGGGAAAATGATTGTCGTGTCCGCGTCCGTGCCGAATCCGGTCTCATACTGGACCCGGCCGATCGCCAGCGGATTCCCTCGCAGTGTCTTCTGGAACTGGGGAGGCGCTTGTTTCCAGGAATCGGCTTTATAGGAGGTTTCCGCTGCGGGGATGGCCAGCCACCGCTCGTTTGGCTGCGCCTTGAACACGGCCAGGCGGGGATTCACGGACCATTCGCCCAGCAACCAATACCCTTCATGAAACGAGGCCAGTGTCGATCCGGGCGGATAGACCAACCGGGGCGCGAATTGGACCAGAGGCGTCAGCCGGGCCACATACCTCCGGATGCCTTCCGCCGTTTTTTGCGCTTCCAGGCTGGGAGAATCCAGAACGCCGTGGTTCTCGAGGAGCGTTTGCAGTTTCATCGAGGAGGGCTGGATTCCGCATACCAGCCAATCCAGCCCGGACCGGGTTTGATCCTGGATGTCCGAGCGTTCCAGCAGCACCACCGGACCGTTCATCCGCCGGAGTTCGTAGGACAAGAACCGCAGGTCCCGGGGAATGCCGGTCACCATGGAAGACTGGGAATTCAGGGACAGCCAATCGGCCAACTGAATCCGGGTCTCTTTCGCGAAAAGGATCCGGCCGGCCAACCATCCCGGCGGGAGCAGGAGGACGAAGAGCAGGATGGCGGAAGCGGCGGGGGCGGCGGATTCCCTTAGTTTGGCTTGAAGCCGCGGCCGCAGCCAATCCCAGACTCCCACCAGTCCGGAACCCGCCAGCAGCGCGAACCAGGGGAAAAGGGGGAGCAGGATCCGGGGGAAATTCGCCTTTTGGGAGAGGATCAGAATCGTGTAGACGAGGGGAAAACTCAACCAGATCAGGTCTTCGCGTTTCCAGGGCCGCCGGAGAAAGGCAATCAATCCGGCGGCCGCGAACACACTTGGAATCCAGCCCAGACCGGACGTGAAAAGATAGATCAGAAAATCGAGGCCGTACCGGTGGCTGTAGCCGCTGTGGATGAAGTCCGCGTGGTAGTGGTAGATCTCCGCGCCCACGCCCGTGATGAAATCCGTCAGCCGTAGAGCCCAATAGGGAAAACCCAACGTGAAACCGAAGATTGTACCCAAAATCAACGCAATATACCGGCTCAAATTTCCTTGGCCGGACACCCCGAGCAAAATCCACGGGGCCACCGCCACGCATCCGCCGTTGAATTTGGTGGCGGCGGTCAAGCCCGCGAGCATCCCCAGGCCGGTCAGGTGGGAGAGGGGCAGGTCCGAGGGTGTTCGCAGGCACCAGTAGACCGTCAGCAGCGCGAGAAAGGCCATCGGCATGTCCGGTGTGATGAATAGCGAATGCTCGATATGGCCGGGCATGAAGGCCAGGACCAATGCGGCGGCCAGGGCGGCGCGCTCCTCCACGATGCTCCGAGCGATGCCATAGAGCAATACGCACATCAATGCGCCCAGCCAGGCCGTGTATTTCCGGCCCCAGCGGATGATGGACAGGTCGCCGATTTCCCGGTTGTCGTTGAGATCGTCCAAGTTCATGGTCTGGAGCGAGGGATATTCACCCTGCCGGGCGTGCGCCCAGACGCGCAGAGTTTGAACGGCCGCCTGTTGATACAAAAAGAAGGGGGGAACGCGGTACCATTGATGATCCAGGCCGCCGGTTTTCAGGATATGGCAGGCGAGTTTGACATACGTGGGTTCGTCCCAGTAGTGCAGATAGGGCAGGCCGAACCGGGCGGGAACCCAGCGGATCAGCAACGCCGCCGCGAACAGAACGGCCAGAAGGATTTTGGCATGGCGCCAGGGCGCAGGCCGGTTCGAGGGAGTGCTTTGGAACTCCTTTTCGATCGGGGATTGCGGCGCGCCTTTCACCGGGGGACACCTCGAGGATCAGGGTTGAAACATCGTATCACGCGCCCGCCGGCAAATACATCCAAGAGGATTATCATTCTTCTATATTCAAGGCGGGAAGCGAGCGGGATGAAGGAAAACGAGTGGATGCGCGTCCCGGCTCCGGACAGACCATCCTGGTTCGCCCGTTCAATAATCCCCTCTACCTCGGGGAGAGGATCAGGGTGAGGGAAAGCCCTTCCCCGGCGCCTTAGGGTTTATCGGTTTTCTTTCCCAATTCATACAGCCGGAGGTAATCGTGAAGCAGCACGTTGCGGGCGGTTTCCTTGAGATAGAACCGGATCTGCTCTTTTTTGAAGAATTCCTCCGGTTGGGTGATGGCCAAGTGGGTGGCGCCTTCTTTTTCCAATTGCTGGATCAATTCCAGCGTCAGATCGGAGGGGCTTACGGCCAGCCCCATGCGGCGGCTTTGGTAAATGACGGAGGGATCGAAATTGTCCACGATCACCCGGGCGCCGGGCGGGGTGTAGTCCTTGATGGCCTGCGCGGCCCGCAGCCAGTTCAGCTTGAGATGATACCAAGGGCGGATGACCGTGTGAAACTGGAAGAAGGTCGCCAGGATCACGATCCCGAGAACGGCCTGGCGCGACTGGATCCGGGCCAAGACGGTGGCTTCCGTCAGATGTTCCCAGATCAGGGCGGTGAACCGCGCGGCGGACCAGGCGAGGGCGGGCAGAAGGATCAGGTAATACACATAATGGGGGACCACGGCCACGGGATACACGTCCAGCACGTAGTAGCCCAGGATGGCCAGGGTCCAGAACCAAGGCAGGCAGCCGGCGCGGGACCGGGAGAGAAACAACCCCGCCGCGGCGAAGACGGCCCCCACCGGCCCGAGGGTGAAATCCCAGTAGGTTTTCCAGATTTGATAGAACAGGCTCTTCTCCCACCAGAGCCAGTAATAGTGAAGGCTGGTCCAGTTCCGGAAATCCGCCCGCCCGTGCGAGCTCAGGCTGTAACTGGCGTATTGCTGATACGCCCAGGAATACCAGAGCAGGGAAGGGAGGAACATCAAAAATCCCGCCAGCCAGATCCAGCCGTTTTTCCACCACGCCTTCTCCACGAGCAGCCGATGGATCAGCCAGGCGGGGATCAGGTAAAAGACCAGGGGAGGCATCATCAGCAGGGCCATCGCGGCGCAGAGGATCATGCCGGCCCAGGCGGCCGGCTTTTTTTCTTCCAGCCATTTGGCGAACGCGGCGAGGGCCACGATCATCAACGCGATGGCCACGGGATGGCGGTGAAAACAGCGTCCATGATAAATCGCCTGGGGCGCGATCAAATACCACAGGGCGGCGAAGCGGGCGGTTAGGGGATGCTCCAGCCGCTTGATCAGGGAATACAATCCCGCCGCGCCCGCCAGGCAGAACAGGGCGGTCAACAAGCGGCCGATCCACACGTGTTCGCCGAGAGGAATATACAGGCAGGCCACCACGAAGGGATACAGGGGGAACTCGTTCGGCCACAATCCGGGTTCGTGGATGGTTCCCCACCCGGTGATGCGGGGATCGAGCAGTTGAAAGCCGTTTTCATAATAATGGCGGGCGATCGACGCGGTCGCGCCCTGGCGGAAGGAATCGCCGTCCAAAATGGGCGCATCAATCTTGTACAACCGCAGCGCCAGCCCGAAGAGTAGAATGCACCACAACCAGCGGTCCGATACAACTCGATGAAGCCACGCGGAAAGGTCCATGTCACCTCTAATCATGAGAATCACGCGCGAATAGAAGATATTCACCCGGGCCTTCCAACCGGTGTATTTTCTCCCCGTATCCTTCCGCCGGAAAGGCAAATCCCACCATTTTATGAATGTAAGGGCACGTTGCGACGCGCCTCTACGGGCAATTGGACATTGGGTATTCCTTCGACATGGAAAATCGTGTTCCGAAGGCATTCCCTCACCCTGGCTCTCTCCCAGAGGGAGAGGGGATCGGGCTCTTGAGATCCCAATCCGAAACGGAATGATATAGTCACGGTTTCCGTCCCGACGGTTTTCCGAAGAAATCCGAATCCATGACTCGATTGATTATAAAACAACGAGAGGCTCAAAATTGTATTCAAACAAGGGCGGTGAAAAAAATCAAGGAATGCGTGACCGTGTTTCCGCCTTTATCCGGGATGCGCTTTACGGCACAATACCAGCCATGCTTCGCCTCGGCATCGGATCTTCCTTTCCGGTTCGATATCCGAAACCGTGCACGATTCATCCTTGGAGGTCAGACTCATGGCCACGCTTCCCGAACGCCTGCAGCGCCGCGTGGAATGCTCCGGATTGAGTTGGGAGACCTTGAAATCCAAACTCAAAAAGCAACACATCGAAACCCCTTCCTGGGGTTACGCCGATTCGGGCACCCGCTTCGGTGTGTTCAAGCAGCCCGCGGCCGCCAAGACTCTGGCCCACAAACTGGAGGACGCCGCCACGGTGCACCGCTTCACCGGCATCGCCCCCTCCGTGGCGCTGCATATCCCCTGGGACAAGGTGGACGACTGGAGCGCCTTGCGGCAGCAGGCGGAAGCGCTGGGCATCCGCATCGGGGCGATCAATCCCAACGTGTTCCAGGAACAGGAATACAAAATGGGCAGCGTCACCAACGAGGACGCCGCTATCCGGCGGAAAGCGTGCGATCACATGTTGGAATGCGTGGAGATCATGCGCCATACCGGCTCGAAGGTTCTGAGTCTGTGGTTCGCCGACGGGACCAACTATCCGGGCCAGGGGCATTTCCGCCGCCGCAAGCAGTGGATGATCGAATGCCTGCGGGAAGTTTATGAAGCCATGGATCAAGCCGCGCGCATGCTGGTTGAATACAAACTGTTCGAACCGGGATTCTACCACACCGACCTGGCCGATTGGGGCATGTCGTACGTGGTCTGCGGCCACCTGGGAGACCGGGCGCAGGTGCTGGTGGATCTGGGGCATCATGCTCATGGGGTCAATATTGAGCACCTCGTGGCGTTTCTGCTGAGCGAAGGGAAACTCGGCGGATTCCATTTCAACAACCGCAAGTGCGCCGACGACGACCTGACCGTCGGCTCGATCAATCCCTATGAATTGTTCCTGATTTACAACGAACTGGTGGACGCCGAGCTCGATCCCTCCCTCCATATGGATGTGGCCTTCATGATCGACCAGAGCCACAACCTCAAGCCCAAGGTGGAGGCGATGGTGCAATCGGTGCTCAACTGCCAGAAGGCCTACGCCAAGGCGTTGCTGGTCAACCGCCAGGCGCTGCGGGACGCGCAACGGGCCGGGGACATCGTCGGGGCGGAGGAAGAACTGGTCAAAGCGTATGAAGCCGATGTGGAGCCCCTGCTGCGCCTGGCGCGGGAGGAGATGGGGCTGGAGCCCGATCCGTTGCAAGCGTTCCGGCGCAGCGGATATGAGAAGCAAAAAGCCCAGGAACGGGCGGGCATGGCGGGCGGCGCCACTCTGGGCTGAGGAGAGACCTGGATTGGGAGGATCGATTACCCGGATGGTGCGCGAGGATCATCCGATATCTAGATTGGGAAAGGACCGGTAAGACGCCATGGAAGTTATCATCAAGAAGAACTACGACGAGATCTCCCAGGAAGCCGCGATGTACGTGAAGCGATTGGTGCAGAACAAGCCCAATTGCGTTCTCGGCCTGGCCACGGGCAGCACTCCCTTGGGGTTGTACAAGGAATTGATCCGGATGCACAAGGAAGAAGGATTGGATTTCTCTCAGGTCTATACCTTCAACCTGGATGAATACTATGGAATCCCGCACGCGCATGAACAATCCTACCATACGTTCATGAACGAGAACTTGTTCAAACACATCAACATCCAGCCCGACCGGATTCACATCCCCAGCGGCACCGCCGAGGACATCAACGCCTTCTGCGAGTGGTACGAGGATGAAATCGAGCGGCTGGGCGGGATCGATCTGCAAATCCTGGGGATCGGCCGCGACGGCCATATCGCTTTCAACGAACCCGGCTCCTCCCTGGGCTCCCGCACGCGCCTCAAGACCCTCACCCAGGAGACGATCGACGACAACGCCCGCTTCTTCGGCAGCAAGGACCAGGTGCCCCGTTACGCCGTGACCATGGGCGTCGGCACCATTTCCGAAGCCGAGGAAATCATCCTGCTGGCGAACGGCGAGAACAAGGCGGAGACCATCGCCCAGGCCGTGGAAGGGCCGATCACCGCGCAGGTCACCGCGTCCATCCTGCAGCTGCATCCCAAAACCACCTTCATCCTGGATGAGGCGGCGGCTTCCAAACTGAAGCGGTATGATTATTACAAGTGGGTTTACGAGAACAAGCCCGAGAACCGGTGATACCGGCCCCGTTTTTCGAAATGACGGATGAAGAACTCTGAATCCCGGGCGGAGGGTGTCTCCGCCTGGGATTGGTTTTGACTCCGACTTGATTCATCTGCGAGGCGGCCTGGTCTTTCAGGCCATGATAGGCCGTTTGACTCGCCAGGCGCCTGTAGAGATTGTTCTTCCCTCCATCCAATCCGATCCCGGAGAACACGGGCATTATTTCGATATCCCTCAAGCCGGACCGATTGAAGATCCAACACGCTTTTTGGATAATAGGCCGGCGCGCCCCGCGCGCGCCCTTTCAAGGATTCCAATCAAACTGGAGATCGACATGACGGCCATCATCCCTCGAATTTTCGTTCCTCTCCTGCTCCCGCTATGTCTCGCGGGCGGTCTCGTCTTCGCGGCGGAAGAGGCCTCCCCGGGTCCGGAATGGGAGAAGGAGTTTCAAAATCCACCCAATCTCTACCGGCCCTTGCAGATCATCCACGGCTTCGACAACCTCGTGGCGGCCCGCTATCCCGGCCATACGCTGGAAAAGGAATTTTTGAGCGAGTTGCTTCAGAAGGCCGGGCAGGGAGGATCTTCCTCCCAGCCCGATTTGAAGGACGCGTTGCGCGAGGCGCTGCGGGATCTGGCCGGTTCGGGCCTGGGCGGCGTGGTGTGCAATGTCGCGTTCAGCGATTACCTGCACGATGAGAACCAACTGAAATTCTTCGCCCTGGCTTTGGAGATTTGCCGGGAGCTGGGCTTGCGGGTGTGGATCTACGATGAGGAAGGCTATCCCAGCGCGGCGGCGGGCGGATTGGTCCTCGAGAAGAATCCCGCCTTCGAGGCGCAAGAGTTGATCCTCACGCCGGGGGAAGACAAGCCGTACACGATTCGCCCTTCCTATGAAGGCACGCACGCCTGCAACAATTTCTACATGGCCCGCCGGTACCCCAATCTGCTGGATCCGGAGGCCATGCGGACATTCGTGGAAGTGACCCACGACGCCTACGCCCGCGTCTGCCAGGCGTATTTCGGCAACCTGGTCGAGGCCTTCTTCACTGACGAGCCGAGCCTGATGGCCTGCAATCTGGGGATGCTGCCGGAGAGCGTGCGCAAGAACGTGCGGATCATGGACCCGCTTGATCCCCAAGTCAAGCGGCTGCCCGCAGTCCCGTGGGTTAACGGCCTGCCGGATCTATTCAAGAAGAAATATGGATACGATTTGCTCCCCAAAGTGGCTTCCCTCTTTTCGGGAGACAGCCCGGCGGACAAAACCACGCGGCGGGATTTCTGGGCGTTGACCGCGGATTTGGTGGAACAACGCTTTTTCGGGCTGCTGGAGGAATGGTGCCAGAGGCATGGCGTCGCCTCCAGCGGCCATATCCTGTGGGAAGAATCGCTGCTCTATCACCCCGCGCTGAATGGCAATCCGTTGCGAAACTTGCAGCGCATGCAGATTCCCGGGATCGACGTGCTGAGTTCCAATCCCTCCCAAGCCTTCGGCGGTTATGCCATCACCACGGCCCTGGCCGCTTCGGCGGCCCGGCTCAACGGCACGCGGCGGGTGATGAGCGAGACCAGCGACCATTCCGAGCAGATGAACAAGCGGTCCGCCTCGCTGGATGAAATGCGCGCCACCGCGGCCTGGCAGTTCGCGCAGGGTGTCACCGATTTGACCCTGTATTACGGGCGCAACCGGCCTGGGGATGAATACAAACAATACGCTGATTTCGTGGGCCGCCTGGGAGCCTTGTTGACGCCCGCCCGGCGCGCGGCGCGGGTGGCGCTGTACTATCCGGTGACCGATCTCTGGGCGGAATACAAGCCGGAAGCGGAGCCGCTGTCGCTGGACCGGCAATCCGAAACCATGCAAAAGATCGTTCGCGCGTTTCCGGAAATCTGCGCTCAACTGACCCGCGCGGGCATCGCGTTTGTTTTGGTGGACCCCAACCACGTGGCCCAAGCGTCCATCCAAGGCCGGCAATTGAAGATCCAGAATGGCGTGTTCGACGCGCTGCTGATCCCCGCCGTGGGAGAGATTCCCGCGGACGCGCGGACGGTCATGGAGCGCTTCAAAAACGCGGGGGGCGCGGTGGTGGATACTACGGGCGGCGGATGGCTTGAAGCCTTGAAACCATATCCGGCCGCGGAAGTGAAGACGGAAACGCCGGGCGGCTTGTGGGCGCGGTTCGAACGCGGCGGGGAAGCGATTTTGTTGTTCGTGAATACCGCCGCCTCGGACTGGAACGGCATGGTGAGCCTGCCGGCGGGGAAGGTGATCCGGCGCTGGAACTTCGCGGCGGGGAGCGTGCAGGAGGTCCCGGCGGAAAGCCTGGCAACCGGCGCCCTGAAAGTCACGTTGAAGCCGTTTGAATCCCTGGCGTTGTCGTGGAGCGAGTAAGGCGGAGGGGCACGGGATGCAACGTGCCCCTGCGGGATTAGGCAAATGGCCGGCGATAGAGATGGGGAGGCTATCAGAATTCAATCCCGTCCCGGAAATGCTTGTATATTGCCCCGGCCGCTGTGGCGATAGTGATGGGGAAGCTATCGGAATTCAATCCCCGGAGGGGATTCATGTGAATAGCCGTAGGCGATAGCCTACGGTTTCGTGAAATAAAAACCACCAACCCCGAAGGGGTTGAATCGTATCCCATTCGACCTCTCCAGGGTCGTTTTTCTCCTACACGATACCGGGGGTTGTCACCCCCCGGCTATTCACATTCAATCCCTTCGGAATGGCTTGCAGGCAGGACGCCCGCGCCACAAGGAACTGAATCCCCGCCTTTTCTGCTCCCTCTACCTCTGGGAGAGGGTTAGGGTGAGGGAATCCGTTCCGTTCTGGATACCCTGTTGGAATGGCGAATCCCTGGACAATAATTCAGGATTGAAATATGGGATATGACCTGCGGGAAGGCGAGGCTCACGGCGGGCCGGTCTTGGAGAAGGGAATCTCTCACACGGAACGGCTCACCTGGAGGATCGCCCTCCCGGTAGAAAACCGATTCAATCCATCATCCGGATACGATGTTGGTTTCCTTGAGCCTCCCCTTAGCCCAGATTCTCGGGCACGGTAAACGGCTTACGGTAAAAGCGGGTCAGCATGTCGTTGGCTTGGACATCGTTGGTGATGGTTTCGGTGGCCGCGTCGATTGCCAATTTGCGGCCCAGGAAATAGGCGGAATCTTCCAGTTTCACGCCGTTTTTCACCAAGTGCTGTTTCATGCGCTCGAAGGCCTCCTGGGCATCGGCGTTGTCGCCGAAGGGGCGGATCGACGACTGGAACGGCACCGGCTGCCCCAGGCGGTATGAAATATTGGCCAAATGGCAGAGCGCGGCGGAGTAGTGGCCTTCGAGGATCTCGGCGTTCAGATCGGACGGTTTGCGGCTGCGGACGGCTTCGATGAAGTTGGGGAAATGGCTGCCGCCCGGCCCCATCTTCACCTCCACGTCGGGCAGATTTTGCGGTTGCCCGCCTTCCTTGGGCAGGAATTGGTTGTTGACGACGGTTCCGGCTTCGAAGTGCATGACATCGTCGCTGCCTTCCGCGCCCATGTAGGTTTCGGTGGGAAGGCCGCGGACTTCGAAAATCAACTGGGTCGGACCGAAATCCATGAGCACTACCTGGGTGTTCGCGGTTTGGCCCTGGTCGATGTATCCAAACCGGCCGCCCACGCAGATCACGCTTTTGGGCAGCGTGGCGCCGGGGATCATCCAGCGGGCGACGTCCATTTGGTGCACGCCCTGGTTGCCGATGTCGCCGTTGCCGAAATCCCAGAACCAGTGCCAGTTGT
>JBHGBC010000196.1:0-10423 GCA_041946805.1 bacterium
TCTGGTATGCGGCCGGAAATCTATGGATTTACCCTGATTATCTGACCTATTTCAACGAGGCGGCGGGCGGTCCCGGCCAAGGGTACCGATTCCTGGACGACTCGAACCTCGACTGGGGCCAGGATTTCGCCCGCCTGACCGCCATTCAGGCTGCGTATCCTGATGAGCCATTGGTGATCGCATCCGATTGGTATATCCGTCCGGAGGCGTTCGGCCTGCGGGCGCGGCTTCTGCGGGAAGAGGAAATCGCGTCACCGCCCGCGGGGATCGTGGCGGTGAGCAAACACTACGCGGTACGCCACCGGATCTTTCCCCGGTCTCCCTATTATTTCAATTGGCTGGATAAATATAAGCCTGCCGCGGATGTAGGCCATTCCATCTGGATTTTCCGGATTCCCCAGCCGGAATGACCGGTTCTTCCGGGCGTGTCCAAGTTCCCGCATCGGGGATGCTTGTATCCGCTTACCGCAATAAGTATATGAATCTGAGATAGTTCTCTCGAGATCCCCCCTAAAATTCACCCTACCGGGTGCTAGTCTGATGATAGAATGAAAGAACAGAGTGAGTTGGCTGGTTGATCCCGCTCGTACTACAGACAATCGGGCTGGGAGAAAGCACTCTTGAAATTAGTGTACATTCGTTGTTACTATTTTTTTTACTAGACCGACATTTTGGCCGCCTTGTGCCTACAATATAATATCCATTCTGGCTGTTGGTTGGATGACGCGTTCCAGTCTGCATTAGATTGTCAAATGGATGTCCTCATCTTGATCATTGCACGCGAAGCCCTGTCATAACCATCTTCACAGATCCAAAACGCGGCTCCCAAACCGATCCGGAAGAACAGGTGAGGAATTCATCGAATCCACCGACCGATCGAGACATAGGATCATCATCCATCATCCGGGCAAATCGTTTCATCCTCCTGGAAAACGCGTGGCGAGGTCAAGGGAAAATGAGACCATGTCGAACTTGTTCAATCGATTACCCAAATACATTCAAATCAAGGAAGCGATCCGCAAGGAAATAGAGGAAGGCATCTTGCGGGAAGGTCAGCAGCTGGCTTCCGAAGCGGCTTTGATCGACCGATTCGGGGCCAGTAAGATGACCGTGATCCGGGCCTTGCAGGAATTGGTCCAGGAGGGATTTCTGAGCCGGGTGCAGGGGAAAGGGACCTATGTCACCTATCCCGTGCGGCGAAGCCCATTGATCGGATTGCTCCTTCCCGCCATCAGTCCGGCCGGGTGCGCCGCCTGGCTGCGGGCGGTCGAGCCGCATGCCAGTGAGGCCGGATTCGATCTGTTGTTCTGTATGGCGGAAGCGCAGGGGGAGAAAGTGAATGACTTCGCGGAGCGGTTGATCCAACGCCAAGTGTCCGGATTGATCGCCGCGCCGGTGGAGACCGACACCGATCCTTCCGCGCCGGGATGGTGGCTGAACCGCCTACGCGAAGAACGGATTCCTGTGGTGCTGGCCGGTGGGAAAATGGATAACTTCCGCGATATCTCCGTCATCCAGACCAATGATGAGGAAATCATGGCGGAATTGACGCGGGAGGTGTTGAAGAAAGGCCACCGCCGCTTGCTTTTGCTGCGGGGGGGTGAGGAACCGTCCTCGATCCTGGCTTTGCGGATCCGCGGATTTCAGAAGGCCTGCAAAGAGGAAAAGATCCGGGTGGAACTGGCGGAAATCGTTCAACTCCCCGGACGGAAATCCCTGGAAGAAGACTCCGCGGAAATCGTCTCCCTGCTGCGGACGCACGAACCCACCGCGGTGATGGCCCTGAACGACCTGACCGCTTTCCGGGTCATGCAGATTGTCCAAAACAATCCGTACCGGTTTGACAGCCCGATCTCGGTGACCGGGTACGGCGATTGGGATTTCGCCGAGGACGCCGGATTGACCACCGTCCGGCTTCCCCTGGAGGAAATGGGGGAACGGGCGGTCAAGGCCTTGCAGAAACTGATGCGCGGCGGGAGGCCGGAGTGGATCACTCTCCATGCCCGGATTGTGCACCGCTCCTCCCTGAGCGTGTTGTCCTACTCGAAGGGTGAAAAAACCCGGTCCGCGAACTGAGACCGCCGGTTCAGGAGCGGAAATGGTCGAATCCTCCCGCCAGGGCTTCGGACCATCCTTCCACGTGAATGCCTTCGGCCGCGGGAGTGATTTCGCCGATGTCCGTCAACGGGCACAGGGACTGATCCCACTCCCGGATTAGTTTTTCGGCCAGCCCGGGTGGGAGCGTCAGGAGCAGCTCGTAATCCTCCCCGCCTTGCCATGCCAGGGTGCGCCATGTTTCCCCCAGGGAACGCAATGCCTCTCCGGCCGGCCATGAGTCCGCCGCCAGCCGCGCCCCGGTTCCACTTGCCTCACACAATTTCGTCAGGTCCCGCGCCAGACCGTCGCTGATGTCGGTCAGGCTGTTGGGAGTCGACAGGGTGAGGATTTTCAGGGCTTCGCGCAGCCGGGGCGTGGGCCGCCGGAAACGCTGGACCAGGGCCGTCTGCGCGGGTGTCCAGGTTCCGGAAGACGCGCCGCTCAGGAGAATCCGCAGGCCGGCCGCCGCATCGCCCAACGTTCCGGTGACCAGAATCCGGTCGCCCACGCGGGCGCCGTGGATCGTCACGGGCTGGGCGGTTTTCTGGTATCCGAAGGCGGTGATCGAAACCAGGATGAGCGGAGAACGGACCGTGTCGCCGCCGATGACCTCCAGGCCCCATTCCGCCCGCAGGCCGGCCAGGGTTTGATAAAACTCCTCCACCCAGGCCACCGGCGAATCGGCCGGCAATCCCAAGGTGATTGCGCCGTAGGAGGGAACCGCGCACTTGGCGGCCAGGTCGCTGAGGGTGGAAGCCAGGGCCTTGTAGGCCAGATCGGACGCGGCAGTCCATTCGGTTTGGAAATGAATGCCCTCCACCATGGCGTCGGTAGTGATCACCAACGCGCCGGGATGGGTCCGGACCACGGCGGCGTCGTCGCCCAGGCCGAGCAACACATCCGGCGAATGCGCGCCGAGGATTTCCCGGATGCGCCGGTGGAGACCGAATTCGCCGATGTCCCGCAATCGGAGTTGATCAGACATGAGGATCGAATCGCTGGTTCAAAATGAATAGGACTTTTCCGGCTGGTTGCCGGATGGTTATTCATCATGAAACGATTTTTCACCAGGGCAGGCAAGCCCTGGTATTACGGATGGCTCAAAGTCCCTGATCCCAATCCATCTGTCAATCCCGCGCAGGCTGGAATTGAGAGGCCTGCTTGAAGGAAAATCCGAAGAAGCACGGTGCAATACGTTCCTCCATGTACTCTGCCCGGGGCGGATTTCTCTTATCCCCATCCCCCCGGACCGTTATATAATAGAACTGGAAAGTGAAAGAAGGCCGGATTTAGTTGACATTTGTAACGAAAACACGTTATGATTTCAATAGACCCATCTGGACCCAAGGGGAGAAACCGATGAGTTCCCAAGAGGCCTATACGAAAATCTGTAAATATGTCCGGCGGGCGCATTGGCGGGTGGGCGGCCTGAATCTTTATTATTACCTCGTGAAATCCATTTTCTACGCGCTGGTATGCGCCTGCGTGGCCGCCGTCTTGCTGAAAATCTTCCCCCTGGTTGAGGAAACGCCTTGGATTTTCGTCATTTGTGTTGTGCTGGCACTCCCCGCGTCTCTGGCGGCGGCCTGGTGGCAATGGGGCAGCCTGGAAACGACCGCCCTGCTCGTGGATAAGCGTCTGCGTCTGAAGGAAAAACTCTCCGCGGCGATGGAATTCGGCCGGACCCATCCTGCCGAAGAATTGGATCCGGAATGGACCCACGCGGTACTGACCGATGCCGCGCGTTCCATCGTCCGGTCCGACTTGAAACGCGCCTTTCCCTGGCAAAACCCGACCGAGGCGCGCTGGCTGTGGGTCCCCCTATTGGGGCTGGTTTTTGTGCTCATGGTACTGCCCCAATGGGATGCCCTCACCGGACGCGGCCGGTCGCAGGCGCAGGCCATGGAACGGACCGAGGTCAAAAAGGAAGTGCAAAAGCTGGAACAGCGGCAACTGGTGCTGGAGCGCAAAGCCCAGGAGGAAAAATCCAAAATCGCCGCGGAACTGGCCAAGCAAATCAAGGAATTGGCGACCGATCTCAGCAAGGGGAAAATCGACAAGCGGGAGGCGTTGGCCAAACTGTCGTCCGTGGAGCAGGAATGGGAACAGAAGAAAATGGAACTGGCCGAAACCCAGCCTAGCCTGGACAAGACCAAGTCCCTGTTGCAATCCCAAATGACCGGCGCGCTGCTGGAGGCGTTGGAGCAAAACAATTTCGAGAAAGCGGCCCAGGAACTGAACAAGGTCCAGAAACAACTCAAGATGGAGAATCTGGACGCGGACAGCCAGAAGCAGTTGTCGGAGGAATTGAAGCAACTGGCTTCCCGGATGAACGCCAACCTGCCGTTGTCGAAATCGTTGAACAGCGCGGCGGAATTGCTCCACGCGGGCGAGTTGGACGCGGCGCTGAATCCGCTGAACCTGGCGGAGCTGGATTTGATGGACATCAAGGACCTGATGGAGCAGATCAAACTGCTCGACGGGGCGCTGAAAGACCTGAAGGATTCCAAGTTCGCCCTCGCGGGGAAGTTCGGAAAATGTGAAACATGCGGCTTGCTCTTCGGCGAGGGAGAAGGATTCTGCGACGGTTCCTGCCATGGGAACGGACAAGGGAAGGGGAAAGGCGCGTATGGCACATCCCCCTGGCGGCCGGGAGATAGCCGGAATCAGGGTCTGGGGATGGGCGGCCCGGGCATCGGACGCGGCGGGAAAGCGCCGGCCGAGGAGACCGAGACCACTCTGAGACCGGACAAACTGCCCGCGAATTTCCATGCCGGTCCCTTGCTGGGCGTATTGCCCGTGGACGGTCAGTCCCTCAAGGGGGAATCGGGAATCATCACCACCGGCGGCGAGTTGTTGGAATACAAGCAGGCGGCCGAGGACGCCCTGACGAAAGAACGGGTCCCCCTGCCGTTCCGCTACCAGGTCCGGGCGTATTTCAATGCTATCGAGAGCGAGGCGGCGTCTTCATCGGCCAGTGGTTCCCAAACTCAGGCCGGTGGACAAGAGACGCCCGCGCCGTAATCCGGTGTTTCATCATTGAGCAAATGCCTATCAATTGGACTGGAGGATGTCATCCTCGCAAAGGTGGGGATCCAGAAGAAGTGGGAATGGTTCTTTTATCCTTTCGGAAGAAAGCCAGGGTAAAAGAAAGCGAAGTAAGGTATTCCCTTACCCAGGCCCTCTCCCAGAGGGAGAGGGAGTCCGATCGTTGCGTATTAACTCATCCCCAGGATTCCATTCTGGATAGGCTGAACGGCATAGGAATCATGAGAATGCGTATCCCGCGGACCCATTGGTGAAGATCGGTCCTTTGGTTAAGGAAAAGATCAGGGAATAATGAAATATGGACTGGTATGGCATTTCCATGGCGCTCAACAATCAAGTACAGCCTCTCGAAAAACCATCCTCTCTCCCTCCGGGAGAAAGGTAAGGAGAGGGAAAGCCGAGAAAACGGGCTGGAAGCCCGCGCCACCTCATCCCCATTTTCTGAACGAGAACCAGACGCTGAGGTTTCACATACATATCTCGAATCCAAAAAAGGAGAGTCATCCGTGCGCAGGTCATGCTTGATTTCCGGGGGGATTGCGATCTTCCTGCTCGGTATGGTTTTGTTGGGCCTTCAAGGATGTAGTGCAAAATCCAAGACGGTCACGATCTACACTTCGGTGGACCGCGACTACGCGGAACCCATCATCGCCGCGTTTCAAGAGCAAAATCCCGAGCTGAAGGTCAACGCGGTCTACGATTCCGAAATGACCAAGACCACGGGTTTGTTCAACCGCCTGCTCGAGGAAAAGAACAATCCCCAGGCCGATGTCTTTTGGAATTCGGAGATCGTGCGCACCATCCAACTGAAGAACGCCGGTTTGTTGGAGGCGTACCGGTCCCCCGCGGCGGGGGACATCCCGGACACGTACAAAGATCCGGAAGGCTGCTGGACGGGCTTTTCGGCCCGCGCCCGGGTGATGCTGATCAACCATAACCTGGTCCCGGAAAGCGAAACCCCGGCATCCGTGCCCACGTTGGGAAGCAAGATGTACGAGGGGAAGGCGGCCGGAATAGCGACACCGCAATTCGGAACCACGGCGACGCACATGGCCGCCTTGTACACGTTGTGGGGCAAGGAACGTTTTGCCCTGATCACCAAGACCATCCAGGGCCGGGGGATCCAACTGTTTCCAGGGAATGCCAGTGTGCGGGACGCGGTGGTGGAAGGGATCATCGCGTACGGATTGACCGACACCGACGACGCCTACGCGGCCTTGGACGAGGGGAAACCGGTGCGGATGGCTTTCATCGATCAGGGTGAACAAGAAGTAGGGACGCTGGTCATTCCCAACACGGTGGCCTTGATCAAGGACAGCCCCAGTCCCGATAACGGCAAGAAACTGATCGATTACTTGCTCTCGCCCGCGGTGGAAGAAAAGCTGGCGCAAAGCCGGGCGAAACAAATCCCCGTGCGGAAGTCCGTTCCCCGTCCCGCGGGGACGCCGGATCTGGCCTCGCTCAAAACCATCCCGGTGGATTACAACGCCGTGGCCCTGAACATGGAACCGTGTCTCGAGTTGTTGCGCACGATCTTCCGGTGAGCCGGCCAGGCCGGAGCGGGGCGTTCGTGCGGGCGGCCCTGGTTTTCCTGCTGGTTCTGCCGGTGTTGGTTTTGGTGGTATCGTCGTGGCCCAGGGAAGCGGGTGAGTTTTGGCGTTCATGGAGCGTATTTGACCGTTTTGCCCTGAAACGGCTGATCACGAGTTTTCATCTGGCCTTTTGGATCACCTTCTTCGCGCTGGGATTCGGCCTGATCGCGTACGCGGGCTACTGCAGCCTATCGCCCACGGCCCGGCCCCTATGGGGCATCCTGGCGTTGTTGCCTTTGTCCTACCCGCCCTTCGGGGCCGCGTCGGCCTGGATGACGCTCATCACCCGCCTGGAAAATCCCGGACCGGGCCGAATCCTCTGGGAGACGCACGGCGCGCTATCCCGGCTTCTATACAGCGTCATCGGCGGAGGGTGGATCCTGGGCCTATGCCTGTGGCCCATCGCGTTCCTGCTGTTAACCCTGGCGGCAGGCCCTCAGCGGACCCAAATGGAGGCCGCCCAGTTGAGCATGACACCGTGGACGGCGTTCCGCCAGGTGGTCTGGCCCGCGTGGCGGCCGCCGCTCTTCACGGCCGGTGCGGTGATTTTTGGATTGGGATTATTGCAATTCGAGGTCCCATCCTTGCTGCAGCTCCAGGTGTATCCCCTGGAAATCTTCATCCAGTTCACCGCGCGGTTCAGCGATTGGAACGCATGCCTGCTTTGCCTTCCCTATCTGTTGGCGGCGTGGCCGATAGCTTGGGCGATGCGCCGGATTCCCAGCCAATTGGAACTCCAAGGTGGTGAACCGGCCTATCAGTGGACATCAATAAACCTGCGCGCCGCCCTTCTGGCGGGAACGGCGTTGGTATTGGCGCTATCCATCCTGGTTCCGTTGTGGAGTTTGATGAGCCATGCCGGACCGGTCAGTTTGACCTCACTCGTCATGATGGAGCACGCGCCGGCCGTGTTCCGCAGCCTGCTCTACGCCGTGGCCGCCGCGGGCGGGGTAGTGGTTTTGGGAGCCTGGTTCACTTCCGTTTCCATTCCTAAACAATACATCGCCCCGGTTTTGTTTCTGGCCATGTTCGTCATCCCCGGCGTATTGACCGGATCGGGGTGGCTGCGCATCCGGTCGTATTGGCCCGGCGTGCAGCCACCGGGGATGATGACGGCCTCGCTGCTGGGGGCGTACATGTCCCACACGTTTTTCTTGGGATACGGAGCGGGGATCTTGTTATGGCGGTTCTATGGAATCCGGCAGCGCGAATTCGATTCCCTGTTGAATATCGGATGGATTTCCCGGCTCCGGTGGCTGATCCTGCCCGCGTTGTGGCGTCCGGGACTGCAAGCCATGGGGTTGGTGATGCTGGTGTTGTGGGGGGATGTGGGCATGACTATTCTGCTGTATCCTCCCGGAGGCGACACGTTGGCGGTGGAATATTACAATCTGTTGCACTACGGGAGCGAATCGCGGACGGCGGCCATCGGCTTGCTGTTGCTGCTGGTCCCGGCCTTGACTCTGCTGGGTGTGTTCGCCGTGACTTCGCGGGCCAAATCACGATCATGAATTCATTCCCTTCTGAATCCCCCATCCATATTGAGTTGCGGGGAGTTTCGATGAAGCGCGGGCTCCGGGAGGTCCTGCGGGATGTGGATTTCGCGGCTCCGGCGGATCAAATCACCGTGCTGTTCGGGCCGTCGGGCGTGGGTAAAACCACCTGCCTGCGGCTGATCGCGGGATTCGAATATCCCTCGGCCGGCGAGGTGATCCTGGGGGGTGAAATCGTCTCCTCGCCCAGCCGGCCGGCGCCTCCCCGGAACCGGCGCGTGGGATTCTGCTTTCAGGAAGACGCCCTCTGGCCGGCCTTGAAAGCCCGGGACCATATTCAGCTCCCGTTGCGGACCCTCCTCGGAAACCGGGAAGATATCCGGCGGCGATCGGAGTGGATTTTGGAAAACCTGGGGTTGGCCTCCTGCGCGGACCGGTATCCCGCCCAGTTGTCCGGCGGCGAAAAGAAACGCCTGGGTTTGGCCCGGGCGTTGGCCCTGGAACCGGCGTATCTGCTTTTGGACGAACCTCTTTCCAGCGTGGAAGGCCCGATGCGCGATGAACTGATCCGCCTCTTGCGGGGATGCCGGAAGGGGCGGCGGGCCATTCTGATGGTGACGCATCAATTGGACGAGGCCCTGGCGCTGGCCGACCGGCTGGTGGTTCTGCTCGACGGGCATGTGGCGCGGGAGGGGTTGATCCAGGAGGTGATCCGCGATCCCCGCGACCGGGATGCGGCCCGGTTGTTGGGGTACCGGAACTTTTTCACGGTCCGGGTGGAAAACGGAACTCTACTCTCTCCGTTCGGCCGTTGGCCCGCCGGTGCCGCCGCGGACCGATCGCTCACCGAAGGAGACGAAAAAATCGCGGCCGCGTTCCCGGGAGATTTTCAAGCCCGGCCGGATGACCAGGGCCGGGCCGTGATCCAGGATTGCCGGACCGATTCCCGCGCCTGCCGGGTGCAAGCGCTGCAGGACGGGGTTGGTTATGAAGCCACGGCGGCAACCTATATTGAATCCGGACGGCGGGCGGCCTTGCGATGTATCCATCCCCCCGCCATTCTCGAGGATCCCCCCGTATGAAAATTCGAATCCAGATCCAGATCCAGATCCATCTTCTTGCCGTTTCCGCGAGCCTGCTCCTGGCCGGTTGTTCTCCGGCGCTCCCGTCCGATCCCTCCATCCAGATATGGGGCTCGCGGGGCCGGACACCGGGGCGGTTCGCCGCGCCCCGGGCGATCCACGCGCGCGGCGGTTTGGTGTACGTCATCGACCGCAGCGGCCGGGTGCAGAAATTCGATGCCGATGGATCCTGTCTGTTGGTCTGGGAGTTGGAGAAATACGACAACGGCACCCCCACGGGCGTTTCGATCGACGAATCGGGAAATGTTTGGATTCCCGACACCCATAACTCCCGGATCCTCGAGTACAGTTCCGAAGGAAAATGGCTGTTGACTTTTGGTGAATATGGAGAAGCCCCTGGGAAATTCATCTATCCCACGGCCATCGCCTTTGGGGAGGGCGGGGAATTGTTCATCACCGAGTACGGTGTGCACGACCGGGTGCAGGTTTTTTCCCGCGCCGGCCAGTATTTGAATCGGACCTGGGGGGATTTCGGCGCGGGTGAGGACCAGTTCAACCGTCCCATGGGCATCGTGAAGGCCCCAGACGGATTGTTGTACATCACCGATGCGGTCAATCACCGGGTCAAGGTCTATACGCAGCGAGGCGAACGGGTGCGCATCTTCGGCCGGGCGGGGACCGGAGCGGGGGAGCTCCAATTCCCCTACGCCATCGACGCGGACGGGAACGGGAATCTGTGGATCGCCGATTACGGCAACCACCGCGTGCAGATCTTCGCGCCGGACGGGTCCTTTCTAGGGAGTTGGGGGCATCCCGGTTCGGGGCCGGGCGAGCTGGCGGAACCGTGGGGGGTGACGGTGGACGGGGATCGATTTTACGTCGCCGACACCAAGAACCACCGGATCCAGAGCGCGCCATTGTTGGTTTTTCCAACCAAGGGAACCTAAGATTAGCCCAGGGTTGAAACCCTGGGCGATCCAGGGGTCAGGCAGAGCCTTCTTTTGTAAGAACACGTCGAGCCAATCTCCTGCCAAGGCTTACCCTCACCCTGGCCCTAACCCTTGAATAACGATACGGCCGTTATTCACACACTCCACAGGCATACAGCACC
>JBHGBC010000197.1:0-10354 GCA_041946805.1 bacterium
GTGGCCATGCACAGCGCCACCGCCAAGATAAAGGATGTTAAAAACAAACTTTTCATGGTAATTCTCCCTTCTTTTCCTGAATTATTTGATTTTTTTCAAAAATAAACTGAAAAAAGTACAACTTTTCTTCCCTTTAACGAATAGATTAACTAGAAAAAATTTCTCTCCTTTTGAACGTATGAATAACTACATGTTCACTTTTTTTTTCATGCGAGAAGACGGAACATGTCAAGAACTTTGAGACAACTCTCTGCTTAAATTATTGAGCCGATCGTATGGAAGTTTTTTCCCTCCTTTCCGCGTTGCCATTCGAAGAACTTTTTTTACTGTCCTTCGGACAGGCGTGGTTGAGGCATGGGGAACCTATCAATCCGATGAATTGAATTGTTTTGGGCTTTCTCTAGCCGGCTTCCACGGCCCGCACGCTCCGCGCCTTCTAGGATGCCGGAAAACGCCGCCGTTTTGGTTTCTCCTGGACTTCGGAATCCGGTGGGGCGGAATCCCCACTTCTCACGGCTTGATTGGGCGTTGACGGAATCTCGCTATGGCCGTTCGCTGGCTTCGGCTCCATTCCCGGATCCTCCCGCTGTACTCCGGCCACACGGGATGGATCTTCTGGGTTTACTCTGCTTCTTTTTTCTGGTCTCATCACGCGTCTCTCCCCACCCTCGGCACTTTAATTTCTCGGGAGAGCCGTCTCCAAGTATCCTGGCACAGAGGGAGAACAATGTCAAGCGAGTATCTTGTGCCTATCAACCACGAATCGGACCGCTGCTAATCGCTTGACGTTATTAATGTTATCCGGGATTTCCCATGTAATCCGAGAGATCTCCCCATTTTTTTGATTTCATCCTATTTTCTCATACAATGAAGCGGCATGTCAACCCTCCTTCCAGGCATGGCAATCGCATGAAATCGTTCCAAGCGCGAGATTGCATAAGTTGAATATTTGAAATCAGTTAATCAAGAGGTAGTATAACCCATTCCTCTCAAATCCGAACGGGAAACGCGGAGGAGAATTTTTCGATCATTCGCAGACTGGCGTCAAATTTGATTAAACAGGAAAAAACCTCCAAAGGGGGGGCAAAGCCAGGCGGTTACGCTTCGGTTGGGATGAAACCTAATTCGGGAAGGTGATATTCGGTGGAGGAACCTAAATTTTCATGCGATTGCCCTGACGAAACTCCCGCTCCACGTGGTGGTTCATCGAAGGCACCTCGGGATGATCCAGAAACGTCCACCGCTCATCCCAATAGTACCGCAACCGCTGGGCGAGGCGTCGCACACCGGGATCGGCGGATTCGGTCAGCATGAGATCCACGAGTCGCTCGTTCAGCCGCTGGACGCGCGCGGCGTAAGTCTCCGGTGTGAAATCCTTCCGGTTGCGCAAGCCCAGGGTGTCCCGGAACAGCCGTATCGCTTTCCGGGCGAACGCCTGCCACGCGGCCGAGGGGTTGACCTCGCGCGTCCGTTCCACCTCGCGCAACCGATGCGCCAGGCAGAACTGGCGTCGCTCGCAGGTGACCGCGTGGTAGGCGGCCCGAAAATCGGTGGCTAGGGCGCCCGCGAAGGCGTCTGCGAAGAATTTCTTCAAGGCGGGACTGCCGCGGCTGCGGTCGATCAGGTAGACCGTGGTGTCCGCGCTGTTGAAACACCACAGCCAATGGGTTTGGCCGTGGATCCGCCAGCCGGTTTCGCCGGCGTGCAGCTCGGCGGCCTGGCGGGCCTCGTCCATCAACCGCGCGTACCAGGGCTCGAGATGCTCCGCCAGCCGCTGCCTCATGCGCATGAGACCTCCCGTGCGGAGGGGGCCATGCCGATGGGTGTTGAGCATCTCCACGATCCGGCGGACGGGAATGCCTACGTGGTAATGCCAATAGGCGGTGAGGCTCAGGAGCCGGAGGCCGAGGGTGGTGCCGGGGAGCGCTTCAGGGACCGAGGGCTTGACGGTCTTTTTTACAGCCCGGGCGGTAGGTGAGGTGAATGATGTGTTCGACATTTTTCGTGCGGATATTTTCGGGCAGATCCTCGAGGCTCGGGGCGCGGTGGCGTGTTTCCCCTGGCAGGGATGGACGGGACCGCCGCAATGGGGACAAATCTCCGGATGGTACTCGATACGCCGTTCGATGTGATCGGGCTGGGGCCGCCGCGCGCTGGGATGGCCCTTTTTGCGCACCGGTTTTTTTTGATTGCCCTGGGCGTGGGGTTTGTTCGGGGGAGGCATCGCGTCTAAGGGGGTGGGGCCCGTCCCCAGCTTGTAATATGCGATCGCCCCCCCGGCGGCTTTCTGGTCCAACAGCCGTACGGAGATGCGGAGATAGGCCGCGGCCTCCCGCCGGGTCAGAAATTCGACCGGCCGCTCATTTGGGGGATGAATATTCGGCCTGTTTGACTGGGGATTGGTGGTCATGGCGCAATCCGTTGGTTCTTATCCACAAAGGATTCAGCGGGGGCCGATGCATCGGCATGAGCCCCCGCCGGCAGGATCTCCTACTGGGCTTCCCCGGTCCTGGTTTCCACAAACATGAAGAGGTTATCTCCCGCCTGGGGATGGTTGGGCACCAGGGTGCGGGGGAGCAGATTCCCCTTCAGCAACAGGACGCGGAATTCCTTCTTGAGCTTTTTGAACAGGGCCGGCGTCAAGGTCGCGGTATAGTATTCCTCTCCTCTCTCATCCAGGGCTTTCTCCAAGACGGTGACGAGACTGATTCCCGGTTTCATGATGTTGGGCCTCTCTTTTCTATAGAATATAAAGAATCCGAAGTACCGGATTTCTTACGGCGGATCGGGCATTGGACATCACAAAAGGGAAGAATGACGGGATCTTCACAGCCGCAGCCGCGATAGGCGTGGCGATAAGCCGCGGCAGCTTGGGCTTCAATTTCGGGATCTTGAATCCGGGATTTGCCTTCCAGGGGACGGTTTTTGCGGGCCCATTGCTGGAGGAGAGCTAAGGTTAGATCGAAAGGGATGCCCAGACGTTGGCAATGAACCGCCAGCCGGAAGCAGACAACCCGCTGATAACGGGACACCCCATCGCGGAGGATGCGTTGCGCGCAGGGAGGCAAGCTGAAGGATGCCGAGATTCTTTCCGGAGTCCCGGTCTGGGGAGATGGATCAGGCAACTGCGGGGGAAACCAATCGTTGATGGCGATGATCTCGTCCAGAAGGGATTCCGGGACGACTTGAATGCTCTCCAGAATTTCCCACTGGTCCGGGTAGGGCTGCAGGGAGGCGGCCGGATCGACAAACACGGTTTTC
The DNA here is from genome assembly GCA_041946805.1 of bacterium. GTDB lineage: Bacteria > Hinthialibacterota > Hinthialibacteria > Hinthialibacterales > Hinthialibacteraceae > JABLXU01. The sequence continues at coordinate 3,262 of JBHGBC010000197.1, forward strand.
CCTTGCGGAACCAAGGCTCCGAACAAGGGCGCGTTGATGAAATTGCCGTATTGTGTATGGGGATCGAGCCTGTCGGGCTTGGGGAAGATTTCGGGGGCGGGGATCTCGATCTCATGGAGAATGTGCTGAGTAATAATTCGGGCGGAGGCCGCCGGAACCCCGGTTTCTCGAAAAAGATCCAGGCGTGATACCCCTTGGACTTGCTGCGTTCGATATAGGCGGGCAGACGATAATGGGCGGCCCGGCTTACGAACTGCAGCGGAGGGCCGGAATCCGGTTGGTCAAAATCCACCGCCACGGCCCGGGTGCGGGCGGTGTCCTGCCCGGGGACGCGCGTGAGGGGATTCCAGAGGGGAATCCACTCCGGATCCCCCGGATTGAAATAGAAGACGCGCTCCACCCTGGACTCCGGGATCAAGCCCAGCAGCCGTTCCACCAGATCCCCGTGCGGATCCAGCACCGCAACCCCATGGCCCTTCCCGATATCGTCCAGGATCATGTGTTCCAGGAGGGAGGATTTGCCCATCCCGTGGCTTCCCAGGAGATGGGGTTGCGCTTGCGTGATCAGGGCCTCTTCGATGGATGACATCGTCCGCCTCGTTTTCAAGTCGTTTGGATATCCACTTGGAAAAGCGGGGAGAAAGGGAAGAGGATTTCAAATTCGTTTAAAAATATCAATTCCCACCTCCTCTTGTTACAAATATCGGCAAGAGATGAAATAGAATAATACTTTGGATTGGGGTTTGATGTGAGTGGATTTGAAGCCATAATCCAGGGATTATACATATATGAAACGTGATATGGAAAAGTCAGCTATACCAGCTCGCCGGTAGAGTGATAAGTATCTCTACCCTTGTGATATTTCTTCCAATCAGCCGCCGGGATGGTAAACATATGTTATCCCTTTCCTAATCCATTGCGGCAGAGTAATCGGTAGGGATTTCTGTTGATCTGATGCCATCGGATGTGGTATATTGAAATATTACCAAAGTTTTACTAACTCTTTATTATATGGTATCGATATCATGCGTGCCAAATGGGGTTGCCTCCTGTTCCTCGGTTTCGCCATGGCCTCCCCGGCCCTGGCCCAGCCCAATTATCTCTGGCAGTATTGGACAGCCAAGGACGGGTTTGAAGAATCCTATGCACGAGACATTACATTCAGCCCGGCCGGGAATGTCTGGATTGCCTCAGGCGAAACGCCCAGCATCAGTCGTTATGATGGATACTCTTTTCAAGATATTCCCTTGCCCTGTGAATATCTGACCACCCAGGAGAACCGCGACCGGCAGATATGGTCTATGTATTGGAAAGACAAGAAGGGAGATACACTCGGAGGTTTTCAGCAGTATCTCAATAACCAATGGGTCCAATATGAAGTGGATGTTTTCGAACCGGGCATTTATCCAGTTTTCTTTTTGCCTGCGACAAAAGATCAATTGATTTTTCTGCTTCCCGATCGACTGATGGTATTCAACGCCGCCCAACGGGACACCCGGGAAATATTGAATGTTGCGAAAACCCGAATGGAACGGTTTTCGGAGATGATCTTTTCATCCAGCAGTGGCATTTGGATTACAGGTGAACGCGGGGCTGTGAGGGTATTGGGAGAGGGCAATACCATCGGGAGTCCTCTTGAGTGGCGGGAACACATCATTCCAGACGATATGCTTCTTCACGACTTACGTTATCCGTATGAAGGTAAAAAGGGAGAACTGTATGAAACGGCGCTAATTGCCGATACCAGCCAGGATGTTTTTGTCCGTTTGGACGGATCTTCATGGAAAAAAATAGCAACCACGGAAAAAGACAGTCTAATTGGAGTACCGGGGATTTTCAACGATTATTGGCTTATCCGAGGTATCTATGCATGGCAAACCGCAAATTGGATCTACTCGGTCGGTAAAATACGAACTCAATATTTTGGACTCAATCCCTTTTCGATATCGTTGGTGCGCGACACGGACGAGATTACTATAAAACCAAACCACGTTTTAAGTGGCATTCTTCCTAAAATCGCTCTGGACAAATACGGCGCAGTATGGTTTCGAACCATTCAGGGTTTCGCCCGGTGCGCACCATCCCTATGGGTGACACCCGAAGGATTGATTAAGAATGATATGCTCGTGTATGGAATTCAAGAAGACAAACAAAACCGGCTTTGGTTTCATTGTAAAGATAAATTGATTGTATTGAACCATAATAAATGGAAGGAATATGCTTCTCCTTCGAGCCGATTAAGGGTAGGCGCTCCCGGTATTTTATCCGATCAAAGAATCGCACTGAGTACCTGGGGAGAAAATCTGCTGTTCAATCCAAACACAGAGCAGTATGAGACTCTTGTTCATCCGGATGGGCGAGGCTTTGGTTTTGTCAAGCAAAAAAGTGACGGTGTCATTTGGATTGAAACCGGAGATGCCCAAAAATGGTACATCGAACTATTTGATGGGATCATTTTTAAGACCCTCTATGAATTTCCTCCTGAAGAGGAGGGAGTTGATTGGATTCACGAATTTTATGAAACCCAGGACGGATTGTTTTGGGTCGGCGGCTCCGCCGAAAATGGACTGGCGCAAATCCAAGATGGCAAAATGAAGATATTCTCCGCCAAAGATAAATACCTGGGGAGCCGCGCCATCTGTATCATGGAGGTCGAACCGGGGAAAATATGGTATGGCAGTAAACATGGGATCTATGAATATGACGGGGTAACATTTTCCGTTGTCAATACGAATTTTGAATATGTCAACAAAATGATTCGCAGTAAAGATGGCAGCATCTGGGCCGCAGCCAATGATGGAGTACATCGATATCGCAACGGTTCCTGGGTATCCTATTCTGTAGACGAGGGGCTTCCCGATGCTGCAGCGAACGCCGTCTATGAGGACAGTCAAGGCCGGATTTGGGTAGGTACAACCAGTGGAATCAGCGTTTACAATCCCCAAGCCGATACCGATCCCCCCAAGGTATTCATGGTGGAAGACAAAAACGTGCGGACCATCGCTCCCGACGGCGAAGCCCAATTCGTCTTCACGGGAATCGACAAGTGGAAATACACCGAAAAGGAACGCCTATTGTACTCCCACCGGATCTACCAAGCCGCCTGGTCGCCCTTCAATTCCGACACTGTAGCCACGGTTTCCGGCATGGATAGCGGGAACCATGTATTCGAAGTCCGTTCCATGGACCGCAATTGGAATGTATCCGAGCCAGTGTCATGGGAATTTACTGTCTTACGACCTTGGTATCGAATGCCGGCGTTTTTAGCCATAATCACAATAAGCACCATGGTCATCTTCATGCTGGCTTGGAAGCTGAGTAATAGGCATTTCCAGCTACGCCGTGCTTATGTACAAGTTCAGGAAGCCAATGTTCAACTCCAGCAACTCGACCAGATGAAATCCACCTTCGTATCCCAGGCCTCGCATGATCTTCGCACTCCACTGACCGCCATCAAGAGCAGCCTGGATAATCTTAAACGTGGAGTGGGTGGAGGATTAAATGAAAAGCAGGATAAGGTCGTCGAAAGGGCATCCCATTCGGTCGATCGCCTGACTCACTTGATCAACGATGTATTGGACATCAACCGCATCGAATCCGGCCGGATGGTCCTGGAAAAGAGTGACATCAACTTCGGGGCTGTAATCCAGAACGCCGTCTATGAAAACCACCCGGCAGCGGATCAGAAGAGGATCATTCTGAGCGTTCACGGTTTAGAGGATCAGTACCCCGTTCACGTGGATAGCAGCAAAATGGAACGGGTGGTGGGAGAACTGATCGGCAATGCCATCAAGTACACCCACGAAGGCGGGCAGGTCACGGTCACTCTAAAGCAAGACGATAATCGGGTAGTTCTCTCGGTCAAGGACACCGGCATCGGGATGACACCGGAGGAATGCGCCAAGATCTGGGACCGCTTCTACCGCACCCGGGCCTCCCAGGAGATGGCCAAAGGCTCGGGACTAGGTTTATCGATAGCCAAGGAATTGATTGACCTGCATGAAGGAACTTTGACCGTAGAGAGCGAGGCGGGGATAGGCACTACGTTTCGGCTGAGCTTGCCGATACGCGTTCCATGAGATCTGTATCATCGGTTCCGCTTACATTGTGCTCAGCGGGAACCGGTTCAGGCCAGGCCGCAGCCGATAGCCGCGGCAGCTGCCGGGGACGTTTCGGTCCACCGGTTCCAAATCGAGGCGCTCTCCGGCTGACACAATCAATTCGCCTTGGATACTTTCGGGCCAATCGATCTCGATGGTCCGATTCCCAGGATGACCGCTGGACACGAAGTGAATCGGGCCGCGTACCGTATAGGCGGTGACCTCCAGATCGCCGATATCGGCCAGTTGTGGGCGGATTTCGCACCGGGCAAAACCCGGCGCCAGGGGCTTGATCCCCACGATGTTCATGAACAACACGTACAGCGGGACCACGGGGCAATGGCTCCATTGGGAGCCGCTGTCCTTGGTCGCGGTCCAGCCCTCTTGCAGCGTGTTGTTCAATCGGACGGAATCCAGCACCGCCCAACGCTCGCGCAAGTCACGGACGATGACATCGGCGCGTCCCGCTTTCCCCAGCGCCCACAGACGCCATCCCGCGTTGGGCGGGAAGGAAAGTCCCATTCCCGTCGGACACTCGGCCAACGCCCTGACCGCGTTTTCCATTCGGCCTCCGGGACATTGATCGAACAAAACCGCCGTGGCCAGCGAGCGGTCACACAGGCGGATCCCGCCTTCTTCGTCCAACCAAGGCAGATTGTGAATAAAGATTTCCCGCTCGGGGCTCCAAAAGTGCCGGACCGCGGAGGCTAGAATCCCTTGCCCAACCTCCACCCAGCGACGGGCCAGGCCGTCCTCCCCGAACGCCCGGCACAGCGGCGCGAGCGCGTGCTCGAACATGGCGGCGGCGTACAGATTGAAGGCGCATTGCTTATGCCGCTGGCGGAGATACGGCTGATGGTCGATCCAGACGGAGGGCACGCCGAGGTTTTCGACCGGCAGCAGGCCGTTTGCCCCGATCCGGCCGCCCAGGTATTCCGCGAAACGCAGCAGGCGGGGAAGGGCTTCACGCGGGGGCTCCAAGTCGCCGGTGTAGAGATAGTAATGATAGCAATCGAAATGGAATCCCACCCCGTGATCGAGCAGGGGGCCCCAGTCCGTCAAATCCAGCTGCCGTTCCATGATCCGGACCAGGCGGTCGTAGGCAGGCCAGCAATCCAGAAAGTAACCGTCCTGCGTCATCCCCTGGCTGAAGGTGCGGATGAACCGCGCGGGCTGCCGGGTCTCGCCGAACGTATAGAAGAGCGCGTGCAACTGATGCCCGATGTCCCCGCTGTATTGCTGCCGTTCCCCGGCCATGCTGTCCACCAGCGTTTCTTGGGCGCAGTTGCGCAGCGTATTGACCGCGGCGTTGAACAAGCGCTGCAAGGCGGATTCGGAGCACATGACGCGCGGGGGATGGGGCCAGGGATACATCCGCCGCGCCATGCCGACCTTGGACACCACCGCTGTGCCGGAAACGCCGTGAATGTGGAGTTGCAGCCACCGGCAGCATTCAAAATCGAAAGGCCGGAAGTGGTTTACGCCCGCCCGGCAGATGAAGCGCGTCCAGGAGTGGTCATGCGTGTTCAAGAGCGCCGGGCCGCCCGGCTCGTGGGCTTCGTGGACCATTATTTCGATCACCGTGTCTTCCGGCGCGTAGATCGTGAAATACGGCCAGCCGGCCATTTGTTCCTTCCATTCAAAAGTCAACGCCGCCCCCCGTTTCCCATCCAAGGCAACGCGCCAGGCGCCCGGCCCGGCGGGCTGGGCGCACGGCGAACGGTCCACAACAAATGAGTCCGGCGGCAGGCAAGCGAAGTATTCTTCCGGGGGGCGCTTCCATTCGATCCAGCAGGATTCCACCAGTCTTTCCACCGCCACCGGCGTTTCAGTCATCACGGGGATGGAGCGCGGGAAGATCCGGGCGGTCTCGCGGCGGCCTTGCGCGTCGAATAAATAGTCCGGATAGGTGGAGCAGATCGAGGGCTTGTCCGGGGGGCAATCCAATTCCATCGCGGGCAGCCAATTTTCATTCGGATTGAATTCCGGTTGATCCCACCCCTGCGGATAATGGCGCGCGTCGAACTCCTCCTGCAGCGCGCGGAGGAACCAACGTTTGTAATGCCCGGTCGGCCAGGAACGCGGCCAGCACGCCTTCCAGGTGGAATCCGATACCAGAAGATGGTTTCCGGCATCCGTGGTGATGTTCAGATACAAGATGAAACCCGGCTTGCCGATCGGCCAGGCGCCGTCCCCGTGGCCGTAATACAGCACCTGGGCGGCGAGGACATTGTGTCCCGCGTGGAGCACGCCGGCGAGATCGAGAGGGTCCGCCTCCGGCCAGCGGGGATCAGAGGGTGCGGGGCCGAAGCCGATCCGCCGTCCGTTGACAAAAAGCGCATACCGGCTGTCGGCCAGAATCCAGCCCATGGCAAGGGATGGTTGGGATGGCAAATCGAGGTCTCGGCGAAACAAGATGAAGGTGTTCGGCAGGCAGCGTTGGGAGGGGTACCAAATCCAGCGGGCGGGGGACAGGGCGAGGGCGGTCCGGCTGGGAGAATCCAGGTTGAATCCTGGCGCCGCGGTGGGTGATTGCGGATCGGCGGCCCGCCCGTGGGGGGATAACAGATACGTCGCCATGCCGCCCGTGGCCGCCTGTTGCATAAAATAGCGGCGGTTGAATTGCAAATCCGGTGTGTCCGGCGGTTCTCCCGCGGTCATTCCTGGTGTCACCCCCATCGGCAAGTAACCCGGCTAGCCGCCTTTCGGTTGGTCGGCTTTGGATTCAAGATTCCGGATTATAAACAACGGTGTGGAAGGGTGTCAATTAATTTCCCCAAGGGAAGCAGGGATCCGGGGATTGTAAGGCCAGCGCGGGGGTTCGAAGATGACCTTATTTCTGTATAAATGGGTAAACAGGTAATACAGGACCGCTCGCCGTACTTCACCGGGAGGCCGGCTATCCCAACGAGTGAAAAGGGCAAAATCCGGTTGGTAACAGGTCACCCATCTGAAGTAAAACCGCTCCTCCACCTCACATCTTTTCCTCGAAA
>JBHGBC010000198.1:0-10266 GCA_041946805.1 bacterium
ATTGTCGTTTTTGGGGTAACATTATATACCTCCTCGGTTGTGTACGGAGAGTAGCCCCGCAAGGAGGGGGGTATTTCAACCGACAACCTACGAAAAGAGAGAAAACGGGGTTATAGTAAAGACCACTTCTCATTTTCTTTTTGTGGATGCGGGCCCATAGCTCAGTTGGTTAGAGCCACCGGCTCATAACCGGTCGGTCCCTGGTTCGAGTCCAGGTGGGCCCACTCCAAAAATCCCCAATAAAAACAACCCTAACCTCATTAAAGCCCCTGATAGGACGGCTTATTGCTCATTCCCGGCCTGATTACAATATTTCCCCGGTCGATCCCACATTTTCCTTGACTTTCCCGAATAAACCAATTCAATTAGAAACAGATTGTAACACAAGGCCCTTTTCGGCCCTGTCCGATCCGTTCATTCGGCGTGTTATGAATTTTGTAACACAACAGGGGGTATCATGGCTCGAAAACCAAAAAAGCGCGCGCATGGAACCGGCTCCCTGATCCACCGGGGTGATTCCTGGTTGCTCCGTATCCTTGCGAACGGGAAGATCATCCAACGGGCCATCAAAGACCCGTACACCAAGGAACGCCCCAAGACCAAGGCTGAAGCGGAACGCCTGGAATCCGCCATGCGGGTTGAACTCTTCTCCAATGGGAAAACCGGTCTCTACGATACGAACCCGTCCGTTTCCCTGGGGGAACTCAACCAAGCCTACTTGGAGACCTACGCGGAACGCTGGGCCAGAAAGCGCAAGGTGAACTGGCTCTATGCCATCGAACAAGCCGTGCGCTTCTTCAAGACCGCGGATGAAATCACCCATGAACGCCTGGGGGACTTCGTCCAGAAGCGCCTAGCCACTCCCACATTCCGGGGAGACCCGCGAACCCCGGCGGCGGTCAACCGCGAATTGGAATGCCTGCGGCGCCTGCTGAATTGGGGAGTACAAACCGGACGGCTGCCCAAGAACCCCATGAAGGGCTTCTCCCTGCTGAAAACCCCCTTCAGCCGGGACCGTATCCTCTCTCGCGAAGAACTCGAACGCCTGATCCAGGCCCTCGATAAACCGGCCTTTGCCCCGATCCGGCTGATCGTCCTCATCGCCCTGACCACCGGCATGCGGCGGGGGGAAATCTTCTCCCTGAAATGGGCGGGACCGCAAACGGCGAAGACCGATAACGCGGTCAACCTGGATGAGGGAATCTTCGACTTGCAACGGACCAAGGCCGGGCGGCGGAAGGTCCCCATTCCGGCCATCCTCAAGGCGGAACTGGCCGTCCTCCCCCGCGTATCCGATTACGTGTTTCCCTCTCCCGCGGATACCGCCAAGCCGATCGGGGATATCAAGAAATCGTTCCGCGCCCTGATGAGGGAAGCCCGGATCGAGGCCTGCCGGTTCCACGACCTGCGGCACGTGGCGGCCAGCGGCTGGGTGGAAGGCGGGGTGGACATCAAAACCGTCCAGGAACTCTTGGGGCATAGCAGCATCGTCACAACACAAAGATATCTGACCAGCCTGGCGGAAAGCAAACAAAAGGCCGTGGATGGCATCGCGGCCAAAATCCTGGGGGGAGCGGCATGCAATTTCAGCATACGGTGAAATCAATCTGTCAGTTGGTCTTCTCATCTTCCAAGACTTCCTTGTAAGCTGCTCCCAATGTGTCCCAAGCGAGTTGGGGATTCGGCGCCGCGAGAAGGGTTCCCTGTCCGGCCCGGTAAGTCCAGGAGAAGATCGACTCGATGCCGCAGGCGGCGTAGGTGCGGACAATCTCCTTGATGAACGTGATGTCGGCCGGTGATTGAAAGTAGCTCATCACCCACCGCTGGGGAATCTTATTGTACTTGCGGGCCAAGGCCACGGTTTTCCCCGCGATGCGCCGGTGGACCTCCAAGGGGATGTCGTAGCTGACGACGATGGAGGTGGAAAAAATATCGTATTGCGGGGTGGCGGCGATGGTTTCCCAATCGTCATAGCCGCGTTCGTAGGAAAGATAGTAGTTGTTCTCCGCCGGCAGGCTGCACTGCGTTATCTTCAAGCGGGGATTGATCGACTTGGCCGCCGAGCTGGCCAGGGAGAGAATTTCATTGGCTTTACGGCGGCGCCATTTTTTTACCTGGTCCGTCAATACTTTCGGCAGAGGATAACCGTATTCGGTCTCGAATAATTTCTGACAAATGGAGCAACGGCAGGTCCAGTCGCTGGTGCTTTGATAGCCGATGGGGTCGATGGGCATCGCGTAATGCGGTTCGTCCCAAAAGAAACCATCGCTGTCGCAGTCATGCGCCAGTTTTTCCACGATGCCAAGGAAATATTCACGAAACGCCGGGGAGTTGGGGCAAGCGGCCGCGACCGGCTCGCCCGTCAGCGCCGTCACTTGCCGGTTGTGCACGTTCTCTTGCAAAAAGAGGCTGGGGGGCTCGCCTCCAAAGAACTTGCCGATTCCCCAGGTGTCCAGATAAACCGTCAATCCTAACTTTTGGGCTTCTGCCACGATTTGTGGAATGGAGGGATACCAGAAGAAAATATCAAATTCGGTCAGCGCCAGCAGCACCGCCGTGCAGTGATGCCGCTTCATTTCTTCGAAGTCCCGCCGGGCATGTTCCGGATAGGAGATGCCATAATAGCTAACACCGGTTTCACGAACCGCCATGAACGTGGTCTCGCTTTCGTTGGATTATAGAAACTTGACTCGGCTGTTGTATCGGGCCCGGAGTTCTTCATTGCGCTGATCGCCGCCGGGAATGTTCGCGCTGGACCAGACCGGAGCTTCGATGCCCCGCGCCACGCATGCCTTGACGCATTCCATCTCCAGACGGTGGGCGATATAAAAATCAATCATGCCGGAAACACTGGTCATGGGATGCGGGAATCCCTTGATTTGGATGACCGTATCACCGTAGGGAACGTAATCATCGATGCCAATGTCGGCAATGTCGAAGAGTGTTTTCTTGGATCGATGGCGGATGGGAAAATCGGGCGGAACCGAGCGGTGCCAATCGCTGGAGGAGATCCCCACCAGCCGGGCGTTGCGGCGTTTCACTTCCAGGGCGCAATCGATGGTGGGCGCGTTGAATCCATAGCTGTGAAAGATCAGGACCAGGTCGCCTTCGCCCACGCCATAATAGTTCACGGTCTGATCGCCGATGCCGTGCATGCGTTCGTGATAGAGGTACATGTACGCGGGGGTGACCGGATGGATGGCGAAATCGATCATGGGACAGATGTTAGCCAGGCCGCCGGCGCGCCAGAACAACTCCTGCATGACCAGGCAGGTGTGGCCGCCGCCGCCATAGAGGTAAATCAGACGGTCCTGCTCGACGGCGTCCGCCATCCAGGCCGCCGCCTGGAGCAGGTTCTCCAGTTGTTCGGTTTCGACGCGGTTCATCATCGCGGTGAGGCAATGTTGGAGTGAGAGATCACTCCGGGAATCTGTTTGGGTCTTATCGGTAGGTGTTACAACCATGTTTCACTCCTCGCTGGCAGGATATTTGTGGTTCGTACCAGCTGATTTGGGGTTACTCCGGCATGACCGGATTTGATGAGCGGACCTTGGGCGGGTTGCGCGTTGTCGCGCCAATCCATCCTGCGTAGACACGCGTTCGTTCCTTATTGAATAGGAGTACGAAGCCGCCAGAAGAACGAAGAACAATATCCATAAAGAGAAACCAGACAAGCAAACCAACTCAAACCGCGATCAGCTGGCGCTGGGCGGGATCAAAGCCGATGCGCCGGCCTTGCCGCAGCGATTCATCCGGCATGATGGCCGTCAGCGCCTGATAGAAACCGGCGTCGATGTCCGCGTTGGGTTGTTCGCGGCTGCGGATGCACTTCAGCCAGTTCAGCATGTGTTCATCCCGGGGGATGGGGTTAATCGCGGTTTTCTCCTTCAGCGCCTGGGGATCCTGGCTGCCTTCGCCGCTGGCGAACGGATGATTCCAGTCGGTCATGTCGAGAATCCCCCGGCTGCCGATGGCCCGGAAATAATTGGCCCCGCCGTTGCCGGTGGTGGTGTGATAACTGACGCTGAAACCGCCCGGATACTCGAAAACCGCTTGGACGCTGGAAGGAACGGTAAACTTGGCATCGTGTTGATTTTTCCAGGATAGGGCCACCACGGAGACCGGCGGGGTGGCGCCCGTGAGGTAGTGCACCAGGTCGGTGAAATGCGTCATATAACCGCCCAGGGCCCCGTTCGAGAAGGGGCGGTAGCCCATCCACGCGGTGTAGACTTCGGGATCCCAGGGCCGGGGTTCGGCGTGCATGAGAAACGCCTGCCAATGGGTGTTTTCCGGCCGGATCTCGCGGCGGTATTGATGCCAGTAGGGAAAGTATTCATTGCGGGCTTGCTCCATCCGCAGCACGGTACCCAGCTGGCCGGAGGCGATGAATTCACGGCAACCGGTGAAGGATGCCAGGCTGCGCAGCTGAGTGCCGTTTTGCACAATTGTGCCGTTCGCCTTGACGGCGTCGTACGCGTCACACAGATCCTGAAAATCGATGGCCAGGGGCTTCTCCACATACGCGTCCAGTTTCGCTTGCGCGGCCTCCCGCAGCATAATGGGGTGTTGATGATCCGGCGTGGCGATCACCACGGCGTGGAGGCCGTCATGCGCCAAGAGTTCCTTGTAGTCCGCGTACGTCTTGGGGGCGGCGTCCTGAATGTCCGCGACGTGTTGCGCCGCTCTCTCGCGCATGGCGTCCCAGATGTCACACACCGCCACCACGAGGGCGTTGGCGGTTTTGGAATGCTGCAACACTTCCTGCCGCAGCGCGGAACCGCGCCCGCCGCAGCCGATCAGGCCGATGGCGATGCGATCGTTGCTGCCCACCACGCGGGCATAGGACGTGGCCGTCCAAGCCATTCCCAGGGTGATGGCCGATGAGCCCGCGATAAACGAACGGCGATCGATGGCGTAGGTTTTCATTACGAAATCTCCTTGCTGAATCAATTTGGCTGATTGAAATATGCCGAGGGTTCCCATGGAATCAGAATCCGGCGCCGGGTCCATGAAAGGAGATATCGCCCGGGCTGATCAGACCGTTGCTGGCTTCGTAGGCGAGGGAATAATCTCCCTGGCCGTTCGGTCCCATGGCCCGGATCTGGTAGTAATGGAAGAGCCGGGGAGGGGCGGCCTCCGGATTTTTCATGACGCCTTTGCGGAAGAGGTAATCCCGGCTGATCGCCGGATTCAGCGGATCCTGGATGTCCCGGGCCCAGAAATAGACATAGAACGGCAGAATTTCCGGAAACCAGCCATAGCCGCCGGCGGCCGGCGTGTTTGTTTCTTTCCGGGGAGCGAATGGATCAATCGGAATGGAGGCCATGTAGGCGGTGGGGGTGGTCAATTTGTTCCACCCGAAAATTGCCCAGGTCGATCGCCCTTCCGGATAGGTACCATGATCCGTGTTGTACATCTCCAGCGCGGTGGACAGGGCGCGGATATCGGAGTAGGTCCGGGCCACCTTGGCGCGGATTTGCGCGTTGAGAAAATTGGGGACCGCGATGGCCGCCAAAATGCCGATGATGGCGACCACGATCAGCAGTTCAATCAGTGTGAATCCGCGACAGGTTGACATGGACGATACTCACTTGCGATAGGATGCGCTGGATTATTTCCCGACCAGCGAAGCGTCGCAGGGATAGGCAGTACGCGGCCCCAGGCGTTGAATGTCTCCCAAACTGTTGAGTCCGTTGCTGGATTCGTAACTGGGGATGGAAGCCGCGTGTTGAATCCCGTCCGGGCCGGCGCTTTCGATACGCCACTCGCTGCAGCGCCAATCCGCGGACAACGGCCGTTGCTTCATCGTGACGGCGGATGAATAGGCTTCGCCGTAGTTATACCCGACTTCATAAGCCGAGTGCGGTTGTTCCCGGGTTATGCCATTGGCCGAGGTCACGAAGGGATCGATGTACGGCACCGACGACATATACGCCACCGGTGTGGTGAGTGGCCGCAGCCGCCAGGCTACCGGCCAAATATCCCCGTTTTCATAGGTACGCCAGGGCGGATAAAAGTTCGTATCCATGTGGTAACTCTCGAGCGCGGTGGCTATCGAGCGGAACTCGCCCTGAACCCGCGCGATCTTGGCGCGGGTTTGCGCGTTGAGAAAATTGGGCACGGCGATGGCGGCCAGAATGCCGATAATAGCCACCACGATCAGCAATTCGATGAGGGTGAATGCTTGGTTCACCGCCTTCATGACCGGTCTCCCCGTGTCTGCGTTCGCTATCCAGGATGGCGTGGTTGTTCCTGATTCTCGATACTTCCACAAGAATTCGAAGTCTACGGCAAAAACGCACGTATTTCGCAAGAAGACACGATCGTGTCAGCCTGAAACCCATCCGCGTTCCGCTGCCTTCTACGCGATCACCAGTTGGCGTTCGTGGTCGAACCGCACCACGCGTTCGCCGCGCACGGCCAGCACGCCCATCTGCATGGTGGTGTTGACCGGGGCGCTCAACGCGGCGTTGGAAAGCGGCTGGGTCCGGGTTCGGCAGCACTCCAGAAAATCGGCCCAGAATTTATTTTGATCGATGCCGCTCTTTATGGACTCCCGGTGAATCTCGCGCCCGTCGTCCGAACGCAGCACGAGGATTTCCCGGTCGCCGATCAGCAAGGTCCCGTCCCACCCGCGGATGATGGGCGTCTCGTTGCTTCCGTAGGTGGTGTAGGCGTTGGCCTGGGTTCCGGCGCAGGTGACGGCGAAATGGTCCGGGTATTCGATGACCAGGTTGCAGGTGTCGGGGACATCCCGTTCCTCTTTGTATTCCGGATCGGGGGCTTCGGCAAGCGTGTAGCGGTAGATCCCGCCGAGGCCGCACACCTTGGTGGGATAACCCAGATCCAGGGTGTAGGCGAGCGGATTGTAAAAATGGATGTAGTTGTCCGACACCGGGCCGCCCGCGGTCTCGGAATACATGCGCCAGCGGAAATAGCGGCTGACGTGGAATTCCCGCCGGGGACAGTCGCCCTGGAAGCGTTCCCAATCGAGGTCCGGCCCCGGCTGGGCCTTGGGATCGTCGATGGGCATGCCGCGCTCGCCCCAGTCGCCGAACCGGAAATACCCGGTCTCGGCCATGACCGGTTTGCCGATCAGGCCCTTTTGGATGAGCGCCTTGGCCTGGGTGTAGGCGGACGAGGACATGCGCTGGCAGCCGACCTGCACCAGGCGGCCGGTTTCCTGAGAAACCCGCGCGACCTCTTCCGCCAGGCCGAGCTGCCGCCAGTGAGTCAGGGGCTTTTCGACGTACACGTCCTTGCCGGCGCGCAGGGCGTCGATGGTTTGATACCCGTGCCAATGCTCGGGGGTGGCGATCAGCACCACGTCGATGTCCGGCCGGGCCAGCAATTCCTCGTGGATCATGGTGGTGAAAGTAGCCTTGGTGAAATTCGCCGCGCGTTGCAGCCGGGGACGGTAGGTGTCGCAGACCGCCGTGATGTCCAGCGCCGCGCCTTGTTCGCGCATCTTCATGAGCAGGTCCATGTGCGCCCCCCCGCGGCCGCCGCAGCCGATGACGCCCAGATGGAGGCGGTCGTTGGCTCCGACAACGCGCCGGGCCGATTGGGCGGTGGCGCTCAAGGCGATGGAGGAAAACGCCAGGCTTTTGTTGAATTGGCGGCGGGTCATCGGGGTGGATTCAGATGGTGATTTTGTATTCGTCATGAATAATACTCCTTGGTCCCGAGAGGGACGCTTTACGTTTTGAATAGAAGTCTCTCTGGAAAACACGCACTATGTCTGGTTCATCCGGGAAGCGCGTACCTGATGGCGTTAAATTGATTCCATTCGCCCTGGATGAGGGCGGACACCCAGGTCCGCTCATACAAAAATTCCCTCACCCTACTCCTCTCCCGGAGGGAGAGGGAATTGGTGTTGATCTCTCAGACCAGCCCCATGGGATACTGGTTACGCCTTCTTACAATATGCACGCACTCACCGGATGAACCTGTTTCCAGTTCCCAGGGCGTTGCCCCGGGCTAGCATCGGGCGCGCCGTTGGCGCTTGAAACTACATTACGGCCTATCGGCGCATCGTACTGAAAATCATCTCACTTCTCACGTCCCGCTGGGCGCGTTGATTTCCTTCTCGGTGGCGCGTCCGGGGCCGTACAGATAAATGTTGCCCATGCTGATCACTCCGTTGCTGGCCTGGTACGAGATCAACCAGTTCCAGCGCGGCCCGCTGTTGTTGGGGTGATAGAACAGCTGGTCCGGCCCCACCGAGCACAAGTACCACATGTAGCGCATTTCGGGGTCGTAATTCTCCCACCAGGCGCTGCCCGTTCCACCGCAGGTCTCACGGTCGTGGTAAATATAATTGTAGGGCGGAGGATAGTTGGCGCCGTGGTTGGTCTCCTTGCCCTGGGTCATGAAGGGATCCCAGAGAACCGCGTTGCCGATATACGACACCGGCGTGGTGAGTTTCTTGAGGCCGTATTTCCCCAGATCGTTGAAGCCGTTCAACATGAAAGGGGGATACTTGTTGTGATCCAGGTTGTACATATCGAGAGCCATGCCGATGGCGGCGATATCCCCCTGCACGCGGGCCACCAGGGCGCGGATGCGGGCGTTCATGAAGTTGGGGACGGCGATGGCCGCCAAAACCCCGATGATGGCCACCACGATCAGCAGCTCGATCAGCGTGAATCCCTTGGGAACCGGTCCGCCCGGACCGGTCTTCCGGGATGGCATGCCGGATAGCGCCAGAGTTTTTGTACTCATTGTGAGGTTCTCCGTACGGCGGAAAAAGAGAGGTATCGGTGACCGGTCAATACAGCGGCCACTCGATTACCGGCGCCCCGTTCATCGGCGCCTTGAAATGCGTTTGGATGGTTTCCGCGGTCAACGCGTAGTCATACATCGCCACTTCGTCGATATATCCGTTAAAGTTAGCACCCAAATCCGCGCCACCGACGACGACCAGATTGCCGGCGCCCGGCGCGGCCACGCCGTCATGCTCCAACGCCAGTTCTCCGTCAAGATAGAAGCGCATCTGGCCGGCGTCCATATCATTGACGGCCGCCAAATGATACCAGCGGTCGGTCTGATTGGGGATTGTCACCAGCGGACGGGCTCCGCCTTCGAGGAAAAAGAATTCCAACGCGTCCGGATTGTAGGCATAAATCACGGCATGTTGCGAGCCGGTGGGATTCCGGAACAGAATATACGATTGGACGCTTGCAAAAATGCAATTGATCCACATTTCATAGGTAAAGGATTCGATGTTGTCGTAGAGTATCTCGGCCTGATTGTTCAGCACGCGGGAGAAGAGAGCCCTATTGGGAGCGCCGCCGGGACCATCCACATAATTGGCTCCGGTGGGCACCAAATTGTAGAGGTTCATTTCATCCTTGAAATTGTTTTCGAAGCGCCAATAGACGAGAGGAGCCGCCGTCTTGATGACCCCGGGATAGCCGTCCGGCAGCGCGGCTTGGAAGTGCTGAGTCACTTCGCTGGCGCTCAGCGTGCGGTCATAGATGGCTACTTCATCCACATAGCCGTTCATGATCAATCCTTCCGGATTGCTGCGCGAGGAACCGATATACACTACATCCTGGTTGCCTCCAAAAATGGGTTCCAAAAATGCCTCCCCTTCAAAGACGGCAACTCCGTCCACATACAAGACATTGGTGGCGGCGTCGTACTTGCTGGTCAGGACGATATGATGCCAGGCGTCGGTTTGATTCGGCAATTCGGCGGATGGAGCCTCGGGCGCGGATCCCGCTCCGGTGTATTCGAAGAATAGTTTTCCTCCTCCATAACGAATCCGGTGTGTGCCGGAACCGGGATCTCCATTTGTAAGCGCCTGACGTTCGAAAATGACTTTGCCTTCATTGTCTCCCGCCAGATTGATCCACAATTCGTAGGTGAAATCATTTAATCCGCTCAGTTTTTCAACGCCGAACTGAGCCGCCCAGGCTGTTCCTCCGTTAGACGAGAACGCCAAATGGCCGCCATGGGGACCATTCACAAACGCGGGGGTTCCCGGTGACATGAGATCCAAATTGCCTTGGGCGTCGGTCAGATCGTTGCTGAAGCGCCAATAGACCAGGGGATGATCCGCGCTCACCCGTTCCGGGTAGGTTTGCGCGAAACCAGCTGAAACGGAGACTGCCCAACCAATGATTCCACAGAAAAACAATTTGCGGCAATGGTACATTTTCATGACAAATTCCTCCAGTTGATTTTTTCGGTTCATCCGGCAAGTGCGTACCTCCGGCGCGATAGGCCCAGGGTTAAAACCCTGGGCTGCTGGAAAGCCGT
>JBHGBC010000199.1:0-10201 GCA_041946805.1 bacterium
CCCTGCTGCACGCCGTGAATCATTCCTTCACCAAGGGGATGTTGTTTCTCGTGGCGGGGAACATACTGGCGGCGTACCGCACCAAGTCGGTGATCCAGGTCCAAGGCGTGACGCGCGTGTTGCCGGTTTCGGGCGTGTTGTGGATCATGGGCTTTTTGGCCATCACTGGAACCCCACCGTTCGGCCCGTTTCTCAGCGAGTTCACGATCCTCAAGGCCGCCTTGGACCAGGGCCGCGTGGCCGTGGCGGCGTCTTACTTGATTTTTCTGTCGGTGATTTTCATGGGCATGGCGGCCACCTTCCTGCGGACCGCCCGCGGCTTGCCCCGGCCGGACCGTGTCCTTCCACGCCGCGCGGAATCCTGGCTGACGGTGCTTCCCCCCATGGCCCTGGGCGCGCTGGTGTTTCTGCTGGGCGTGTATATCCCGCCCTCGCTGAACCGTGTTTTGCATGACGCGGCCCGGATTTTGGGAGGATCGTGACCATGCCGCAATCCTTGATTCGCACCTATCCTAATCAACCATTGCCCCTGGATTCCCTCCCCCGGATCGCGATGCCGGATTTCCGCCAGGCGGTCATCGAAAAGATCCAAGCCGGGGCCGGCCTTGTGGCGTTACATGGCGTCCCGATCGAAGCGGATCAAATTCTCATGCTGGCGGTGCTGGCGGACGGCGGCGAGGGTTGCCTGTATCTCACCGCCACCGAAGGCGGGAACGCGTATCCGTCCCTCACGCCTGAATGTCCCCAAGCCCACTGGTTCGAACGCGAACTGGCCGAGCAATGGGGCATCCGGCCGGAAGGCCATCCCTGGCTGAAGCCCATCCGATTTCATCCTGTTTACCCACCGCGCCGCGATGCTTGGAACCGGGATGCAAAAAATATCCAGCCCGGTGTGACCGATTATTTCCGCATGGCAGGCGAAGAAGTCCATGAGGTGGCGGTCGGGCCGGTGCACGCGGGGATCATCGAACCGGGCCATTTCCGTTTTCAATGCCACGGCGAGACGGTGTACCATCTCGAAATATCGTTGGGGTATCAGCACCGGGGTGTGGAACGGGCATTGACCGGCGGGCCGGACAAGCGGACCTTGCATTACATGGAAACCCTCTCCGGCGACGCCACCATCGGGCACGCCACCGCCTACGCCCAACTCCTGGAGATGCTGTCGCGGGCCAAGGTTCCGCCCCGCGCGCAGGCGTTGCGGGGCATCGCCCTCGAACTGGAGCGTCTTGCCAACCACACGGGCGACCTGGGCGCGCTGGCCGGGGACGTCGGCTTCCTGCCCACGGCCTCGTACTGCGGGCGCATCCGCGGCGAGTTCCTCAACATGACCGCCCTGCTGTGCGGCAACCGCCTGGGACGCGGCTTCATCCGCCCGGGCGGAACCGGCTTCGGCCTGGAGGACTCCCAGATCGAACGTCTGCTCTCCTGGCTGGACCGAGTGATGCAAGACCTGGCGGGGGCCGTGAATCTGCTGTGGGAAACGCCCTCGGTGATGGCCCGCTTCGAGGACACGGGCCGCATCACTCGGGACGATTGCCTCGCCCTGGGCCTGGTGGGGCCCGCCGCGCGGGCCTGCGGCCTGGAGCGGGACACGCGGTTCGATTTTCCCTCGGGGATCTACCGCTTCGCTCAGATCCCCGTCTCCACCTGGCATACCGGCGACGTGTTCGCGCGGGCGCAGGTGCGCTGGATGGAATGCCGGCGCGCGGCCGATTTCATTCGCGGACAGTTGGAGAATCTGCCGCCGGGAGAGATCCGCCATCCCCTCGGGACACTGCCACCCCATACCGTCGCGGTATCGATGACCGAAGGTTGGCGGGGGCAGATCGCCCACGTGGCGCTCACCAACGGCGAAGGCCGCTTCGCCCATTACAAAATCATCGATCCCTCGTTCCACAACTGGATGGGGCTGGCCCTGGCGTTGCGCAATCAGCCGGTTTCCGACTTCCCGCTGTGCAACAAGAGTTTCAACCTCTCGTATTGCGGTCACGATTTGTAGAGACGAACCATGTTCCGAGTGTTGTATACCCGTTGGCGGCAGAAATACCGCACGATCGCGTTCCCCCAGGAAATCCCTTCCCTGCCCGAACGGCTGCGGGGATTGCCCGTGGTGGATACATCCAAATGTCCGGACGGCTGCCGGGCGTGCGCGGAGGCCTGTCCCACGGACGCCATTCGCGCCGAGGACGCGAAAGTCCGAATTGACCTGGGGCGCTGCCTCTTCTGCCCGGATTGTGTCGAGGCGTGTCCCGAGGGTGCGATCCGCTTCACGGCGGATTACCGGCTGAGTGCGCGCGCGCGGGACGATTTAATCGTATCCGAAAATGGGTTGAAACTGGCGAAGGCGCTGGAGGAAAAAATCCGCCGCCTATTCGGCCGTTCGTTGAAGTTGCGCCAGGTCAGCGCGGGCGGCTGCAACGGCTGCGAGGTGGATGTCAACGTGCTCAGCACCATTGTTTTCGACCTGAGCCGCTTCGGTATTCAATTCGTGGCCTCCCCCCGCCATGCCGACGGCCTCTTGATCACCGGCCCGGTGACGGAAAACATGCGCCTGGCGCTGCGGAAAACCTACGACGCCGTGCCCGCGCCCAAGATCGTCATCGCCGTGGGCGCTTGCGCCATCTCCGGCGGCCCCTACATGGGGCATCCGGAAGTCCACAACGGCGCGGACCGCGTGGTCCCGGTGGATTTGTATATCCCCGGCTGCCCGCCCCATCCTCTCACCACCCTCGACGGCCTGCTGCGCCTGGTGGGCCGGATCGAGGATCCAGTTCGCGCGTGAAACATCCCCTCCACGCCAATTCCCAAATTGTAAAAAATTGGATTTTCTTCTGTTCCTTTGATAATCTCCCGTTAGATATTTGAAAAAAATAATTTTCCAGCGCCAACGGCGCGGCCTGAGTATAGCCCAGGGCGTAAGCCCTGGGATGCGGAAGCATATTCATGCCCCCTACAAATTCTCCTCCAAAAACTTCAGCAGCGCGGGCAGGTCGATCTCATGCCCGCCCTCGTGAATGTCCAGAGTCACGCGCTCCGGATGCCCGAAATCGGCGTAGATCGGCTGGATTTCCTTCAAGGCCACGCGCGCCAGGGGGACGTAAAAATCCTTGGGGCCTTCCTTCAATCCGTTCTGGCATTGCAGAAACCGGGGCGCGATCAGCGAGTAGATATCCGCGTAATCCACCAGCGCCCGCAGCCCGGCCACTTTCCAGCATAGGCAATGGTTGTGTTCCATTTGGTCCATGGTGGTCAAGAAGCCCGCGCTGACCGCGGCCGCCACGCGCGTGTCCATCGCCCCCAGCCACATGGCCATCTCGCCCCCCAACGATAACCCCGCGCAGCCGATTCGATTCGCGTCCACCTCCCGCAGGCTGGCGAGGTAATCCACGCAGCGGATCAGGTCCCACAGCCTCTCGCCCATCAGGGTGCGGCCCGCTTCGCGCACGTCATGCTGGCCCACGTCGGCGGCGATGGTGACCGTCCCGCGCCGCGCCAGTTCGGCGGCGAAGCCCTTGTAGATCGAACCGCTGTCATAGACGCTGTGGCGCGTACCGCCATGCCCGTGGATGCACACGACGGCGGGGAACGGGGGCGTTCCTTCCCGGGGCACGGTCACCACGACGGGAATCCGGCGGCGCGGGGTGGATTGGATCTCGATCTCCCGCCGCGTGAAATCCTCCGCCGGCTCTTCCGCGAGTTTGACGGGATTCAAGGGAATTGCGGATTTTTGTTCCCACAAATCGCTCAGCAATAAAATCGCGTACAGCCGCTCCCGGACTTCGTTTTGCCATCGCACGGCCTCTTCCGGAGACCGCGGCGAGTAGGCCATGGTACGAAGCATTTCGGACCGGCCGGGAGTTGATTCAGCGGCGAATGGTTGAGGAAGGATTATCAGCATCAAGCAAGGAATCAACCAGAAATGGATGCGTTTCATGGGATTTCGCCTTCCTTTCTATCCGTCCAGAATAAGATGGATAAACACGTAAATGGTTGTCGATCGGCACGATTTCCCTTTCCTGGCGGGAGAGGGAATCGTTTCGCGTCCCTACCTCTACTCATACCAGGAATAAAGCACTGAGAAAATTCTGCATTCGGGTAAATAATAACAAGGAAATAACTCAGGCCCCCAGGTCCGCCCCTGCCTGAATTCCCTCACCCTCGCCCAGCGGGAGAAGGGATTGGGTGGATCTCTCCATCTTGCCCGATTGGATATGGAACATTTTATAATGAAAAGAGGTACGCAGTTACGGGAGGAACCGTAATGGAACACCCGAATGCATGGG
Source organism: bacterium (assembly GCA_041946805.1). Taxonomy (GTDB): domain Bacteria; phylum Hinthialibacterota; class Hinthialibacteria; order Hinthialibacterales; family Hinthialibacteraceae; genus JABLXU01. The sequence continues at coordinate 4,287 of JBHGBC010000199.1, forward strand.
AAGTGGATATGGCGTCCATTCAGGTCTGTTCCTTATCCGCATCCTCACCTTCACGGGGGGGGAGGAGCGGGGGGGATTGATCTCCCTCCCCGCCTGCTGGTTAAGCAGTTGAAGATGCGTGAACCTGCGTATACAAATCCCACGTCTACGAAAAAAATGGTCAAGCCGGCGGGAACCATTGAGTTCTCTCGCGGTCCAGCGTCCAATAAGGTAAGTTAGAAGGCGGGCCAAATCCCCGATGCATTGAACAACCAGGCGATAGCCCCAACCGCTATCGTTTTTCTATCCGGGAGGAGAAAGCCATGAAACACGACCATTTCAACCGTCGTTCGTTTTTGAAAACCGCGTCCCTCGCGCCCGCGGCGTTTTATTTTGTCCCCGGCCGCGCGCTGGGCAAGGAGGCGTTGGCGGCGGCGAACGACCGCATCAACGTGGGTTGCATCGGCGTGGGCGACCGGGGCACGGTGGTCATGCGCGGATTCTTGAACGACCGCACCGCCCAGGTGGTGGCCGTTTGCGACGTCAAAAGCAACGTCCTCAAGGAAAAGCGCGAGCTGGTGAACACCTATTACGACCAATCCGGCTGCGCCGCGTACAAGGATTTCCGCGAGCTGGTGGCCCGGGAAGATATTGACGTCTGCCAGGTCTCCACCTGCGATCATTGGCACGTTCTGGCCAGCCTGTACGCCGTCCGCGCCGGCAAGGATGTCTATTGCGAGAAGCCCATGGGAGTGACGCTCGAGGAAGACCAAACATTGCGGAAGGAAATCCACGAGCGGAAACGGATCTTCCAATTCGGAACCCAGCAGCGCTCCGATCCCAAGTTCGAGATGGCCTGCCGCCTGGTGCGCGAGGGGAAAATCGGCGACGTGAAGGGCATCAACATCTGGTGCGCGGGCAGCAGCGCCGGGGGCGATCCCACCCCAGTCCCGGTCCCGGAATGGCTGGACTACAATTTGTGGCTGGGGCCCGCTCCCACCAAACCATATACCCGCGACCGGTGCTCCAACGCGCTCTGGTGGTTCATCTCCGACTACGCGCTGGGGTTCATCGCGGGCTGGGGGATCCACCCGGTGGATATCGCCTTGTGGGGCGCGCCGGACAAGTTCAAGGGCTCTTGGACCATCCAGGGCACGGGGGTTTTCCCCACTCAGGGCGTGGCCGACACCGCCCTGACCTGGGACATCCGCCTGCAAACCGGCGCGGGAGCAGCGGTGCGGTACACATCGCATCCCTGCCCGGATGAATGGTCAAAGCGTTACGAGGATCAAAACGACCACGGGACCGCGTTCGAAGGAACCGAGGGGTGGGTGTACGTCCGGCGCGGCCAACTCAGCACGTATCCCAAGAGCATTCTCGAAAACGCGAAATTCCCCGAAGGCTCGGATACGTATGAAAATTCGACCAACGCGCACGTTTCGAATTTTCTCGAATCCGTGCGGACCCGCAAACCGCCCCGCAGCGAAATCGATGTGTCCGTCCAGGGGGATATGTTCTGCCACGTGAGCGACATCGCCATCCGCTTGAAGCGGGAACTGCGCTTCGATACGGACAAGGAGCGGTTCACCGGGGACGACGAAGCCAACGCGCGGCTCACCCGGCCGATGCGCAAGCCGTGGCATTTGTGATTTCTTACGCCAGATGACCAAGCCGGGGCGCATGGTGACACGCCTCGGCCTTGCCATTCTCCTCACCTCATTGTTCCGCGGCCGCCGCGTTGGAAGTTTGTTGGTACACCCGTACGTAATCGATGACGTATTTCACCGGGAATATCGAATCGTCGATGCCCTGCTGGCCGCCCCAGGCGCCGCCGATGGCGGTGTTGAGGATCAGATAGAAATTCTGGTTGAACGGCCAGCTGGTTTCGCCTTCGCCCTCGTTGGCATAGGTGAAATACGGGTTTTCATCGACAAAAAAGTCGATCCGGTCCGGGAACCATTCGATGGCATAGACGTGAAAGTCCTGGTAGGGTTTGGGGATCCGGATGGACGCGCCCTTGTTGTTGCCCTTGACGTGGTTGTATTTGTCCGTATGCACATTGGCGTGGATCACATCGGGATTGAAGCCGACGTTCTCCATGATGTCGATCTCGCCGCATTTGGGCCACCCCATTTGGCGGATGTTGGTTCCCAGCATCCAGATGGCGGGCCAGGTCCCCTTGCCGGTGGGGAGTTTGGCCTTCACTTCGACGCGGCCGTATTTCCAGGTGGCCTTGGTGGCGGTATGCAGACTGGCCGAGGTGTATTCCGCGTTCTTGTACGTTTCCTTCCGGGACTCGATAATCAGCACGCCGTTCTCCACCCGGGCGTTTTCCCGCCGCGCGCGGGTGTAGTATTGCTTCTCCCGGTTGCGGATGAATCCCTCCTCGTAGTCCCATTTGTCCGGATTCGGCAAGCCTTCGTAGTCGAACTCATCCGCCCAGACCAATTTCCATTCGGCGGCCCCGGCTGGATTCTCCGCCATCACCGCCCCCGCCCCCGTGAAGACCAAAACCGTGATGATTGAAACGCGTGTCAGCATGATCCCTCCCATTGTGAAAAGGTAGGGATATAAGATAAAACAAGATGACGGGGAAATATACCGGGGGGAGATGTAGTGAAGTGGTACGGGCTTTCAATCCGTGAAACGGTTTCTTCTGGCCTGGAAGGCGATACCACTTTGGGTTCTTTGGGAGTTATGCCCCGCATTGAGCCTATCCTATCTATGGGGCCTTTTCCTGGGGATAAAGGAGATAACATCTACGTTTTAATCCCATGTATTATTCAATGGGCTGTTAATCCAATAATTGGTTTAATAATTCTTCACGATTCAACTCCAAATGTTTCCCTACGTCGGAAAGAATGGCGGAAAACGTTCCCACTCTAAGATAATCGTGTAGAGGGATGGTAATGGAATGCTCTCCCTTTTGATCAGTAAGAAGTCGGACATGACTACCACTTTGCCGGGTGATCCGATAACCAAACCGGCCTAAAGCTTTGGCTAGCCGCATTCCACTCCAATCCCGTGGGATTCTCATAAGGCGATGATCTCTTCCCGGATGAAATGCAGGCGAAGCACGCTGGGTTCCTTACCGGGATCAAAGTGGCATTTTACGGCATCCCGTATTTGGCCGCTCAACGCATCCAGGGTATCGGCTTCCGTGAAGATGGATTCTCCTAACGCCCGGGCGGTATAACCACCTTCGGGATCTTCTTGGACGATAAAAATAATTTCATTCATCATCGGTGATTCACCTCACCAGCCTTCTCGAGATTCGATAGACTCCGTAGTGGGATTGGAGGAATTCCGCCACCCTACCGTTCCTTGGAACTATCCCCCACGAAGTGATCGGCTTTGTCCTTGAACAACACGTTGAAGGTGGTCAGGGTGCCGTAGATCTTGGTGATGTATTGCTGCAGGTTCACCTTGTCTTCATCCGACAGAATCTTGTGAGCGTTGATCGCCTGTTCCATTACCCGGAGGCGGTCGCGGATCATCACGATTTTATGGAAAAACACGTCGATGGGAATCTCTTTCGGCGTGGCGGTGGAATCGCGGGGCTGCAGGTACAGTTGGCCTCCGATCCACCGCTCGCCTAGGGGAGTGTGGCCCACCGGCAGGTCTTCCTGAATCAATTCGCGCAATATCCGTTTCAATTCGTCGCGGGTGATCTCCATCGCCGCGGTTCCTCCCATGGCCCGTCGTGAGAATCGAAATCCCGGCCTTGTCCACCCGGGCGGGGATGATAGAGTAAAAAACACAGCCCAGTGGCCGATGGCCGAGTTGAGCCCATTATGGCCGGATCGTTCCCAAGGTCAATCGGCCGCCTCGATCCAGGAGGTCAGTGCATTCCGGTGGAATTCTTTTTTGTGCGGCATGGACAAACCGTGGGCAATGTTTCCGGCATTGCCGGGCTGGATCCGCCCTTGACCGAGACCGGCGCCGAGCAGGTGCGCCGGGCCGCGTCCCGGCTGGTCCAGGAAGGCGTCACGCATTTGTACTGCAGCCCCCTGTACCGCGCCCTGCAGACTGTGGAAATCCTGCGGGAAGTGATGCCGCTCGACCCCGTCATCTCGCCGGTGTTTTGCGAAACGTGGGGGACCGGATGGAACGCCCGGACGGCGGACCAGCTGCGGGAACGGTTCCCGTGGGCGCAATTGCCTGCGTCCATGGAGGCCGGCCGTTGGTGGCCGCAAGTGGCTGAAACTCCCGAAGAAATCGACCGGCGGGCGCGGGAGGCCCTCGGCCTGATCGCGGAACGCCACCGGGGAACGGAGGATGGTGTGTGCCTGATCGGCCATATCGAATTCGGACGGGTGATGTTTCACCATCTGATGGGATTGAATTCCAACCGTTCCGTGAGTTTCACGTTCCGGAACGCGTCGTTTTCACAAATCCGATGGCTCGATGAGGCCCGCAAATTGATCGTGAGCCTGAACGATGTCCACCACCTGCCCGTGGAACTGTGGACGATTTGACGGCCGGATTGATCGTGAGCTTTCCACTCTCCGGCGCGTCCGGCCGGACTCAGCCAGGGATTAGATTGTTCCCGCGAAGGAGTCGACGGAGCTCATGAGCAAAATCCAGGATATCCAGGTCGGCATCATCGGCGCCGGCATGATCGGCATGGAGCACATCCGCGGGTTCCGGACTATTCCGCGCTGCCGGGTGACGGCCATCGCCGACCTCAACGAACAACAACTCGCCAAGGCCTCGGCCGAGTACGGCATTCCCCAGGCCTTCACCGATTACAAAGAGTTGCTGGCCCTGGACGCGCTGGACGCGGTGGTGATCTGCGTGCCCTCGTTCGCGCACGAGGAAACCGCCTTATCCGCGCTGGCCGCGGGAAAGCACGTCCTGTGCGAAAAACCGATGACCACCAGCGCCGCCTCCGCCTACCGCATGGTCAAACGCGCGCGGCGCGCGGGGAAGATTTTGGCGTCCTGCTCCGGCCGCTACCGTTTCAGCCCCACCGTGCGCAAGGCCCGGGAGTTCATCCAGGCGGGCGAACTCGGCGAGGTCTATCACGTAACCCTCACCGGCATTGCCCGCCGCAACCGTCCGGGGATCGATTTCCATCCCTCGGCCGCGTGGTGTCTCGACAAGTCCAAGGCCGGGGGCGGAGCCATGCTCGATTGGGGGATCTATGACCTGAACATCCTCTTCGGCCTCTTTGACAACCTGGCGGTCGAACGCGTCGACGGCTTCTGCTTCCAAGGCATCGACGAACAAACCAACCAAGACCGGGTATTCGACGTGGAAGAACACGGCGGGGCCTTTCTCCGCTGCAAGGGAGGCTTGACCGTGTTGTGGGAACGGGCCTGGGCGGCTCACATGAACAGCTCCACCCGCATCCGGATTTTCGGGTCGCGCGCCGGGCTGGCTTTCGATCCCCTGGCCTGGACCCAGGAGATCTTTTTCCAGATTTACGAAGACCGCAGCGGCAAACCGGTCACCATCGCCCCGGCCACCGATTTTGAACGGTGGAACGTCAATCTCAACATCGTCCAGGACTTCGTCGAGGCCGTTCTCAAAAACCGCCCGCCCGCCACCCCGGGCGAGGAGGAATACAAGTTCCTGAAAATCATCGAGGCCCTGTACCGCTCCGATTACAAGACCGCCGCGGTCAGCGTGTGAGGAATCGCCCCGGACGAAAATCCGGGGCCGCTCACGTGCGGCTCTTAGCAGGGACGGAAGTTACTTGAGAACCTCCTCCTAAGTTCTGTTGAGTTTTTCCATGCTAAAACAATAGGTGACTATTTTTCCGTCTATTTGCATATTATGGATTTCGCCCCTTCAGGGCTTCCCTTACCCTGATAGGGAACGACCTTTGTCTAGGGGTAACATCTCACCCACCTGAAGTAAAACCGCTCCCCCCACCCCCTTCTCCCTTGAAAAATCCCGCTCCCCCAAAAAATAAATTACCCCAAGCGTTA